>JAJVIG010000062.1 GCA_022072145.1 Pseudomonadales bacterium
GGGGCGGGGAGCCACTCTACGTGCGGAGTCAGCCAAGGCTGCTCAAAGGTCCGGTCGGCTTCCCCGGAAGCGGGCATGACAAAAACACGCCCGTCATCAAGGTACAAGGTCCGGGCTGCGCCCGGACGTTCACGATGTTCGGCCACGGGCCGAACCTACGGGGCGATGGGGAACGCGTGCAGTAGCGGTTCGCTACCGGCGGACCAGCACACGTAGCGCGCCTCGGCGCCGTCCCAGTCGCCGAGCACCAGGCGTGAACCGTTGCGATGCGCATGCTGCGCGGGGCGGTGCGTGTGTCCGTGGATCAGCAGATCGACGCCGTACTCGATCAACGCTTCCTCGACCGTTGCCGGCACGACATCCAGCAGCGGCGCCGGCTTCATGGGCGTGTGTTCGCGGCTGTGGCGGCGCAGCGCGGCGGCGATGCGCCGGCGCAGCGCGAGCGGCAGCGCGAGCAGCAGCCTGCGCGTCGCAGGCCGCCGGATCCAGCGGCGGTAGCGCTGGTAGCCCAGATCCGCGCTGCACAGCGCATCCCCGTGCGCCAGCAGCACGCGGCGGTCGCCGACCTGCCGGCAGCAGGGGTCCGGCAACAGCGAGGCGCCGGCGCGGCGCGCGAAACGCTCGCCGAGCAGCACATCGCGATTGCCCGGCATCAGGAACACCTGCACGCCCGCGCGGCTTCGCTCGCCGAGGGCGTCGAGCACGGTGCGCGCCAGGGGAGAATCGTCTTCGTCACCGAGCCAGGCGTCGAACAGGTCGCCCAGGATGTAGAGTGCGTCGCCGCCACGGGTGCGGGTGGCGAGGAAGCGCAGCAGCGCCCGGGTCGTCGCCGGGCGTTGCTCGCAGAGGTGCAGGTCCGAGATGAACAGGCTGTCCATCCGCGGCGCCGCGATCAGGCGATGCTGACGCGCTCGATCGTGATCGTCTCGCGGGGAACGTCCTGGTGGTAGCCGCGGTTGCCGGTGGCTACCGCGCGGATCCGGTCGACCACGTCCATGCCGGTGACCACGCGGCCGAACACCGCGTAGCCCCAGCCCTGCGGCGTCGGGGAACTGTGGTCGAGGAAGTGGTTGTCGGACACGTTGATGAAGAACTGCGCGGTGGCCGAGTGCGGGTCGTTGGTGCGCGCCATCGCGATCGTGCCGACGGTGTTCTTCAGTCCGTTGTTCGCCTCGTTCGCGACCGGCTCGCGCGTGCGCTTCTGTTCCAGGTCAGCGGTGAGTCCGCCGCCCTGGATCATGAAATTGTCGATCACGCGATGGAACACGGTGCCGTCGTAGAAGCCGTCGCGCGCGTAGTGCAGGAAGTTCTCGACCGTCTTCGGCGCCTTCTCGGCGTCGAGTTCGAGCGTGATGTCGCCCATGGAGGTGTGCAGAGTGACCATTGCCGTACCGCTGGTAAAAAAGAGCGGCAATCATAGCGGGTTTTGTTTCGGGCACCTACCCCGGCGGCTATAATCCCGGGCCACAATTTTTGCCGCAAATCGCCAGCCTCGATGAGTGAACCCCAGCGCGTCTCGAACTTCCTGCGCACGATCATCCGCGACGATCTCGATTCGGGACGCGTCGCCGAGGTCGTCACGCGCTTCCCGCCCGAGCCCAACGGCTACCTGCACATCGGACACGCCAAGTCGATCTGCGTGAACTTCGGCCTGGCGCGGGAATTCGGCGGGCGCTGCAACCTGCGCTTCGACGACACCAACCCCTCGACCGAGGACGTCGAGTACGTCGAGGCGATCGTCCGCGACGTGGCGTGGCTGGGTTTCGCCTGGGACGGCGAGGTGCGCTACGCGAGCGATTATTTCGCGACGCTGTACGCGTGGGCGCAGCACCTGGTGCGCAACGGGCTCGCCTACGTCTGCGAGCTGGACCCCGAGCAGATGCGCGCCTACCGCGGCACGCTGACCGAACCCGGGCGGGACAGCCCGTACCGTGACCGTCCCGCCGAGCAGAGCCTGGAACTGCTCGAGCGCATGCGCGCGGGAGCGATCGAGGAAGGACGCATGACGCTGCGCGCGCGCATCGACATGGGCTCGCCGAACCTCAACCTCCGCGACCCCGTGCTCTACCGCATCAAGCGCGCGCCGCACCACCGCACCGGCGCCGCCTGGTGCATCTATCCGTCCTACGATTTCGCGCACGGGCAGGAGGATGCGATCGAGGGCATCACGCATTCGATCTGCACGCTGGAGTTCGAGGACCACCGGCCGCTCTACGACTGGTTCATCGGGCAGCTGCCGGTTCCGGCGCGTCCCCGCCAGTACGAATTCGCGCGCCTGAACCTCAGCTACACCGTGACCAGCAAGCGCAAGCTGCGCCAGCTCGTCGAGGAAGGCCACGTGAGCGGCTGGGACGATCCGCGCATGCCCACGCTGTCCGGACTGCGCCGCCGCGGAGTCACGCCGGCAGCGATCCGCGACTTCGTCGAACGCACCGGCGTCAGCCGGGCCGATGGCCTGGTGGATCTCGGCATGCTCGAGTACTGCATCCGTGACGACCTCGACAAGAACGCGCCGCGCGCGATGTGCGTGCTGCGTCCGCTGAAGGTCACGCTGCTCGATTACCCGGCGGACCGGATCGAGCAGTTGACGGCGCCCGCACACCCCGCGCGTCCCGAGCTCGGCCAGCGCACGCTGCCCTTCGGTCGCGAGCTGTGGATCGACCGCGAGGATTTCCGCACCGAGGCGAACAAGGACTTCAAGCGCCTGGTGGCCGGCGGCGAGGTGCGTCTGCGCAACGCCTACGTGATCCGCGCCGACGAGGTGGTGCGCGACGCGCACGGCGAGATCGTCGAACTGCGCTGCAGCCACGATCCCGCGACGCTGGGACGCAACCCGTCCGACGGACGCAAGGTGAAGGGCGTGATCCACTGGGTCGAGGCCTCGCAGGCGCTCGACTGCGAGGTACGGCTCTACGACCGCCTGTTCCTCGATCCGCAACCGGATGCGGGCGAGCGCAGCTTCACCGACAACCTGAACCCGCACAGCCTGGCGGTGCTGCGCGGCTGCAAGGCCGAGCCCGGGCTGGCCGCACTGCCCGCCGGCGCGGGCTGCCAGTTCGAGCGCGAGGGCTATTTCTGCCGCGATCCAGAGGCCGGGGATGGCGGCGCCGTGGTGTTCAACCGCACCATCGGGCTGCGCGACACGTGGTCGGGCTCCGCGGCGGCGAAGGGGTAGGGCGATGGGCTTGCAGATCCACAACTCGATGAGCCGGCGCACCGAGGCGTTCCGGCCGCTGGTGCCGGGGCGCATCGGCATGTACGTCTGCGGCATCACGGTCTACGACTACTGCCACATCGGGCACGCACGGCTGCTGGTGGCCTTCGACGTGGTGGCGCGCTACCTGCGCGCGCGCGGCTGGCAGCTCGAGTACGTGCGCAACATCACCGACATCGACGACAAGATCATCCGTCGCGCCGGCGAGAACGCCGAGCCGCTCGAGACGCTCACCGGGCGCATGATCGCGGCGATGCACGAGGACGAGCGTGCGCTGGGCAACCTGCCGCCGGACCGCGAACCGCGCGCGACCGCGCACATCGACGACATCCTCGCCATCGTCGCGCGGCTGGTCGGCTCCGGCCACGCGTACCGGGCGCCGAACGGCGACGTGTACTACCGCGTGGCGCGCTTCGCCGACTACGGCAAGCTCTCGGGTCGCAAGCCCGACGAACTGCTGGCCGGCGCGCGCGTGGAGGTCGGCGAGGACAAGGAAGACCCGCGCGACTTCGTGCTCTGGAAGGCCGCGAAGCCCGGCGAGCCGGCGTGGGAATCCCCGTGGGGGCCGGGACGGCCGGGCTGGCACATCGAGTGTTCGGCGATGTCGATGCGCTGCCTCGGCGAGACCTTCGATATCCACGGCGGCGGCCCCGACCTGATCTTCCCGCATCACGAGAACGAGATCGCGCAGTCCGAGGCGGCCACCGGCAAGTGCTTCGCCAACTACTGGATGCACGTGGGCCCGCTGCGGGTCGACGACGAGAAGATGTCGAAGTCGCTCGGCAACTTCTTCACCATCCGCGACGTGCTCGCCCGCCATCGGCCCGAGGTGCTGCGCTTCCTGTTGCTCGCGAGCCACTACCGCAGTCCGATCAACTACGCGGAGTCCGGCCTGCACTCGGCGCGCCAGGCGCTGGAGCGTTTCTACGCGGCGCTGCGCGACTTCGGCGACGTGGCGCCGCTGCCGGTGGCCGAGCTGGCGGGCAGCGCGCACTTCGAGCGTTTCTGCGCGGCGATGGACGACGACTTCAATACCCCGGGCGCCCTGGCGGCGATGCACGATCTGGCGCGCGAACTCAATGCCGTCGCGCGCGAAGGCGATGCGGCGCGTGCGCGCCGGCTGGCCGCCGAACTGCGCGGCCTCGGTGCGATCCTCGGCCTGCTGGCCGACGACCCGCTGGCGTTTCGCCGCGGCGGCGACACCGCCAGCGACGATGCCTGGATCGACGCGCTGGTCGCCGAGCGCGTGCAGGCGAAGCAGGCACGCGACTTCGCGCGCGCCGACGCGATCCGCGCCGGGTTGCGTGAGCACGGGATCGTGATCGAGGACACGCGCGAGGGGTCGATCTGGCGCCGCGACTCGGCCTGAGCGCGGCCGCCGGGCAGGATCAGAGATTGACCACCGGTATCAGTCGACCGTCGCGGCGACGGCGGTCGCCGAGGTGCATCAGCCACGCGTAACAGCCACCGAGCGCCGCCAGGCAACCGACGATCCACGACGCCGAGGCCAGCGGGTGCGCCGCGAACGTGCCGGCCTGGTAGACGATCACCGCCAGCGTGTACGCGATCACGGTGTTCCACGTGGCCGAGAAGAAGGCCCAGAAACGGCCCAGTTCCTTGTACAGCGCGCCCAGCGTCGCGACGCAGGGCATGTAGAGCAGCACGAACAGCACGTAGGCGAAGGCGCCGATCCGGCCGTCGAACAGGCTGGCCATCAGCCCGAGCGTGGTGTCGTGCAAGCCCTCCTGCTCGACGATCGCCGCGCGGTCGCCGATGTTGCCGAGTCCCAGCGGGTCGGTGATCGTCTCCCCGAGCGCCGCGAGGTTCGCTCCCACCGAGGCGAAGGCCTCGTCGAGCATCGCCCGCGGGTCGGCCGCGGCGCCGGCGTCGGCGCCCTCGCGCGCCATCGTCGTGTAGAGCGCGTCCAGTGTGCCGACCACCACCTCCTTGGCGAAGATGCCGCTGAAAATGCCCACCGTGGCGGGCCAGTTGTCCTCGTCCAGTCCCATCGGCGCGAACAATGGCGTGATCGTCTTGCCGATCTGCGACAGCAGCGAGCGCTCGGTGTTCTGGTTGCCGAAGCTGCCGTCGGTGCCCATCGAGTCCACGAAGTTCAGCACCAGCACCACGGCGACGATGGCCTTGCCGGCGCGCAGCACGAAGCCCTTCAGCCGGAACCAGGTGTGCAGCAGCAGCCCGCGCAGGGTCGGCACGTGGTACGGCGGCAGTTCGAGCAGGAACGGGGAGAGGTCGCGCGCGAGCAGGCGCCTGCGCAGCAGCAAGCCGGTGCCGATCGCCAGCGCGATGCCGATCAGGTAGAGCGCGAACACCACGTTCTGGCCATTGCGCGGAAACAGCGCGGCCGCGAACAGCGCGTAGACGGTTAGCCGCGCGCCGCAGGACATGAACGGCGCCATCATCGCCGTCAGCAGGCGGTCCTGCTGGGTATCGAGGCTGCGCGTGGCCATCACCGCCGGCACGTTGCAGCCGAAACCCACGATCAGCGGCACGAAGGCCTTGCCCGGCAGCCCCACGGCGCGCATCAGGCGATCGAGGATGAACGCCGCGCGTGCCATGTAGCCGGAGTCCTCGAGGAAACTCTGGAACAGGAACAACGAGGCGATCACCGGCACGAAGCTGGCCACCAGCTGTACGCCGCCGCCGATGCCGTCGGCCAGCGCCGCCACGAGCCACTCCGGCGTCCCGATCCCGGCCAGCGCCGAACGCGGCAGCTCCACGAACAGCGCGCCGGCCGCGAGGTCGAAGAAATCGATGAACGCACCGCCCACGTTGATCGTGAAGGTGAACATCAGGTACATCACGCCGAGCAGCACCGGGAAGGCGAGGATACGGTTCAGCAGCACCCGGTCCAGCACCTCGGTGACGTTGACGCGCTTGCCCTGTTCGCTGCGCACGGCCTGACCGACGATCTGCCCGATCGCGCGGTAGCGGGCCGCGATCAGCGCGTCGCCGGCGTTGCTGCCCAGCCGCGCTTCGAACTGCTCGACGAGCGGCAGCACGCGTGCGCGCGCTTCATCGCCGATGCGCTCCAGCGCGGCGGCATCGCGCTCGAGCAGCGCGGCTGCCAGCAGTCGGCCGTTGGGCCCCGCCTGCGCCGGGTCCAGCGCCGACTGCACGCCGAGCAATGCGTTCTCGAGCGCTGCGTCGAGCGCGAGCCGCGCCGGTGGCGGCTGCTCGGTCTGCAGTTCCGCGCAGATGGCCTCGACCAGCGCGCGCACGCCGTCGCCGCGGCTGGCGACCAGCGGCACCACCGGACAGCCGAGGCAGTTCGCCAGCCGGTGCGGATCGACGTGCAGCCCCTGCGAGTGCGCCACGTCGATCATGTTCAGCGCGACGACCACCGGCACGTTGGCGTCGAAGATCTGCGAGCTGAGGTAAAGTCCGCGCGCGATGCTCGCCGCATCGACGATATTGACGATCAAATCCGCCTCGCGCGACAGCACGTAGGCCTGCGCGATCTGCTGGTCGAGCGCGTCGTCGTCGCGCGAGACGTGCAGCGAAAAGGTGCCGGGCAGGTCGACCACCCGGATGTTCAGCCCTTCGTGGGTGAAGGTGCCGGTCTTGCGCTCGACGGTCACGCCCGGCCAGTTGCCGACGCTCTGGTGGGAACCCGTGAGGCGGTTGAACAGGGTGGTCTTGCCGCAGTTGGGATTGCCCACCAGCGCAATGGTAAAGGACTTGCCTCTCACAGCCGTTCCACGCGCAGTGCGGCGGCCTCGGCGCGGCGCACGCTTAGGCGAAAGCCGCGCAACATGATCTGCACCGGGTCGCCGAGCGGGGCGTCGCGCACCACGGTGAACTCGGTGCCGGGGGTGAGCCCCATGCTGAGCAGCCGGTTGCGGTAGTACTCGGGCATCGGGCCGAAGCCATCGACGCGCGCCCGGTCACCGGGGCGAAGCTGGGCGAAGAGGGCGCGCTGGTTATCCATGTCCGCAGCTTATAGAAAAATAGGAATGATTCGCAACAATCGGTTTGGGCACGAATACCGCCGTGGCGTGCGGTGGCGCAATGGTGGCGTGCCGGCTAGCATCACGGCCGGATTGCTGGCGGTGGAGTGAGGATGAAGCCCGGGGTGGTGCACGCGGAAGAATTCGATCGGCTGCTGTACGCCGCGACGCCGTGGATCGACGTGCGCGCGGAGGTCGAGTTCGCGCACGGCGCGCTGCCCGGTGCCGTGAACCTGCCGATCCTGAACACCGCCGAACGCGAGCGCGTGGGCACCTGTTACAAGCGCGAGGGCCAGCAGGCCGCGATCGCGCTGGGGCATCGGCTGGTCGGCGGGGCGGTGCGCGAGCAGCGTACCGCGCGCTGGTGCGAGTTCCTCCGCGCGCACCCGGACGCCGTGCTGCACTGCTGGCGCGGCGGCCTGCGCTCGCAGCTAGCCGCCGACTGGATAGCCGCCGAAGGAGTGGCGGTGCGCGTGGTCGCCGGTGGCTACAAGGCGCTTCGCAACCACGTGCTCCGCGAGATCGAGGAGCCGTCGCCAGCGGCGCCGCTGGTGGTGATCGGCGGGCGCACCGGATCGGCCAAGACCGTGCTGATCCGCGAACTCCCGGGCGGCATCGACCTCGAGGGTTTCGCGCGTCACCGCGGGTCGAGCTTCGGGCGGCGCGTCGGCGCGCCGCCCGCGCAGGCGGACTTCGAGAACGCGCTGGCGGTGGCGCTGCTGCGCCAGCGCATCGACGCCCCGGGCGCCGTGCTGTTCCTCGAGGACGAGAGCCGTCAGATCGGTCCGGTCACGGTGCCGCCGGAGCTGCATCGCGCGATGAAGGCCGCGCCGTTGGTGATCCTGGAATCACGCTTCGAGGAGCGCGTGGAGCGCATCCTGGCCGAGTACGTGCATGAGGATCTGGCCGGCTGGCTCGCGGCCGACCCCGATGGCGGCTTCGAGCGCTTCGCCCGGGCATTGCTCGACGGGCTGGGCCGCATCCAGCGGCGGCTGGGCGGCGAGCGTCACCGCGAGGCGGAAGGGTTGCTGCGCACGGCATTGTGCGCGCACGAACGCAGCGGTGGCACCCACGCTCACCGGGACTGGATCGCGCTGCTGCTGCGCGAGTACTACGATCCGATGTACGAATTCCAGCTTGCGAAGGCCGAAGGGCGCGTGGTGTTCCGTGGCGACTATGCCGCGGTACGTGAGTGGTGCCGGGAACAGGGCACCGGATACGGGCGCACGCCTTTGGAACCTGCGCGATCGATGGACTATAGTGCAGCGGGCGAAACCAGATAGCGAGCAACGCAGGAAGCCCGATGTCCAAGGTTACCCGGTCGAGGCCAGGGTACTTCCACACCGCGGTGCGCCGGGAGCGCATCCGGGTCGAGGCGTTGCGGGTGGGGATGCGTGTCGTCGAACTCGACCGCCCGTGGACCGAGACCCCGTTCCTGTTCCAGGGCTTCAGGATCGAGAACGTGGCGCAGATCGGCGAGATCGCGCGCTACTGCCGCGAGGTCGTGGTCGAGTACGGCGAGGACGAATGGGTGGGACCCAGCGAGCACGCCGTACTCGAGGCACCGGCGCGCCGGGCCGAGCCCATCCCGTTTCCCGGTCGCCCGCCGGGAGCGAGGGCCTATCAGCGTGCCTCGCGACTGCAGAGCGACGCGCGCGCGCTGACGCGTTCGCTGATGGACGATGTGCGCCTCGGGCGCGTCATCGACATCAAGGAAGTGAAGGCCACGGTCTCCAATGCGGTGCGCGAGATCATCGAGAGCCCCGATGCGGTGCTCTGGCTGTCGCGTATCCGAGACCGCGACTCCTACACCTCCGAACACTGTGTCAACGTCGGGCTGCTCGCGATCAATTTCGGCCGTCATCTGGGCTACGGCGAGGAAGACCTGAACGCCATCGGCTTCGCCGGCATGCTGCACGACGTCGGCAAGACGCTGACCCCGCTCGAGGTGCTGAACAAGGAAGGTGCGCTGACGCAGCAGGAGTTCGAGGTCATGAAGGCGCACCCGACCGACGGCCGCAACATCCTGATGGCGCACCGCAACCTCAGTTACGGGGCCGTCGACGTCGCGTACGGACACCACGAGGCGCTGGACGGCAGCGGCTATCCGCGCAAGCTGAAGGCGGCCGGAATCTCGCGCATGACGCGCATCGTCACGCTGTGCGACGTCTACGACGCCGTGACCTCGGATCGCTGCTACCGCAAGGGGCTGCCGTCGTTGCGCGGGCTGGACGTGCTGCAACGCGGGCGCGCCAGCAAGTACGACGAACAGCTGGTCGACGAGTTCGTGCGCTGCATCGGTCTCTATCCGACCGGCAGCGTGGTGGAGCTCGTGAACGGCTGCCACGGCATCGTGCTCAGCACCAATTACCGCAACCGTCACCTGCCACGCGTGCTGCTGGTGCGCGACGAGCACCACCAGCCATGCCAGGAGCGGGTGCTCGACCTGCAGAAACTCTCGGGACAGTCCGGCATGGAGGGCTGGCTGATCCGCGCCGTGGTATCCAACGGCACGCACGGGATCCGGGTCGAGGAATACGTACGCCGCGGCGTGCAGATCCTGTAGCGCAACGGTTCGCAGGCCCCGCCGCCGGCGTGCGCCGGTGGCAGCCGGAAGTCAGTCCTTGGTGGGGGCGCGCTGCAGGAAGCCCGGCGTGGTCGTGCGGCGGCGCTCGTCCTCACGCTGCGTCGCCGACGACGCCGTTGCCGGTTGCGCGCTCGCGCTCTTGCTGGAGGCCGGCCGGGTGCCCGCCTCGCGATATCCCTTCGCCATCGCGGCATCGATCTCGGCTTTCGAACGGCCCTTCGCTGTGCAGGCACGCATCGACTCGTGCATGCGCGCCTTCGGCAGCTTGCAGCGCGCGTCGGCGGCGTCGAACAGCCGCTTGCACTCGGCCCAGGCGCGTGTGCGTTCGCCCAGCATCTCGAGGCAGTCCGGCCCGAACAGATCCAGCGCCGGGACGGGCGCGGCGAACAGCGTCATCAGCCCCAGCGCGGCGGCGGCTCGAGTCAGAGTGCTTGGCATGCGCGGAACCCCGGGAATCGCTGTGCCGCGAAGTATAGCCCAGCGCCCCCGGACCGGCCGCCGCCCCGCGCACATGCCCGGGCACCACGGACGTGACCGATGCCCGGGCACCACGGACGTGACCGCTGCCCGGCGTAGGTTCGGCCTGTGGCCGAACGATGGTGCCGAACGATATCCGCCGTAGGTTCGGCCTGTGGCCGAACGTTCGTGGGTTAGCGGGCGCCGAGGTAACGGGCGCGGTGGGCGGGCCGCAGCCGCGCGAGGTCGATCAGGATCAGGCCGTCGATGCAGTGGCCGAAATCCGGATCCACGCTGAAATCGAGGAAGGCCGCGCCGCCTTCGGTGACCGCCTCGGTGTACTGCTTCAGCAGCACCGGCACCTGCAGGCCGCTGGCCTGCAGCACCGCGCGCAGGCGCGCGAAATCCGCCTCGCGGTCGGTGCCGCAGAAGCCGGTGTCCAGCGTCGTCAGCGGCGCGCACACGCAGGGGCGGCGTGCGCGTGCCAGCGGCGCCGCTGGCGGGAAATAGTGGCGATAGAAGCCGACCAGCAGCTCGCGCGCGAACGCGGGGTAGCTGTTGCTGATGCTGACCGGACCGAACAGCCAGCGCACCTCGGGCTGCGTGCCCAGCCAGGCACCGATGCCGTACCACAGGTAGTCCAGGCCGCGCCGTCCCCAGTAGCGCGGCTGCACGAAGCTGCGCCCCAGTTCACAGGCCTGGGGCCAGAGGGCGTCCATCGCGGGTCCGAACTCGAACAGCGTGCCCGTGTACAGCGCGCCGGGGCCGTGGCGCGCCAGCGCGTGCCCGGCATGCACCAGGCGGTACGCCCCCACGACCTCGAGGTCGTGGTCGTCCCACAGCACGATATGCTCGTAGTGCGGATCGAAACGGTCGATGTCGCGCCGCGCGCCGCTGCCTTCGCCGACGGCCCGGAACGCGATCTCGCGCAGCCGTCCGATCTCGCGCAGCACCGCTGTGCCGCGGGCGTCGCGGCAGAGCGCGATCCGCTTGCCGTCGCGCGTCTCGCCGAGCGCGGTGGTCGCGCGCAGTTCGCGGCGCAGGAGCTGGCGGTTCTCGGGGTGCGCGATCGCCTCCGGCGCGGGCGGAAACAGCGAGCGCGCCTGCGGTCTCGCGAGGGCGTAGACCTCGCCACGGAAGCGCTTCGCGAGTCGCGTGTCGTCGGCGTCCAACCCGCGCTGGCACGCCGGCGGGATCGCGCGCCCGATGCGGATGCCGACGCTGTTGCGCGCCTGGCGGAACATCTCGCGGATCAGCAGCAACGTCGACAGCGGCCTGGCCAGCAGCGACACCGCGTAGAAGAACGCCGAGTTACGGCCGTCGACGTACACCGGGACGATGTCGGCATTGGCGCGGCGTGCCATGCGCAGGAATCCGCTGCGCCAGGCGCCGTCGCGCACGCCGCGCGCACCAAGGCGCGACACTTCGCCGGCCGGGAAGATCACCAGCGCGCCGCCGTCGCCGAGGTGCGCCTCGATGCGGCGCAGGTTCTCGCGCGCGGTGCGGCCCTGCAGCGCGTCCACGGGCAGCAGCAGCGGATGCAGCGGCGCGATCGCCATCAGCAGCTCGTTGGCCACCGCCTTCACGTCGGGGCGCACCTCGCTCACCAGGCGCAGCAGCGCCAGTCCGTCCAGCGAACCGATCGGGTGGTTCGCGACGATCACCACCGGCCCGGTGGCCGGGATGCGCTCGCGTTCGTCGCTGCGCACCGTGTAGCTGAAGTCGAAGTACTCGAGCGCCTTATCGACGAAGTCGATGCCGTCGAGGTGAGGATACTGCTCGCCGAACTGGCGAAAGCGCGACTCGTGGAACAGCAGGCGCAGCACGGCGAGCAGCGGCGTGCGCAGCCAGCGGTGGCGGCGGCCGAAATCCGGCCAGCGTCGATCGATCAGTTCCTCGACGGTAAACATGCGTTCACTCCCGGTTGCGTGAAAGCGTTGCCGGCACCGGCCAGCGACCAGTACGGCTTGCCTCGCCAGGCGCGGAACACGTTGTAGGCGCGGTTGATGCGCAGCAGCAGCGTGTACGACGCCGACCCGAGCAATTTCGCCGGCGCGCTGCAGCGGATCCAGCTCTCGAACTCGTCGCCGTGGGTGACCAGCAGGCGTCTCCCATCGGCGCAGGTGTGCGTCAGGTGGCGCGCGATTGCGATGCGACCGAAGGCGTTGCCGGCGAACTCGCGCACCAGTTCGTCGTGGTTGCCTGCCACGTAGACCACCCGTGTGCCGCGCTCGGCATGCTCCAGCAGCGCGCGCAGCACCGCGCTGTGCTGCGCCGGCCAGTGCCACTGGGTTTTCAGGGACCACAGATCGAGCACGTCACCGACCAGGTAGATCGTCTCGCAGTCGATCGCGGCCAGGAATTCCAGCAGGTAATCGGCCTTGCAGTGGCGGTAGCCGAGGTGGATGTCGGACACCCAGACGGTGCGTGCGGTGAGCGAGGGTGCGCGGGTCCGGATCATGGGCTGCCTCCTCCGTTTGGCCGATGATCCGCGCCTTCGATAAAGCCGGCGTTGCCGTGTCGCGACGCTTTTGTGACACTCGGGGCGGTGTATCGATGCAGCACGGGGAGGTCGGGCATGCGGATCGTGGCGGCGCTGGGAGGCAACGCGCTCGCGCGCCGTGGCGAGCCGCTCGATGCGCGCACGCAGCAGCGCAATGTCGCAATGGCGGTGCGCGCGCTCGCGCCGCTGGCGCGTGCGCACCAGCTCGTGATCACGCACGGCAACGGCCCGCAGATCGGCCGTCTCGCGCTGCGCGAGCAGCACGCCACGGACCTGCTCCCCGATGCGCTCGACGTGCTGGGCGCCGAGACCGAGGGGATGATCGGCTACGCGATCGAGCGCGAACTGCGCAGCCTGCCGCCACCGCGGGTGCGCGTGGCGGCGATGCTCACCATGATCGAGGTGGACGCGCACGATCCGGCGTTCCTGGGTCCGGACAAACCGATCGGCCCGGTCTACACGTGCGAGCAGGCACGGCAGCTCGCGGAGGCCCATGGGTGGACGGTGGCACCGGACGGACACCACTGGCGCCGCGTGGTCGCCTCGCCGAGGCCCCTCGGCGTGCTCGGGCTCGACGTGATCGAACTGCTGCTCGACGCGGGGGTCACCGTGATCTGCGCCGGCGGCGGCGGGATACCGGTACTGCGCAACGCGGCGGGCGCGCTCGCCGGCGTCGAGGCGGTGATCGACAAGGACCGCGCCAGCGCGCTCATCGCCGCCGGGCTGCGGGCCGACCTGCTGCTGCTCCTGACCGATGTGGAGGGGGTCTACCCCGAGTGGCCCGATCCGCGCCAGGCCCCGTTCGCGGGCGTCTCGGCCGCGACGCTGCGCACGCACGCCTTCGCACCCGGTTCGATGGGGCCGAAGGTCGAGGCGGCGTGTGAATTCGTCGAGCGCTCGGCGAGGCCGGCGGTGATCGGGCGGCTGGAGGACGCCGTCGCGATGGCCGCCGGGGAGCGCGGCACGCGGGTAGTCTGATCAGGCGAGGCCGCGTTCGCGCAGGAACTCGCGCAGCACACCGGCCAGCCCGGGTTTTTCGACGTCGGCGTAGCGGTAACGCGCACGCAGCACCGGCTTGGCCACGTGCAGCAGCGCGGCAAGGTCGATCGGCGAGCCGCTCACCACCAGTTCGGCGTCACAGGCTTCGATGCACGCGCGCAGCGCCTCGATCTGCGCCGGGTAGTAGCCGAGCGCCGGCAGCACCGGGCCGATGTGCGGATGCGCGGCGAAGATCCGCGCCAGTTCGGGGCCGGCCCACGGCCGCGGATCGACGATCCCGGCGCCGGCATCGGTGGCGGCTCGCCAGCCCGCGCCGTGCGCCATGCCGCCGTGCGTCAGCGTGGGGCCGTCCTCGATCACCAGCACCCGCCGGCCCGCGATCGTCGCGCCGTCATCGAGCGTCACCGGCGAGGCGCCGCGCAGGATCCGCGCGTGCGTGTTGACGGCGCGGATCGCGCCGACCATCCGCTCGATCAGCGCGGCTTCGACCAGGTCGGACTTGGCGATCAGCACCACGTCGGCCATCCGCAGCACCGCCTCGCCCGGATGGTGGGTGGTCTCGTCGCCGGCGCGCATCGGATCGACCAGCACGATGTGCAGGTCCGGGTGCACGAACGGGAAATCGTTGTTGCCGCCGTCCCAGACGATGAGTTGCGCGTCCTGCTCGGCCTGCGCGAGCACGGCGGCGTAATCGACCCCGGCGAACACGGTCGCCCCGGATTCGAGGTGCGGCTCGTACTCCTCGCGCTCCTCGATCGTGCAGCGCGCACGTTCGAGGTCGTGCCGGCTCGCGAAACGCTGGACGCGCTGCGATTCCAGATCCCCGTAGGGCATCGGGTGGCGGATCACGGCGCTGCGCAGCCCGTCGGCCGCCAGCCGCTGCACCAGCCAGCGCGCCACCTGCGACTTGCCGCAGCCGGTGCGCACCGCCGATACCGCGATCACCGGCCGGCGCGAGTGCAGCATCGTCTGCGACGGCCCCGGCAGCGAAAAGCTCGCCCCGCTCGCGAGCACGCGCGAGGCGCGGTGCATCACCTCGAGATGGCTGATGTCGCTGTACGAGAACACCACCTCGTCGACGTGCTGCTGGCGTACCAGTTCCTCCAGGAACTGCTCGTCGACGATCGGGATGCCGGTCGGATAGAGCACCCCGGCCAGCGTGGCCGGAAAACGGCGGGCGGCGATGCCGGGAATCTGCGTGGCCGTGAAGGCGATCACCTCGACGGTGCGATCGTCGCGAAAGACCTGCAGGAAATTGTGGAAATCGCGTCCGGCGGCACCCATGATCACGACCCTGCGCCGGTGCCTGTTCATCGCTGTGCGTTCCCGCGTTCACGAGAGAGGGCGTCACGTTAGCCGCCGCCCACGCGCATTTGAAGTGCGACCCGCGTTTTCGTTGACCGGCATCAAGCGCCGGGGGCGGCGTTGCGCCACGGCACCGCGGTCGGCGAAGATTCCGGCCGGCGCTCGCCGCCTTCCCCTCACCCTGCAGCACACACGGAAGCCCACGTGGAAGACTCGATCGGCATCAGCGGCGCACGCCAGAACAACCTGCGCGGCATCGACCTCGAGCTGCCGCTCGGGGAGTTCACGGTGATCACCGGCGTCAGCGGCTCCGGCAAGTCCTCGCTGGCCTTCGACACCATCTACGCCGAGGGCCAGCGGCGTTACGTGGAAACCTTCTCGCCGTACGCGCGGCAGTTCCTGGACCGCATGGACCGGCCGCAGGTGGATGCGATCCGCGGCATCCCGCCCGCGATCGCGATCGAGCAGAGCGCCTCGGTGCGCACCTCGCGCTCGACGGTCGGCACCATGACCGAGCTCAACGATTACCTGAAGCTGCTGTTCGCACGTGCCGCCACGCTGCACTGCGCCGGCTGCGAGCGGCCGGTCGCAGCCGACACGCCGGCGAGCGTGGCGGCACGCTTGTTCGCCGACCCGGCGCTCGCCGACACGATGGTCACGATCCTGTTCGACGTCGAGACGCTTCCCGGCCTGGATGGCGCGCAGCTGCGCGCACTGCTCGCGGCGCAGGGCTACACGCGCGTCGAGGAGCGCGCGGGCGGACTGAGCGTGCAGCAGGATCGGGTGCGCCTGCGCGAGGAGAACCGCTCGCGGTTGCTCGAAGGCCTGGAGACGGCGTTCCGGCTCGGGCGCGGGAAGCTCGTGCTGCGCACCGGCGAGACGGGCGCCGCGCTGCGCTTCTCCGACTCGCTGCACTGCGCCGACTGCGACCTCGCGTATGCCACGCTGCCGCCGGCGGCGTTCTCGTTCAACTCGCCGCTCGGTGCCTGCCCGGCGTGTCGGGGCTTCGGGCGCACGATCGGCATCGACTACCGCCTCGTGATCCCGGACCCGCAACGCACGCTCGCCGACGGCGCGATCAAGCCGTGGCAGACCGGCGCCTGGCGCGAGTGCCAGCAGGACCTGGAGCGCTACGCGCATGGCCGCGGCGTGGCGCTCGACCGGCCGTGGAGCGCGCTGCCGGAGGCGGATCGCGCGTGGGTGCTCGAAGGCGAGGGGGGCTTCGACGACGGCGTCTGGTACGGCGTGCGGCGCTTCTTCGAGTACCTCGAGTCGAAGAGCTACAAGATGCACATCCGCGTGCTGCTGTCGAAGTACCGCAGCTATGACGTCTGCGCGAGCTGCCGCGGCGCGCGGCTCAAGCCCGAAGCGCTGCGCTGGCGCCTGCACGCCGACGCGCCGGGCGGCGGGCACGGACTCGATTTCCACGCCTTCGCGCTGCTGCCGGCGGGGCGCGCGCTGGAGTTCATCGAGGGCTTGCGGCCCGGCGGCGGCGCGGACGAGGCGACGGCGCTGGTGCTGGCGGAGATCCGCTCGCGGCTGCGCTTCCTGGTCGAGGTCGGGGTGGGCTATCTGACGCTCGATCGCCAGTCGCGCACGCTGAGCGGGGGCGAGGTGCAGCGCATCAACCTGACCACCGCGCTCGGCAGCTCGCTGGTCAACACGCTGTTCGTGCTCGACGAGCCGAGCATCGGGCTGCACCCGCGCGACGTGGGACGCGTGGTCGAGGTGCTGAAGCGGCTGCGCGACGCCGGCAACACGCTGCTCGTGGTCGAACACGACCCGCAGCTGATGCTGGCGGCCGACCGCCTGATCGACATGGGGCCCGGACCCGGACGCGCCGGCGGCGCCATCGTCTACCAGGGCCCGCCACGCGGCATCGCGAGCGCGAACGGGTCGCTGACCGCGGCGTACCTGCGCGGCGAGCGGCGGATCGGGCGCGAACGCCGCACGATCGATGCGGGCAATGGCCCGTGCCTGGAGCTGCTCGGGGTGCGCGCGAACAACCTGCGCGACATCGACGTGCGCATTCCGCTCGGCGCGCTGGTGTGCGTCACCGGCGTCAGCGGCTCGGGCAAGTCCACGCTGGTCGGCGACGTGCTGTACCAGGCGGCGCGTGAGCATTTCGGCCGTCCGCTCGAGACCCCGGGCGAGCACCGCGCCCTGCAGGGGCTGCAGTGGCTGGCCGACGTGGTGTTCGTCGACCAGGCGCCGATCGCGCGCAGCGCGCGTTCGAACCCGGCGAGTCACGTGGGCGCCTGGGCCCCGATCCGCGCGCTGTTCGCCGCCACCGCGCTGGCGCGCGAGCGGGGCTACACGAGCGGCACGTTCAGCTTCAACGCCGGCGATGGCCGCTGCCCCGCGTGCACCGGCAGCGGCTTCGAGCATGTGGAGATGCAGTTCCTGAGCGATGTGTACCTGCGCTGCCCGGAGTGCGACGGGCGTCGTTTCCGCGCCGAGGTGCTCGAGGTGCGGCTGGCGTGCGGGCGCTCGATCGCCGATGTGCTGGCCCTCACGGTGGACGAGGCGCTGGCGGTGTTCGCTGCCGAAGCCGAGGTGGTACGCGCGTTGACCCCGCTCGCCGAGGTCGGGCTCGGCTACCTCGCGCTCGGACAACCGGTGCCCACGCTGAGCGGTGGCGAGTCGCAGCGCCTCAAGCTCGCCGGGCACATCGCCGAGGCCGCGAGCCGGCGCCGCGCCGGCAAGGGCGTGCTGTTCATCTTCGACGAACCGACCACGGGACTGCATTTCGACGATATCGCACGCCTGCTCGGTGCCTTCGACCGCCTGCTCGACGGCGGTGACTCGCTGCTGGTGATCGAGCACAACCTCGATGTGATCGACTGCGCCGACTGGCTGCTCGAACTCGGGCCCGACGGCGGCGAGGCGGGCGGAGAGTTGCTGTTCGCCGGCTCGCCGGCGGCGATCGTGGACGTCGCGTGTCCCACCGGGGCCGCGCTGGCCGCGTGGCGCAGTGCGCGCGGACGCCTGCCGGCGGCGCGGCGCGAACGGCGCACGCGGGCACCGACCGCGGCGATCGAGATCCGGCGCGCACGCGAACACAACCTCAAGGACATCGACCTCGCGCTGCCGCGCGATGCACTGACCGTGATCACCGGCATCAGCGGCAGCGGCAAGAGCACGCTCGCGTTCGACATCCTGTTCGCCGAGGGCCAGCGCCGTTACCTGGAATCGTTGAACGCCTACGCGCGCCAGTTCGTGCAACCGGCGGTGCGCCCGGACGTCGACGCGATCCGCGGCATCCCGCCGGCAGTGGCGGTCGAGCAGCGCACCAGCCGCGGCGGCCGCAAGAGCACGGTCGCGACGATGACCGAGATCCATCACTACCTGCGGCTGCTGTTCGTGAAGCTGGGGCGGCAGTACTGCCCGGACTGCGACATTCCGATCGAGGCGCAGCCGCCGGAATTGATCCTCGCCCGCGTGCTGCGCGAGTTCCGCGGCCGGCGCGTGCAGTTGCTGGCGCCGCTGGTCAGCGGTCGCAAGGGGCTCTACACCGCCATCGCGGATGCGGCTGCGCGGCGCGGGCAGCGCTGGCTGCGCGTGGACGGCGCGCTGGTGCCCACCGATCGGTGGCCGCGGCTCGACCGCTACCGCGAACACTGGATCGAGCTGCCGCTGGCCACGCTCGAGGTGCGCGCGCGCAGCGAGGGCGCGCTGCGGGAAGCGCTCGGGGAGGCGCTTGCGGCGGGCAACGGCAGCGTGCAGGTCCTCGCGCTCGACGGTGACGGCGCGGATACGGTGCATGCCTATTCGACGCGTCGCTGCTGTCCGCGTTGCGAACGCAGCTTCGCGGAGCTCGATCCGCGGCTGTTCTCCTACAACTCGGCGCACGGCTGGTGCCCCGCGTGCTTCGGCACCGGGCTGCAGCTCGAGGGTTTCGATGCCGCGCAGAGCGGCGAGGAGCACGCCTGGAACGACTGGTGGCAGGGCGAGGCGCGCAGCTGCGCGGCGTGCGCCGGCCAGCGCCTGCGCCCGGAAGCGCTGGCCGTGCGCCTGCTCGACCAGGGGCCGGCGTATTACAACGCGCTGACTGTCGACGAGGCGTGGTCGCTGTTCGGCGGCCTGCGGCTCGCCGGCCGCGAGGCCGGGATCGCGCGTGACGTGCTGCCGGAACTGCGCTCGCGGCTGGGGTTCCTGCGCGAGGTCGGCCTCGGCTATCTCGCGCTCGAGCGCGCGGCGCCCACGCTGAGCGGCGGCGAGGCACAGCGCATCCGCCTTGCGGCGCAGCTCGGCTCGAACCTGCGTGGCGTGTGCTACATCCTCGACGAGCCGACCATCGGGCTGCACCCGCGCGACAACGCGATGCTCCTCGGCACCCTCGAGGGCCTGCGGGCGAAGGGCAATACGGTGGTCGTCGTGGAGCACGACGAGGAAACCATCCGCCGCGCCGATCACATCATCGACCTCGGGCCCGGCGCCGGCCGGCTCGGCGGGGAAGTGGTCGCCGAAGGCGATATCGCGGCCGTGATGCGTTCACCGCGCTCGGCCACCGCGCGCTGCCTGCGCGAGCCGCTGCTCCACCCGCTGCGCGGCGCGCGCCGCGGCGTGCGCGCGGATACCCCGCGCCTCAGGGTCCGCGATGCGCGGCTGCACAACCTGCGCGGCCTCGATGCGGAGCTGCCGCTGGGGCGGCTGGTGTGCCTGAGCGGCGTCAGCGGCAGCGGCAAGAGCACGCTGATGCGCGAGGTGCTGGAGTGGAACCTGCGCGAGCGCCTCGGTGCGGCGCGCGGGCGCAGGGGCGGCTGGCGACACTGTGGCGCGATCGAGGGCTGGGAGGCGGTCGCGCGCGTCTACGAGGTGGACCAGACGCCGATCGGCAAGACGCCACGCTCGTGCCCCGCGACCTACGTGGGGATCTGGGACGCGGTGCGCAAGCTGTTCGCAGCGACGCCCGAGGCGCGCGTGCGCGGCTTCACGCCGGGGCGTTTCTCGTTCAATACCGCGGGCGGGCGCTGCGCGGTCTGCGAGGGGCAGGGGCAGCAGCGCATCGAGATGAGCTTCCTGCCCGATGTGCACGTGCTCTGCGATGCCTGCGGCGGCACACGCTTCGACGCCGAGACGCTGGAGGTGCGCTTCCGCGGGCAGCGGATCAGCGACGTGCTCGCCATGAGCGTGGCCGAAGCCTGCGAGTTCTTCGCCGCGCACCCCCCGATCCAGCGCCCGCTGGCGCTGCTGGTCGAGGTCGGCCTGGGGTATCTGCGCCTCGGGCAGGCGAGTCCGACCCTGAGCGGGGGCGAGGCGCAGCGCATCAAGCTGGTGACCGAACTGGCGCGCATGCGCGGTGACGGTACGCCCGGGGACGGGCCGCGTGCGCTCTACCTGCTCGACGAGCCCACCGTGGGGCTGCACATGGCCGACGTCGAGAAGCTGATCGGCGTGCTGCAGCGACTGGTCGACGCCGGCAACACGGTGCTGGTGATCGAGCACAACCTCGATGTGCTGGCCGAGGCCGACTGGATCCTCGACCTCGGTCCGGAAGGCGGCGCGGGTGGCGGTCGGATCGTGGCGGCCGGCACGCCGGAGCGTGTGGCGCGCAGCCGGCGTTCGCACACCGGCCGTGCGTTGGCCGAGTTCCTCGGCGAACGCGGGCGACCGCTGGTGCGTGGCGCGAGGCGCTCATGAGTGAGGGGTCACCGCGCGCGGCGTGGGAACGCGTGTTGCGCGAGCGGATCGAAGCGCTGTTGCGTTCGCTCGCGGCCGGCGACGACGCGCCGCCCGCACTGCGCTACAAGGCGGAGGGCTGCGCCGAAACGGGACTCGCGCTGGGGCTGATCGATGCGCACGGACTCGCCGCGCTGCTCGATGCGATCTACCGGGAGACCACCGGCGCGACCATCGCGGACTACGCCGGCTACCCGGCCGCCGAGTGCATCGACGCGACCCGCCAGCGCGTCGCACTGCCGTTCCTGATGGCGCGCGCTCCGGTGTATCCGGGCAGTGCCAGCTAGGGCTGCGCCTCGCTGCAGCCCTGCGCGCGCAACGCGGCGCGGATGCGCGCCGCCTCGGCAGCCAGCGTGTCGGCATCGGCCATCCGCGCGTTGTGGAACGACAGATCGCCCATGTCGTCGGCCGGCACCAGGTGCAGGTGCGTGTGCGGCACCTCGAATCCCGCAATCACCAGCGCGGCCCGTGCCGAGCCGTAGGTGCTTTTCAACGCGTGCGCGATGCGCCTCGAGACGCGCATCAGGTGGGCGGCGAGTTCCTCGGGCAGATCGTCCCATTGGTCGACCTGCATCCGCGGCACCACCAGCAGGTGCCCCGGGCGGATCGGCTGGATGGTCATGAAGGCCACCGCGTGCTCGTCCTTCCAGACGAAATGTCCCGGCAGTTCACCGGCGATGATGCGCGAGAAGATGCTGGCCATGCGAGGCTCCAACGGCAGGGTTCGTGGCGCGATTATCGGCGATCGCCCGGCGCGCCTCAAACGCGCCGCGGTTACAATCCGCGCCAGTTCCCTGGCCCCGGTAGCTGCCGATGTCCCGTATGCGCTCGTTCCTGCCGATCACGCTGCTCGGCGGCCTCTACACCGTCTGCGTGCCGACCGCGCCGGTGCCCACGCAGGGATTCGTGTACCACCTGCCGGCAGACTGCGTGTGGCTGCTTCCCGGGGTGCGCGTGGCGGACGCGATGCGGGTAGTGTTCGCGTGCGGAGCGGGTGCCGCCGAGGTCCTGGGCGGGGAGCTGGCCGCCACCGCCGGAGCGGAGGATGCACGGTGAACGGGTTCTACACGACGCTGCTCGCACAGTTCCGGGGACTGATCGAGGACGAACAGGATTTCGTCGCGAACTGCGCCAACCTCGGCGCGTTGCTGATGGCGGAACTGGAGCGCATCAACTGGGCGGGTTTCTATTTCGCGCGTGACGGCGAACTGGTGCTGGGACCGTTCCAGGGCATGCCCGCGTGTACACGGATCGCGTGGGGCGAGGGGGTGTGCGGCACTGCGGCGAATCTCGCCGAGTGCATCATCGTGCCGGACGTGCACCAGTTCCCCGGACACATCGCCTGCGATGCCGCGTCGCGATCCGAGATCGTGATCCCGCTGCTCTGGCAGGACGAGGTGCTCGGGGTGCTGGACATCGACAGCCCCGTGTACGACCGTTTCTCGGAACAGGACCGCGATGGCCTGCAACCGCTGCTGGACGCGCTGCTGGGCGGCTCGGATCTGTGGAGCGCGTTCGGCGTCAGCGGTTCGGCGGATGGTTGATCGGGGCTGGTTGTGTACGGCGTGTCCGGGATTCGGGGACGCGGCGGCGGCGTGCTGCCGCCTTGACATCGGGCGGCCGTTACGTACAACGTACGTATGATTGATTTCGAGTGGGATTCCGCCAAGGCTGCTGCAACCATCAGAAGGCATCGTGTTTCCTTCGAGGAAGCCCAGTCTGTTTTCCACGATGAGTTTGCTGTGCAGTTCTTCGATGACGACCACTCGTCTGACGAGGAGCGTTTTCTGTTGCTGGGCATGAGCACCGGGGCTCAATTGCTTCTTGTCGTTCACTGCGAGCGGGAGGCGGGTCACGTCATCCGCGTCATTTCCGCTCGCAAGGCTACAAAGCGTGAGAGCGCCTTTTACGGAAGCGATGAACCATGAAGGCCGAATACGATCTCTCCAAGATGAAGTCGCGCAGGAATCCCTACGCCTCCAAACTCAAGCAACCCGTCACCATGCGCCTCTCCGAGGATGTGATCGCCTATTTCAAGCGTATGGCGGTCGATGCCGGCATTCCCTACCAGAGCCTTATCAATCTCTATCTCCGCGACTGCGTTACGCAGCATCGACAGGTACAAATTGAGTGGCCTGCCAAGCCCTGACGAAAGGTTGGATCGCGCGAAGCCGACGTCGCAAATCGTCCCGAAGAAGCATGAGGAGAGCGCTGCGGCAAGGTGACGTGTTTCTTCCTTGAACCATCCCGATGAACCTGCCCCATCCCCCCGCCACGCAAATCACTCCGCTGCTCACTCCACGCGGCCATGTGCTCGCGGTCGCCGATCCGGGCGCTGCGCCGCTGGAGGCGGACATTGCCGAGGCATTCGCCAACGTCTTCAGTGTTTCCGATGGTACGGGCGGTAATGGACTGTTGTATCTGGGCACGGCGCTGCCTGGCCGTGCCCTGCCGCCCGCCTGGGCGTGGTGGCGCGACTTCGCCGCGCGCTTCGTCGCCGCCGCCTGCGCTGGCGGCGGCGCAGCACCCAGCCCGCCCGACGCGCTGGAGCTGGCCACCCGCATCGCCGACGCGCCGCCGATGGCGGGCGCGGAATATCTCGATGCAGACGTGCTGACGACGCTCTGGCAGGCCCTTGGCAAGGCATTGGCGGCGGAACTGGCCGACGGTCGCGAGCTGGATGACTTTCTGCGCTCCCGTAACAAAGCCTGGCATGTGGTCGGGCGCGTGCATTTCAACCTGGCCGAGAACCGCAAGGATCCGGCGGCGCCGTTCGCGTTTCTCGCTACCTACGTGTCTCAGCTTTCGGCCCACGGGAAGGCGCAGCATCTGCCCTTGTCGCAGGCGCTGGCTGAATTCGCCGGGGCGCAGCGGAAGGTGCAGCTGCTTTCGCTGCTGCAGCCGGTGCAACGCGCCGCCGAGAGTTGCGAGTGGCTGCCGCCGATGATCGCCGCCGGGGAGATCTACCATCCGCTGCGCTGGCAGCCGGCGCAGGCTTGGCGCTTCCTGCTCGACGTGCCCAAGCTCGAAGCCGCCGGTATCGTGGTGCGCGCGCCGGGCAATTGGCAGGCGGGGCGGCCGGCCCGGCCGAAAGTCGCGGCCACGGTCGGCGCCCAGGCGCCATCGAGGGTGGGGCTCGATGCTCTGCTCGATTTCGAGGTATCCGTCACGCTCGACGGCGAGAGATTGTCCAAAGCGGATGTCGAGGCGCTGTTGGCGGGGCAGGATGGACTGCAACTCCTGCGCGGGCGCTGGGTCGAGGTGGATCGCCGGCAACTGGGCCGGTTGCTCGACCGCTTCGCCGCCATCGAGCAGGAGGCGAAGAAGAACGGCCTGCCCTTTGCCGAGGCGATGCGTCTCGCCGCCGGCGCACGTTTGGATGATGCGCTCGACATGGATGATGACGCTTGGTCGGACATCAGTGCCGGCCCCTGGCTGGCCGGGGTGCTGCAAGGTTTGCGTCAGCCGGAAGGTCTGGCCGAGGTCGATCCTGGCAGCGATCTCAAGGCCAGTCTGCGACCCTATCAACTGGCCGGCGTGCGCTGGCTGTACCTGCTCACCCGGCTGGGCCTGGGCGCTTGCCTGGCCGACGACATGGGCCTGGGCAAGACCATTCAGGTGCTGGGCTTGCAACTTGTCTTGCGGCGCGAAGCCGCCGGCAGTGCGGGACGCCCGACGCTACTGGTGGCGCCCGCATCGCTGCTGGCCAACTGGGCCAGCGAGGTGGCACGCTTCGCGCCTTCGCTGCGCGTGCTGATCGTGCATCCGTCGGCGCTGACGGCGGAGGAAATGCGCGGCCTCGACGACCGCCGTCTCGCCGGCGCCGACTTCGTCATCACCAGCTATGGCACCCTGTTGCGCCAGCCGGCACTGACCAGCTTTCGCTGGCGTCTGGCGGTCATCGACGAAGCGCAGGCGATCAAGAACCCCGCCGCCAGGCAGACGCGCCAAGTCAAGCAATTGCAGGCCGACGCCCGCGTCGCGCTGACCGGCACGCCAGTCGAAAACCGCCTGTCCGACCTGTGGTCGATTTTCGACTTCACCCATCCGGGGCTGCTCGGCAATGCCAAGCAATTCGGCGCCTTCGGCAAACGCCTGGCCGAGACCGGGCATTTCGGGCCGCTCAAGAAACTGGTGGGACCCTACATCCTGCGCCGACTGAAGACCGACAAACGCATCATCGCCGACTTGCCGGACAAGACCGAGATCAAGGCGTGGTGCCACCTGTCGCCTGCCCAGGCCTCGCTCTACCAGCGGGCAGTGAAGGATCTGGCGCAAGCGCTGGAAACGACGGAGGGCATCGAGCGGCGCGGCATCGTGCTGGCCTATCTGATGCGCCTCAAGCAGATCTGCAACCACCCATCGCAATGGCTGGGCGACGGCGCCTGGAGGAGCGATGACAGCGGCAAGTTTTCCCGTCTGCGCGAACTGGCGGAAACCATCGCCGCCCGGCAGGAAAAGCTGCTGGTGTTCACGCAGTTCCGCGAGACCACCGAACCGCTGGCCGCGTTTCTGGGCAGCCTGTTCGGACGCGGAGGGCTGATCCTGCACGGCGCCACGCCGGTCAAGCAGCGCCGCGAACGAGTCCAGCGCTTTCAGGAAGATGAGCTCACGCCCTTTTTCGTGCTTTCGCTCAAGGCTGGCGGCGCGGGTCTGAACCTCACCGCGGCCTCCCATGTGATCCACTTCGACCGCTGGTGGAATCCGGCTGTGGAAAACCAGGCCACCGACCGCGCCTTCCGCATCGGCCAGAAGAAAAACGTCCTGGTGCATAAATTCGTCTGTCGTGGCACCGTGGAAGACCGTATCGACCAGATGATCGCCGACAAGCAGCAACTGCTCAGCGACGTACTCGAAGGCGGCGGCGAAATCAACCTCACCGAGCTGTCGGATCGCGAACTGCTCGACCTCGTCAAACTCGACATTCATGCCGTGGCGGAAAGCTGAACCATGAGTTACTACGGATGGAAGCCCTACGTTCCCGTCGCCAAGCGGCGTGCAAGCGCGGAAAGGGCCGCCGCCAAGGCGAGGAAGTCCGGACAGGACATGAAACCGGTCGCCCCGATTCGCGGCGCAGTGGCCAAGACCTTCTGGGGCAAGGCATGGTGCGACAACCTCGAAGGCTACGGCGACTTTGCCAACCGGTTGCCACGCGGGCGCACTTACGTGCGCAATGGCTCGGTCATCGACTTGCAGATCGGTGCCGGGGCGGTGCGCGCGCAGGTCATGGGTTCCAGCTTGTATCGCGTCGAGGTCGCGATCGTGGATGTGGCCAAGCGGCAGTGGGAAAGGATCGCCGCGGATTGTGCCGGGTCGATCGACACTCTGGTCGAACTGCTGCAAGGCAAGCTCTCGAAAGCCGTGATGGAACGCATCTCCCGCCCCCGCGACGGCTTGTTCCCGGGGCCGAAGGAAATCGATTTCAAATGCAGTTGCCCCGACTGGGCCTCGATGTGCAAGCACGTGGCCGCCGTGCTCTATGGCATCGGCAACCGTCTCGACCAGCAACCGGAACTGCTGTTCACGCTGCGCGGTGTCGATGCCGCCGACCTGATCGCCAATGCCGGCAGCGGCATCGACAGCCGCGTGCCGCCCGCTGACGCCGACAAGGTGCTCGACGGCGACGCGCTGGCCGATGTCTTCGGCATCGAGCTGGCGAGCGTGCCGGCCACGCCCCCGGCATCGTCTCCATCGGGCGGCGGCGCGCGCACACCGCGGCAGACCAAGGTCAAGACCTCGGGTCCTGTTGCACCCGCAGTCGTGACAAAGCCCGCCAAGGCGCCGGTCAAGACTCCAGCCAAGAAAACCGCCACCGCGAAGAATACCGCTGCGGCAAAGCCATCGACGACGACCAGGACACGTGCCACCGCAGCAAAGAAAACCTCGACCAGGAAGTGACCAGCCCGCTCTCGGAGTCGACAGCAGGTTGCCGTTGGGGTCGTAAGCGCCGTAGCTGCGCGCATCCACCGCCCCCACGGCCTGCGACAGCGCCCAGCCGCGCAGGTCGTGGCTGCGCGTCTCGGCCAGCCCGTTGCCGAAGACCTGCGTCGCGAGCAGCCCGTCGCCCCGGTATTGGCGGTTGGACACCAGCGTCGTCGCGACGCCGCCGACGGTGGTGCTCACCGCACTGATGCGCCCGAGCGCATCGCGGGTGTAGGAGACCAGCCGCCCGTCGGGGGCGTGCGCGATGGAGGCGAGGCGGTCGCGTGCGTCGTAGGTGTAGTCGGTCTGGTAGCTCACGCCGAGCTCGGTGCGCTGCACGCCGGTGCGGTTGCCGAAGGCATCGTAGGCGTAGCTCTCGCTGCCGCCGGCGTCCGTCACCGCGCATATCGGATCTCCGACTTCCCGACCAGCCGTGCGCATGTGCGTCATCATCAATAATTGGCGTTCACGAATGTCGGGTAAAGGCGTGTGGTTCCCCACAATTCGCGCAACGCTTACGATCCCAGAAATCGAAAACTGTTGGGAAGTGCGAATCCTCCGTAAAGAAACTGTGCCCGCACCATGGACAAGAACCCCTAGCCACCAAGGCGAGCCATAGCACAACGCAGGGAATGATCCATCCAAGAAAAAACGGAATCGGATCAACGCTCAATCGCAGCGCCATACTGCAGATCGCCAGTAAGAATGGCGGGAGCAAGAATGCCGCGATCGCCGCCCTTCGCAGGTTAATCAGTCTGAGGTATGCATTCACCTTTGGGTCGTCGCCGTTCATGGCGTGGGACCACCGATGATTGGATTCGAGGCCGTATAGTTCTCCGCGTGAGTGAAAGAGCCGCCTGGCGCAACACCCCCGCCACTATCGCCACCAATGGAGATTCCGGCACCTGCCCAGCCGTGCGAGTTCGAGTGACTCGAGAGGCAGACAATGAGCACGCAGACGGTCTCTGTCGTCGACTCACCATTGAAGGCCTCCGGCCCTCCTATCCACCAGTCAAGGCCGAGACCCGAACCTGCACCAAATCCAGTGGTCTTCGAACCGGTTACAAAGCCTCCAGCTGCCGGGCAACTGGTCTCGCCACCGTCAGTTACGTACACACCCGACTGTGCACCGTAACCCTTTCCAACGGTGGAGCTTCCACCGGCACCCAAACTGACAGTCCACAGCCCATACGGGTCAGTGAATCGCAGCGGATTTCCGTTTGCGTACGTGTAGGTGTTCAAACCCCCCGCCAGCCCAACCAGATCGGATTCGATGTACCTGCCCGTCGAAGGA
Source organism: Pseudomonadales bacterium (assembly GCA_022072145.1). Taxonomy (GTDB): domain Bacteria; phylum Pseudomonadota; class Gammaproteobacteria; order Pseudomonadales; family UBA5518; genus UBA5518. The sequence goes on from JAJVIG010000062.1 coordinate 27,931, forward strand.
TCGTAATCCCGGAGGTAGTTGTCGAACAACCCGCTTTCGGAGTCGAAGTACTGCCCGGGGTAGCGCAGGCGCACGTTCACCGCGGTGCCGTCGCCGTCGGGGTCGGTCTGCGCACCGCCTTCGCCGAAGGCGCGCGCCTCGAACCGCCACACCACCGTGGCGGCGGCGTTGGTCGCCAGACGCGGCATCGCCTGGCGGTCCGTGTGCAGGTAGGCGAGGGTCTCGCTGCCGTCGAGGGCGCGCTCGATCTGCGCGATCGGCTCCGCGTCGGCCCACACGTACAGCCGCACCAGCGAGCCGTTGGCGCGGTGCTCGCGCAGCAGTTGGCCGGCGTTGTCGCGGGCGAGCACCAGCGTGGAGCCGCTCAGCACCTTGCGGCTGCGCGCCCCGGTGTGGGCGTGGACGTAGGTGGCCTTCGGCACGCCGGCGTCCGTGACCGTCGCCAGCCGTCCGGCACATCGAAGCCGACCGAGAGATCGATACGCACCGCACCGGTATGCAGTTGAATGCCGCTCGTGCCGGCCCCGAAGCCGCACATCGGCGCCGCCGCATCCTCGGCACGCAGTTCCACAGGCACCAGGCGCGGCGCGAACGGGCCCGGCAGCGTCGCTCCGGCGCCCGGCATTACCCGCTTGCGGCTCCAGTAGCCGAAGCTCGACAGAGACAGGCCGTGCTTGGCACAGTACTCCGTGCGCGAGAGCAGGCCACGGCGCTGGCGGGAGAGGTGCTTCGCCCAGAAGCGGGCGCGGTCGGTACGGGTCATCGCGCTACTCCGACATGGATATCGGAGTGCGATTCTCGGCGGCGGCTACCGGCCAGGGGAATGTGGGGATAAAAACCCGCTCACGTTTCTTCTAAAAATAAAGGGTATACGGATTTAATGGTTGATGGGGCACCTTCACCCCATCAATCTGATACCACCCTCAGATGGTTGATAGATGGGGTCGCCTCAGAAAACGGAAAATAAAGCACGCTAAGCCGGTTGTAGCGGCCGTAGCGGCCTGAATTTGCCCGCGCCGATCTTGGCGCTGCTGCGCCAGAGGTAATCGCCGGTCAGGTTGATGTGCTCCCAGCCCAGCGGCGACAGGTACTGCAACAGCGCATCATCGACGGCATGGCCGTTGCCACGCAGTCCGTGTGCCGCCCGCTCCAGATAGACCGTGTTCCACAACACGATGGCCGCCGTCACCAGGTTGAGGCCGGAAGCGCGGTAGCGCTGTTGCTCGAAACTGCGGTCGCGGATTTCGCCCAGGCGGTTGAAGAACACGGCGCGAGCCAGCGCGTTGCGCGCCTCGCCCTTGTTCAGCCCGGCATGCACGCGGCGGCGCAGTTCCACGCTTTGCAGCCAGTCCAGGATGAACAGCGTGCGCTCGATGCGCCCCAACTCGCGCAGGGCGACGGCCAAGCCGTTCTGGCGCGGGTAGCTGCCAAGCTTCCTGAGCATCAGCGAGGCCGTCACCGTGCCCTGCTTGATCGAGGTGGCCAGCCGCAGGATTTGGTCCCAATGGGCGCGGACGTGCTTGATGTTGAGCGTGCCGCCGATCATCGGTTTGAGCGCGTCATAGGCGGCATCGCCCTTCGGGATGTAGAGCTTGGTGTCGCCCAGGTCGCGGATGCGCGGCGCGAAGCGGAAGCCCAGCAAGTGCATCAGCGCGAAGACGTGATCGGTGAAGCCTGCCGTGTCAGTGTAGTGCTCTTCGATCCGCAGGTCGGATTCGTGGTACAGCAGGCCGTCGAGCACGTAGGTCGAGTCGCGCACGCCGACGTTGACGACCTTGGTGTGGAACGGCGCGTACTGGTCGGAGATGTGGGTGTAGAACGTCCGCCCTGGGCTGCTCCCGTATTTCGGGTTGATGTGGCCGGTGCTCTCGGCCTTGCTGCCCGTGCGGAAGTTCTGGCCGTCCGACGATGATGTGGTGCCGTCGCCCCAATGCTCGGCGAAGGGATGCCGGAACTGCGCGTTGACCAGATCGGCCAGCGCTGCCCCGTAGGTTTCGTCGCGGATGTGCCAGGCTTGCAGCCAAGCCAGCTTGGCGTAGGTCGTGCCGGGGCAGGACTCCGCCATCTTGGTCAGGCCCAGGTTGATCGCGTCGGCCAGGATCGTGGTCAGCAACAGATTCTTGTCCTTGGCCAGGTCGCCCGATTTCAGGTGCGTGAAGTGCCGGGTGAAGCCCGTCCATTCGTCCACCTCCAGTAGTAGTTCGGTGATCTTGACGTGCGGCAGGATCATCGCCGCTGAAACCGGCCTGGAGCCCCATACAGTCAGTGACGGCGAGCGCGTCAGCGGCGTCTACCGTCGCAGCGTGATGCTGGCCAGCGGGCGTTTTGCGATGCTCGATGATGGCAAGGGTTTCAGCCTGGTGCCCTGGAAGGCGGTGATTGAGCAACGGCTAGGTAGCACCCTCGCAGCGACTGTCCGTGCGGGACATGTGACCTGGGAAATCGGGAGGCAACGTGGCCCCACAGTTTCATAAGGCGAGTCGGTCCCCTCGGTACGGTGGCGATGCTGGGCGCTGAAATGTGTTGCCGCTTTTCCCCGGTTCTGTGTTGCCGCTTTTCCCCGGTTCTTGGTAACATCGCTTTTCCCCGGTTCTTGGTAACATGATGAAATGGTGCATACTTTTATCAGACATAGGCTCATGGTGGTGGCGTTGCTGCTTGCAACGTTCGTTGCCATACCTGTGGCTGACATGTTTCTGTGTGCATCCGAGAGCGTAGATGCTCACTATGTCATGGCGGATTCTCACGATGAGAGTGTGGATAGCCAGAGCAATGGTTCCGACTCAGACAGTGGTCATGACGCCTGTAGCCATGGGCATTGTCACCATATCTACGCTCACATTCCCCCGGGCACGGCCCCCAAAACCGAGTCCCTCAATTCGACGCATCAGTGGCCAGCCAGTGATGCCCTTGCGTCTCGCACTCCTGACGGGTTGATGCGCCCACCCAAAGCCTGACGACTCCCGGCTGCACCCTTCGTGCGGCCGTTTCGTCAACTCATTCAGCTTTGGGAGTTTCCTCATGTTCACGTCGTTCAGTCGACCGCAGTGGGCGGTTGGCTTTGCTGTGGCTGTTACAGCGGTCTTATTCGCATTACCTTCTCGGGCCGAGCCGGCTCCGCCCTATGAAGCATTGATCGAGAGCCTCGATCGCATCCCCATCACGGTTGAAGCGGAGGCGTTGCTCGACGCTGCCAATGCGCGCGCGCAACAGGCGCGGGCTTTGCCCAATCCCTCTGTCTCCGTGGAAACCGAAAACGTTTACGGTCGCGGTCCCTTTTCCGGCTACGACGCTGCGGAATCAACATTCTCCATCAATCAGCCATTGGAGCTGTGGGGCCAGCGAGGCGCACGTATCGGTGCCGCACAGGCGGAAGCTAAGGTCGCGGCGCTGCGGCGTGATCAAACACAGTGGACGGTCGCTGGCAGTCTTGCGCTGATCTATTCCGAAGCGGAAGCGGCTTCCCTGCAATATGAACTGGCTGTCGAGGCGCTGGAACTGACGGAAGCGGACGCGAACGCAGTCATGCTGCTGATCGAAGAAGGTCGGGAACCCTCACTGCGCGGCATCCAGGCGAACAGCGAAGTTGAATCTGCCCGTGCTGCAGTGGACGAAGCGCGGGCGAACCGCGATGCCGCATTTGCCAGACTGACTGCTGCCGCGATGCTGGTCCAGCCAGTGACCGCCATCGAACCCAGTCTATTGAACCGCTCCCCTGATGCCTCCTTTCAGGCCATGGGCAATCCTCTCACCGTTCAGATTGCCGAGGCAGAACTGGAGGCCGCGAGTAAATCGGTGAGTGTCGAGCGGTTGCGTGCGCGTCCTGCGGTAAGCGCGTCGCTTGGTGTGCGGAGGTTCCAGGAATACGACACGGAGGCATTCACCTTCGGCATCAATGTATCTCTCCCCTTGTTCGACAGAAACAAGGGCGCGATCAGTGCTGCCCGTGCAGAGGAACGTGCCGCAGCAGCCAGGTTGACCACGGCAAAGCTGCAAACCCAGGCGAATCGCAGTGCTGCCCAAGCCCGTCTTGATGCGTCCATTACCCGCATACGTGCTGCCGACAAAGGCGTTGCTTCGGCGGAGGAAGCCTACCAACTCGCGCGTGCGGGGTTCGACGCCGGGCGTATCTCGCAACTGGAGCTGCGCAGTATCCGATCGGCTCTGATCAGTGCACGTAATACGGCCGTCAATGCGCGGTTAGCGCGCGTCCGCGCGGAAGTTGAACTCGCAGGCCTTGATGGCCGCGCTCCATTCTGAGGAAGCATTCATGAACTCAACCAAAAACCGGCTCCTCATTGGAGCAGCTTTACTGATCGCCCTAGGGCTTGGCTTCGGCGTCGCCCAATTCGTGCCGCATGCGGAGCATGAAGCGCAGGCCGAGGATGGTGATCATGCCTTTCATGACGAGGGTCATGAAGAAGATGGAGGACACGATGACCACGACGAACACGAGGGAGAGTCGACAGAAGAAGGTGTCGTCGCACTGACGGAACAGCAGATCAAGGCGTCGGGCATCGGTATCGTCAACGTCAGCCGTGGCGGAGGGAATGAATATCGACTGTCAGGCCGCGTTGAACCGGCGGTTGACGCCAAGGCCATTGTCGCCGCGGTCACCAGCGGCCGGGTTGAACAGATTCTCGTTGCTACCGGTGCCTCAGTAGAGGTGGGCCAATCGCTGGCGATCATCGTCAGCGGCGAAGCCGCCACATTGCGTGCCAACGCCGATGCCGCGGTGGCAGAGGCGGAGGCAGCGCGACTTGTCTATCAACGGGACCTGAATCTCGTTGCGCAAGGCATCGTCGCCCGCCAGGAGATGGAGGCATCCCGGGCACGGTCTCTTGCCGCCGACGCAGCGGCGAGGGCAGCGCAGGCGCAAGTCGCCGCCAGTGGATCACCTGATACCTCGGGGCGGCTCACCATCAACAGCCCGATTGCCGGCATCGTCAGCGCCGTGAATATCACCCCCGGTGGGGTTGTGGCGGCCGGCGGCGCTGTGGCGGAAATCGCAGACCCGGCCCGGGTGGAACTGGTGTTCAACGCGCCTCCGGCGCTGGCATCTGCAGTCACCACGGAAACCCGCATCCAAGTGACGGGAACATCCCGCAACTTTGACGCTGTCGTGGTCGGCGTTGCCGCCAATGCCCGCGAACAAAGTGGTGCAACGGTTATCCGAGCGCGATCAACTGCCGGCGATCTGCCGCCAGCCGGTTCACCGATAACGGCCATTGTCGTGACGGACACACAGGAAGCCGGACTCACCGTACCTGCCGATGCCGTGCAAACGGTGGAAGGGCAATCCGTCGTATTCGTGGTTGAGGACAGCGGCTTTCGCGCTACGCCGGTGCTTGTCGGTCGGCGTGCGGGTGGGTTCATTGAAATCCTCAATGGCCTGTCCGGTAATGAACGCATTGCTGGCACCAATGCCTTTCTGTTGAAAGCCGAACTCGCCAAGGGCGAGGCCGAGCACGGTCACTGAGGCGAAGCCCATGTTCAAAATGATTATTGAGAAATCAGTTCAGTTTCGCTGGGCTGTGGTGTTCGCCGCGACGCTCGTCATGGCCTACGGGTTGTTTCAGCTCAGCAGGCTTCCCATCGATGCCGTTCCGGACATTACCAATCGTCAGGTGCAGATCAACACCGTCGCACCTGCGCTAGCGCCCGCGCAAATCGAGCGCCAAGTGACCTATCCGCTCGAAACCGCACTCGCCGGAATACCGGGGCTGACCCGCACGCGCTCCATATCGCGCAACGGGTTCTCACAGGTTACCGCCATCTTCACCGACCAGACCGACATTTACTTCGCACGTCAGCAAGTCGGCGAGCGCATGCGTGAGGTGGAGGAAGATCTGCCGGAAGGGGTGACACCGATGATGTCACCCGTCACGACGGGACTGGGCGAAGTCCTGATGTGGACGGTGGATTTCACACCATTCGATCCGGACAAAACGGTCTCTCCCGGTGAGCCAGGCTGGCAGGCGAACGAAATCTATCTGACGCCGGAAGGCGAGCGGCTCACGACGGCCGAAGAGCGCGCCACCTACCTCAGAACGGTCCAGGACTGGATCATCGCGCCGCTGATGCGCTCAGCACCAGGGCTTGCCGGCGTCGATACGATCGGAGGTTACGTCAAGGAGTACGCGATCAGGCCCAACGCCGAGCAACTGGCGGCCTATGGGCTTGGGCTTGGCGATCTCGTGCTAGCACTTGAACGCTCCAACATTCAGGCAGGCGCAGGTTTCATTCAGCGTGCGGGTGAAGGTTTGATCGTCCGTGCCGATGCGCTCGCGCTAACCGTTGACGATCTGGCGCAGGCGCCGATCACCCGGCGCGACGGCCTCGTCATCCGCGTCGCCGATGTGGCGAGCGTAGGTTTGGGCCGCGCACCGCGCCTGGGCGCGGCGACGCGCAATGGTCACGAAGCGGTACTCGGCACAGCCTTGATGATCGCCGGCGGCAACAGCCGCACGGTCGCACAGGCAGCAGCGGAGCGCCTTGTCGAAGTCAACCGCTCGCTGCCGCCAGACATTGTCGCCGAGCCTGTACTGAACCGCAGCGAACTGGTCAATGCAACGATCAAGACGGTGGCGAAGAATCTGACCGAAGGCGCATTGCTGGTCATCGCCGTGCTGTTCTTGCTGCTGGGCAATCTACGTGCGGCCGCCATCACCGCACTGATCATCCCATTGTCCTTTCTGTTCGCGGTCATCGGCATGAACCGCTTCGGGATCAGCGGCAACCTGATGAGTCTTGGCGCACTCGATTTCGGCATTCTTATCGATGGTGCCGTGATCGTGATCGAAGCAACCTTGCTCATGCTCGGTCAGAGACGTGCCGAACTGGGTCGCGTCCTGTCGCCGGTCGAGCGGTTGAGCGTGGCCGCTCAGGCCGCACGCAAGATGGCAAGCCCGGCCGCATTCGGTCAGGTCATCATCCTGCTGGTATTTGCCCCCATCCTTACCCTGGAGGGCGTGGAAGGCAAGACCTTCCAGCCCATGGCGGCAACGCTCATGTTGGCGCTGGTCGGCGCATTCATTTTTTCGTTCACCTTCGTGCCGGCAATGGCCGCCCTGTTCGTGCGTGAGCCAAAGATGCAGGGTGGTGAGCATGGCTATTCGGATGATGGCGAGCACGAAACCCGCCTTATCCGCTTCGTGCGTGCCAAGGTTGAACCGGTCATTCGCCGAGTGGTGATGCGGCCGCGAGCGGTATTCGCCGGTGCTGTTCTCATGCTGGCGATCGGATTGACGGCTTTCGTTTCATTGGGACGAGAGTTCATGCCGACGCTCGATGAAGGCAACCTGGCCATGCAGGCGCTGCGGGTGCCTTCGACTTCCCTGGAGCAATCGCTGTCGATGCAGCTTGCCTTGGAGAGGGCTTTGGCGAATGAGCCGGAAGTCAAAACCATCTTCTCGCGCACGGGCACCGCCGAAGCGGCCATCGACCCGATGCCAACCAACATTTCGGACAGTGTCATCGTGCTCCATCCCCGCGCCGAGTGGCCGGATGGATCACTGGACAAGGAAGCACTGATCCAGCGCTTCGAATCGCTGGTGAGTGATCAGATCGGTAACGCATTCGAATTCAGTCAACCCATCGAACTGCGTTTCAACGAACTGATTTCAGGCGTGAGGACCGACCTGGCTGTCATGGTTTTTGGTGACGACTTCGACATCCTGCAAAGAACGGCGGATCAGATCGCGCTCAAGCTACGCGGCATCCCGGGGGCTGCCGACGTGCGTGTGGAGCAGGTCTCTGGACTGCCTACGCTCACGGTCCAGATCGATCACGCGGCCGCAGCCCAGTATGGATTGAGCGCCGCCGATGTCAGTGAGGCCGTGGCAACCGGCATCGGTGGAACATCCGCTGGCAAGATCTTCGAGGGCGACCGTCGCTTCGACGTCGTGATTCGGCTGGAAGAAGTCGCCCGAAATGATCCTGCGCAACTGGCGGCCCTGCCCATCGTTGCAGCTGATGGCACCGTGGTGCCTTTGTCATCGGTGGCGCGTATCGACGTACGCGAAGGGCCCAACCAGATCAGTCGCAACAATGGCAGTCGCCGCATCGTGGTGCAGTCCAATGTACGCGGTCGGGATCTGGGTGGGTTCGTGCAGGAGGCTCAGACCGCCGTGGCAGATGTGCCGCTTCCCGCAGGTGTCTATCTGACCTGGGGCGGCCAGTTCGAGAATCTGCAGCGTGCCGAGGCGCGCTTGATGATGGTGGTTCCGGTCGTGTTTCTGCTGATCGGAAGCCTGCTGTACATGGCGTTGGGCACCATCCGTGAAGCCGCGCTTGTCTTTGTCTGCGTGCCCTTGGCTTTGGTGGGTGGCGCATTGGCACTGCTGCTGCGTGGTATGCCGTTCTCCGTATCGGCAGCCGTGGGCTTCATCGCGGTGTCGGGTGTGGCCACGCTCAATGGCTTGGTGCTGATGCAGGCGATTCGTGAGCGTCTGACGGCTGGTGACCTGCCTCTGGAGGCCGCTGCCGCTGGCGCGTCGAGCCGCCTTCGCGCCGTGCTGACGACGGCACTGGTGGCCATCGTCGGCTTCATCCCCATGGCGATAGCGACAGGGTCCGGGGCCGAAGTACAGAAGCCGCTCGCCACCGTCGTTATCGGGGGATTGATCACCGCCACCGTGTTGACCTTGATGGTGCTGCCCACCTTCGCTGCTCGTGCGGTGAAGCCGGAAGAAACGGGGAGAGGCAGAGCATGACAAGCAAACTACATCCGGTTTCTTATCCCGCTCAAACATCAAAATGTCGAGAAGGCTGGCAACGACTCTGGTCCAGATTTCCTCATTTTCTGGTGGCGGGCGGAATTTCCACAGCCGTGCATTGGAGCGCGATGTCGGGCCTGATGGCCTGGGATATCCCCGCCTTATGGGCAAGTTCCGTGGGCGCTGCGGCCGGAGCGTTAACGAACTACTGGCTGCAGAAAGGCTATGTGTTTCGTTGCGTCAAGTCGCATGAACGTGTCGTGCTCCTCTATTCGGCATCCGTGGTCGGTTCTTGACCTGACCATTGGCGTTTTCGCCAAGGCGGCCGGGGTCAATGTGGAGACCATCCGTTTCTATCAGCGCAAGGGCTTGTTGCTGGAGCCTGACAAGCCCTATGGCAGCATCCGCCGCTATGGCGAGGCGGATGTAACGCGGGTGCGCTTCGTGAAATCAGCCCAGCGGCTGGGCTTCAGCCTGGATGAGATCGCCGAGCTGCTGCGGCTGGAGGATGGCACCCATTGCGAGGAAGCCAGCAGTCTGGCCGAGCACAAGCTCAAGGACGTGCGCGAGAAAATGGCTGACCTGGCGCGCATGGAGGCCGTGCTGTCTGAGTTGGTGTGCGCCTGCCATGCGCGAAGGGGGAACGTTTCCTGCCCGCTGATCGCGTCACTACAGGGTGGAGCAAGCTTGGCAGGTTCGGCTATGCCTTAGCGTGCTTTATTTTCCGTTTTCTGAGACGACCCCTAGATCGACTCCGTAGTTGAGTTCCTCTGCGACGTCCGGCAGTCCGTAACCGATGGTTTTCTTGTAGAAAGGAGAGACCTTCGCAGTCGGTGCCTTCTTCTTGTGCTTCGTGGTGTAGAGCATTCGTGCCCGCATCACCTCGAAGGAGTAACCGCGCCCTTCACGGTTCTTGTCCTTGGCCAGTCGGTTGATGGACTCCGTGTAAGCGTTGGTGACGGGCATGTCCGTCTCGAAGTAGGTCATGGTCTCTTCGCGCCAGTTTCCCACTGCCCTGACCAGATCGCTCCAGACTTCCTTTTGGCCCTTCGGGATGGTGGCTATCCACTCGTCCAGGGCGGCTTCTGCCTGGAGCCGTGTGGTGGCGTCCCAGATGCCGTAGAAGCGCTCCTTGTGCTCGTAGGCGGCCAGCAGTTGCGGGAACGCGCCTGTCCAGGTCTCCATGATGAGGCGCTCCCGGTCTGAGACTTCGTGAGCGCGTTTCAGCAGGATTTTCCGGTCTCCCTTGAGAGTCCGGCTCTGGGACGGTTTCAGCTCCTTTCTGAGGCCCTTGCGCACTCTCTCTAGGGCATCGTTGGCCATGCGCACCACATGGAACTTATCGACCACGATACGGGCCTGGGGCAGCACAGCCTTGACCGCTGCCCGGTAGGGGTTCCACATGTCCATGCTGACGATCTCGACCTTCTGCCGGTCTTTCAGCTTCATCAGGTAGTTGGTCACCACGTCCTGGCGGCGGGTGGCCAGCAGGTCGAGCAGGGTTCGCTCCTCAATGTTGGTCAGAATGCAGCGGTAGCGCTTGTTCAGGTATAGCTCGTCAATGCCCAGGATGCGGGGCGTCTCGAAGCGGTGCCAGCGCCCCAGGAACTCGGCGCGGGCGTTGAAGATGTCGCGCACCGTCTTCTCGTCCAGGCCGGTCTGTGCCGCCACAAAGGTGTAGGGGTGGTTGAAGGATTCCTTCTCCACGTACTCATGCAGCCGCAGTGTCATACGGAATCCGTCCACCATCTCCGGTAGCTGGGGCCTGAATGTTGTCTTGCAGGCCCGGCAGGTGTATCGGCGGCGGACCACCCAGAGAGTGACCCGCTTGCCGTGGATGGGCAGATCACGATAGGGAACGTCACGCTTGCCGAACCG
>JAJVIG010000027.1 GCA_022072145.1 Pseudomonadales bacterium
CGTCGCCGTCACCACCCACGCAAGTGCCCACACAAATTGCTTGATCTCATCTTCTTAAACAACCAGCAGCACGCTCGGCACCACCTCCCCTGACCGGCCACCGCCCGTCAGGGAAGGCGCATTATACAGACTGATTCTTTCCTGACAAGACGCGTCACAATAAATTTTCGGGAACCCTGCACGCCCTCAACGCAGCACCTCGAACAGGTGGAAATTCTTCTTGCCGAGACGCGCCAGATAGAAGCGTCCATAGGCGGCGCGCTCCGCCGCGAAGCACGCGTCCGCGCGGTTGTTGTCGTCGAGCGAACACGCGCGGCCATTGATCACCACCGCAGCGCGCGTCAGCGCATCCTTGACCTGCTTGCCCGACGTCGCCGCGCCGCTTTCGGCGAAAAGCGTCGTCAGCGGTTTGTGCAAATCCACCGGAGCGAGCCGGGTAGACGGCAATCCGTCGAGCTTCAGTTGCTCGAAGTCGCTCTCCTGGAGATCGCTGTCAGAGCCGGCGAACAGGGCCGCCGTTATGCGCAACGCCGAATCGAGCCCGGCGCCGCCGTGCACCAGCTCGGTGACCTCGCGCGCGAGAACGCGCTGCGCCGAGGGCTTGCCTTCGCTGCCGGCATCGGCGTCCTCGATCTCGCGGATCTGCACGAGCGGCAGGAAGGTGAAGAAACGCAGGAAGCGGTACACGTCCGCATCGCTGCTGTTCAGCCAGAACTGATAGAAGGCGTACGGGGACGTCTTGCGCGCGTCGAGCCAGATGGTGCCGCTCTCGGTCTTGCCGAACTTGGTGCCGTCGGCCTTGGTGACCAGCGGGAAGGTCAGTGCGTGCACCCGCACCTGGTTCTGGCGGCGGCACAGATCGATGCCGCCGGTGATGTTCCCCCATTGATCACTGCCACCGATCTGCAGGGTGCAGCCGTAGCGGCGGTTCAGTTCGGCGAAGTCGTAGGCCTGCAGGATCATGTAAGTGAATTCCGCGAAGGAGATCCCTTCGCCTTCGCGTTCGATGCGCTGGCGCACCGAGTCCTTCTGGACCATCGCATTGATCGAGAAGTGCTTGCCGACGTCGCGCAGGAAATCGAGCAGGCGGAAATCCCGGAACCAGTCGAGATTGCTGACTACCAGCGCGCCGTTCGACCCGGAGGTGTCCAGGAACCGCGCGACCTGGCGTGTCATGGACGAGGCCCACGCAGCCACCGTATCGGCGGCGTTGAGGCTGCGTTCGGCCGCCTTGAAGCTCGGGTCGCCGACCAGCCCCGTCGCACCGCCCACCAATGCGATCGGGCGGTGCCCGGCCAACTGGAAACGCCTCAAGGCAAGCAGCGGCACCAGGCTGCCGATGTGCAGGCTGTCGGCCGTCGGATCGAAGCCGCAATACACTGTGCGCGCCGCCTCGCCGAGGTGGGCATCGAGTTCCGGCCTGCCGGTCGTCTGCACCACCAGTCCACGGCCCTCGAACTCGTCGAGCACGCCACTCTCGTCCTTCATATATACGTCCCACAGCCGAGTCGTCGTTGGCCGCCGGAAGGGCGGCTCGCAGAGAGCCGCCAAACTTACCGCAAATCCCCTGTGCGCCATAGAACCCCAGGCGGCAAGGTAAACGGATAAAGGGAGGTTGTTTTGTGAATTTTTGTTATACTCGCCCGCATATTTTTGCCAGTCAGAATAACCCTGTACCGGAAGCGAACATTGATCAGACACCTCGTCAGCGAACTGCGGGCCGCCCTCAGGGCAGCCGCCGGGCACAGCTTCAGTGTCCTGACCCTCACTTTCGGCGCCACCCTGATCCTTGCCGGTTTCACCGGCAGCGAGCCGGTCGAAGCACGACGTGCAGTCATGCCGATCGAGATTCCGCTCGCGATCGAGACGTCGACCGCCACCGAAACGGACGTGGATTACGATGCAGCCGGACAGCAAGCGGTTGCAGCCGAACAGGAAACCTGGCGTGACGTCGCGGTGCGTCGCGGCGACAACCTGTCGCTGATCTTCAGCCGCGCACGCCTGGCCGGCGAAGACCTGCAGGCGATCCTCGACGCCGACGTCAAGGCTCGATCACTGCGCCAGCTGTTTCCGGGACAGACGCTGTCGATCCGCACGGACGCCGATGGCCGTCTGACCGGGCTGCGCTACGCGAAATCGCCGCTCGAAACCAGTGTCTTCACCCGCAACGACGCGGGGTTCGAGCGCGCGGACGAGGTGCGCTCTCCTTCGGTGCATCGCGTGTTCCGCCACGCCACGCTGAAGAGTTCGTTGTTCGAGGCCGGAAAGGAAGCGGGGCTGTCGAACCGCATCGTGCTGGAGCTGGCGAACATCTTCGGCGGCGTGATCGACTTCGCGCTCGATCCGCGCGCCGGCGACTCGTTCAGCGTGCTTTACGAGGAGCAGCATCTGGACGGCGAGAAGATCGGCGAAGGCGCGATCATCGCGGCCGAGTACATCAACAAGGGCAAGTCGTTCTCGGCGTTCCGCCACCAGGACGCCCACGGCGAGATCGGCTACTTCAGCGCCGACGGCGTCAGCATGCGCAAGGTGTTCATGCTGGCCCCCCTCGACTTCACGCGCGTGAGTTCGAACTTCAACATGCGCCGTCTGCACCCGATCATGAAAGTGGTTCGCCCGCACCGCGGCGTGGACTACTCGGCCTCGACCGGAACCCCCGTCTACGCCTCCGGCGACGGCAAGGTCACCGCCTCGGGCTACAGCCGCTCGAACGGCAACTATGTCTACGTCCAGCACGGCAACCGCTTCCAGACCCGCTATCTGCACCTGCACAAGCGCAGCGTGCGGGTGGGGCAGCGCGTGAAGCAGGGGCAGACGATCGGCACCGTGGGCGCCACCGGACTCGCGACCGGGCCGCATCTGCATTACGAGTTCCTGGTCGATGGTGTGCACAAGAATCCGGGCACCATCCTCGACTCGCTGCCCCGTGCGCAGGAACTGCAGGGCCGCGAGCTCGCGGCCTTCCGCTCGTCCATCGCCGGCGCCGCCACGCAACTCGCCGCCTACACGAACGCGTGGGAAATGGCGGTGGTCAGCGGCGACGAATGACACGCGGCTGAATGGCGGGCATCGACGGGCTGTTCGTTGGCCTGCTTTCCGGCACCAGCATCGATGCGATCGATGCGGCGCTGTTCAGCATCACGGACGCCGGCGCACGACTCGAAGGCGCGCTGGCGCTGCCCGTTCCCCCCGACCTGAAAACCGAACTGCTGCAACTCACCGAATGCCACGTCGCGCCGATCGACGCGATTGGCGCGCTCGATCGCCGGCTGGGTGCGTGCCTCGCCGACGCCGTGCTGCAACTCCTCGCGCACACGCGCACGCCACGGGAAGCGGTGCGTGCCATAGGTAGCCACGGACAGACGATCCGCCACCGCCCGCCACGCACTGGTCAGCCGGGATTCAGCTGGCAGATCGGAGACCCGCACACGATCGCCGAGACGACGGGCATCTGCACCGTGGCCGACTTCCGGCGCCGCGATGTCGCGGCCGGCGGCCAGGGTGCACCACTAGCGCCGGGTTTCCATCGATGGGCGTTCGCCAGCACGGCCTGTGACCGGGTGGTGCTGAACATCGGCGGCATGGCCAACATCAGCGTGCTGCCGGCGACCGGTGGCGAGGTGCACGGATTCGACACCGGCCCCGGCAACGCCTTGCTCGATGCCTGGCACCGGCGCCACCGCGGCGCCGACTACGATCACGACGGCGCGTGGGCGCGCGGCGGACGCGTGGATGGCGAGTTGCTGGCGCGCCTGCTGGGGCACCCGTATTTCGCGGCGCCCGCACCCAAGAGCACCGGTCGCGAGGAGTTCAACCTGGACTGGCTGGAATCGCTGCTGCACGGCACCGCGACCTCGCCGCAGGACGTGCAGGCAACGCTTGCCGCACTGACGGTGGCCACGATTACCGATGCCATCGAACCGGAGATCCCGACCAGCGGGGAAGTCTTCGTGTGTGGCGGTGGAGCACACAACGGGCTGCTGATGGAACGGCTCGCCGCACGCCTGCGACCGCGTCCGGTGCGCAGCACCGCCACGCTCGGCATCGATCCGGACTGGGTGGAAGCCGCGCTGTTCGCGTGGCTGGCACGCCAGACGCTGGATTCGTTGCCCGGGAACCTGCCTTCGGTCACCGGCGCCAAGCACGCGGTGACGCTGGGCAGCATCCACCCCGGCGCCGTGCCGTCACATCGAGAATGAGGATCCGCAGCCGCAGGTGGCGGTAGCGTTGGGATTGCGCACCACGAAGCGCGAGCCTTCCAGCCCCTCGCTGTAGTCCACCTCGGAGCCGACCAGATACGGGTAGCTCAGCGCATCGACGACCACCCCGATGCCGCCCTTCTCGATCACCGTATCGTCGTCGGCGAGCGCTTCCTCGAACGCGAAGCCGTACTGGAAACCCGAGCAACCGCCACCGGTGACGTAGACGCGCAACTTCAGCGCCGGGTTGTCCTCGTCCTCGATCAGCTCGCGGATCTTCGCCACGGCACGCTCGGTCACCCGCAACGGCGACGGCGTGAAGGTCTGGGCAGCACCGGCTTCGAACGCTTGACTCATCATGCGGGCGATTGTGATTTGCCCTAGCAAACAAGTCAACTATTCGCGATCCCCCTGCGCCCCGACCTCTTCGTCACCCAGCAGATCGACGCCTCCGGCCGGAACCGGAGAGCTGCCGTTGAACAGCAGGCGTCCGTTGACCTGCGCGCCGCGCGACATCTCGAGCAGGTTGTAGCGCACGTCCCCGTTGATCACCGCGTGCGGCGCCAGCTCGACGTGATCGCTGGACTGCACGTTGCCGGTCACGGTGCCGTTGATGACCACCAGCGGCGCGCTGACGTTGCCGCGTACCTGCCCGCCCGGCAGCACGCGCACCACGGCGTGCTCGTCGCTGCGCGCACGCACGTTGCCCTCGACGTGCCCCTCGATCTCGAGCACACCGTCGAACGTGATCGTGCCTTCGACGATCGCCCCGGCAGCGATCAGCGTGGTATCGCCATGCCCCTTGCCGGAGGGCAGCAACCGTTTCCAGATCATCTCATCCCTCCGCCAGCGTCCAGTCGAATGTGCGCTCGGCGCGCCTGGCCGCGCCACCCGCGAAGTCGGCCCGCACCGTGACCTGCCGGGGTTCGAAATCCGGCGGCAACGCCAGCGTGCCGGTCAGTGTCTGGAAATGCACGAACTCGAGCGGCACGCCGCGCCGCTCGGCTGCCGCGCCGGTGGCCAGCGCGCCGAGTCGCACCGCCTTGCCGCCCTGCGTTCCGGACACGGTGATCGTAGCAAAGCCGCGCAACGGCGCGTGACGCGCAGCGCGCTGGATCAGCGTGGTCTCGTAGCGGTACGCGTGCGGTCCTCCCGCGGCATCCGCCTTCAGCTCCAGCGCGTACACGGACACACCGTCCGTGCGTGCCGAACCATCGACCAGGCTGCGATACAACGCGGCTTCGTGCTCGAGCGTGCCGATCCGCGCGCGCGCCTCGGCCACCTCTGTTCGTGCGAGCCGCAGCGTCTCGGCATCGACCTCGGCGCCGCGGCGCAGGTTCACCGTCGCCTGCAGGCACTGCTCGAGTTCATCGGGACACGCGACGGCGCGCTCCTGCGTGGCGGCTTCGCCTGGGGATCCTGCGTCCCGACCGTGCCAACGCCCCAGTCCGTACGCCCCGATTGCCAGCAGCAGCACGGCGAAGGCCGCGAACGCGCGCCGCGCGGCGCGGTGCTCCGGACGGTAGCGGACGATCTCGACACGCTGGCGCGGCGGTGTCGTCAAGCGTCACCCCCCGCCGCCAGCGCTCATGGCAGCAGCGCCGGCGCGTCGAGTCCGGTCTGCTCGGGCAGACCGAACATGATGTTGAAGTTCTGCAGCGCCTGCCCCGCCGCGCCCTTGACCAGGTTGTCGATGACCGACAACACCACCACGGTGTCGCGGTCGACCGGCCGGTGCACCGCGAGGCGGCACAGATTGGTGCCGCGCACCGAGCGCGTCTGCGGATGCTCACCGGCGGGCAGCACGTCCACCGCCGGCTCGTTGCGGTAGCGCGCCTCGAACAGCGCCTGCAGATCCACCGTGCAGTCGTTCAGCGTCGCGAACAGCGTCGCATGGATGCCGCGGATCATCGGTGCCAGATGGGGCACGAACGTCAGCTGCACCGGCGTGGCGCTGAGCTGCTGCAGGCCCTGCTCGATCTCGGGCAGATGACGATGGCCCGCGACGCCGTAGGCTTTCAGGCTGTCGTGCACCTCGGTCAGCAGGTTGTCCACCTTGGCCTGGCGCCCGGCCCCACTCACACCCGAGGCGGCGCTCGCGATCAGGCGCGACGAATCGACCAGGCCCGCTTCCAGCAGCGGCAGGAAGCCGAGTTGCACCGCGGTCGGATAGCAGCCGGGCACCGCGACCAGGCGCGCCGAGGCGATCGCGGCGCGGTTCACCTCGGGCAAGCCGTACACGGCCTGCGCGGCCAGTTCGGGCGCGCCATGCGGGTGTGCGTACCACTTCTCCCACACCGCCACGTCACGCAGCCGGAAGTCCGCCGACAGGTCGATCACACGCACCCCGGCCGCCAGCAACCGCGGCGCCGACGCGAGCGCCACCGCGTGCGGGGTCGCGAAGAACACCACCTCGCAGTCTTCCAGCCCGGCGTCCTCGGGCGCCTGAAACGCCAGCTCGCAGTGCCCGCGCAGGTTCGGGAACAAGCGGTCGACGCGCAACCCCGCCTCGGCGCGCGAGGTGATCGCGCGCACTTCCAGCCGCGGGTGCAACGCCGCCAGGCGCAACAGCTCCACGCCCGTATAACCCGTGCCGCCGACGATACCCGCCCGGATCTTCCCGCTCACCGCCATCTCCCTCGAAGTCGTGAGCGGGAATTCTATGCCGATTCACGGCCGCCGTGTGCTTTGCGCGCCGGACAGTGACCACCGGAGACACACGCACCCGGTGGTATCATGGCCGCCCCGCATGGAGATCCGGCATGAGCACGGCGCTGTTTCCCTGGCTGAAGGCACTGCACATCACCTTCATGGTGTGCTGGTTCGCGGGCATCTTCTACCTGCCGCGGCTGTTCGTGAATCACGCGCTGGATCCCGAGCGTGCGGTCCACGAGCGCCTGTGCGTGATGGAACGCAAGCTCTACCGCTTCATCACGCCGTTCGCGTTCCTGACCGTGCTGTTCGGGCTGTGGCTGCTGTTCGCCTACAACGACGTGTATGGCTACCTGCGCAACGGCTGGATGCATGCCAAGCTCACGCTGGTCGTGCTGCTCGCGGTCTACCACTGGATCTGCGGGCGCATCCTGCGCGACTTCGCCGCCGGGCGGAATACGCGCGGCCACGTGTTCTACCGCTGGTTCAACGAGCTGCCGGTGCTGATCCTGTTCGGCTCGGTGATCCTCGTCGTCGTCAGGCCCTTCTGAGGAATTCCGCATGACCCGCTCCGCCTCGCTGTTCGAGAAGGCCAACCGTTTCATCCCGGGCGGCGTGAACTCGCCGGTGCGCGCATTCCGCGGCGTCGGCGGCACGCCGGTGTTCTTCGCGCGCGGCGAAGGGCCGTACCTGTTCGACGCCGACGGCCGCCGCTACATCGACTACGTGTGCTCGTGGGGCCCGCTGATCCTCGGCCACGGGCATCCCGAGGTGCTGGGCGCGCTGGCGCAGCAACTGCACGAAGGGCTGAGCTACGGCGCGCCGACCGAGCTCGAGGTCGAGATGGCCGAACTCATCTGCCGCCTCGTGCCGTCGATCGAGATGGTGCGCATGGTCAACTCCGGCACCGAGGCGACGATGAGCGCGATCCGCCTCGCGCGTGCCCACACCGGACGCGACCGCATCGTGAAGTTCGAGGGTTGCTACCACGGCCACGTCGATGCGCTGCTCGTCAAGGCCGGATCGGGCGCGCTGACGCTGGGCGCGCCGACTTCGCCGGGAATCCCGCGCAGCGTCACCGACGACACCGTCGTGCTCGATTACAACGACGCGGCCGCGGTGCGCGAGCTGTTCGCGCGCGCGGGCGACCGGATCGCCGCGGTGATCGTCGAGCCGGTGGCCGGCAACATGAACTGCATCCTGCCGCTGCCGGGCTTCCTCGAGACGCTGCGCGAGGTGTGCACCGCTTCCGGCGCGGTATTGATTTTCGACGAAGTCATGACGGGCTTCCGGGTCGCGCTCGGCGGCGCGCAGGCGCAGTTCGGCATCACGCCGGACCTCACCACGCTTGGCAAGGTGATCGGCGGCGGCATGCCGGTGGGCGCCTTCGGCGGCCGGCGCGAGATCATGCAGCAGGTCTCACCGGCCGGCCCGGTCTACCAGGCCGGCACGCTGTCGGGCAACCCGATGGCGATGGCCGCCGGGCTCGCGACGCTCAGGGCGATCACCGCGCCCGGCTTCCACGCGACGCTGGCTGCGCGCACCACGCGCTTGCTCGAAGGGATGCGCGCCGAAGCGGCGCAGGCCGGCATCGCGTTCACGACGGCCCAGGCCGGCACGATGTTCGGGCTGTTCTTCAGCGAGGAGACGCGCGTCGATACCTACGCGCAGGCCACCGCGTGCAACGTCGAGCGCTTCCGCCGTTTCTTCCACGCGATGCTCGACGGCGGCGTCTACCTCGCGCCGTCGGCGTTCGAAGCGGGATTCATCTCGGCCGCGCACGACGACGAGGTCATCGCCGAAACCCTCGCGGCGGCGCGCGAGGCGCTCGTCGCCTGCCGCTGAAGACAGGCCTCGCGAACTCGACTCAGCCGGCAGAGGCAGCGGCAGCCAGCGCCTCGACGAGGCGCCGGTGAATGCCCTCGAAGCCACCGTTGCTCATGATCACGACGCGGTCACCGGCGCCGAGTTCGGTCACCAGCGTCGCGACGATGTCGGCCGTCGAGCGGAACACGCGCGCCGGCGTGGTGCTGGCGCGCGCCACCGCGTCGAGGTCCCAGTCCACGCCGGACGGCTGATACCACAACACCGCATCGGCGGCCAGCGTGCACGCTGCGAGACGCTCGCGATGCACGCCGAGCCGCATCGTGTTCGAACGCAGCTCGATCACCGCAACGATGCGCCCCGCGGCGCCGGCCGCGCGCAGCCCCTGCAGCGTGAGCTCGATCGCGGTCGGATGATGCGCAAAGTCGTCGTAGACGCGCACGCCGCGCACTTCCGCGACCAGTTCCATGCGCCGCTTCACGCCCTTGAACTTGGCGAGCGCGGCGGCGCTGTGCGCCAGCGGCACCCCGACCGTGTGCGCCAGCGCCGCGGCCGCGAGTGCGTTGCTCACGTTGTGGCGCCCGCCATGCTGCCACTCGACGATCGCCTCGGAGGCCTCGGGCGCGTGACGCAACACGAAGGCCGAGCCGTCCGGCGCGAGCAGGCGCGCGTTCCATTCGCACTCGACGCGATCCAGCGCAAAGGCATGCGCGTGCGACCACAGCCCCATCGCGAACACCTCGTCGACCGCCGCCTCGCCGGCCGGGTGCACGATGCTGCCCGAAGCGGGCACCGTGCGCACCAGGTGATGGAACTGGCGCTGGATCGCCGCGAGGTCGGGAAAGATGTCGGCGTGGTCGTACTCCATGTTGTTGACGATCAGGCCACGCGGGCGGTAGTGCAGGAACTTCGAACGCTTGTCGAAGAAAGCGGTGTCGTACTCGTCCGCCTCGATCACGAAGTGGCGCCCGGCGCCGAGGCGCGCCGACCGCCCGAAGTCGGCCGGGATGCCGCCGATCAGGAAACCGGGCGGCTGCTCGCAGGCGCACTCTAGGATCCACGCGAGCATGCTCGAGGTCGTGGTCTTGCCGTGGGTTCCGGCCACCGCCAGCACGTGGCGGCCGCAGAGCACGTGCTCGCCGAGCCACTGCGGCCCGGAGACGTAAGGCAAGCCCTCGTCGAGCACGTGCTCGATCAGCGGGTTGCCGCGCGAGAGCGCGTTGCCGATCACGACCACGTCGGGGCGTTCGCGCCCCAGATGCGCCGGATCGTAGCCCTGCAACACCTCGATGCCGGCCTCGCGCAACTGATCGCTCATCGGCGGATAGACGTTGGCATCGCAGCCGGCGACGCGCCAGCCCCGCTCGCGCGCCAGCAGCGCGACCCCGGCCATGAACGTGCCACAGATGCCGGCGATGAAGATATGCATGGGTGTAGCTCACCGGGCGCCGTTCGCGCAGCGCACACGAAGGATTTGTCACATAATGGTGGCAGTTTATAGCATCGGGGCCGCACGCGGATCACGGCCCGGCACCAGCGAAAGGACCAGCAATGCCAGCGAAGAATGCGTTCTATGCCCAGTCCGGCGGCGTCACCGCGGTGATCAACGCGAGCGCCTGCGGGGTGATCGAAACCGCGCGCCGCCACCGCGGGCGCATCGGCAAGGTGTTCGCCGGGCGCAACGGCATCATCGGCGCGCTGCAGGAAGACCTGATCGACACCAGCCGCGAGAGCGCCGCCGCGATCTCCGCGCTGCGCCACACGCCGTCGGGGGCCTTCGGCTCGTGCCGCTACAAGCTGAAGAGCCTGGAACAGAACCGTGCGGAGTACCTGCGCCTGATCGAGGTGTTCCGCGCACACGACATCGGTTATTTCTTCTACAACGGCGGCGGCGACTCGGCCGACACCTGCCTCAAGGTCTCGCAGCTCTCGGAAAGCCTCGGCTACCCCATCCAGGCCATCCACATCCCGAAGACCGTCGACAACGACCTGCCGCTCACCGACACCTGCCCCGGCTTCGGTTCGGTGGCGAAGTACGTGGCGGTGTCCACGCTCGAGGCGAGCCGCGACGTCGCGTCCATGTGCTCGACCTCGACCAAGGTCTTCATCCTCGAGGTGATGGGCCGCCACGCCGGCTGGATCGCCGCGGCCGGCGGACTCGCCGCGCGCGAGGCCGGCGACCCGCCGCACATCATCCTGTTTCCGGAGATCGCCTTCGACCGCGCGAAGTTCCTCGCGCGCGTGCAGCAAACCGTCAGGAAGAAGGGCTATTGCGTGATCGTCGCCTCCGAGGGCGTGCACTACGCCGACGGCACTTTCCTGGCCGACGCCGGCTCGACCGATGCCTTCGGCCACAAGCAGCTGGGCGGGGTGGCGCCGACGCTCGCGGCGATGGTCAAGCAGGAGCTCGGCCACAAGTACCACTGGGCGCTGGCGGACTACCTGCAGCGCGCGGCGCGTCACATCGCCTCGCGCACCGACGTCGAGCAGGCCTACGCGGTCGGCAAGGCGGCGGTGGAGTACGCGCTCGACGGCCGCAACGCGATCATGGTCACGATCGAGCGCGCCCCCGGCAAACGTTATCGCTGGAGCACCGGCGAGGCGCCGCTGGAGCGGGTCGCGAACGTGGAGCGCAAGCTGCCGCGCGATTTCATCACGCGTGACGGCTTCGGCATCACGGAGAAGGCACGTGCCTACCTCGCGCCGCTGATCGAGGGCGAAGACCATCCGCCGTACGATCGCGGCATCCCGGTCCACGCGAAGCTGAAGCTGCAGGCGGTGGCGCGCAAGCTGCGCCGGCGCTTCGTGGTGTGAACGGTGGCTGCGGGGTTCAGTCGCTGAACTGCAGGCCGTAGCCCCGGGCGTCGCGTCGGACCACGCGCATGCGCACCAGCGGCGCCTCGCCCGGCAGGTCCTGGATCTGCAGCGTGACCAGGTCCCCTATCCCCAACTCGATCGGACCGTTCTCGAGGTAGACGCCGCCGTCGGACATGTCGCCGGTGCTGAAGAGCCCCGCACCGCGCTCCGGGTGCTCGACCCGGACGCGCGATGCGAATCGCGTGCGTGGAAACCTGCGTCTGTTGTCCATGAGCGATCACCCCGTGGCGTCGCCGCAACTATAGACGGGCGATCGCACACGCCGCGTGGCCGCCCGCCGGCGCACGCCCCCGGCATGCACAACCTGCGCAGTATTACCGCAGTCCGGTAATCGTTCGCAGAAGTCACGGACGGCGCGCTGCTAGAATCGCGCGGATTTTTCCCGCGTGCTGCCTGGCATCACCGGCATGACCGGAGGCCGGCGCGCGCCAACCACCCGGAGACAAGCCCGCCATGAGTCTTAACAAGGTGCCCACCGGCAAGAATCCGCCGGACGACATCAACGTGATCATCGAAATCCCGGCGCACAGCGACCCGGTGAAATATGAAGTCGACAAGGCGAGCGGCGCCGTCTGCGTGGACCGTTTCATGTCCACCGCGATGTTCTATCCGTGCAACTACGGCTACGTCCCGAACACGCTGTCCGAAGACGGCGACCCGGTGGACGTGCTGGTCCACACCCCGCACACCGTGATCAGCGGTACCGTGATCCGCTGCCGCCCGGTCGGCGTGCTGAAGATGCACGACGAGGCGGGCGCCGACGCCAAGCTGATCGCAGTGCCGGTCAGCAAGCTGACGCCGCTGTACGACGACGTGCACGAAGCCGCCGACCTGCCGCCGCTGCTGCTGCGCCAGATAAAGCATTTCTTCGAGCACTACAAGGATCTCGAGGAAGGCAAGTGGGTGCGTGTCGAGGGCTGGGGAACGGCCGAGGACGCGCGCGAGGAAATCCGCCAGTCGATCGCCCGCTTCAAGAAGGACGAGGAAGAAGGCGGCGAGTGAGCCGCCGCGCTCAGCGCGTCGCGCCGGCGTCCGGCGGCGCGGCGAAACGCTGATCCATCACCAGTGCGGGGTCGCGACGCAACGGGCGTCCGACCACCCGCGCCGGTACTCCCGCCACCGTCACGTGCGGCGGCACATCCGCAAGCACCACGCTGCCGGCGCCGATCCGCGCGCCGTCGCCGATGCGCACCGGCCCGAACACCCGCGCACCGGCCGCCAGCAGTACGCCCGAGCCCACCTTCGGGTGACGGTCCCCGGCACCGCAACCCGAACCGCCCAGCGTGACCCCGTGCAGCATCGAGACGTTGTCGCCGACCACGGCAGTCTCGCCGATCACGATCCCGGTGCCGTGATCGATCATGATTCCCTCGCCGAGCACCGCTGCCGGATGGATGTCGACGTCGAAGCGCGCGCAGGCGCTGCTGTGCAACAGGTGCGCCAGCCAGCGCCGCCCGCGCGCCCACAGCCGGTGCGCGATACGCTGCGCCTGCAGCGCGTGGAAACCCTTGTAATGCAGGAACGCGGTGACCAGCGAATCGCAGGCCGGATCGCGACTGCGGTGCGCGGCCAGGTCCGCGCAGCTTGCGCGCGCGATACCGGGATCGGCCGCCAAGGCCTCGCGCAACACGTCGCCCAGCACGCCGGCCGGCAGCGTGCCGGAGTCGAGTTGCACCGCGAGCATGCCGGCCAGCGCGTCCTCGAACGAGGCGTGACGCAGGATGTTCGCGTGGTAGAAACTCGCGAGCACCGGCTCATCGGTGGCGCGCGCCTGCGCCTCCTCGCGCATCACCGGCCACAGCCGCGTCGCGTCCGCTTTCTTCATGCGAGCTGTGCTCCTCGCGCTCCGGCGACACCGCCGAGCGCGGCTGCATACAGGCGCGCCGGCACCTCGAAATAGCGCTGCAGTATCTGCTCGCGCGCGGCGTCGATCGCCGCGTGCAGCGCGAGTCCGGCGCGCCGGTGCGCCGCGGCGAGCGCGGCGGGGTCGAATCCGCGCTGGCACTCCCACGCCAGCGGCGCGAAGCTCAGGTGCCACGGCTCGGGGGCCACCGCACAGCCGGCGCCGGTGTACGGCCGGAAGAAGCCGTGCGCACGTCCGCTCGCGATGCGCTCGTCGAGCCAGCGGTGCAGAGGCGCGAACACCCCGCCTTCAGCGGCGTCGGCTACGCGCAGCTCCACCGGCTGCCCGGGTTCGAGCCGCCCGGCATCGATCACGTCCATATCCGATCCCCAATGATGGCGCGACGCCCCGGGCAACGCGCTCCAGCGCAGGATCGCGAACACCAGCGCGGCGTCGTCCAGGCCGCGCACGTCGATCGGCCGCTCGCCCGCGTCGAGCACCGGGCGCAACCCGGCGGCCTTCGCGTTCCAGATCGCGGCCTGGCGCTCGAAGCTGCGGAATCCGCTCGCCACGCGCAGGTCGAACCCCGCCTTGCGCGCATCGGCGCGCAGGCGCACCAGCGCCTCGATCGCGGCCGGATGCAGCCGGCAATCGCCGAGGCACCACGCCGCATCGAGCGCCGTGACGTGCGCGTCGTCGAGACCAAGGAGTTGCTCGCCCGAAAGGATGGCCATCACCTCTCATGTGGAACGAACGCGGGTGCCACCGTCCGCCCGGTCCGGATCGCGTGACCCCGGACGCGGGAATGCGCGCTAGAATCGCTGCGCTTCGAGCCGGGAAGACTGCCGTATGAATGACTCGGAATCAACTCGCCCGCCGCGGATCGCACTCGCGCTCGGCAGCGGCTCGGCGCGCGGACTCGCGCACATCGGCGTGATCCGCGAACTCGCCGCGATCGGCATCGCGCCCTCGATCGTCTGCGGCACCTCGATCGGCGCACTCGTCGGCGGCGCGCACGCCTGCGGGCGCATCGAGGACCTCGACGCGTGGTTCACGCAGATGAGTACCGCCGATGTGTTTCGCTACCTCGACGTCAGTCCGCTGTCGCGCGGCGGCGTCGGGCGCGCGACCCGCCTGATCGCGGCATTGCGCGAGCGCTTCGGCAGCCCGCGCATCGAGGATCTCGGCCTGCGTTACACCGCCGTGGCGACCGAACTCGCGAACGGTCGTGAACTGTGGATCCAGCACGGCGACCTGTGGGACGCGGTGCGTGGCTCGATCGCGATCCCCGGCCTGCTGTCGCCCGCGCGTGTCGACGGCCGCTGGGTCGTCGACGGCGGGCTGGTGAACCCGGTGCCGGTATCGGTGTGCCGCGCGCTCGGCGCGGACCTGATCATCGCCGTGAACCTCAACAGCGACCTCGGCAGCCGCCAGCGCACGCGCCTGCCGCGCAACCGCGGCGCGGCGCGCGTGGCGACCGAGGACAAGGGCGCACCGGGCCTGATCGACCGGCTCGCCAGCGGCCTGCGCGAAAAGGCACCACCCTCGCTCACGCAGTGGCTGGACGCCGATTCCTCGCGCGAGCCCGAGGACGACACGCCGGGCATCTTTACCGTCGTCGCCAACGCGATCAACATCATGCAGGACCGCATCACGCGCAGCCGCCTGTCCGGCGAACCGGCCGACATCGTGATCAGTCCGCGCCTGGCGCACATCGGATTGCTCGATTTCGACGCTGCCGTCGAGACCATCGGTGCCGGACGCTCCGAGGTGCGGCGCTCGCGCACGCTGATCCTCGAGGCGGTGGCGGCCTGCACCCACGCTTGAGACACCGCGCTCCCGCAGGTTCGGCCTGTGGCCGAACGAATGTCCCGGCACAGCCGGGACCTACACGAACGTGTCCGGGCACAGCCCGGACCTACACGAACATGTCCGGGCACAGCCCGGACCTACACGAACATGTCCGGGCACAGCCCGGACCTACACGAACATGTCCGGGCACAGCCCGGACCTATACGAACGATACCGCGCCGGAACCCGGATGGGCGAACGATACCGCGCCGGAACCCGGATGGGCGAACGATACCGCGCCGGAACCGGGATGGGCGAACGCACCGCGTAGGTTCGGCCTGTGGCCGAACGAATGTCCGGGCACAGCCCGGACCTACACGAACGTGTCCGGGCACAGCCCGGACCTACACGAACGTGTCCGGGCACAGCCCGGACCGCGATGCACGCGACAGGGGCGGGGTGGAGTCAGCTGACGTCGGCGCGCACCAGCCGTCGCAACGCTTTCACGCGCGCAGCGAAGGGTTCGACGGTCTCCGCGCGCAGGCCTGCGAGCACCTCCCGCAGTTCCTCGCCGGCGGCGAGGGCCTGCGAGCGCAGCGTCTCGCGCACCGCACGCGAGCGCGCGAGCACCCCGCTCCCGCCTCGCGTGGCACGGCGCACATCGCGCACGGCGGCGCGCGTGTGCCGGCGCACGATCGCACTACCGCGTGCCAGCGCGCCGGTCAGCGCGGCCACCGTTTCGATGATCGACTCGATGCCGAACATCTCCGCGACCGCCACGTCCTCGGTCACCCGGCTGACGCGATCGGACAGAAAATCGGTGAGGCGGCCGTACTCCCTGGCCAGCCGGGCCGGGAAGTCCGGGTCGTCGGCGTAGCGGGCGCTGACGTTGATCGCGCACCAGTCGTCCTGGCGCAGCTTCGCGGTCGCGCGGCGAAACACCTGCTGCTCCTCGGCGTGCAGGTGGTCGCGGAAGAAACCGGTGTAGCGCTCGCACAGGTACGCGATACGCCGGTTGTCGGGCTCCTTGCCGCCGCGCGTCACGCGCTCGAGCTCGGCGACCAGCTCACGCCCGCGGCGCGCCAGCTCGCGGTGCTGCTCGAGCACCTCGCCCATCAGCGGCAGCGACTCGGGGTCGCGTTCGCCGAGGCGGTCGTAGACCAGTTCCTCGCGCGGATGGTGGTGTTCGTCGGGGTAGATCGAGAGGTAATGCGCCATCTCGTAGAGCAGCGTGTAGTCGGGGGTGCGCCCGGGGCGCAGCCGCCTGACCTGCTCGACGAGCGCATCGAGCAGCGAACGGATATAGCCGTGCTCGCGGTTCAGCGTAAGCAGGATCTCGGGGGCCAGCACGCGCTTCACCTCGGGCGTCGCGGGCGCTCGCGTGGCACGCCGCGGTCGCGCCGCGGGCGCCGCCCGCCGTCGTGCAACGGGCCTGGCCCGCGTTCCGGTGCCGGCGCGCCGTGCACGTGCCGTGGATTTGCGCTCTGCCGCCATCGGTACTGCCCTCCTGCCGATGCGGGCAGTATAGCGATGGCCCGCGAGCACCAGCAATCGAGCCTTGCGTGGCAGGCAGAATCCGGTAGAATGCGCCGCCCCCGCGCGCACCAGGCGGTGCCGCGACGCCAACCCGGCGCTATGCGCCCGCACGCGACCACGAGGCCCCACCGTGAAGAAAGCCGCGAAACAGACCACCTCGGAATTCAAGAATTTCACGCCCTACAAGCTGAAGAAGGGCGAGGAATACATGAATGAGAACCAGAAGGAACATTTTCGCGGCATCCTGAAAAACTGGCGCTCCGAACTCATGGAAGAGGTCGATCGCACGGTCAACCACATGAAGGACGAGGCGGCGAACTTCCCCGACCCGGCCGACCGCGCCACGCAGGAGGAAGAGTTCAGCCTCGAGCTGCGCACGCGCGATCGCGAACGCAAGCTGATCAAGAAGATCGAGAGCACGCTCGAGCGCATCGACCAGGACGACTACGGCTTTTGCGACGCCTGCGGCGTCGAGATAGGCATCAAGCGCCTCGAGGCACGACCCACCGCGACGCTGTGCATCGACTGCAAGACGCTCGAGGAAATCAAGGAGAAACAGGAGCACGGTTGATCGCCGTCCGGCCCCGGTCACGCCACCGGATCGCGCCCGACCCGCTCGACGATGGCGACCTCCGCGTACCGCGGGCGCTTCGCTCCCTCCCCTACCGGCCCCCTGCACCTCGGCTCGCTGTGCGCCGCGCTCGCAAGCTTTCTCGACGCGCGCGCCGCACGCGGCGAATGGCTGCTGCGCATCGAGGACATCGACCCGCCGCGCGAGCAGCCCGGCGCCAGCGAGCGCATCGTCGCCAGCCTGCACGCGCACGCGCTGCACTGGGACGGCGAGATCGTGTTCCAGAGCCGGCGCCACGCGGCCTACGCGGAGGTCGTGGCGCGTCTGCTGGCGGGCGGACACGCGTTCCACTGCAACTGCAGCCGCAAGGATCTGCAGGCAGACCACGGCCGCCACCGCGCCGCGTGCCCGCGCTCGGCGACGTCACCGCCCGGTGCGTCCGCGGTGCGCCTGCGCGCCTGCGCCACACGCTATTGCTTCGACGACCTGATCCTCGGCCGCGTGACGCTGCCCTCGCCCGCCGGTGACGACGACTTCGTGATACGTCGTCGCGACGGGCTGTACGCGTACCAGCTCGCGGTGGTCGTCGACGACGCGTGGCAAGGAATCACCCACGTGGTACGCGGACGCGACCTGCTCGACTCCACCCCGCACCAAGTGTTTCTGCACGAGATGCTCGGCGTCCCGCCGCCGCGCTTCGCGCACCTGCCGCTGCTGCTGAACGCCGACGGCGACAAGCTCAGCAAGCAGAACCACGCGCCCGCCCTCTACGATGCCGAGGCGAGCGCGAATCTGCTGTTCTGCCTGCGCGCGCTGGGCCAGCCGGTGCCGCCCCGCGAACAGCACGACGACTGCGAGGCGCTGCTGCGCTGGGCGATCGCGCACTGGGACCGTACCCGTGTGCCGCACGTGGACCTCGGCGTGCCGTGAACCGGCGTGGGCCACGCTTGGCAAGGGCGCCCGGCGGTCATTAACATCGCCGCACCCGACCCGGCGACCATCCATGTACCTCAACAGGATCCTGCTGCTGGTTCTGGTACTGCTGTACGTGTTCGCCCCGATCATGACCGACTGGGTCGCGGCCGGCGGCACGCAGTGGTACCGGCCGCATATCATCTGGGCGATCGTGATCGCGGTCTCCGGCGTCGCGCTGTACCGGGGACGCAGCGATGACGCTTGACTACGGCACGCTGGTCGTCGTCGGCATCGGCTACCTGTGGCTGCTGTTCGCGATCGCGTGGGCCACCGACCGCGGATTCCTGCCCGAATCGATCGCATCCCATCCGCTGGTCTACACGCTGTCGCTCGGGATCGTGGCCGGCGCGTGGCCGATGTTCGGCAGCATCAGCGTCGCGGCGCATTTCGGTTACGGCTACCTCGGTTATTTCGTGGGAACCGGCGTGATGTTCCTGTTCGCGCCGCTGCTGCTGATCCCGTTGTGGCGGATCTGCCGACGCTTCCAGCTCACCTCACTCGCCGATCTGCTCGCGTTCCGCTACCGTGGCGCGCACGTCGGCGCGATCGCCACCTTCGGCCTGCTGGCCACCGCGCTCCCGCTGCTGATCGCGCAGATCAAGCTGGTATCCGGGCTCGGTGCGCGGCTGACCGGGGAACTCGCGACCGATCCGGCCTCCGGACGGCTCGGGCTGGTGGTGGCCGGCGGGATCGCGGTGTTCGCGATCCTGTTCGGTGCACGACCCATATCGGAGAAGGAACGCCACAACGGCCTCATCGTCGCGATGGCGTTCGAGTCTCTGGTCAAGCTCGGCTGCTTCCTCGCGCTCGGCGCCTTCGTGCTGTTCGAGGTGCACGGCGGCAGTGCCGGGCTGGGCAGCTGGCTCGAGGCGCAGCCTGGCCTGGTCGAGTCGCTGCACGCAAGCATGCGCTCGAGTTCCTCGCACATGATGACGCTGACCTTCTTCGCGGCGGTGGTGGGCCTGCCCGACCTGTTCCACATGGCGCTGTACGAGAACCCCAGTCCGCGCGCCGTGGTGCGAGCGAGCTGGGGCTTTCCGGTGTTCCTGCTGCTGCTGTCGCTGCCGGTGCTGCCGCTGCTGTGGGCCGAGCTGCGGCTCGGCACCACCGGCGCGGTCGAGTTCATCGCGATCGGCGCGCAGAGCGCCAACCCGACGATCGGACTACTGACCTTCATCGCCTGCGTGTCCGCGGCGACATCGATGACGGTCGTGACCACGCTCGCGCTCGCCTCGGCGACGCTGAACAACCTGGTCCTTCCCTTTTACCGGCCAGGGGAACTCTACCGGCCTGGGGAACGCAGCGACCCGTACCGCGGACTCACGCTGACGCGCTCGGTACTGATCGCACTGCTGGTGCTGGCCGCCTACCTGATCTCGGCCCGCCTGCCCGACGAAGGCATCGTCGAGACGCTCGGCTTCAGCGCCTTCGTCGCCGCAGCGCAGTTCTTCCCCGGCCTGCTCGCGCTGCTGTACTGGCCGCGCGCGAACCGCATCGGGCTGCTCGGCGGGCTGGCCGGCGGCTATGCGGTGTGGCTGCTCGCACTGGTGGACCCGGCGCCGGGCTCGGTGCTCGGCATCGTGCATGCGCTGCTGCCGTTCGCGATCGAAGACAATCCGTGGGCAGGCGCTGCGGTGAACAGCCTGGCGCTGAACGCCACGCTGCTGTTCGTGCTGTCCCAGCTCAGCACCCAGAGCACCGAGGAACAGGAGGCCGCGACGAGCTGCAGTCTCGACAACCTCAGTGGCGCGGCGCGTCACCGCCTGCTCGCCCGCTCGCCCGGGGACTTCGTGTCGGGGCTCGGTTCGGCGCTGGGCGAGGAGCGGGCGCGGCGCGAGGTCGAGCGCGCGTTGCGCGACCTCGGCTACGCCCCGACCGAGACGCGCCCGTACGCGATGCGGCGCCTGCGCGAACGCATCGAGGCAAACCTGTCGCGGCTGGTCGGCGCCGAAGTGGCGATGGAGCTGATCAACCGCGGCGCGCCATTCGTTCACGAGGACACCGCCTCGACCGGCGACCTGACACTGGTCGAGTCGCGGCTCGAGGATTACCAGCGGCACCTGACCGGCTTCACGGCCGAACTCGACGCGCTGCGGCGCTTCTACCGCGACACGCTCTATGCCCTGCCGCTCGGGGTCTGCGGCACCAACGCGCGCGGCGAGATCGTGATGTGGAACGCGGCACTGCAGCGCATCACCGGCATCGACGCGCGCACGGTGCTCGGATCCACACTCGACGGCCTGCCCGAGCCTTGGGGTTCGCTGCTGACCGGCTTCCTGAGATCGAGCGAATCGCACCTGCACCAGCACCGGGTCGGGGCGCGCGGCAACCGACTGTGCCTGTCGCTGCACAAGACCGCCGACGCCGCCCCCGGCAGCCGCACCGGGGACGCGCGCTTCATCCTGCTCGAGGACGTGACCGAAACACAGCGCCTGCAGGACGAACTGCTGCACACCGAACGGCTGGCCTCGATCGGCCGCCTCGCCGCGGGCGTGGCGCACGAGATCGGCAATCCGGTCACCGGCATCGATTCGCTGGCGCAGAACCTGCTGGCCGACAGCGCCGACGACGATTGCCACGAGTCGGCGCGCCTGATCCTCCAGCAGACCCAGCGCATCAGCAACATCGTGCACGCACTGGTCGGCTTCGCGCACACCGGCGCGAACCGCGCCTCGGAACCGGTGCCGGTGGCGGTGGCGCAGTGTGCCGCCGAGGCGATCTACCTGCTCGGGCTGGACCGCAGCGCGCGTCCGGTACGGTTCCTGAACCTCTGCCCGCCGTCGGTCTGCGTGCGCGGCGACGGCCAACGCCTGCTGCAGGTGTTCATCAACCTGTTGAGCAACGCACGCGCGGCCAGCGCCGATCACGGCGAGATCGCGATCGCGGCGCAGGACCAGGGCGAAACCGTGCTGATCACGGTCACCGACGACGGCTGCGGCATCCCGCCGGCGAAGCTCGAACAGGTGTTCGAACCGTTCTACACCACCAAATCACCGGGCGAAGGCACCGGGCTTGGCTTGTCGCTGGTCTACTCGATCGTGCGCGACATGGGCGGCAGCGTGAGCCTGCACAGTCCGGTCGACGCGGCGACCGGACGCGGTACGCGCGCGCTGATCCGGCTGCCGAGCGCCGGCTCCGCGGGGCCGGCACTGGAAATCGGGGGGCATTGACGTTATGTTCTGGACCCTGGTGACGCCACCACGAGGCTGTAGCAGTGGCTGACATACTCGTCGTCGAGGACGAATCGGTCATCCGGACCGCACTCAAACGGCTGCTCGAACGCAACCGCTACCGTGTCTTCGAGGCCGGCTCGGTCAAGGAAGCCGAAGAGAATTTCCAGTTCGAGCGATTCGATCTGATCATCAGCGATCTGCGCCTGCCCGGCGCACCCGGCACCGAGCTGATCCGGCGTGCCGGCACGGTGCCGGTGCTGATCATGACCAGCTACGCAAGCCTGCGCTCGGCGGTGGACGCGATGCGCCAGGGGGCCGTGGACTACATCGCCAAGCCCTTCGACCACAACGACCTCGTCGCGACGATCAAGCGCATCCTGCGCGAGCGCGCGAGTGCGCAGCAGTCCAGCGCGCGCGATACCACGCAAGCCCCCGACGCCACTCCTTCCGTCGAGGGCATGATCGGTTCGTGTGCGGCGATGCTCGCGGTGCACGAGCGCATCCGGCGCGTCGCGCCCACCTCGACGCCGGTGCTGATCCAGGGCGAGACCGGCACCGGCAAGGAGCTGGTCGCGCGCGCGATCCACCGCGCCAGCAAGCGCGCCCGGCAGCCGCTGATCACCGTGAACTGCGCCGCGATCCCCGAGGCGCTGATCGAGTCCGAGATGTTCGGCAGCGACCGTTCCGGGGGCGGCGTGATCGCCGCCGCGAACGGCGGCACGCTGTACCTCGACGAGATCGGCGAGCTTCCCGCCGGCGCGCAGGCGCGGTTGCTGCGCTTCATCCAGAGCGGCGAGATCCACGGCGGGGGGCTGCCCGGAACTCGCGCGGTGGACGTGCGCATCCTGTGCTCCACCCAGCGCAACCTGCGCGAACTGTGCGAGGAAGGGAGTTTCCGCGACGACCTCTATTACCGGATCAATGTCGTCGAGCTGACGCTGCCGCCCTTGCGCGAACGCGGCGACGACGTGATCGCGATCGCACGCTACCTGCTCGCGGACGCCTGCCAGCGGCACGGGCGCGCCGCGATGCGCTTCACCGCCGAGGCGGTGCAGGCGATCGGCGCCTACGACTGGCCGGGCAACGTGCGCGAACTCGAGAACGCCATCGAACGCGCGGTGATCCTCTGCGACGGCAGCGAGATCGACGAACGTGCGCTCGCGCTGGCGGCGCCGCGGCGGGCGCCGTCGAACGGCAACGCCGCGAGTGCCGAGGCGCTCGTCGAAACGGTGGCTCGCACCGACGATCCGCAGGAAGACCTGTCGCTCGAGGAGTACTTCCAGCGCTTCGTGCTGCAGCACCAGAACCACATGAGCGAAACCGAACTGGCGCGCAAGCTCGGCGTCAGCCGCAAGTGCCTGTGGGAGCGCCGCCAGCGTTTCGGCATACCGCGTCGCAAGGGCAGCGACGACGAAGAACCCGGGAAGCGCCCGGCATGAGCGCACCACGCAGCGCAGCGGCGCTCGTGCATACGCCGCGGGAACGTTCGAAACGGCGTATCGGTAACGGAACGGGCAGGCTTGCAGAGCCGGTTGTTACCTTTATTCACAGCGCATCGGGGCGCGATAAAAATCGCTTGCCGCATCGAAAAACGGGTGTTTAACTGGAGCCATAACAATAACGACAGAACAATAACACTAATCGGGTTGAGACCTGTGCGGGGAAGGAAACTTCCCCGTTGCTGTTTCCGGGACCCGTGAAATCCGCTTCCGTCCGCTGCGCCCGCCCCCCGTAATCGCCGCACCGCGCTGTGATAGACTCGCACCCCGTTTCGATCCGCCAGGAAAGCACACGCCGTTGAATCAGGCCTCCGACCAGACCGCCCGCGCAACCGCGGGAAGCGGCGCGCCGCGCTGCCGTCGTTACGGTGCCGGCGAGCATCGCATTCCGCCACAATCGATCCCCGAGGAAGCACTGTGGGTGCACCGCGAACTGCGCGATGCCGGCCACGAGGCCTACCTGGTCGGCGGCTGCGTGCGCGACCTGCTGCTCGGCTACGAACCGAAAGACTTCGACGTCTCGACCAGCGCCCGCCCCGAGCAGATCCGCGCCGTGTTCCGGCGCTCGCGGATCGTCGGGCGCCGTTTCCAGATCGTGCACGTGCGCTCCGGTCGCGAGGTGATCGAAGTATCGACGTTCCGCGGCCACCACAGCCCGGACTTCGAGCCCGACGGCGACGACGACGCCTTGCCGCACAACGCGGCGGCCTACGCGGACAGCGGCATGCTGCTGCGCGACAACGTCTTCGGCACCGTCGAGGAAGACGCACTGCGGCGCGACTTCACCGTCAACGGCCTTTACTACGATCCGGACAGCGATACCGTGCTCGATTTCAGCACCGGCGTCGCTGATCTCGAGGCACGCGTGCTGCGCGTGATCGGCGATCCGGTCACCCGCTTCCAGGAAGACCCGGTGCGGATGCTGCGCGCGGCGCGCTTCGCGGCGAAGCTCGATTTCACGATCGCTCCGGCCGCGCTGGCGGCGATCGCGCGCTGCCGCGACCTGCTCGACCAGATTCCCGCCGCGCGACTGTTCGACGAAGTGCTGAAGCTGCTGCTCACCGGGCGCGGCGAGGCCACCTTCGCGGTGCTCGACGAACTCGGCCTGTTCGCGCCGATCTTCCCGGAAACAGCGCGCGCACTGGCGGCCGTTCCCGAGTGGCGCGCAATGATCGTGCACGCGCTCGACAACAGCGACGAGCGCATCGGGCTCGGCAAGCCGGTGACACCGGCGTTCCTGTACGCGGCGCTGCTGTGGCCGGCGCTCGCGCGGCGCATGGAAGCGCTCGCGAAGCACGCGCAGCTGCCGGAACTCGCCGCGATAAGCGAAGCCGCGCCCGAAGTGATTGCCGGGCAGTGCCGGCGCACCGTGATCCCGCGCCGCTTCTCGACGCCGATGCGCGAGATCTGGGAACTCCAGCAGCGCCTGCTCACGCGCCGCTCGCCGCAGAAACTGGCCGCGCACCCGCGCTTTCGTGCCGCCTACGATTTCGTGCTGCTGCGCGAGCAGTCGGGCGAGCAACTCGACGGCGCGGGCGACTGGTGGACCCGCTTCCAGACCGGCGAACAGATGCCGGCTCCCGTGGCCGGGCCGCGCCCGCGCCGCCGTGCGCGCCGGCGGCGCGGCTCCGGACGCGGCAACGCGGATGGCGGCTGAACACCGGGCATGGATCGCGCTCGGCGCGAACCTCGGCGACATCCGCTCGAGTCTGCGCGGCGCGCTCGCGGCGCTGGCGGCGCTGCCCGGCAGCCGCCTCGCCGCGGTGAGTCCGTGGTACCGCAGCCGCGCGATCGGACCGCACGACCAGCCCGACTACATCAATGGCGTGGCGGAACTGCGCACCACGCTCGGCCCGCACGCACTGCTCGCCGAACTGCAGCGCATCGAGGCCGCCGCGGGACGCGAACGCAGCGAGCGCTGGGCCGCGCGCACACTGGACCTGGACCTGCTGCTGTTCGACGCGCTGGTGATCGCGAGCGACGGACTCGTGGTGCCGCACGCGCACCTCGCCGAGCGCAACTTCGTGGTGTTCCCGCTCTGCGACATCGCACCACGACTGCGCCTGCCCGACGGCACACGCGTCACCGAATTGCGCGAACGGCTCGGCAACGCGGGACTGCTCGCCACGTTCGCGACCCTGGAGCAACTCGATGACTAGCCGCGCCAGCGCGCCCGCGACGCGCCCCGCACCCCCGCGTTTCATCGCCGTCGAGGGTCCGATCGGCGCCGGCAAGACCACGCTGGCATGCCGTCTGGCTGCAACCTTCGGCCACGAGACCATGCTCGAGCTCGCCGAGGCAAATCCTTTCCTCGACGGTTTCTATCGCGAACGCGCGCGCAACGCACTGGCCACCCAGTTACATTTCCTGATCCAGCGCGCACGCCAGCTCGACGCGATTCGCCAGTCGGACCTGTTCCAGAACTCGCGCGTCAGCGACTTCCTGATCGAGAAGGACCGCCTGTTCGCGCGCGTGAACCTCGACGCCAACGAATACGCGCTGTACGAGACCGTGTTCGAGCGCCTGGTGCCGAGCACGCCGCGGCCGGACCTCGTGATCTACCTGCAGGCACCGGTCGACGTGCTGGTCGAGCGCATCCAGCGCCGCGGCATCGCGGCCGAGCAGCTGATCGAGCGCCGCTACCTCGAACAGCTGAACGAAGCCTACAGCCAGTTCTTCCACTACTACGACGAGGCGCCGCTGCTGATCGTCAACGCGGCCGCTATTGACTTCGCAAATGACGAAAACCACTATACCGAGCTCGTCGATTACCTGCTGAATGTCCGCGCCGGCAGACAGTATTTCAATCCCACCTTCTTCTGACGGGACGCAGGAAATGAAGGGAATCACGATCCGGACACTGCAGGAAGCGAAGCGCGAGAGCCGCCGCTTCTGCTGTGTCACCGCCTACGATGCCAGCTTCGCACGCGTGGCTGCACAGGCCGGCATCGAGACGATCCTGGTCGGCGATTCGCTCGGCATGGTGCTGCAGGGACACACGAGCACGCTGCCCGTCACCGTCGAGGAAATGGCCTATCACACGCGCTGCGTCGCGAGCGCCGCCGCCCCCGCGCTGGTGATCGGCGACATGCCGTTCATGAGCTACGCGACTCCCGAGCAGGCGCTGCGCAACGCGGCTACGCTGATGCAGGCCGGCGCGCAGGTGGTCAAGCTCGAAGGCGGTGAGTGGCTCGCGGAGACGGTGCGCCTGCTCGCCGAGCGCGGCATCCCGGTGTGTGCGCACCTCGGTCTCACGCCGCAGTCGGTCAACAGCTTCGGGGGGTTCGTGGTGCAGGGCCGCGACCCCGCGGCCGCGCGCCGCATCGCCGAGGATTCGCGCGCGCTCGCCGAGGCCGGGGCGGCGCTGCTGGTGCTCGAGTGCGTGCCGCGTGCGCTGGCGGCGGAGATCACCGCGTCGGTGAGGGTGCCGGTGATCGGCATCGGTGCCGGCGCGGCCACCGATGCGCAGGTGCTGGTCATGCACGACATGCTCGGCATGAACCCTCGTCCACCGCGTTTCGTGCAGAATTTCCTCTCCGAGGGGCGCGACATCGCCGGCGCCTTCGCCGCTTACGCCGCGGCCGTGCGCGACGGCAGTTTTCCGCGCCCGGAACACGGTTTCGACTGAACAGGCGCCGCAGCACGGAGACGCAGGCATGCTGATTTGCAGGACGTTCGGCGACATCCGTGCCACCGTGGCCGAATGGCGCCGTGCGGGCGAGACGGTGGTGTTCGTACCCACGCTCGGCAATCTGCACCAGGGCCATCTGCAACTGGTGGAACTCGGCGCCCGCCACGGCGAGCGCGTGGTCGTCAGCATCTTCGTGAACCAGCTGCAGTTCGGCAAGAACGAGGACTACGCGCTGTACCCGCGCACGCTCGACGCCGACGTCGGGAAGCTCGAGAGCGTGGGGGCCGACGCGCTGTTCTGCCCCAGCGACACCGAGGTCTATCCCAACGGCATCGAGCACCAGACCACGGTCGCGGTGCCGACCATGACCGACATCCTGTGCGGCGCGACGCGGCCCGGGCACTTCACCGGCGTGACCACGATAGTGACAAAGCTGTTCAACATCGTGCAGCCCGACAAGGCGGTATTCGGCATCAAGGACTTCCAGCAGCTCGCGGTCGTCAAGCGCATGACGCAGGACCTGTGCCTGCCGATCGAGATCATCGAGGCACCGGTGGCGCGCGCCGACGACGGCCTCGCGCTGAGTTCGCGCAACGGCTACCTGAACGCGCGCGAGCGCGCGATCGCGCCGGCACTGTACCGCACGCTGCTCGGCGCGCGCGAGTCGATCGCCGGCGGCGAGCGCAACTACGCGCTGCTCGAGGCACGCGCGCAGGTCGCGCTGCTCGAGGCCGGCCTGCGCCCGGACTACTTCTCGGTGCGTGCGGCGAAGACGCTCGAACCCGCCGGCCCCGCGGACCAGGACCTCGCCATCCTCGCCGCGGCCTGGCTGGGCCGCACCCGGCTGATCGACAACGTGACCATCCGCATCGCGGGCTGAGCGCCGGCGGCGCTTAGCGCCCGTGTCGCGGGTCGACCGACACACGGAGACGCCATGGCAAACGACAAGATCTATCCCGTCTGCGATGCCGCACGCGCGCGCACCTTCATCGACGAAGCCGCCTACCGGCGCATGTACGAGGAGTCGCTGCGCGACCCGGACGCTTTCTGGGCGCGCCAGGCCGGTGAGTTCCTGAGCTGGGAGCGGCGCTGGGAGCGCGTGCAGCACGCCGACCTCGCGCACGGCGAGGTGCGCTGGTTCGAGGGTGCACGGCTCAACGTCGCGCACAACTGTATCGACCGCCACCTCGCGGCGCACGCCGATCGCGTCGCGATCCTGTGGGAAGGCGACTCACCCGGGCGCGAGGCGCGGATCACCTACCGCGAACTGCACGAGCGCGTGTGCCGGCTCGCCAACGCGCTGAAGGCGCGCGGCGTGCGCAAGGGCGACCGCGTGTGCATCTACCTGCCGATGATCCCCGAAGCCGCGTACGCGATGCTCGCCTGCGCGCGCATCGGCGCCGTGCACTCGGTGGTCTTCGGCGGCTTCTCGCCGGAGTCGCTGAAGGACCGCATCCTCGACTCCGACTGCCGCGTGCTGATCACCGCCGACGAGGGACTGCGCGGCGGCAAGCACATCGCCCTGAAAGCCAACGCCGACACCGCGCTCGCCCACTGCCCCGGCGTGCACACCTGCCTTGTCGTGCGGCACACGGGCGGCGACATCGCATGGCAGGCGCCACGCGATGCGTGGTACCACGACCTGGTCGGCGCAGCCTCACCCGAATGCCCACCCGAGTGGATGGACGCCGAGGACCCGCTGTTCATCCTCTACACCTCGGGATCCACCGGCAAGCCCAAGGGCGTGCTGCACACGACCGCGGGTTACCTGTTGCAGGCGGCGATGACGCACCGCTACTGCTTCGACTACCACGACGGCGACATCTACTGGTGCACCGCCGACGTCGGCTGGGTCACCGGACACTCGTACATCGTCTACGGACCACTCGCGAACGCGGCGACCACGCTGATGTTCGAGGGCGTCCCGACCTGGCCCACGCCGGCACGCTGCTGGGAGATCGTCGACAAGTACGGCGTGAACATCTTCTACACCGCACCGACCGCGATCCGCGCGCTGATGGGGCTCGGTGACCAGCACGTGCGCGGCACCTCGCGCGCGAGCCTGCGCCTGCTGGGCACGGTGGGGGAGCCGATCAATCCCGAGGCCTGGGAGTGGTACCACCGCGTGGTCGGCGACGGCCGCTGCCCGGTCGTCGACACCTGGTGGCAGACCGAGACCGGCGCGATCATGATCGCGCCCCTGCCGGGCGCCACCGCGCTGAAGCCGGGCTCGGCGACCCGGCCGTTCTTCGGCGTGGCGCCGGCGCTGGTCGATGCCGAGGGCCGCATCATCGAGGGCGAAGGCAGCGGCAACCTGGTGATCACTCGCTCGTGGCCGGCGCAGATACGCACCGTGTTCGGCGACCACGAACGCATGCTGACAACGTATTTCCGCACCTATCCCGGTTACTACTTCACCGGCGACGGCGCACGCCGCGACGCCGACGGCTACTACTGGATCACCGGTCGCGTCGACGACGTCATCAACGTCTCCGGGCACCGCCTCGGCACCGCCGAGATCGAGAGCGCGCTGGTGCTGCATCCGGCCGTCGCGGAGGCCGCCGTAGTGGGCTTTCCGCACGACATCAAGGGCCAGGGCATCTACGCCTACGTCACGCCGATGCACGACGTGCGCCCGGACGAGACACTGCGCCGCGAGTTGCTGGAACTGGTCGCGGAGCAGATCGGCGCCATCGCACGCCCCGACGTGATCCAGTGGGCGCCCGGACTGCCGAAGACGCGCTCGGGCAAGATCATGCGCCGCATCCTGCGCAAGGTCGCGGCCGACGAACTCGACAACCTCGGCGACACCACGACGCTGGCCGACCCCTCGGTGGTCCAGCACCTGATCGATCACCGCCACCCGTAGGTCCGGGCTGTGCCCGGACAGGTGGGGAAACATCGTTCGGCCACCGACATCGTTCGGCCGTAGGTCCGGGCTGTGCCCGGACATGTGGGGAAACATCGTTCGGCCACCGACATCGTTCGGCCACAGGCCGAACCTACGCCGGACAAAAAAAATGCGGCCGGGGCCCGAAACCGCGGCAATGCCGCGGGTCCGGGCCCCGGCCGCACCAAGGGTCGAGATCAGTCGTCGAAGCCGGCGTCGCCGCCGTTTTCGTCGAGGTCCTTCATGCTCAGCTTGATGCGGCCGCGGGGATCCACGTCCAGCACCTTCACGCGCACCTGCTGGCCTTCCTTCAGCACATCGCTCACGCTCTCGATGCGGCGGTTTGCGATCTGCGAAATGTGCACCAGGCCGTCCTTGCCGGGCAGGATGGTGACGAAGGCGCCGAAATCGACGATCCGCGCCACCGTGCCGGTGTAGATCTCGCCCACCTTCGCCTCGGCAGTGATGGCCTGCACGCGCTCGAGCGCCGCGTCACGCGAGGCGGCGTTCTCGCCGTAGATGCGCACGGTGCCGTCGTCCTCGATGTCGATCGACGCGCCGGTCTCGTCGGTGATGCCGCGGATCGTCGAGCCGCCCTTGCCGATCACGTCGCGGATCTTGTCGGTGTCGATGCGGATCATGACCATCTGCGGCGCGTGATCCGAGACGTTGTCGCGCGGCGTCGAGATCGCGCGGCTCATCTCGCCGAGGATGTGCAGGCGTGCGTGGCGCGCCTGTTCCAGCGCGGCTTCCATGATCTCCTCGGTGATGCCCTGGATCTTGATGTCCATCTGCAGCGCGGTCACACCTTCGGCCGAGCCCGCCACCTTGAAGTCCATGTCGCCGAGGTGATCCTCGTCACCGAGGATGTCGGTGATCACGGCGAACTTGTTGCCGTCCTTGACCAGGCCCATCGCGATGCCGGCCACCGGCGCCTTCAGCGGGATGCCCGCGTCCATCATCGCGAGGCTGGCGCCGCACACGGTCGCCATCGAACTCGAACCGTTCGACTCGGTCACCTCGGACACCACGCGGATGCTGTACGGGAAGTCGTCGGTCGACGGCAGCATGGCGGCCACGCCACGACGTGCCAGGCGGCCGTGACCGATCTCGCGCCGCCCCGGCGCACCGATGCGACCGCACTCGCCCACCGAGTACGGCGGGAAGTTGTAGTGCAGCATGAACGGGTCCTTGTACTCGCCGTGCAGCGCGTCGATGATCTGCGCATCACGCGCGGTGCCGAGCGTCGCGACCACGATGGCCTGCGTCTCGCCGCGGGTGAACAGCGCCGAGCCGTGCACGCGCGGCAGGAAGCCGACCTCGCACATGATCGGGCGCACCGTCTTCAGGTCGCGGCCGTCGATGCGCGGCTTGCCGTTGACGATGCGCTCGCGGACGATCTTCTTCTCGAGCTTGCCGAACGCGGATTTCACCGCGTCGGCCGCGACGGTCTCACCCGCGAGCGCCGCGACCGCCGCGTCACGCAGTTCGCCTACACGCGCGTAGCGTGCCTGCTTGTCGGTGATGCGGTACGCCTCGCCGATGTCGTGCGCGAAGCGCTCGCGCAACTGTTCGGCGAGTTCGGTGTTCTCCGCTGCCGGAGTCCAGTCCCAGCGCGGCTTGCCCGCTTCGGCCGCCAGTTCCTGGATGGCCCTGATCACGGTCTGCATCTCCTGGTGCGCGAACAGCACCGCGCCCAGCATCTGGTCCTCGGTCAGCTCCTGCGCCTCGGACTCGACCATCAGCACCGCTTCCGCGGTCCCGGCCACCACCATGTCGAGCGCGGACTCGCGCATCTCGGCATAGCCCGGGTTCAGCAGGTAGCCCTTGTCGGCCGTGAAGCCGACGCGCGCGGCGCCGATCGGGCCGTCGAACGGGATCCCGGAGACGGCCAGCGCCGCCGAGGTGCCGATCATCGCGGCGATATCGGGATCCGAGGTGCGGCAGGTCGAGAGCACCGTGCACAGTACCTGCACCTCGTTACGGAAGCCCGACGGGAACAGCGGACGGATCGGACGGTCGATCAGCCGCGAGGTCAGCGTCTCCTTCTCCGACAGACGCCCTTCGCGCTTGAAGAAGCCGCCGGGGATCTTGCCCGCCGCGAAGCTCTTCTCGACGTAGTGCACGGACAGCGGGAAGAAGCCCTTGTCCTCCTTGGGGTTGCGGTCCCCGACCACGGTGACCAGCACCGTGGTCTGGTCCATGGTCACGAGCACGGCGCCGGTGGCCTGGCGCGCGATGCGGCCGGTCTCCAGCGTGACGGTGTGCTCACCGTAGTTGAATGTTTTTCTTACCGGGTTCACGAAAAATCCTCCTCAGTCGGCCGACACACGCCGGCCGTTGAATGTTCAGTCGATGCCGAGTCGATCAGCGGCGCAGTCCGAGACGGCCGATCAGCGTGGCGTAACGCTGCGGGTCCTTGCGCTTCAGGTAGTCGAGCAGGTTGCGGCGCTGGTTGACCATGCGGATCAGCCCGCGACGCGAGTGGTGATCCTTCTTGTGCGCGCCGAAATGCCCCTGGAGCTTGTCGATGTTCGCGCTGAGCAGCGCGACCTGTACCTCCGGCGAGCCGGTGTCGCCTTCCTTCAGCTGGTAGTCCTTGACGATGTTCGCCTTCTCTTCTGCAGACAGTGCCATTGTTACAGTCCTCTCGATGATCAATATGCCCATGGCGGCACCATGCCGCCGTCTACGTGATCCCGGCCGCGCATATTTGCAGCCGGATCGCCCGTCACGACCACCGCCGGTACCGTACCGGTGGCGGCCATCCCTGCGCACCGCGTGCTACGCGGCGCCCATCCTGCGGGGCGCGACGCGCCGGTCGTCCAGCACTTCGCCCACGCCCCTGAATTTCCCGTCCTCGCCGGCGATGCGCACCAGCCCCGGCGCCGGCAGCCGCGAGCCCGTCACCGCCTGGCCCTGCGCGAGGTGGAAGCAGCTCGCCTCGGCGAGCCGCACCTCGGGCAGGTGTGCCAGCGC
The DNA here is from genome assembly GCA_022072145.1 of Pseudomonadales bacterium. Lineage (GTDB taxonomy): Bacteria > Pseudomonadota > Gammaproteobacteria > Pseudomonadales > UBA5518 > UBA5518. Next base: position 32,441 of record JAJVIG010000027.1, read on the forward strand.
GCGTTCGGCCGGCAGCAGCAGCCGGTCGAGTTCCTCGAACGCACGCTCGGCGCGCAAGGCCTCGAGCCGCTCCAGCGTGACCGCGTCCGCGTCGCGAAACGGCCCCGCCTGGCTGCGGTGCAGCGTCGCGACGTGCGCGCCGCAGCCGAGCGCGGCGCCGATGTCCCCGGCCAGTACGCGCACGTAGGTGCCCTTGCTCGCCAGCACGCGCAGGCGCAGTTCGGCACGCTCGCCGGGGCGCCACGCCAGGCGCTCGAGCGCGTGGATCGTGACCCGCCGCGGCTCGCGTTCCACCACCTCGCCCTTGCGCGCCAGCTCGTAGAGCGGCACGCCGTTGCGCTTGAGCGCCGAATACATCGGCGGCACCTGTTCGATCTCGCCGCGAAAACGCGCGAGCACCGCATCCACCGCCGCCTCGTCGACCGCAGCCGCGCTGCGCTCCTCGAGCACGGCGCCGTCGGCGTCACCGGTGTCGGTGGTCACGCCGAGGGCGACGGTCGTGACGTACTCCTTGTCCGAGTCGAGCAGGAACTGCGACCACTTCGTCGCCTCGCCGAAGCACAGCGGCAGCACCCCGGTCGCCAGCGGATCGAGGCTGCCGGTGTGGCCGGCCTTGCGCGCGAAGTAGATGCCCTTCGCGCGCTGCAGCGCCGCGTTCGAGGTCATCCCGGCCGGTTTGTCGAGCACCAGTATTCCGTCGACCCGGCGCGCGTTGCTGCGCTTCTTCAATCAGCCGTCCTCACGTTCGTCGCCGGGGGCGTGACGCTCCCGGTCGTCGGCGATCGCACGCTCGATCAGGTCCGAGATCTGTCGCCCGCGCACCACCCCGGCGTCGTAGACGAAGCGCAGCCGCGGCACCGTGCGCATGCGCGCATCGTGCGCGATCTGGCTGCGCAGGAAACCCGCGGCGTGGTTCAGCACCTCGAGCGGCTCGGCCGCCTGCGCCGCCGAATCGCGCCCCATGAAGGTCACGAACACCGTCGCGTAGGCGAGGTCGCGGCTGACCTCGACCTCGTTCACGCTGACCATGCCGATGCGCGGATCACGGACCTCGCGCTGCAGCAGCCGCGCCAGCTCCTGGCGCAGGTAGTCCGCCACCCGCTGTGTCCTGCCGAACTCCCGCGCCATCGGAACTCCCTCCCGCCGCCGTCACAGCGTGCGGGCGATCTCGCGCACGCTGTAGACCTCGATCTTGTCGCCCACGCGCACGTCGTTGTAGTTGCGCACGCCGATACCGCACTCGAAGCCGGCGCGCACCTCGGCGACGTCTTCCTTGAAGCGGCGCAGCGACTCCAGCTCGCCCTCGTAGATGACGACGTCGGCACGCAGCACGCGGATCCGCTTGTGGCGGTAGACCGTGCCCTCGATCACCATGCAACCCGCGACGGTGCCGAATTTCGGCGAGCTGAACGTGTCGCGCACTTCTGCAACGCCCAGGATCTCCTCGCGCAGTTCCGGTTTGAGCATGCCGCTCAGCGCGGCTTTCACGTCGTCGATCAGGTCGTAGATCACGCTGTAGTAGCGCAGGTCCACGCCCTCGCTTTCGACCACCCGCCGCGCCGCAGCATCTGCACGCACGTTGAAACCGAAGATCACCGCACCGGTGGTGAGCGCGAGGTTGACGTCGGTCTCGGTGATGCCGCCCACGGAACCGGCAACCACATTGACCCTGACCTCTTCGTTCCCGAGCCCCAGCAACGCAGACTGGATCGCTTCCAGCGAGCCGCGCACGTCGGCCTTGACCATGACGTTGAGCGTCTTCGCTTCCTTGCCGATGTCGGCGAACATCGTGTCGAGGCGCGGCCCCTGCCGATGCGCCAGCTTGGACTGGCGACGCTTCATCTCGCGATGCTGCGCGATCTCGCGCGCCTGGCGCTCGCTGTCGAGCACGATGAAGGTGTCACCGGCCTCCGGCGTGCCGTCGAGGCCGAGGATCTCGACCGGAATCGACGGGCCCGCCTCCTCGATCGCGAGGCCGGCCTCGTCGACCATGGCGCGCACGCGGCCGAACTGGGTACCGGCGAGCACGATCTGCCCGGGCTTCAGCACGCCGCGCTGCACCAGCAACGAGGCGACCGATCCACGCCCCTTGTCGAGGCGCGACTCGATCACGAGCCCCTGTGCCGGTACGTCGCGCGGCGCCTTCAGCTCGAGCACCTCGGCCTGCAGCAGGATCGCGTCGAGCAGCTGGTCGATGCCGGCACCGGTGTGCGCCGAAACCTCGGCGAACTGCGTGTCGCCGCCCCACTTCTCCGAAATCACGCCGCGCTGCGACAGTTCGCTCTTCACGCGCTCGGGATCGGCGGAGGGCTTGTCCATCTTGTTGATCGCGACCACCAGCGGCACGTTCGCCGCGCGCGCGTGCTGGATCGCCTCCTCGGTCTGCGGCATCACGCCGTCGTCGGCCGCAACCACCAGCACCACGATGTCGGTGCTCTTCGCGCCGCGCGCGCGCATCGCGGTGAACGCCGCGTGGCCGGGCGTGTCGAGGAACGTGACCATGCCGTGGCCGGTCTCGACGTGGTAGGCACCGATGTGCTGCGTGATGCCACCGGCCTCACCGCTGGCGACACGCGTCGTGCGGATGTAGTCGAGCAGCGAGGTCTTGCCGTGGTCGACGTGGCCCATCACGGTGACCACCGGCGCACGCGGCAGCGGCGTTCCCTCGACGACCATCGCCTTCTCGAACTCTTCCTCGACCGCGTCCTCGCGCAACAGGCGCACCGTGTGGCCCATCTCCTCCACGACCAGCGTGGCGGTCTCCTGGTCGAGCACCTGGTTGATGGTCGCCATCACGCCGAGCTTCATCAGTTCCCTGATCACGGCGGTGGACTTCACCGACATCTTCTGCGCCAGCTCGCCCACCGTGATGGACTCGGGCAATGCAACTTCGTACACGATCTTGTCCGTTGGCAGCTCGAAGCCGTGTTTCAGGTGCTCCGCGTGCGCGGGCTTCAGCTCCCGACTCTTGCGCTCGCGACGCAGCGCGGCCGCTTCGGCCGCCTCGTATTCGGACTCCGACAGCGGGACCGCGGTCGGACGCAGCAGCGCATCGCGCTCCCACGTGTTGCCGCGCGTGGCTTTCTTGCGCGGCTTGTCGTCTTCGCCTCCGTCCTCGCGACGGCGCGCACCGCGTGCGGGCGGTTTCGGCGCGGCGGGGCCGGCGCCGCCCGGACGCGGGGT
>JAJVIG010000054.1:0-23655 GCA_022072145.1 Pseudomonadales bacterium
GGCCACGCCGGACGGCCGCCGCACGAGGCCTCGTAGGCCGGCTCGGTGCCGGCCAGGAACGGCATGCGGCGCGCGGCGGGACATCCCTCGGCGCTCAACCCGCCGCCGGCGCTGTCGATCCACACTTCGTTCACGCCTTCCGGCGCCTCGGCGCGGCGCGGCTCGCGGCTCGCCGCAGCCATCAGATCGGTCCACGCCGGCAACGCACCCGTCGCTCCGGTCAACGCGGTCACGCCGTTGTCGTCACGCCCGATCCACACCACCGCCAGCAGATCGCCCGCATAGCCGGCAAACCAGCTGTCGCGCTGGTCGTCGGTGGTGCCGGTCTTGCCCGCGACCACCAGCCCGGCCGGCAGCCGCGCGGCGGCCGCACGCGCAGTGCCGGAACGCATCACTTCCTTCAGCGCATATTCGAGCAGGTACACCGCCGACTGGCGGACCCGCTGCTGCACCGCCACAGGATAGCGCGTCAGTGGCTGGTTCGAGTCGTCCATGACCTCGCGAATCGAACTGAGCGGCGAGGCGAAGCCCCCCGAGGCGATCGTCTGGTACATGAGGGCGACCTCGATCGGCGTCAGCGCGACGGCGCCGAGCGACACCGACGGCAGCGCCGGCACGTCGCGCTGCACGCCCAGCCGATGCACCACGTCGACCACGCGGTCGATGCCGATGTCGAGCCCCAGCCGCGCGGTGGACTGGTTGTACGACTGCGCGAGCGCGCGGTACAGCCGCACCATGCCATGATCCTCGCGATCGTAGTTGCGCGGGCGCCAGATCTGCCCGTTGGCCCCCTTGAACGCGACCGGACCGTCATCGAGCGGGCTCATCAGCGTGTAACGCCCGCTCTCCAGCGCCGCGAGGTAGACCGCCGGCTTCATCAACGAACCGATCGGACGCTCCGCGTCCAGCGCGCGGTTGAAGCCGGCGACGCGCGAATTGCGACCGCCCACCACCGCCAGCACCTCGCCGCTGTCGACGCGGGTCACGATCACCGCGCCCTCGAGCGATTTCTGCGGCTTGCCGCGCGCGCTGAAATCGCGCTCGATGCGCGCCAGCGTCTGCTGCAACGCCTGCTCGGCGGCGCGCTGCACCGCGGGGTCCAGGCCGGTGAACACGCGCAGCCCCTCGGACGCGAGCACCTCCTCGGGGTAATCACGGCGCAGCTGGCGGCGCACCAGATCGAGGTACGCGGGGTAGAAACGCGAACGCGAACGGTCGCGATCGCCCACGCCCACCGGCTGCGCGCGGATGCGCCCGGCAGCGGCCTCGTCGATCACGCCCTCCTCGACCATCAGCCCGAGCACGGTGTCACGGCGCGCGCGGCTGCGCTCGGGGTGGCGCCACGGGTCGTAGTACGAGGGGCCGCGCACCAGTCCGACCAGCAGCGCGACCTGTGCCGCGTCGAGTTCCGTGATCGGGCGATTGAAGTAATAGTGGCTGGCGAGCCCGAAGCCGTGGATCGCGCGATGCCCGTCCTGCCCGAGGTAGATCTCGTTCAGGTAGGCCTCGAGGATCTCCTCCTTTTCGTAGCGGATCTCGAGCACGATCGCCATCGCGAGCTCGAGCAGCTTGCGCGAGATCGTGCGCTCGCGGGTGAGGAAGAAGTTCTTCACCAGTTGCTGGGTCAGCGTGCTGCCGCCCTGCTCGAGTGCCCCGCTGCTCACGTTCACCCACAACGCACGCGCGATGCCCTTCAGCGAAACACCGTGGTGATCGAAGAAGTTCTGGTCCTCGACCGCCATCAGCGTGGCGACCAGCAACGGCGGCACCTCATCCGCCCGTACCAGGATGCGGTCTTCGTTGTGCGCCGGGTAGATGCCGCCGATGTGCACCGGTTCGAGCCGCGCCAGCGCGACCTCGGCGCCGCCGACGTCGCGCACCGCGCCGACCGCGTCACCGGTGAAACCCACGCGCAGACGCCGCGGCGGTTCCTCGCCGTCCCAGAAGCGGAAGCCGCGCGTGGCCAGCGCGACCGTCGCACCGCTCACCGCGAAGGTTCCCGAAACGGCGCCCGACCCCGGGCGATAGCCGAGCGCCTCGAGCTCATCGAGCAGCGCACGCTGGCCGAGCGCGGCACCCGCGTACAGCTCGAGCGGGCGCGCGTAGACCACGGCAGGCACCGCCCACTTCTTGCCGGAGAACTGGCGCTGGATGCGTGCATCGAGGTACATGAAGCCGAGCGCCGCGATCACCGCCAGCGCGACCGCGGCACGCGCGAGCAGCCACGGCCAGCGCCGGCGGCGCGGCGGTGCGGGCGGGCGCGAGGGCTTCCTGCGTGACGGGGCGGGTGCCGGCTGGCGAGCCGCCCGCTCTGCACCGCGGCGCTCCGAGGTGTGGGCGAGGCCGCGTTGCGGGCTACGATCGGATAGGGACGGCATGGCGCGCAAGTCTAGTGACTGCCCCCGCGAGCCACAATCAAATGCAGGTTTTCACATTGAGCACCCCGCCACACCCCGTGATAATCGCGCGCCACGGGCGAGCGGCACACAGGGACGACGGATGGGCAGGACATATCGGGTCTACGGCATGGGCGCGGCGCTGGTCGACACCGAGATCGAGGTCGACGACGCGTTTCTCGCCAGCGCAGGCATCGACAAGGGTCTGATGACGCTGGTCGACGAAGCGCGCCAGCAACAGCTGCTGGAACTGCTGCAGACGCACCTGGTCGCCTCGCGACGTGCGAGCGGCGGATCGGCCGCGAACTCGGTGATCGCCACCAGTTACTTCGGCGGCCGCGCGTTCTATTCGTGCAAGGTCGCGGACGACGACAACGGGCGCTTCTACCTGGCAGACATGGCGCGCGCCGGCGTGGACTGCAACGCCTGCGCGGGCACCGGCGCCGGCACCACCGGCAAGTGCCTGGTGCTGATCACGCCCGACGCCGAGCGCACGATGAACACCTTCCTCGGCATCAGCTCGACGCTGGCGCCCCACAACGTCGACGAGGCCGCGCTCGCGGACTCGGACTACCTGTATCTCGAAGGCTACCTGGTGACCTCGCCGACCGGGCGCGCCGCGGCGATCGCCGGGCGCGAACTCGCCGAGCGCCACGGCGTGCGCACGGCGCTCAGCTTCTCCGACCCCGGCATCGTCGCGCACTTCCGCGACGGCCTCGGCGAAATGCTGGGCACGCAGGTGGACCTGCTGTTCTGCAACCGCGCCGAGGCCAGCGAATGGAGCGGGCGCGAGCGGCTGGAAGACGCCGCCGACGCGCTGCGCGCGATCGCGCGCTCGTTCGCGATCACGCTGGGCGGCGACGGCGCGCTGGTGTTCGACGGGCGCAGGTACCACCGCATCGCGCCGCATCCGGTCACGCCGCTGGACACCAACGGTGCCGGCGACATGTTCGCCGGTGCCTACCTGCACGGGATCACGCAGGGCTGGGACGCCGCCAACGCCGCGCGCTTCGCGAGCCGCGCGGCGGGCGAACTGGTCATGCACTACGGGCCACGGCTGCCGGCGCCGCTGCACCGGCGGCTGCTCGAGGAGTTCCTGCGCGCGGACTGAGCGTCGCCTTCAGCCCTGCGCCAGCAGCTCGCGCAGATCGATCACGCCGGCGTTGGCGCGCGAGATGTACGAGGCCATCACCAGCGAGTGGTTCGCCAGCGGCCCGAAGCCCGAACCGTTGAGGATCACCGGGCTCCACATCGGCTCCTGGGTGCCCTCGAGCTCGCGGATGATCTGGCGCAGGCTGACCGCCGCGTTCTTGCGCGCCAGCACGTCGGCGAAGTCGATCTCGACGGCCTTCAGGAAATGGATCAGCGCCCAGGTCGAGCCGCGCGCCTCGTAGAACACGTCGTCGATCTCGTACCAGGGCGTCTTCGACTCGAAGCCGTGCGCAGGGGTCGACTGGCGCGCCGCCGGGTCGCCGGCCAGCGCGGTATTCAGCGGCGCCTTGCCGACGCTGGCGCTGAGGCGCTGCGACAGGCTGCCGAGGCGCGACTGCGCGGTGCCCAGCCAGTAGCGCAGGTTGTCGGCGCGCGCGTAGAACTGGGCCTCGGGACTGTCGCCGTCGGCCAGCCGGCGCGCATAGGCGCGCAGGCGCGCGATCCCGGCGGTGTACTCCGATTCGGTCGCCGGCAGGATCCACGACTCGCTGTCGAAATTGAACTGCGGCTCGGCGACCACGAGGTCGGGGTCCTCCTTCGACTGCGACTGCGAGCGGCTCAGCGTCTCGCGCATCGCCTTCGCCAGGTCACGCACCTGCACCAGCGCGCCGAATTCCCAGTTCGGCATGTTGTCGAGCAGCACGCCCGGTGGCAGCACATCGTTGCCGAGGTAGCCGCCCGGCTTCTCGAGCAGCGTCTCGGCGACGCGGATCAGCGCCGCCGTGGTCGTCGACCCGACCACCACGGGCCGGCCCAGATCACTGGCGTAGCCGGCCGCGTTCTGCTGCACGTCGAAGGCATCGGGCTCGTTCGACCACAGCAGCGCGAGCACGATGTCGATCACCGCCAGCGCCGCCACGACCGCCGCGACCGCGCTCGCCAGCCGTCCGCCCGGCACCAGCGTCTTGCCGAGCGCCCGCAGCCTGCCCTTCTCCACGTCCGTGACCGTGCCTTGCCCGCTGTCCATGAGCGCTACTCCCCGAATTTCCTGACCCGCGCCTCGGCGCAGACTTCCTCCCCCCCGTCCAGGCGCAGGCAGAACGGCAGCAGCGCGCCGCGCGCCAGCGTCCCGCGCACCCCGCCCAGCATCAGATGGTAACCGCCCGGGCGCAGCGCCACGCTGCCTCCGGCCGGAACGTCCAGCCGGTCGACCGCGTACATGTGCATCGTCCCCGCCTCCACGCGATGGCCGTGCACCGCGGCACTGGCGGCCGCGTCGGTGCGCGCACCGACCACCGCGAGCGGCTCGGCGCCCCGGTTGCGCAGTTCCATGTAGACGGCCGCGACCGGCCGTCCGGGCGGCGGCTCGTTCAGCCACGGTTCGACGATCTCCAGCGCGCCGCCGGAGGCCTCGGCGGCGGCGCCCGCCAGCACGAACTGCAGCGCGACGAGCAAAAAACGCGTGCGATGCATCGGGACAGATCCTCCGGGGGGCGGCAGCCCGTATTCTGCCACAGCGTCCGCCAGCCCACGGCTGGTAATTAATCGCGCTCGATAGGGTCGGCCGGCACTGGCTAGAATGCTGGCCCGAGCACCAGGGTGCCTCATCACGGATCGGAGCATGTCACGCATCCTTTCATTACTGCTCGCCTGCCTGTGGCTCCCGTTCGCGGCGCACGCACTCGCGGGGGCGGGATCGGCATTGCCGATCCCGCAGCCGGGTGCACTGCTCACCGAAGAGCCGGACTTCCTGCCGGTGGAGCGCGCCTACGCGGTGACACCGGAGTTGGCCGGCGAGCGGCTGCTGCTGCGCTGGCGGATCGCCGATGGCTACTACCTGTACCGCGAGAAGATGCGCTTCGCGCTGGGCAGCGAGGCCGGCACGGAGCCGGTTGCGCTGGCACTGCCGCCGGGAGAGCCGTACGAGGACGCGTTCCTCGGTCACACCGAGGTCTATCGCGGCACGCTGGACATCGTGCTGGCGCCGGACGCCCGGACCACGCTGCTGGAGGTGAAATCGCAGGGCTGCGCCGACGCGGGCCTGTGCTACCCGCCGCGCACGCAGCGCTTCCTGATCGATCGCGCCGCGGGCAGCGTCGCCGAGATCGCCGCCCCGTCGCGGCGCACGGCCGCGAACACGCTCCCCGCACCCGCACCGCTGCCCGGGCAGACCGGAGGCGGGCTGCTGTGGGCGATCGTGCTGGCGGCGCTCGGCGGCATGATCCTGAACCTGATGCCCTGCGTGTTTCCGGTGCTGTCGCTGAAGGTGCTGGCGGTCGCGGCCAAGGGCGGGGCCCCCGGCGGCAAGGCGCTGCATGGCGGGCTGTACGCCGCCGGCGTGGTCGCGAGTTTCGTGGCGATCGCGGCGTTGCTGCTCGCGCTGCGCGGCGCCGGCGAGGCGATCGGCTGGGGCTTCCACCTGCAGTCGCCGCCGTTCGTCGCCGCGCTGGTGTACCTGTTCGTCGCGATGGGACTGGGGCTGTCGGGCCTCAGCAACCTCGGTTCCGGCCTGATGGGCCGCGGTGATGCGCTGACGCGCAGCGGCGGTTACGCGGGCTCGTTCTTCACCGGCGTGCTGGCGACGGTGGTCGCCAGCCCGTGCACCGCGCCGTTCATGGGCAGCGCGCTCGGCTGGGCGATGACGCAGGACACCGCGCGCGCGCTCACCGTGTTCGCCGCGCTGGGCGCCGGCATGGCCGCCCCGTTCGTGGCGCTGACGCTGAGTCCGGCGCTGCTCGCGCGCCTGCCGCGCCCGGGCGCCTGGATGGACGGCTTCAAGCAGTTGCTGGCGTTTCCGCTCTACGCGGCGGCGGTGTGGCTGCTGTGGGTGCTCGGCAACCAGAGCGGCGTGAACGCGATGGCGGCGGTCGCCGGCGGCAGCGTGCTGCTGGCCCTCTCCCTGTGGTGCCTGGAGCGCGCGAAACTCGCGCGCCGGCCGCTGCTGCCGCGCGCACTGGCCACGCTGGCCGCCGCGGCGGTGCTGGCGGTGCTGGCCACCCCGGTCATGGAACCGCGCAGCGCCGGGCCGGCGGTGGCCGCCCGGGACGGCTGGGAGCCCTACAGCCCGCACCGCTTCGAGGAGCTGCGCGCGCGCGGTGCACCGGTGTTCATCAACGTGACCGCCGACTGGTGCATCACCTGCCTCGCGAACGAGCGTTTCGCGCTGTCCTCCGCGGCGGTGCGCGCGGCCTTCGCGAGCGAGGGCATCGTCTACCTCAAGGGCGACTGGACCAACAGCGACCCGGTGCTCACGCGGCTGCTGCAGGCGCACGGGCGCAGCGGCGTGCCGCTGTACCTGTACTACCCGCCCGGCGATGGCGCCGAGGCGCGCATCCTGCCGCAACTGCTGACACCCGCAATCGTGCTCGAGGCGCTGGGGCCGGCGTAACGCAGGCGTTCCCGCGGACTTCGCCCGGCGCCGGTGGAAACGGCAAACTGTTTCCATCCTGCCGCCATCGTGTTCGAACTGTGCCGATCTATGGACGGCTCCGGCGATTTCGTTCAGAATCCGCGCACCATCCGGCAGGCCCCTCCGCGGCGCACGCCGCGAGCCTGGAAGCCTGCCAGCGAGACACGACATGCCGACCATCCTGGTACTCCATGGCCCCAACCTGAACCTGCTCGGCACCCGCGAACCCCAGACCTACGGTGCGGTGACGCTGGAGCAGATCAACCAGCGGCTGGCGGCGATCGCGGTGGCGGCAGGACACCACCTGCAAACACTGCAAAGCAACGCCGAACACGAACTGATCGAGCGCATCCACGCGGCGCGCTCCGAGGGCATCGGCTGCATCGTATTCAACCCCGGCGGCTTCACGCACACCAGCGTCGCGCTGCGCGACGCGCTGCTCGCGGTCGCGGTGCCCTTTTTCGAAGTTCATCTCTCCAACGTGCACGCGCGCGAGCCGTTCCGCCGGCACTCGTACTTTTCCGACATCGCCGCCGGCGTGATCTGCGGGCTGGGCCCGCTCGGTTACGAACTCGCACTGCAGGCGGCGATCACGCGCATCCAGAACGACTGAAAATCACCCGGGGACACGCACATGGACATCCGCAAGATCAAGACGCTCATCGAACTGCTGGACGGCACCGACATCACCGAGATCGAGATCTGCGAGGGCGAGGAGTCGGTACGCATCAGCCGCGGGCACACTGCCACCGTGTACCACAGCGCGCCGATGATGACACACGCGGCGTCCGCCGCCACGAGCGCACCGGCCGCCACCGCGCCGGCAGCGGCCGCCCCGGCACCCGCGGCGGCGCCGGCCGAACCGGCCGGACACCTGGTGCGCTCGCCGATGGTAGGCACCTTCTACCGCTCGCCATCCCCGGGCGCCAAGGTGTTCGTCGAGGTCGGGCAGAGCGTGAAGGCCGGCGAGGTGATCTGCATCGTCGAGGCGATGAAGATGATGAACCACATCGAGGCCGACAAGGCCGGTGTGATCGGGGCGATCCTGGTCGAGGACGGCCAGCCGGTCGAGTTCGACCAGCCGCTGGTGAGCATCGTCTGAAGCACAGCAACCGTCGCGCACAGGATTCCCGCCCATGCTCGAGAAAGTCGTCATTGCGAACCGCGGCGAGATCGCGCTGCGCATCCTGCGCGCCTGCCGCGAACTCGGCATCCGCACCGTCGCCGTGCACTCGCAGGTCGACCGCGACCTGATGCACGTGCGCCTCGCCGACGAGGCAGTCTGCATCGGCCCGAACCCCTCGGCGCAGAGCTACCTGAACGTACCGTCGATCATCAGCGCCGCCGAGATCACCGACGCCGTCGCGATCCACCCCGGCTACGGCTTCCTGGCCGAGAACGCGAACTTCGCCGAGCAGGTCGAGAAGAGCGGCTTCGTGTTCATCGGGCCGACGCCCGACGTGATCCGTCTGATGGGCGACAAGGTGCGCGCCAAGGACGCGATGAAAGCCGCCGGCGTGCCCACGGTGCCCGGCTCCGACGGCCCGCTGCCCGAGGACAGCGACGAGATCCTCGCGATGGCGCGTGCGGTCGGCTATCCGGTGATCATCAAGGCCGCCGCCGGCGGTGGCGGACGCGGCATGCGCGTGGTGCACAGCGAGGCGGCGCTGCTGAACTCGGTGTTCGTGACCCGCAACGAGGCGCAGGCCGCCTTCGGCGACGGCACCGTCTACCTCGAGAAGTACCTCGAGAACCCGCGCCACGTGGAGATCCAGGTGCTGTGCGACGGCAAGGGCAACGCGATCCACCTCGGCGATCGCGACTGCTCGCTGCAGCGCCGCCACCAGAAGGTGCTGGAAGAGGCGCCGGCGCCGGGCATCCCGGACGCCATCAAGCGCGCGGTCGCCGAGAGCTGCGTGCATGCCTGCCGGCAGATCGGCTACCGCGGCGCCGGCACCTTCGAGTTCCTGTACGAGAACGGCCAGTTCTTCTTTATCGAGATGAACACCCGCGTGCAGGTCGAACATCCGGTGACCGAGGCGATCACCGGCATCGACATCGTGCGCGAGCAACTGCTGATCGCGAGCGGCCAGCCGCTGTCGATCCGCCAGGAGGATGTGCACTTCCGCGGCCACGCCTTCGAATGCCGCATCAACGCCGAGGACCCGCGGACCTTCGCACCGTGCCCCGGCAAGGTGAACCGCTTCCACGCGCCGGGCGGCAACGGCGTGCGCGTGGACTCGCACCTCTACAGCGGCTACACGGTGCCGCCGTACTACGATTCGCTGATCGGCAAGGTCATCACCTGGGCCGACGACCGCCACGCCGCGCTGGCGCGCATGCGCAACGCGCTCGACGAGATCGTCGTCGACGGCATCCGCACGAATATCCCGCTGCACCAGCAGCTGGTGCGCGACGAAGCCTTCCTGCGCGGGGGCGTGAACATCCACTACCTCGAAAAGAAGCTGCAAACCTGAGGCTGCCGTGGGCTGGCTGCAACTGCGCCTGACCGCAACCGCCGATCGCGTCGAGGCGCTCGAGGACGCGCTCCTTGCGGCCGGCGCGCTGGCGGTGACGCTGGGCGACCACCGCGACGTACCGATCCTCGAGCCCGGCGTGGGCGAGACGCCGCTGTGGCCCGAAGTGGACCTGACCGCGCTGTTCGAGGAAGACACCGAGCGCGGCCATGTCACCGCGGCGCTGGCCGCCACGCTGGGCGCGGCCGCGCGCGCGCTGTCGTGGGAGCACCTCGAAGACCGCGCGTGGGAACGCGAGTGGCTGCAGCATTTCGAGCCGCTGCGCTTCGGTGACCACCTCTGGGTCTGCCCCGGAGGCATGAGCGTCCCCGACCCCGCCGCCACCGTGGTGCACCTCGATCCGGGGCTCGCTTTCGGCACCGGCACCCACCCCACCACCGCGCTGTGCCTCGAATGGCTGGCCACGCACCCGCCCACGGGCGCGACCGTGATCGACTACGGCTGCGGCTCCGGGATCCTCGCGATCGCCGCACTGGTGCTCGGCGCGGCGCGCGTCGCGGCGGTGGATATCGACCCGCAGGCGCTGCTCGCCACGCGCGACAACGCCGCACGCAATGCGCTCGATGACGACGCGCTCGAGGTGGGCCCGCCGGCACTGCTCGACGGCCGTGCAGCGGTCGAATTGCTGCTCGCCAACATCCTGGCCGGACCGCTGGTCGAACTCGCGCCGCGGCTCGCGGGCCTGGTGCGCACCGACGGGTGCGCGGTGCTGTCGGGCGTGTTGCGCGAACAGGCCGCGGCCGTGTGCGCGGCGTGGGCGCCGTGGTTCGCGCACGTGGCCACCGTGGAGCGCGACAGCTGGTGCCGGATCGAACTGCGCCGCACGCGGAGCGCGGCGGCGTGAGCGCGATGATCGCGCGCTGCCCGGGCTGCCAGACCGCCTTTCGCGTCAGCGCCGCGCAGCGCGCCGCGGCCGAGGGACTGGTGCGCTGCGGCGTATGCGCGCGCGTGTTCCGCGCCGAGCTGTACCTCGTCGACGACGAACCGGTCCCCGGGTGGCAACCCGACGCACAGCCCCCGGCCGACAGCGGCATCGAGGAGAGCTACGTTCACGAGATGCTGGCCGAAGGGGAACCCACGGGCGAAGCGACCTACCCGGCGCTCGACCACGCACCGCAGACAACCGACCTCCAGGCGAAAATCGTTGCCGTCAGCGCAGCAGGATCGATGATCGAAGACCCCGCGCGCGCCGCGACCGACGCGGCCCCGCCCGGGGAACTGGTGCCGGTCCCGGCCTTCACGCCGCCCCCGATCGAGATCGACGCGGCCCCGCGGCCGGGGCGGGCGCCGAGCGCCGGCTGGGCGCTGGGATGCGTGTTCGCGGCGCTCGCGCTGGCGGCGCAGTACGGGTGGTACGAACGCGATCGCCTGCTGCAGCACCGCACGCTGCGCCCGTGGCTGGAGCGCGCCTGCGCGCCACTCGGCTGCGCGCTGCCACGCCCACCGGCGCCGCAGGCGATCCGCAGCGACGCACTGGTGATCCGCCCGGCGCCCGGGCGTGACGGCGTGCTGCTGCTCGACGCGCTGATCAGCAACCGCGGCGCGTACCCGCAACCGTGGCCCGGGCTCGCCATCAGCTTCCAGGACGCGCGCGGGCGCACCGTCGCCGGCCGCGTGTTCGGCGCCGCCGACTACCTGCCCGAGGCGCCGCGCGAGCCGATGCCGGCCGGCCCGGCGATCGCGGTGCACCTCGAACTGCGCGACCCCGGCGAACACGCCTCCGGCTACCGCATGGACATCCTGGCACCGCCGGGCGCGCGCTGAGCGCTATACGTTCGCCTCGTACAGACAAACGTATGGCAATCAGCCCATATCAGTGCTAGTGTTCCCCCATGACTGCCTGCTTCGAATGGGATCCCGACAAGGATGCGGAGAACCAGCGCAAGCACGGCGTGGGTTGTTACCTTGCGCAGCAGGCGTTCCTCGATACGAAGCGTGTGATTGCCCGCGACCTTGCACACAGCGGAAAGGAAGAACGCTTCTACTGCTTCGGGGCGGTGGGCGACGGAATACTTACGGTGCGGTTCACCTATCGAAGCCGGGTGATTCGCATCATCGGCGCCGGTTACTGGCGCAAGGGCAAGCGTATCTATGAACGGGAAAATCAAGTACTCGGATGAACCGGTCCGGGCAGAGGTGGTTCGCGATTTCCTTCCACCGCCGGATCAGCTCGTGGCCGGCGAGGAATGGGTAAAAGTGACCATCTCGTTGAGCCGGCGAAGCGTGGAGTTCTTCAAGGAAGCCGCCGAGCGCAATCAAACCTCCTACCAGAGGATGATCCGCCGTCTCCTGGATACGTATGCGGATCACTACCGGGGAGAGCCGGCAAAACGCTCCAGCGAACGCTCGAACACCCGCACCGCGCAACGTTGACGTCGGGCGCCGACGGGCGAATCCGTGCCCGGGAGCGGCAAGAACCACGACCGCCACCCTTTAATCACCCGCCGCCCCCCGGTATCATTTCGCCCCCCTGCGGGGTTTCCCGGTTTCTACCGTCCAGAGAGGCGTCACGTGCTGCGCATCGGACCCTATCGCTTCGACACGCGCGTCGTGCTGGCGCCGATGGTCGGCGTGACCGACCTGCCGTACCGGGCGTTGTGCGCGCGGCTCGGCACGCGGCTCGCGATTGCGGAGATGGTGGCCGCCGACGCCAGGCTGTGGGAGACGCGCCGCACGCAGCTGCGGCTGCGCCAGCCCGATGCCGGCCTGCCGTGCTGGGTGCAGATCGCAGGCAACGAGCCGCGCACGATGGCCGAAGGTGCGCGCCGGCAGGCGGACCTGGGCGCCGCGATCATCGACATCAACATGGGTTGCCCGGCGAAGAAGGTCTGCAGCCGCGCCGCCGGCTCGGCGCTGCTGCGCGACGAGCGACTGGTCGGCGCGATCCTCGCGGCCGTGGTGGCCGCCGTGCCCGGGGTGCCGGTCACGCTGAAGATGCGCACCGGCTGGAGCCCCGCCGAGCGCAACGGCGTGCGCATCGCGCGCATCGCCGAGGACTGCGGCATCCGCCTGCTCAGCGTGCACGGGCGCACGCGCGCCTGCCGCTTCGAGGGTGCGGCCGAGTACGACACGATCCGCGACATCGCGGGCGCGGTATCGGTGCCGGTGATCGCCAACGGGGACATCGCAACGCCGGCGCAGGCCCGCGCGGTGCTCGCCGACACCGGCGCCGCCGCAGTGATGGTCGGCCGCGCCGCGCAGGGCCGTCCGTGGCTGTGCGGCGCGATCGACGCCGCGCTGGCCGGCGGCCCCGTGGCAACGGAGCCGCGGGGCGGGGAACTGGCCACGATCGTGGCCGGGCACCTGGAGGCGCTGCACGCCTTCTACGGCGAGGCGGCCGGTGTACGCATCGCGCGCAAGCACGTCGGCTGGTACCTGGACGCCCGCGGCGGCGAGCGCGGGTTCCGGCGCGATTTCAACCAGCTGGACAGCGCACACGGGCAACTGGCCGCGGTGCGCGAACACTTCAGCGCGGCCTGCAAGGACAACCATAAAGAAGCGAGGGCAGCATGAACCGGAGCGGGCACGGCGCGTGCAGACAGTGCGAGCAACCCACCGAGGCCAGTGGCGCGGGGATTGCCGACGGCGGCCACTCGCTGCGCCACTGCGTGGAGATCGCGCTGCACAACTACTTTGCGCAGCTCGACGGCCAGATGGTCAGCGGCGTCTACGAGATGGTGCTGGCCGAGGTCGAGGCGCCGCTGCTGCAGGCCGTGCTCGAGTACACGCGCGACAACCAGACGCTCGCCGCCAGCGTGCTCGGTCTCAACCGCGGCACGCTGCGCAAGAAGCTCAGGCGCCACGGCCTGCTCTGAACACCCGCGCCGCGCCCGGCGCGCGGACCCAACCACCACCCCGATCGGATCCCTGCCCATGAACAATGCTTGCGCTACCGTCGCGGTCCGCCGCGCCCTGATCAGCGTCTCGGACAAGACCGGCGTGGTCGAGTTCGCACGCGAACTCGCCGCGCTCGGTGTCGAGATCCTGTCCACCGGCGGCACCCGGCGGCTGCTGGCCGACGCCGGCATCGCGGTGCGCGAGGTGTCGGACTACACCGGCTTCCCAGAGATGATGGACGGGCGCGTGAAGAC
The DNA here is from genome assembly GCA_022072145.1 of Pseudomonadales bacterium. Classification (GTDB taxonomy): domain Bacteria; phylum Pseudomonadota; class Gammaproteobacteria; order Pseudomonadales; family UBA5518; genus UBA5518. Next base: position 13,586 of record JAJVIG010000054.1, read on the forward strand.
GCTGCACCCGCGCGTGCACGGCGGCATCCTCGGGCGCCGCGGCGAGGACGAGGCGGTGATGGCCGCGCACGGCATCGCACCGATCGACCTCGTGGTCGTGAACCTCTACCCGTTCGAGCAGACCGTGGCACGACCCGGTTGCGACCTCGCCACCGCGATCGAGAACATCGACATCGGCGGACCGACGATGGTGCGTTCGGCGGCCAAGAACCATCGCCACGTCGGCATTGTGGTCGACGCGGCCGACTACCCGCGTGTGCTCGCCGAACTGCGCGATCACGGCGGCACGCGCCCTGCCACGCGCTTCGACCTGGCGGTGAAGGCCTTCGAGCACACGGCACGCTACGACGGCGCGATCGCCAACTACCTCGGCGCGCTGGATGCCGACGGTACGCGCGGCAGCTTCCCTCGCACCTTCAGCATGCAGTTCACGAAGGCGCAGGAGATGCGCTACGGCGAGAATCCGCACCAGTCGGCGGCGTTCTACGTCGAGCACGCCCGCGGCGAGGCGAGCGTCGCCAGCGCCTGCCAGTTGCAGGGCAAGGAGCTGTCGTACAACAACATCGCCGACACCGACGCCGCGCTGGAGTGCGTGAAGCAGTTCCACGACGCGCCGGCCTGCGTGATCGTGAAGCACGCCAACCCCTGCGGCGTCGCGCTCGCGGCGACCCAACGCGAGGCTTACGAGCTCGCGTGGGGAACCGACACCGAATCGGCGTTCGGCGGCATCATCGCGTTCAACCGCGAACTCGACGGCGAGACCGCCGCGCTGATCGTCGAGCGGCAGTTCGTCGAGGTGATCGTCGCGCCGTCGGCGAGCGCCGCCGCGGTCGAGGCGGTGGCGGCGAAGAAGAACGTGCGCCTGCTGGTCTGCGGCGAGCTGCCGCAGGAAAGCGCGCCGCGGCTCGACTACAAGCGCGTCACCGGCGGCCTGCTGGTGCAGGACGCGGACCTCGCGCTGTACGGGGAGCTGCGCGTCGTGAGCCGCCGCCAGCCCTCCGAGGCGGAACTGCGCGACCTGCTGTTCGCCTGGCGGGTGGCGAAGTTCGTGAAATCGAACGCGATCGTCTATGCGCGCGACAACCGCACGATCGGCGTCGGCGCCGGCCAGATGAGCCGCGTCAACTCGGCGCGCATCGCCGCGATCAAGGCCGAGCACGCGGGGCTCGCGGTCGCCGGCGCGGTGATGGCCTCCGATGCGTTCTTCCCGTTCCGCGACGGCATCGACAACGCGGCCGCGGCCGGCATCCGCGCGGTGATCCAGCCGGGCGGATCGATGCGCGACGAGGAAGTCATCGCCGCCGCCGACGCGCACGACATGGCGATGGTGTTCACCGGCATGCGCCACTTCCGCCACTGAACGGAGACGACCGCAGGATGAATGTTCTGATCATCGGCAGCGGCGGGCGCGAGCACGCGCTGGCCTGGAAGGCGGCGCAGAGCTACCGCGTGGACACGGTGTTCGTGGCGCCCGGCAACGGCGGCACCGCGCGCGAGCCCGGCGTGCGCAACGTTCCCATCGACGTGATGGACTTCGCGGCGCTGGAGCGCTTCGCGCGCGAGCACGCGGTGGGGCTGACCATCGTCGGCCCCGAGGCGCCGCTGGTGGCGGGAATCGTCGATCACTTCCGCGCCGCCGGCCTGCGCTGCTTCGGCCCGTCGCGCGGCGCCGCGCAACTCGAGGGTTCGAAGGCGTTCACGAAGGATTTCCTCGCGCGCCACGGCATCCCGACCGCCGCCTACCGCAGCTTCACCTCGGTGCCGGAGGCGGAAGCGTACATCCGCGAACGCGGCGCACCGATCGTGGTGAAGGCCGACGGACTCGCGGCCGGCAAGGGCGTGATCCTCGCCGACGACGAGGAGACCGCCATCGCTGCCGTGCGCGACATGCTGGCCGGCAACGCCTTCGGCGAAGCCGGGCACCGGGTGGTGATCGAGGAGTTCCTGGTCGGCGAGGAGGCGAGCTTCATCGTGATGGTCGACGGCCGCAACGTGCTGCCGCTGGCGACCAGCCAGGACCACAAGGCACGCGACGACGGCGACCGCGGACCGAACACCGGCGGCATGGGCGCGTACTCGCCGGCACCGGTGGTGACGCCGGCGATCCACGCGCGCGTGATGCGCGAGGTGATCCTGCCCACCGTGCGCGGCATGGCGCTCGAGGGCAACGTCTACACCGGCTTCCTGTACGCGGGACTGATGATCGGAGCCGACGGCACGCCGAAGGTGCTGGAGTACAACTGCCGTTTCGGCGACCCGGAGACACAGCCGATCCTCATGCGGCTGCGCTCCGATCTGACCGCGCTCTGCGACGCCGCGATCGACGGGCAGCTCGACGCCGTCGAGGCCGAGTGGGACCCGCGCGCCGCCCTCGGCGTGGTGATGGCCGCCGGCGGCTACCCCGAGACGTACCGCAAGGGCGACGCCATCGACGGGCTGCCCGCGGACACCGACGACCTGGCGCACGTGTTCCATGCCGGAACCACGCTCGGCGCCGACGGCCGCGTGCGCACCAGCGGCGGACGTGTGCTGTGCGTGACCGCGCTCGGCGAGACGGTCGCCGCGGCGCAGGCGCACGCCTACGCGGTGTGTGCCGGCATCCGCTGGGAAGGCTGTTTCTTCCGTCACGACATCGGCCACCGCGCGATCGCGCGCGAGCGCGCCGGCTGAGCCGGGTTCAGCGCGGCGGTGTGCCGATCGGCTCCACCCCGATCCAGCGCCGCATCGCGGCGCGCCCGGCGTAGATCAGCGGCGTGATCGCGATCGCGATCACGAACTTCAGCGTGTAGCCGGTCACCGCGATCGCGGGGATCGCCGACGGCGGCGCAGGCGGGTTGGCGGGATCGGCGAACAGCTGCCGGCCGAGCGAGAAGGCCAGGTAGCTCACGACGAAGGAGTCGATGAACTGCGAGACGACCGTGCTGCCGGTGGCACGCAGCCATACCAGACGGCCGCCGCTCAGGCGCTTGAGGAAACCGAACATCGCGATATCGCTCAACTGCCCCACCAGGTACGCGCACAGCGAGGCGATGTACATGATCTTCGCCGAACCGAAGATCGCGTCGAATTCCTCGCGCCGCACGTTGTACGGCGCATCCAGGTACGGCAGCGCCTGCGCGAGGTTGATCACCGCGAACACGAACAGCGCCGCGGCGAGGCCGAGGTAGGTGAGGCGCCGCGCGGCGCGCGCGCCGTAGTACTCGTTCACGAGGTCGGTCAGCAGGAAGGTGACCGGGAAGGTCAGCATCCCGCAGGTGTGCTCGATCGCATCGAAACCGAGCACGGGGAACGGCAGCGGGATGCGGAACAGCTTTATGCCGACGATGTCGGCCACCAGCAGCGAGGCGATGAACACCATCGCGAGCCACAGGTACGCGCTCTGCGCGCGGCTCAGCGCGTGCGGTTCGGCGCCCGGCGTGTGCACGACTCAGTTCGCCGGCACGGTGCGCCCGGCCGCCCAGCGGCGCAGCGCATCCATCCGTTCCGCCATGGTGACCGACAGCGGCACGGTGGCGCGGATCTCGGTGGCGAGGTGCGCGCTGTCGAGCGGCTGCTGCGCGGCCGCGGCGCGGTAGCGCGCGCTGACCACCACCTGCTCGATCTCGGCGCCCGCGAAGCCCTCGCTGGCCGCCGCGAGCGCACCGACGTCGATTCCCTCGCTGGCCACCCCGCGGCGGCGCAGGTGGATGCGGAAGATCTCGGCACGCGTGTCCTCGTCGGGCAGGTCGACGAAGAAGATCTCGTCGAAGCGGCCCTTGCGCAGCAACTCCGGCGGCAGCAGCGAGACGTCGTTCGCGGTGGCGACCACGAACACCCCGCCGCGCTGCTCGGCCATCCAGGTGAGCAGGCTGCCGAGCACGCGGCGCGACACACCCTCGTCGGACTCGGCCGTGCCGATGCCTTTCTCGATCTCGTCCAGCCACAGCACACAGGGGGCCATCAGCTCGGCCGAACGCAGCGATTCGCGCAGGTTGCGTTCGGTCTCGCCGATGTACTTGTTGTACAGCGCGCCCATGTCGAGGCGCAGCAGCGGCAGCCCCCAGGCACCGGCGATGGCCCGCGCGCTGAGGCTCTTGCCCGCGCCCTGCACACCGAGCAACAGCACGCCGCGCGGGCGGTCGACCTCCGGCGTGCCGGTGGCGGTCGCCGCCTCGCGGCGCTGTTCCAGCCAGGCGCGCAGGCGGCTCACGCCGGCCACGTCGGCGAACTGCTCGGTGCGGTACTCGAAGCTCAGCACCCCGTCGAGGTCCATCAGCTCGAACTTGGCGCGGTTCATCTCCGGCAGCGCCGACTCGGTGATGCTGCCGTCGTCGAAGATCGCGTTGCGCACCAGACGGCGGCAGTCGGCGTGCGTGAGTCCGCGCAGGCTGCGCGTGAGCTGCGCCAGCGTGCGGTTGTCGGTGCGCACGCGGCGCCCGCCGTTGGCCTCCTGCCAGCGCCGCGCCTCCTCGCGCACGATCGCCATGATCTCTTCCTCGTCCGGCAGCGAGAGCGCGACGCGCGCCGCGAGCCGCGTCAGCTCCGGCGGAATGTCCAGCCGGTGGCTCAGCAGCACCAGCGTGTGCCCCAGCTCGCGGTAGCGCAGCGCCACATCCTTCAGCAGGCGCACCAGCCGTGGCTCGGACAGGTACGGGTGCAGGTCGCACAGCACGTAGAGTCCCCGCTCGCGCTGCGCCTTGATCGCCTTCAGCATCGCCTCGGGCTCGAGCAGCGCCTCGGCCGCGGGCACTTCGCCGAAGCCCAGGCGCTGCAGTCCCTCGGTGACCGTCCAGACGAACAGCGGCAGCGTCTCGCGGATCGCCAGCCGGGTCATCATCTCGCGCGCGCGGTTCTCGTCGTGCGTCTCCACGACCAGGATCGGCACGTGCGAACGGATCAGCAGCTGCAGGTCGCGGAAGTCGTTGCCGTTCTCGGGTTCGGGCGTGCTCATGCGATGCCGATCGTGTTGACGGCATGGAGGCTCTGCAGCCGCGCGGCGATCTGCCCGGGCGTGAGGTCCTCGATGTGGGTGGAGACGATCCAGACGTGACCGAAGGGATCGCGCAGCGCGCCGTTGCGATCGCCGTAGAACTGGTCCGCCACGCCGCGCAACTGCACCGCGCCGGCCGCCAGCGCCCGCGCGAAGCAGGCGTCCACGTCGTCCACGTAGACGCGCACGGCAACCGAGGTGCCGGCCAGCGAGGACGGGCTGCGCTGCGGACTGCCGGCCATCTCGTCGGACAGCAGCACCATCGAGTCGCCGATGCGGATCTGCGCGTACGCGACCAGTCCGGCCGCGGATGCGAGCCGCAGCACTTCCTCGGCGCCGAAGGCCCGCCGGTAGAACTCGATCGCCGCCGCGGCTCCGCGCACGCCCAGGTACGGGGTGATGGTCGGGCAGCCGTGCGGCTGCGAAGGTACCGTCATCGTATGGCTCCGTTGTTGTCCTCGCCCCACCGCCGCGCACCGCCATGCGGAGCCCGGGCGCCGGGGGTGGTATCGACCCTGCACGCCGACACTATAGAATTTCCGCCACCGTCCGCCAGTGCCCGTTCCATGCAGCGCCGACTTTCCATGCTCGACCGCCTCGTGATCGGACTCGATCGCGCCCGGCGCCACGCCACCGGCGAGGCGCCGCCGCCGGTGCGCCACAGTCCCGCGCACGCGCATGCCGAGGCCGCGCTGGACGCCGCCGAACGGAGCCACGTCGCGGGACTGATGCGTGTGAACCACACCGGCGAGGTCTGCGCGCAGGCGCTCTACCAGGGGCAGGCGCTCACCGCGCGACTCGACGGCGTGCGCGAGGCGATGACGCACGCGGCCGGGGAGGAAATCGACCATCTGGGCTGGTGCGCCGAGCGCGTGCACGAGATGGGTAGCCACACCAGCGTGCTGAACCCGCTGTTCTACGCGCTGTCGTTCGGCATCGGCGCGCTGGCCGGGGCCGCCGGCGACCGCTGGAGCCTGGGCTTCGTCGCGGCGACCGAGGACCAGGTCTGCCGGCACCTGCGCGAGCACCTCGCCCGTCTGCCGGCCGCCGACCAACGCTCGCGCGCGATCGTGCAGCAGATGCTCGCGGACGAGGCGCAGCACGCAACGCAGGCGCGCGCACACGGCGCCAGCGAATTCCCGGCGCCGGTACGCGAGGCCATGACGCTGGTCTCGCGCGTGATGACCGCGACCAGCTACCGGATCTGAACCGGCCGCGGGATCAGACGATCTCGAAGTCGTGCGTGATCTCGGCGCCGGCCCTGGCGAGCATGATCGAGGCCGAGCAGTACTTCTCGGCCGAGAGATGGACCGCGCGCTCGACCTGCTTCGGGTTGAGATCCTCGCCGGTGACCACGAAGTGCAGGTGGATACGCGTGAACACGGCCGGGATCGCGTCGGCGCGCTCGGCGCTCAGCTCGACGCGGCAGTCGCTGACCTTCTGGCGCGATTTCTCGAGGATCGTGACCACGTCGTAGGCCGAACAGCCGCCCACCCCGAGCAGCACCATCTCCATCGGACGCAGCCCGATGTTGCGCCCGCCGCCATCCGGCGGTCCGTCCATCACCACCGCGTGCCCGCTGCCGGATTCGGCGACGAACGCGCGGCCACTCAGCCACGTAACGGTACCCTTCATTCCCGGTCTCCCCTGCGGTGCGCGGCAGCCCGCGCCCCGACTGTGTACGACGAAAGGCGCGCAGGGTAGCAAGCCCGCCCGCCGGCGCCCAGAGCACAAACGGCACCCTGCCCAGAAGTCCCGCGATCGGCGCTGCGCGCAGCCGCACGCGCACGTACTATCATTGGTTCGCCAGCGCCACGCCCCACTGAGCCGAGGTGAGCACCGTGCCGATCGTCCCGCCCGTCCCGCGCATCCGCAATCTCGACACCTTCCTCGCGCAGTGCCATATGCGCCGCTTCCCGGCGCGCAGCACGATCATCCACGCCGGGGAGCGTGGCGAGAGCCTGTTCTACATCGTCAAGGGATCGGTGACGGTGCTGATCGAGGACGACGACGGCAAGGAGATGATCGTCGCCTACCTGAACAAGGGCGATTTCTTCGGCGAGATGGGGCTGTTCGACGCCGAGGGGAACCGCAGCGCCTGGGTGCGCGCGAAGACCGAGTGCCACGTCGCGGAGATCAGCCACGCGCGTTTTCGCGAATTCACCGAGCGCCATCCCGAGGTGCTGTTCGAACTCGCGAGCCAGCTCGCGACCCGCCTGCGCACGACGACGCGCAAGGTCGGTGACCTCGCGTTCCTCGACGTGACCGGCCGCGTCGCGCGCACGCTGCTCGACCTGTGCCGCCAGCCCGACGCAATGACACACCCCGACGGCATGCAGATCCGCATCACGCGCCAGGAGATCGGGCGCATCGTGGGCTGTTCGCGCGAGATGGTCGGCCGCGTGCTGAAAACGCTAGAGGAACAGGGCCTGGTGCACGTCAAGGGCAAGACGATGGTGGTGTTCGGCACGCGTTGAGCAGGGCGTACAACGCGCAGGTTCGGCCTGTGGCCGAACAATGCCACGACCGGGCATGTCCGGGCACAGCCCGGACCTACGGGGTGAAGAGCTCGCGCAGGCGCGCGCCGGGGTCCGGGGCGCGCATCAGGCTCTCGCCGACGAGGAACGCACGCACCCCGTGGGCGCGCATCGCGGCCACGTCGGCAGCGCTGCCGATGCCGCTCTCGGTGACCACGATGCGGTCGGCGGGGATCCGTGCCAGCAAGCCGTAGGTGGTGTCCAGCGAGGTCTCGAAGGTGTGCAGGTCGCGGTTGTTGATGCCGATCAGCCGCCCGGGCACCGCCAGCGCCAGGTCCAGCTCGGCGGCGTCGTGCACCTCGATCAGCACGTCGAGCCCGATCCCGGCCGCGAGCGCGGCGAGTTCGCCCATCAGCGCCGGTTGCTCGCGGAACGCCGCCGCGATCAGCAGCACGCAGTCGGCGCCGAGCACGCGCGCCTCGACCACCTGGTAGGCATCGACCGTGAAGTCCTTGCGCAGCACCGGCAGCGCGACCGCGGCACGCGCCGCCTGCAGGTAGGCGTCGGCGCCCTGGAAGAAATCCACGTCGGTCAGCACCGACAGGCAGGCCGCACCGCCGCGCTCGTAGGAGCGTGCGAGCGCCGGCGGGTCGAAGTCGGCGCGGATCAGGCCGCGGCTCGGCGAGGCTTTCTTGATCTCGGCGATCACCGCGTTGGCCCCGCTCGCGAGGCGACGCGCCAGCGCGTCGGCGAAACCGCGCACGGGGGGAGCGTCGGCCAGCGCGGCACGCAGCTCCGGCAGCGAGCGGGCACGGCTGCGCTCGGCGACTTCCTCGTGCTTGCGCGCCAGGATGCGGCGCAGGATCGTCGGCGTGCTCATTCCTCGTCCAGGCACGAACAGAAGCCGGCGAGCGCCTCGATGCGCTCGAGCGCGAGCCCCGAGTGGATGATGTCCTGCGCCAGCGCGACGCCGCGGGCCACGGTGTCGGTGATCCCGCACAGATGGATCGCGGCGCCGGCGTTGAGCGCGATCAGGTCGGCGGCCTTCGCCGCGTGCGGCCCCTGCCGCCGGCCCAGCGCATCGCGGATCAGCGCCGCCGACTCCGCGCCCGAGCCCACTTCGAGGCCGATCAGGCTCTGGCTCGCGATGCCGAGATCCTCCGGCGACCAGCCGTGCTCGGCGAGAGTCCCCTCGCGCAGTTCGACCGCATGCGTGCGCGTCGCGAGGCTGATCTCGTCGAGTCCGTCGTCGGCGTGCACCACCAGCACGTGCTCGGCACCCAGCTGCTGCAGCACCTCGGCCATCGGGCGGCACAACGCGCGGCTGAAGGTGCCGACCAGCAACCGGCGCGCGCCGGCCGGGTTGGTCAGCGGCCCCAGGATGTTGAACAGCGTGCGCAGGCCGAGTTCGCGTCGCGGGCCGACCGCATGGCGCATCGCGCCATGATGCGCCGGTGCGAACATGAAGCCGATGCCGAGCTCGCGGATCCCGCGTGCCACCACCGCCGGTGCCAGACCGAGCTTGACCCCCAGGTGCTCCAGCGCGTCCGCGCTGCCGCTGGAACTGGATACCCCACGGTTGCCGTGCTTGGCGACGTGCCCGCCGGCCGCGGCGACCACGAACGCCGCGGCGCTCGAGACGTTGAACAGGCTGGCGCCGTCGCCGCCGGTGCCGACGATGTCGACCAGCGGGGCCACGCCGACCTCGACCGGCACCGCCAGCTCGCGCATCACCTCGGCGGCCGCGGTGATCTCGTCGATCGACTCGCCCTTCATGCGCAGCGCCGCCAGCAGGGCGCCGATCTGTGCGTCGGTGCAGCCTCCGGTCATCACCGTCTGCATCACCGAACGCATCTCCTCGCGTTCGAGGTCGATGCGCTCGACCACCCGCTCCAGTGCCGTCCTGATGTCCATGCGTCAGCCTGCCGCCGCGAGCGCGGGTCGCGGCACTCCGAGGAAATTGGCGAGCAGCGCGTGACCGTGCTCGGTGAGTATCGATTCGGGATGGAACTGCACCCCCTCGACCGCCAGCTCGCGGTGACGCACGCCCATGATCTCGTCGACGCCGCCGTCCGCGCCCGCAGTCCACGCCGTGACCTCGAGGCAGGGAGGACAGCTCGCGCGCTCGATGACCAGCGAGTGGTAGCGGGTCGCGACGAAGGGATCGGGCAGCCCGGCGAACACGCCGGCGCCCCGGTGGTGGATCGGCGAGGTCTTGCCGTGCATCACCTCGCGCGCGCGCACGATGCGTCCGCCGAAGGCCTGGCCGATGCACTGGTGGCCGAGACAGATGCCGAGGATCGGGATGCGGCCGGCGTAACGGCGGATCACCTCGAGCGAGATGCCGGCCTCGTCGGGCGTGCAGGGGCCCGGCGAGATCACGATCTTGTGCGGCGCGATCGCCGCGACCCCGGCGGCGGTGATCTCGTCGTTGCGCACCACGGTGACGCCCGCGCCGAGCTCCCCGAGGTACTGCACCACGTTCCAGGTGAAGGAATCGTAGTTGTCGATCATCAGAATGCTCATCGCCCGCGCACCCGTCGCCTCCCGTTGCGGCCACCGATCTGACCGGTGGCCAGTGTACCAAGTGCGCCGGCCCGGCGCCTGCGCAGTAATCGTGCCGC
>JAJVIG010000054.1:23755-32756 GCA_022072145.1 Pseudomonadales bacterium
GCCGCACGCGACTCCTCGCCTCGCAGCCCGCTGCGACACTCTCTATACTGCCGTCACCGCGCCGGGCCTCCAGAGACCCGGCACCACTCGATGAGCATGCCCGATGAGCTTCTTCCGCCAGTTCCGCACCCACCTGGTCTACGCGGGCCTGTTCAGCTTCTTCATCAATCTGGTGCTGCTGGTTCCCCCGCTGTTCATGATCCAGGTCTTCGATCGCGTGCTGGTGAGCCGCAGCGTCGAGACGCTGGTCATGCTGACCATCGCGGCAGTCGGCATGCTGGGGGTGATGATGGTGCTCGACTACCTGCGCGGCCTGCTGCTGCTCGGCGCGGGTGCCGCGATCGACCGCCTGCTCGGCGAGCGCGTGATCGCCGCGCTGATCGAAAACGCCTCGCGCGTGAACCGCACCGAGTACGTGCACGGGCTGCGCGACGTGGCGCTGCTGCGCAACTTCCTCGGCGGCGCCAGCATCATCGCGCTGTTCGACCTGCCGTGGGGCCTGTTCTTCGTGCTGTTCATCTTCCTGTTCCATCCGCTGATGGGACTGATCGCGCTGATCAGCGTCGCGGTGCTCTTCGCGCTGACCTGGATCAACGAGAAGACCAACCGCGGCCCGCTCGAGAAGGTGCAGATCGACGCACGCCGCGCCGGTCAGTTCATCGACCAGGGCATGCGCAACGCCGACGTGCTGAACGGGCTCGGCATGGGTCACGGCTTCGTGACCCGCTGGGAGCGCATGAACACCCCGGTGCTCGAGGGCCAGGAAGACACCGGGCGGCGCATGGGGCGGATCAACAGCCTCAGCAAGGTGGTGCGCCAGCTGGTGCAGATCATGATGATGGCGGCCGGCGCCTGGCTGGTGGTCGGGGCGCACATGACGCCCGGCATCATGCTCGCGGCGACCATCATCCTCGGCCGCGCGCTGGCGCCGTTCGAAAGCCTGATTGCAAACTGGAACAACCTGGTGCAGGCACGCGCGGCCTTCGAGCGGCTGCGCCCGCACCTCGGGCAGCGCGACACGCAGGGACCCACCCGCCTGCCGGCTCCCGAGGGCAAGCTCAGCGTCGAGCGCGTCACGCTCGCCGGCGCCACCCCCGACCGCCCGATCATCCGCGGCGTGGCCTTCGAGCTGGCCGCCGGCGAATCGCTGGCGGTGATCGGCCCCAGCGCGTCCGGCAAATCGAGCCTGGCGCGGCTGATCATCGGTGTCTGGAGTCCCTCGAGCGGCGCGGTCCGCCTCGACGGCGCCGACATCGCGCGGCTCGATCGCGCACACATCGGACCGTATCTCGGCTACCTGCCGCAGGACGTGGAGCTGTTTCCGGGCACGGTGGCCGAGAACATCGCGCGCCTGGGGCCGGTCGACTCGGCCGCGGTGGTCGCGGCGGCGCAGTACGCGATGGCGCACGAGATGATCCTGCGCCTGCCGCAGGGCTACGACACGCCGATCGGCGCCGGCGGCGTGACGCTCTCCGGCGGGCAGATGCAGCGCGTGGGCATCGCACGCGCGCTCTACGGCCAGCCGCGACTGGTGGTGCTCGACGAACCGAACGCCAACCTCGACGCCGAGGGCGAAACCAGCCTGCACCACGTGGTGCGGCGCCTGCGCCAGGACAAGATCACGCTGGTGCTGGTCACGCACCGGCCCTCGCTGCTCGAGAGCATCGACAAGGTACTGGTGATGCGCGACGGCCTGATGGACTCCTTCGGCCCGCGCGCCGAAGTCCTGGCCCGCGTGCTGCCCGTCAGGCCCGTCCAGCCGGCCCAGCAGGCGCAGCAGTAAGCCCACAGGCAACGGAAAGCAATCCATGGCAATCGATGTTCCGCGTATCACGCGCGCCGGCCTGCTGACCATCGTCGCGGTGTTCGGCGGCCTCGGGATCTGGTTGCTGACGGCACCGCTGCACGGCGCGGTGGTCGTCGGCGGCATCGTGAAGGTGGAGTCCAACCGCAAGATCGTGCAGCACGCCGAGGGTGGCACCGTGAAGCGGGTGCTGGTGCGCGACGGCGACCGCGTCGAGCGCGGCCAGACGCTGATCCAGCTCGAGGACCCGGGCGTCGCGGCGCAGTACGGCATCGTGCGCGGCGCGCTCGACGCGCAGCTCGCACGCCAGGCGCGCCTGCACGCGGAAGCGACCATGGCTGCACGGATCGAATGGCCCGCGGAGCTCACCGAGCGCACCGCGGAACCCGCCGTCGCGGAACTGCTGGCGCGCGAGGGCCCGTTGTTCCAGACGCGTCGCGAGGCGCTCGACGAACAACTGCGGCTGATCGACACCCAGATCCGGGAGATACGCCGCGAGATGGTCGCGCTCGACCAGCAACGCGGCACCGACGCCGTGGCGCAGGCGCTCGCCGAAGAGGAACTGACGAGCTACGAGAAGTTGCTCGACAAGCAGTACGTGGCCGAGGTGCGCATCCTGGCGCAGAAGCGCCTCGTCGCCGAATACAAGGCGCGCACCGAGGAACGCGACGCCGAGGCCGCGCGCGCGCGCCAGCGCATCACCGACCTCGAACTGCGCAGCGCCTCGCTGCGCGACGAGTACGTCACCCGCGCCGCCGGCGAGCTGAAGGAATCCGGGGTGGCGGTCGGCGAACTGCGCGAGCGCCTGCAACCCTCGCTGGACGCGCTGCGCCGCCAGGCGATCACGGCCCCGGTGAGCGGCCGGGTGCTGGCGCTGCGGGTGCACACCGAGGGCGCGGCGATCGGACCGCGCGATCCGCTGATGGAGATCGTGCCGGAAAACGAGAACCTGCTGATCGAGGCGCAGGCGCCGCTCGATGCGATCAAGCAGTTGCACCTCGGCCAGCACGCCGACATCCGCTTCAACGCGCTGCCATTCCGCACCACGCCGCTGGTGAGCGGCCAGGTGAGCTACATCTCGGCCGACGCGGTGGCCGACGCCGAGGGCCGCGCCTTCTACCAGGTGCACGTGAGGCCGGATGCGGACTCGCTGGCCGAGGCGCGGATCAGCACGCTCGAGCCCGGCATGGCGGCCGAGATCTACATCCAGACGCAAGCGCGCACCGCGATGCAGTACCTGATGCGCCCGATCACCGATTCGCTGCTGCGCGGTTTCCGCGAGCAGTGAGGGCTCAGCCGCCCGCGGGGAATGCTTCGCGCTCGACCAGTTCGCACAGCGTGTGCCCGAGCAGGAGGTGCGCCTCCTGGATGCGCGGCGTGGCGCGCGAGGGCACGCACAGCAGGTGATCGCACAGCGCACGCATGCCGGCGCCGTCCTCGCCGCACAAGCCGATGGTGGCCATGCCGCGTGTGCGCGCCTCGGCAAGCGCGCGCAGGATGTTCGGCGAGCGGCCGGACGTGGAATACCCGATGAGCACGTCGCCCGCGGCGCCGAGCGCCTGCACCTGGCGCGCGAACACCGCCTCGTAGCCGTAGTCGTTGGCGACCGCGGTGAGGATCGAGGTATCGACGGTCAGCGCGATCGCCGCCAGCCCCGGGCGGTCGAAGCCGAAGCGTCCCACCAGTTCGGCGGCGATGTGCTGGGCGTCGGCCGCGCTGCCGCCGTTGCCGGCCAGCAGGATCTTGCCGCCGGCACGCAGGCACCGCGTGCAGGCCGCCGCCGCGAGTGCCAACTCGGAGCGCAGCGTCGCTGATTCACACAGGGTTTCGGCAACCCGCAGGTGCTCGCGCAGTGCCGCTTCGATCGCGGTGGTTCCGGTCCGGTTCATGGGAAGTCTTCCGCTGGATGGGTCATGGCTTGCGCGACGGACGCGGCGCCCGCTGGCGCAGGTGAATGCGCGCTCGCGGGCGCCGCATCCGCCAGCAAGGCGTCGAACAGTCGCAGGTACGCCGGCGCGCTGTTGCGTTCGAACGAAAAGCGTTCGACGATCTTCGTGCGCGCGGCCTGGCGCAGCGCCGTGAGATCCGTGGCGAACGCACGTTCGGCCTGCGCGAGCAGTTGCTCGCGGTCGAAGAAATCGAACAGCAGCCCGTCCACGCCGTCGTCGATCAGCTCGCGCACCGGCGCGGTCGCCGACCCCAGCACCGGGGCGCCGCAGGCCATCGCCTCGAGCATCGACCACGACAGCACGAACGGGTAGCTGAGGTACACGTGCAGCCGGCTGAGCTGCAGCAGGCGCACGAAATCGGCGTAGCCGAGCCGGCCCACGAGGTGCGTGCGCGTCGCGTCGAGCCCGGCACCGACCTCCGCGAGCAACTGCTCGCGCCAGTTGCGGTGCGGCGCCGGCGGCGGCGTGCCATAGCTGACGCCGTCGCTGCCGACGATCACGAACTGCGCACGCGGCAAGCGGCGCTGCAACTCGGGCAATGCGCGCATGAACACGTGGAAGCCTCGGTACGGTTCCAGATCGCGGCTGGCGAACGTGACCACCGGCGTGGTGCGGTCGAGCACACGGCCGTCGGGCAGGCGGAACACGGCTGCGTCGTCCGGCGCCAGCCGCACGGTATCGACGCCTTCATGGATCACCCGGATCAGCGGTTGTTCGCGCGCCGGATAGGTGCTGCGCTGCCAGGCGGTCGGGCTGATGCCGGCGTCGCATTCGCTCAGCGCGTGCAGTTGCGCGCTGTTGCGGATGCGCAGCTTGAACAGCGTGTCGAGCTGCGGCGGAAACTCGGGGTCGAAGCCCACGTCACCGCCGTGCGCACGGTAGAAATACTCGAAGTACGGCACCAGGCGCGCGCGCGGGAACACGTCGCGGACGAACAGCAGTTCGCCCCACGCGGGGTGGCCCACCACCAGGTCCGGCTCGAAGCCGCCGCGACGCAGCGCCATGCACGCACGCGCCACGTCCTGCCCGCGACGCACCGCGGTTTCGAAGGAATGCAGGTAGTGGTGCGCCGCGGACGGCTGCTGCGCCCGGCTGCGATAGCCGACCAGCCGGTACGGCAGCGTGCGCTGCTGCGTGCCCAGGTTCGCCGCGTCACCGAGGGCGACCACCTCGTGGCCGGCGGCGGCGAGGAATGGCGCGAGGTGACGGAACTGGCCAGGAAAATTCTGGTGCACCAACAGCACGCGCCAGCGGCTCATCGCACGCCCCCCGGGCGATTGTGCCACCGCGCCGCGCCGGGCATCATGCCCCGACCTTCGTCCACACCGGCGTCCCGCGGGTTTTGCCGCGCCGGTTCCGGAACACTACGATGCGCGTACTGCTGTTCGCCCTGGTCTGCTGCCTGATGACGAACCACACCCTGGCCGCCGCACCCGCGACCGCCGTGACCCGACTGGTGATCCACGGCGGCGCCGGCACGCTGGATCCGGCGCGCTCCTCGCCGCGCATCGACGCCGGCTACGAGCAGGCGCTGGCCGCCGCGCTCGCCGCCGGGCACGCGGTGCTCGCCGGCGGTGGCTCCAGCGTGGACGCGGTGGTCGCCGCGATCGCGGTCATGGAAGACTCGCCGCTGTTCAACGCCGGGCGCGGCGCCGTGTTCAGCCACGAGGGGCACAACGAACTCGACGCCTCGATCATGGACGGCGCCAACCGCGCCGCCGGCGCGGTCGCGGCGGTGCGCACGATCCGCAATCCGGTCCGGGCCGCCACCGCCGTGATGCGCGACGGCGTGCACGTGATGCTGCTCGGCGCCGGCGCCGAGGAATTCGCGCGCGCGCAGGGTCTCGAGATCGTCGATCCGTCCTGGTTCCGCAGCGAGGAACGCTGGCGCCAGTTGCAGAAGGCGCGCGCGGCGCAACGCGTGCTGCGCGACCACGACGCCGGCCCCGTCGCAGCGTACGCGCCCGACGACAAGCGCGGCACGGTCGGTGCGGTCGCGCTCGACCGCCACGGCAACCTCGCCGCCGGCACCTCGACCGGCGGCCTCACGAACAAGCGCTGGGGTCGCATCGGGGACTCGCCGGTGATCGGCGCCGGCACCTGGGCCGACAACCGCACGGTCGCCGTGTCGGCCACCGGCACCGGCGAGATGTTCATCCGCAGCGCCGCAGCGCACCAGGTCGCCGCGCTGGTGGGCCTCGCCGGGATGTCTCCGGCGCAGGCCGCGGACGCCACCCTGGCCGAGGTCGCGGAGATCGGCGGCGACGGCGGACTGATCGTGCTCGACGCGCACGGCGACTTCGCGATGCGCTTCAACACGCGCGGCATGTACCGTGGCACCGTGGGATCCGACGGCCGGGCACGGGTGGGGATCTACGGCGGCGAGGAAAAACCGGTCCGCCTGCCCGCGCTGCGCTGAGCCCGGCCCGGCGCGGTGCGCGCGTTTCATCGTTCGCGCTCCCTTGCCTCTGCCGAAGCAAGACCGCGGTGCGACGGCAGCCCCAGCCCGGCGACGATCGCCAGCGCGCGCACCGCGAAACCGATCGCGACGCCGCCGATCATCGCCAGCGCGTCCTCGCTGCCGCGCCAGCTGGCGAGCAGCACGTAGGCGATGGCACCGGCGAGCGTGGCCGTGATGTAGATCTCGCGGCGCATGATGATCGGGGCATCGTTCAGCGTGACGTCGCGGATGATGCCGCCGAAGCAGGCCGTGAACACGCCCATCATCACGGCCACGCCGGCGCCCACTCCCGCGTGCAGTGCCTTCTGCGCGCCGAGCACCGCGAACAGCGCGATGCCGGCCGCATCGGCCCACAACAGCGCCTGCTGCAGGCGGTCGATCCACTGCGCCGCCAGCCACACCAGCAGCGCCGCCGCGCTGCACAGCGCGATGTGGCTCGCGTCGTGCACCCAGAACACCGGCGCATCGAGCAGCAGGTCACGCACGGTGCCGCCGCCGACGCCGGTCATGCAGGCGACGAACAGGAAACCGATCACGTCCAGACGGTGCCGCGCGGCGAGCAGCGCGCCGCTCAGCGCGAACGCGACCGTGCCGGCGATCGCCAGCCAGTCCACGACCGCACCGGCATGCAGCGCCGTGGTCATGAGCCGCCGAGCATCGCCGCCGCGCGGAACATCGCGCGCGCCTTGTTCATCGTCTCCTCCCATTCCAGCGCCGGTACCGAGTCCGCGACCACGCCGGCACCGGCCTGCACGTGCAGCCGGCCGTCCTTGATCACGGCGGTGCGGATCGCGATCGCGGTGTCCATCTCGCCGTGCCACGAAAGATACCCCACCGCGCCGCCGTAGATGCCGCGCCGCGAGGGTTCCAGCTCGTCGATGATCTCCATGGCGCGGATCTTCGGCGCACCCGACAGCGTGCCGGCGGGCAGCGTCGCGCGCAGCACGTCGATCGCCGTCAGCCCCTCGCGCAGTTGCCCGGTCACGTTGGAGACGATGTGCATCACGTGCGAGTAGCGCTCGACGATCATGCGCTCGGTCACGGCGACGCTGCCGATGCGTGCCACGCGCCCGACGTCGTTGCGACCCAGGTCGATCAGCATCAGGTGCTCGGCGATCTCCTTCGGGTCCGCGAGCAGCTCGGCCTCGAGCGCCAGATCCTCCGCGCGCGTCGCGCCGCGGCGGCGCGTGCCGGCGATAGGGCGCACCGTGACCTCGCCGCCCTGCAGGCGCGAGAGGATTTCGGGCGAGGACCCGACGATATGGAAATCGGCCAGGTCCAGGAAGTACAGGTACGGCGAGGGATTGAGGTTGCGCAGCGCGCGGTAGAGGTTGAGCGGATGGCCGTCGAACGGTGCGCTGAGCCGCTGCGAGGGCACCACCTGCATCACGTCACCGGCCAGGATGTACTCGCGGATCCGCGCCACCGCGTCCTCGAAGCGGCCGCGACCGAACTCCGACACAAACGCGGCCTCGAGCGCGCGCACGCGCTCGCTGTCGCGCCGGCCGGCGTCGATGTCCACCGGCGGCAGGCGCGGTGCGGGCTCCTCGAGCCGGCGCTGCAGCGCATCGAGCCGCGCCGTGGCCGCGGCGGCCGCACCGGCGGCGCGCGGGTCGACCGTGACCACCAGCAGGATGGCGCCCGCCAGGTTGTCGAACACGAGGAATTCCTCGGCGTCCATCAGCAGGATGTCGGGCGTGCCGAGGGCGTCCGGAGGCGCCGTCGCGGCGAGCCGCGGCTCGACGAGGCGCACGCAGTCGTAACCGAAATAGCCGACCAGCCCGCCGGAGAACATCGGCAGGTCCGCGTGTTCGCAGACCCGTTCGCGCGCGATCGTCTCCTCGACGAAGGCGAGCGGGTCGGGGTGCGTGAAGCCTTGCACGCTCGCGCCGTCGTGCAGCGTGATCTCGCGTCCGCGCACGACGATGCGGCGCCGGCACGGCAGGCCGATGATCGAGTAGCGCCCCCACTTCTCGCCGCCCTCGACCGACTCGAACAGGAAGCTGTACGGGCCGGCGAAGCGCAGGTAGGCGCCGAGCGGGGTGTCGAGGTCGGCGAGCAGGCGGCGTACCAGAGGCACGCGGGTATAGCCCTGGCGGGCGAGCTGTTCGAGATCGGTGGGGCTCATGAGGACTCCGCAAAGCTGACGAAAAACGACGCGAGACGCGCACGCGCTCGCTGCGGTCCAGGCGTCACCATCGCCAGCGCCGGATCGTCCTCATGTCGGCTCCCGAAGCGGAAATTGCGTGTCGGATTCTACTGCAAGCGGCGTTCAAAGCAATTCGAGGAGGCTGTCGACCACCAGGTCCGGATGCTCGTCGCGCACGTCCTCGCCGTGGTTGTAGCCGTTCGCGACGCAGGCCACCGCGACCCCCGCAGCGCGCGCGGCGTGCACGTCGTGGCGCGAGTCGCCGATCATCAGCGCGTCCCCCGGCGCCACGCCGAGTTGCCCCAGCACCGCCTGCAGCGGACCCGGCGCGGGTTTCACGCCGGCGCCCGAATCGCCGCCGACCAGCAACTCGAAACGAACGGCCGGGAACACGTGCGCGAGCACGCGGGCGGCGATGCCCTCGGGCTTGTTGGTCACGCAGGCCAGCCGCACGCCGTGCGCGGCGAGCGCCGCCAGCAGCGCCGGCGCACCGGGCATCGCACCGGTCAGCGCGACGCAGTCCGCGCAGTAGCGTTGCAGGTACGCCGCGAGCAGCGCCTCGACCTCGTGCCCGGGTGCGGTGGCCCCGCGCTGGTGCGCCAGCGCCTGCTGCACCAGCGTGCGCGAGCCGCGCCCTA
>JAJVIG010000048.1 GCA_022072145.1 Pseudomonadales bacterium
ACCGCGCGCCTGAAAAGCTTTCCCCTATAGAGAGCACTCCGCCGCCCCGGGGTCGGGCTCGTTCAACCCGGGATAGGTCGCGGCTGCGCGCGACCTATCCCTATTCGTTATGCGACAGAGTGGCCCGCAGTCCGAGGCGATGGGCGACATGCCCAGGACCGGCGCCCGACTCGCGCGCCGGCTGACGAAGCTCCCGCTTCAGTTGATGCGGACCTCGGCGTTCCATTGCTGCCCTTCCTCCCTGATGCGGACTCCGGAACAGCGCCCGGAGAACTCGTGCGGAATCATGCACTCGCTCGCACAGCCTTTTCCAGTGCACTCACCTCGCGCGCTCGCTGACGAAGCGTTCGAGCATGCGCTGGTGCGTTCACGCAATTCGATCCAGCAGCGAAAGAACGCGCGCGGATCGGCGTAGTGGCTCAGCACCGACGATCCTTCGAGTTCGCGTGCCATCTGACGCAGGGCAACGCCGTGTGCCTTACAGCACCGTCCGCAGAACACGCGCGGCGGTTGCACGAATCACTCTGCCGCATAACATTATGTGGACTGTATGTGTCCATGTTCAAACACGTGACTCTCCCATCTGGCCCGCAGGCACTTCGTGCTCGACGGGCAGTATAGACACCCACCCTGCCCGGTCAAACCTCCATATAAATCAACACCCTGCTGGAAATCCTGCAGGACGGCGCGCGCACGTATGCAGTGTTCCTTTGCGGCGAGCTGCCACATAGCGTGCAGCTACGCGGCCGGTCGGCGGGACGAATTCCCGATCCGCCAGCCGACGGCGGTCACGCCCACCATTGACAGCGGCAGCTTGCTCCCTGCTGCGCTTTGGGTAGACTGGCCCGCATATTCGACAGGGAGGTCGAACCATGGCGGCACAACGATTGCAGGACCAGGTCCGCGAACGGATGCGGACCCGTCATCTGAGCTATCGCACCGAGCAGACCTATCTCGACTGGATCCTGCGCTTCATCCGCTTTCACGGACTCCGCCACCCAAACGACATGGGCGCGGCCGAAGTGGAGACCTTCCTGACGCATCTCGCGGTCGATCGCAATGTCAGCGCCAGCACGCAGAACCAGGCCCTGAACGCGCTGCTGTTCCTCTATCGCGAGGTGCTGGGCCAGCCGTTCGGACAACTCGACTCGGTGACGCGCGCGCAGCGCCCCAAGCGCATCCCGGTCGTGCTGTCCGTCGAGGAAGTCGCCCGCGTGTTGCACAACCTGCACGGTGTGCACTGGCTGGTCTGCTGCCTGCAGTACGGCTCGGGTCTGCGGCTGATGGAGAGCGTCCGGCTGCGCGTGAAGGATCTGGAATTCGGTCACCGCGCGATCCTGGTGCGCGACGGCAAGGGCGCGAAGGATCGCGTCGTCACCCTGCCGGACGAACTGATCGTGCCGCTGCAGCGCCACCTTGCGGTGCGCAGGACCCTGTTCGAGCGCGACACCGCGACGGGTCACGGGACCGTGTCGGTCCCGTTCGCGCTGGCGCGCAAGTATCCGCAGGCCGAGCGCTCGTGGATGTGGCAGTACGTGTTTCCGGCCACGCGCATCGGCACCGATCCACGCTCCGGCGCGCAGCGGCGGCACCACGTCGACGAATCCTCCGTGCAGCGGGCGATGCGCAACGCGGTGCGCGCTGCCGGCATCGAGAAGCCCGCGAGCTGTCATACGCTGCGCCACTCGTTCGCCACGCACCTGCTCGAACGCGGCGCCGATATCCGCACCGTGCAGGAGCAACTGGGCCACAGCGACGTGCGCACCACGCAGATCTACACGCACGTGCTGCAGCGCGGCGGGATGGCGGTGCGCAGCCCGCTCGGATCCGCGCTGGCGTTGCGCGCCGAACGCTCCGGCTGAGGGACGCCGGCGCGTCGCCAAGGCCGGCGCCGCCGCGCACCCGGAGGCGCCGTCACTGCGCCCCGATCGGCTGCAGGTCCTCGACCACCAGCTGCAGCGAGCGCGTGTCGCGCCACACGTTCACGTCCAGGCGGTAGGCGAGCCGCACGCGCCGCGCCTGCGGATCGGGCCAGCGCGCGAGGTCCACATTGAACGCGATCGCATCCACCCCGCGTGCGGGATCCGTGCACGGGGCCACGCGCAGCTTCAGGTGCCGCCCGCCGACGATGCGCTGCGCAGCGATCACGAACTCGCCGTCGAATACCGGCTCGGGAAAGTGCTGGCCCCACGGCCCGGCGTCGCGCAGTTGCTCGGCGCGCTCCAGCGAGAAATCGTGCGCATCGAGCTCGCCGTCGCTCTCCAGCACGTGCTCCAGGTCCTCGACGCGCAGCCGGCGCCGCACCTCGCGGTCGAAGGCCTGTGCGAACGCGTCGAAGTGCGCCGCCCCGATCGTCAGTCCGGCGGCGGTCGCGTGACCGCCGAAACGGCTCACGAGCTGCGGCGCCGCGGTCGCCACGGCGGCGATCGCGTCGCGGATGTGAAGCCCCGGGATCGAGCGCCCGGAGCCCTTGAGTTCGCCGGGATTGCCCGGCGCGAACGCGATCACCGGGCGGTGCGTCCGTTCGCGCACGCGCGAGGCCACCAGCCCCACCACGCCCTGGTGCCAGCCGTCGTGATGCAGGCACACGCCCCACGGCAGCTCCTGCCCGTCCGCTGCCACCTCCGCGATCAGACCGAGCGCCTCCCGCTGCATGCCGTCCTCGATTTCGCGCCGCTCGCGGTTCAGCCGGTCGAGCTCGGCCGCCATCACGCGCGCGCGCGCGTGATCGTCCTCGAGCAGGCAGCGGATGCCGAGACCGATGTCGTCGAGCCGGCCGGCGGCATTGATGCGCGGTCCCGCCACGAAACCGAGCTCCGCGCTGCCCGCGCGCGCCGGGTCGCGGCCTGCGAGCTCGATCAGCGCGCGGATGCCGGGACATCCCCTGCCGGCGCGGATGCGCAGCAACCCCTGGTGCACCAGCGCGCGGTTGTTGCCATCGAGCGCCACCACGTCCGCGACGGTGCCGAGCGCCACCAGATCGAGGAAGTCGGCCAGGTTCGGTTCGGCCCGTCCGGTCTGCGCGAACCAGCCGCGCGCGCGCAACTCGGCGCGCACCGCGCCCATCAGGTAGAACACCACCCCGACGCCGGCCAGCGCGCGACTCGGGAACGTCGAACCGCCGAGATTCGGGTTCACGATCGCGCAGGCCGCCGGCAGCGTGTCCCCGGGCAGGTGGTGGTCGGTGACGACCACGTCGATGCCGAGCCGCGCCGCCGCCGCCACGCCCTCGTGCGCCGCGATGCCGTTGTCGACGGTGAGGATCAGCCCCGGCGCCAGCGTCGCCGCAATCTCCACCAGCTCCGGGCTCAGCCCGTAGCCATGTTCGAAGCGGTTGGGAACGAGGAAATCGCAGTCGGCGGCGCCCAGTGCGCGCAGCGCGCGCAAGGCCAGCGCGCTGCTGGTGGCGCCGTCGGCGTCGTAGTCGCCGACCACCACGATGCGCTCGTGCGCGTACAGCGCATCGGCGAGCCGGCGCGCCGCCGCATCGACTCCCGGCAGCGCGTCCGGCGGCCACAGCCGGCCCAGGCCGCGATCGACGTCGGCGGCGTCCTGCACGCCACGGGCGGCGTAGATCCGCGCCAGCAGCGGATCGTCGATCCCGGCGATCGCGGCGTCCGCCGTACGGCGCCGGATCGCGCGCCTCACGCGAGCCGTTCGCCGATGAAGCGCTGCACCGCGCCGAGATCGTGGTCGAGCACCGTGCAGCGCTCCTCGCGCTCGAACAGGTCGGCCATGTAGTGCGGCAGCGCCGGCTCGCGCGGCACGCCGGCGCGCGCGATCGCCTCGGGGAACTTGGCCGGGTGCGCGGTCGCCAGCGTGACGATCGGCACCGCGCGCGAGCCGCGGCATTCGCGCGCGGCGCGCACGCCGATGGCCGAATGCGGGTCGAGCAGGTACTCCGACTCCTCGAACACGCGCGCGATCGTCTCGCAGGTCATCGCGTCGTCGACCGCGAAGCTCGCGAACTCGGCGCGCGCGGCCTGCATGATCTGCTCCGGCAGCACCACGTCGCCGGCACGGAAACGCTCCATCAGCTCGCGCAGCCGCGCCGCGTCGCGTCCGTAGAAATCGAACAGCGCACGCTCGAAGTTGCTCGAGATCACGATGTCCATGCTCGGTGACAGCGTGTGCGCGAGCCCGGCGCGCGCGTAGTTTCCGCTGCTCATCAGGCGGTGCAGGATGTCGTTGGCGTTGGTCGCGATCACCAGCCGCGCGACGGGCAGCCCCATGCGCCGCGCCAGGTAGCCCGCGTAGATGTCGCCGAAATTCCCGGTCGGCACCGCGAACGACACGGCGCGATCGGGCGCGCCGAGCGCGAGCGCCGCGTGGAAGTAGTACACGATCTGGGCCATGATGCGCGCCCAGTTGATCGAGTTCACCGCCACCAGGCGCCGCCCCGGCGGCAGGAAGGACTGGTCAGCGAAACTCGCCTTCACCATTTCCTGGCAGTCGTCGAAATTGCCGCGCACCGCGATGTTGTGGATGTTCGCGCCCGGCACCGTGGTCATCTGCCTGCGCTGCACTTCCGAGACGCGCTGGTGCGGGTGCAGGATGAAGATGTCGGCGCCCGCGCAGTTGCGGCAGCCCTCGATTGCCGCCGATCCGGTGTCGCCCGAGGTGGCGCCGAGGACCACCACGCGCTCGCCGCTCCGTGCCAGCGAGCGCTCGAGCAGCCGCCCGAGCAGCTGCAGCGCGAAGTCCTTGAACGCCAGCGTGGGCCCGTGGAACAGCTCGAGCACCCACTCGTTGTGCCCCAGCTGCACCAGTGGCGCTACCGCCGGATGCCGGAAACCCGCATAGGTTGCGTGCGTCATCGTGCGCAGTTCGCCGGGGGCGAGGAATCCCTCGACGAACGGCGCCATCACCTCGGCCGCCAGGTCCGCGTAGTCGAGCCGCGCCCACTCGCGCATGCGCGCGGTGTCGATGCGCGCGAGCGTCTCCGGGACGTAGAGCCCACCATCCGGCGCCAGGCCGGTAAGCAGGACGTCCTCGAAGGCGAGAGCGGGGGAAGCACCCCGCGTGCTGATGTACCTCACGACCATCCCTCCACTGTGATGCTCAGCCTTCCAGCTTCTCCATGCGGATCCGCGTGACGCGCCCGCGTGTGCTGTCCAGCGCCTCGATCGTGGCGATCGCGGCGTTCATCTGGCTTTCGACCGTGGCGCTGGTCAACAGGATCATCGTCGCCGTTTCCTGGCCCTCGGGCGCCTCCTTCTGGATCAGCGCCTCGATGCTGATTCCCGCCTCGCCGAGGATCCGCGCAACGCGCCACAGCACCCCGGGACGGTCCAGCGCCGCCACCCGCAGGTAGTACGAGGTACGCACGGCGGACATCGGCAGCACCGGCTCGGCGGACAGACAGTCGGGCTGGAACGCGAGATGCGGCACGCGGTGCTCCGGATCGGCGGTCAGCGTGCGCGCCACGTCGACGATGTCCGCGACCACCGAGGAGGCGGTAGGCTCGGATCCTGCGCCGGGACCGTAGTAGAGCGTCGGCCCCACCGCGTCACCCTTCACCAGGATCGCGTTCATTACGCCGTTCACGTTCGCGATCAGCCGGTCGTCGGGGATCAGCGTCGGGTGCACGCGCAGCTCGATGCCCTCGGCGGTGCGCCGGCAGATCCCGAGGTGCTTGATGCGGTAGCCGAGCTCGGACGCGTACGCGATGTCCTCGGCACCCAGTGTGCTGATGCCTTCCGTATAGACCTTGTCGAACTGCAACGGGATGCCGAAGGCGAGCGAGGCGAGGATCACCAGCTTGTGCGCCGCATCGATACCCTCGACGTCGAAGGTCGGGTCTGCCTCGGCGTAGCCGAGCGCCTGCGCGTCGGCGAGCGCGGCGGCGAAGCTGCGCCCTTTCTCGCGCATCTCGGACAGGATGTAGTTGCCGGTGCCGTTGATGATGCCGGCCACCCACTCGATGCGGTTCGCAGCCAATCCTTCGCGGATCGCCTTGATGATCGGGATGCCGCCACCCACCGCCGCCTCGAACGCGACCGAGACGCCACGCGCACTCGCTGCGGCGAATATCGCGTTGCCGTGCTCGGCGATCAGCGCCTTGTTCGCGGTCACGACATGCTTGCCCGCCGCGATCGCCTCCATCACGAGTTCGCGCGCGGTGTCGCAGCCGCCGATCAGCTCGACGACGATGTCGACGTCTGGATCGCGCACCACCTCGAACACATCGCGGCTGACGCGCGCCCCGGCGGTGTCGCAGCGCGGGTTGTCGCGGCGCGCGCCGATGTGGGTGACCAGTACGTCGCGGCCCACACGGGCCGCGATGTCCGCCCGGTTGCGTTGCAGCACGGTGAAGGTTCCCGATCCCACGGTGCCGAAGCCGCAGATGCCAACCCGTATCGGTTCCATTTCCCGCTCCCTGTTGCGCCGCTCGCCCCTGCTCACTCGAGGCCGAGCATTTTCGCCAGTTCCTTCGCCGGCCGGTATCCCGGCACCAGCGTGCCGTCCTCGAGCACCAGCGCCGGCGTGCCGGTGACGCCCACCTTCTCGCCCAGCAGGATGTGATCCGCGACCGGGTTGCCGGCGCAGACGTTCTCGGGGATCTCGCCGCCGCGCTTGATCGTGGTCAGTGCGGTCTGCCGGTCGTCGGCGCACCAGGCGCTGGCGATCTTGCGGTACGAGGGCGAACCGACGCCGGCGCGCGGGTACGCGAGGTAGTGCACCGCGATGCCGAGCGCGTTGATCTCGGCCATCTCGTTGTGCAGCTTGCGGCAGTAGCCACAGTCGACATCGGTGAACACGGTGATCGTCGCGCGCGGCTCGGGCGGCGCGAACACGATCACGTCCTTGGGATCCACCGCGGCGATCAACCGCACACGCTCCTGCTGACGCGTGACCTCGTCGAGGTTCGCGAAGCCGTCGGCCCGGATCTCGAACAGGTCGCCGGCGACGAAGTGCGTGCCCTCGCGGTTGACGTAGATCACCGGCCCGTCGATCACCTGCACCTCGTACATGCCGGCGATCGCGCTCGGGCGCGGCGTGCCGAAGTGCAGGTCGGGACGCGACTTCGACAGCGCACGCCCGATCGCCTGCGCCGCGGCATCGGCGCTGTCCGCCGCGTGCGCCTGCGCCGCCAGCACCAGCACCCCGATCGCCGCGACCAGCCCGTTCCGCCACCATTGCTGCAGCTGTCGTCTCACCCGATGTCCTCCCGTCATGGTGCCGCCGCCCCGGAGCGGGCCGCGGCCGTGCCGTCGGCGCCTCACCCGCGCGGGTGGTGCGCCGCGTGCAGTTGCTTGAGCCGTTCGCGCGCCACGTGCGTGTAGATCTGCGTCGTCGACAGGTCGCTGTGGCCGAGCAGCATCTGCACCACGCGCAGGTCCGCGCCGTGGTTCAGCAGGTGCGTCGCGAAGGCGTGGCGCAGCGTGTGCGGCGACAGCGGCTTCGTGATCCCCGCCGTGACGGCATGATGCCTGATCCGGTACCAGAACGCCTGGCGCGTCAGCGCGCGCCCGCCACGACCCGGGAACAGCACCGCGCCATCGGCGGCGCCCGGCAGGGACGGACGCGCCTCGCGCAGGTAGCGCTGCAGCCAGGCGAGCGCTTCCTCACCCACCGGCACCAGCCGCTCGCGGGCCCCCTTGCCGAGGATGCGCACCACGCCCTGGGTCAGTCCCACCGCAGGCAGTTCCAGCGTGACCAGCTCGCTGATGCGCAACCCGCACGCGTACAGCAGTTCGAGCATCGCGCGGTCGCGCAGGCCGATCGGGGTGGCGACGTCGGGGGCAGCGAGCAGCCGCTCGACCTCGTCCTCGCCGAGCGTTCCCGGCAGCGCACGCGGCGCCCGTGGTCCCGGCACGCGCAAGGTCGGGTCCGCGGCGATGTGCCCCTCGCGCAGCAGGTGACGATAGAACCCGCGCAGGCACGACAGCAGCCGCGCGGCGCTGCGCGTCGAGCGGCCCTCGCGCAGTCCGGCGGCGAGGTACTCGAGCAGCAGCGCCCGGTCCACGGCCGCGAGCGCCGTTTCGCGCGCACCCAGCCAGGCCGCGAAACCCTCGAGGTCGCCGCGATACGCCGCCAGCGTGTTCGCGCTGGAGCCCTTCTCCATCCACAGCGCGTCGAGGAAGTGTTCGATCGCCCTGCGGTCGGCGTCTGCGATCATCGCTGGACCAACAAAAAAGGTGGCTCGCGCCACCTTTTCCGCCATCGGCCGTGCGGATCAGTCCGCGCTCTGCTTGGCCAGTTTCTCCTTGATCCTGGCCGCCTTGCCGCTCAGCTCGCGCAGGTAGTACAGCTTCGCCTGGCGCACGTCGCCGCGGCGCTTGACCTGGATGCTGGCGACCGCCGGGCTGTAGGTCTGGAACGTACGCTCGACGCCGACGCCGTGCGAGATCTTGCGCACCGTGAACGCCGAGTTCAGGCCGCGGTTGCGCTTGGCGATCACCACGCCTTCGTAGGCCTGCAGGCGCTCGCGGTCGCCCTCGACCACGCGCACATCGACCACCACCGTGTCGCCCGGAGCGAAATCCGGAACGTTCTTGCCCATCTGCTCGGCTTCGAGCTGTCCAATGATCGTGTTCTGCATGACCTCGTCCTCGCCTGTTTCGCTCGCACGCCACGCGCGCTCGCCCCTGAAAGCTTCGCTTCGCGACGTTGCCGCCGCCCCGTCAATCCTCCTGCCCCGCCAGCAGGTCCGGCCGCCGCGCGCGGGTGCGCTCGCGTGAGCGCTCCAGCCGCCAGGTGCGGATCCGTTCGTGGTCCCCGCTCAGCAGCACCGGCGGCACCGCACGACCCTCGAACAGCTCCGGCCGCGTGTAGTGCGGGCAGTCCAGCATCCCTTCCGCGAACGAGTCCTGCACCGCCGACTCGTCGTGCCCCAGCGCGCCCGGCAGCAGCCGGATCATCGCATCGAGCAACACCATCGCGGGCAGTTCCCCGCCGCTCAGCACGTAATCGCCGAGCGATATCTCTTCGTCGACCTCGCTCTCGATCACGCGCTCGTCGACGCCTTCGTAGCGCCCGGCCAGCAGCACCAGCGGCCCGCCCAGCGCCAGCTCCTGCACCCGCCGCTGCGTCAGCCGGACGCCCTGCGGCGACAGGTAGACCACCCGCGCCGCGTCGCCCAGCGCGGCGCGCGCGGCGCGGATCGCCGCGCACAGCGGCGGAGCGCTCATCACCATCCCCGGACCGCCCCCGTAGGGCCGGTCGTCCACCGAGCGGTGGCGGTCCGTCGCGTAGTCGCGCGGATTCCAGCACCGCAGTTCGACCAGCCCTTCGCGCACCGCCCGCCCGGAGATCCCGTAGCCGCTCAGGGCCGCGAACATCTCCGGAAAGATCGTCACCACCGCGACGCTCAGCACGGCGGCGCCGCTCAGAAATCCGGGTCCCAGTCGACCAGCATCTCCCGGCACGCGCGGTCGACCTCCACGATCACCTGCTCCGGCAGCCACGGGATCAGACGCTCGCGTGCGTCGATGCTCCCCGTGCAGCCGTGCACCACCAGCACGTCGTTGGCGCCGGTCTCGAGCAGGTGGTCGACCGTGCCCAGCAAGGTACGGCCGCCATCCTCGCGCCGCGCGTACACCCGCATGCCCTCGAGCTCGGCCCAGTAATACTCGCCGGGGCCCGGCTCCGGCAGCTCCGAGCGCGCCACCGCGATCTCGGCCTGCACGAAGCGCTGCGCCGCGTCGCGATCGTCACACCCCGGCAGGTGGACCACCAGCCCCTTGCCGTGCGCCCTCGCGGCGTCGATGCGGTGGCTCTCCCGGCCGGCCGCGGTGGCGATCCGCCAGACCGGGTAGTCGAGGATCGCCTCCGGCGGGTCGGTGAACGACCAGACCTTCAGCCAGCCCTTGACCCCGTACACCGCGCCGATGCGGCCCAGCACCACCAGCTCGCGCTCGCCCGCATCTTCCACGTCGCGGCGTCAGGCCGCCTGCTGCGCGCCCGCGCTTTCCTTGAGCAGGTTCGCGACCCGGTCCGACAGCTGCGCGCCACGCGCCACCCAGTACTGGATCCGCTCGCGGTCCAGGCGCAGGCGCTCTTCCTTGCCGCTCGCGATCGGGTTGAAGAACCCGACGCGCTCGATGAAGCGGCCATCGCGGGCGCTGCGGCTGTCGGTCACCGTGACCTGGTAGAACGGACGCTTCTTGGCGCCTACGCGCGAAAGTCTGATCGTCAACATGAAAGGTTTCCTGACGTTGATCCCCGGATGTCACGGCGCCCGCGGCACGGGCGGCCGGCAACCCCGCAAAGGGCGGCTATTCTAAGAGAAGGTTTCCGGATTTGAAACACTCGCCGGCAGGCGGGCGCGGCGATCGGGATTTTTACCGGCGCGGGAACCCGCCCCCCGGCGGCAGCATGCCGCCGAGCCCGCGCATCATGTTCTGCATCGCACCGCGGTTGCCGAGCTTCTTCATCATCTTCTGCATCTGCTTGTGCTGCTTCAGCAGGCGGTTGAGGTCCTGGATCGAGGTCCCGGAGCCCTGCGTGATGCGCCGCTTGCGCGAGCCGTTCAGCATCTCCGGGTCGCGCCGTTCGCCGGGCGTCATCGAGTTGATCAGCGCCTCCATGCGCGCAAAGGCCTTCACGTCGACCTTCTGCTGCGCCATCTGCGCCAGCCCGCCCATGCCGGGCAGCTTGTCGAGCATGCTCGCGATGCCGCCCATGTCGCGCATCTGGTGCAGCTGGTCGCGGAAATCCTCGAGATCGAAGCCCTTGCCCTTGCGGATCTTCTTCGCGAGTTTCTCGGCCTTGTCGCGATCGAGCTTGCGCTCGGCCTCCTCGATCAGCGACAGGATGTCGCCCATGCCGAGGATCCGCGAGGCCACGCGCTCGGGGTGGAACGGCTCGAGCGCCTCGGTCTTCTCGCCGACCCCGAGGAACTTGATCGGCTTGCCGGTGACGGCGCGCACCGACAGCGCGGCACCGCCGCGCGAATCGGCGTCGGCCTTGGCGAGGATCACGCCGGTGAGCGGCACCGCCTCGTTGAAGGCGCGCGCGGTCGTCGCGGCGTCCTGGCCGGTCATGGCATCGACGACGAACAGCGTCTCGACCGGGTTCAGCGCCGCGTGCAGTTCGCGGATCTCCTGCATCATCGCGGCATCGATCGCGAGCCGGCCCGCCGTGTCGACGATCAGCACATCGGCGAACTGGATGCGCGCGGTGCGCAGCGCCCCGAGCGCGATGTCCACCGGACGCTCGCCTTCGTGGCTGGGGATGAAGCCGGCATCGACGCTGGCGGCCAGCGTCTCGAGCTGGCGGATCGCCGCCGGGCGGTAGACGTCGGCGCTGACCAGCAGCACCTTCTTGCCCTTCTCGCGCAGCCAGCGCGCGAGCTTGGCGGCGCTGGTGGTCTTGCCGCTGCCCTGCAGGCCGGCCATCAGGATCACGGCCGGCGGCTGCGTCGAGAGGTCCAGCCCCTCGTTGGCCGAGCCCATCGCCTGTTCGAGCTCGCGCTGCACGATGCGCAGGAACGCCTGTCCGGGGCTCAGGCTCTTCAGCACGTCCTGCCCGAGCGCGCGCGCACGCACCTGCTCGACGAAGTCCTTCACGACCGGCAGCGCGACGTCGGCCTCGAGCAGGACCTGGCGCACCTCGCGCAGCGTGTCCTTGATGTTGTCCTCGGTCAGCGTCGCCTTGCCCGCGACCTTGCGCAGGGTTTCCGAGAAGCGTTCGGTGAGGTTTTCGAACATGGGGCAGATCCGCCTGTACTGCAGCGCCGGGCACCTTAAAGGACGCGCGAGTATACCCGAGTGCGCCACGGGCACGAAACGCAGGCGTGACGCCCGCGACACGCGCCGCTAGACTGTGGCGCAGCCCGGCCGCGGCCGGACACCCCACTCGATCGATGCGGATCCCGTCCGACCGGCATGACAGCGCTCGTATCCGGAATCGTCGCCTGCGTCTTCTACGCCGCGAGCATCGCCGCGCACCTCTGTGCCTTGCACGAAGGCACCGCCCAGCGGCGCTGGCTGCGGGCCGCGATGTGGCTGGCCGCGCCGGCGCTGCTCGCGCACGCGCTGAGCTGGTCGGTGGGCGTCTTCGGCAACGAGGGGGTGAACCTCGGGCTGTTCAGCGCCGCCTCGCTGTTCTTCTGGGTGATCGCACTGATCGCGTGGGGCGCGAGCTGGCGCGTGCCGCTCGCGAACCTGCTGCCGGTACTCTACCCGCTGGCGATCGTCGCGGTGCTGTGCGCACAGTTCCTGCACACCGCGTACGCACCGCGCGCGGGCTTCGGCTGGGGTGTAGGCTCGCACATCCTGCTCTCGGTGCTCGCCTACAGCATCCTCGGCATCGCTGCGGTGCAGGCGGTGGCGCTCGCGTTGCTGATCGACCGCCTGAAGCACCGGCGCCTGCACGGGCTGGTCGCGGTGATGCCGCCGCTGCAGACGATGGAGCACCTGCTGTTCCGCCTGATCTGGACCGGCGAAGTGCTGCTGACACTCGCGATCGCCACCGGGGCGCTGTTCCTCGAGGACATGTTCGCCCAGCACCTCGCGCACAAGACCGTGCTGTCGATCGTCGCGTGGGCGTTGTTCGCGGTGCTGCTGCTCGGGCGCCACCGCCTCGGGTGGCGCGGCAACACCGCGGTGAAATGGACGCTGGCGGGCTTCTGCCTGCTGATCCTCGCCTACTTCGGCAGCAAGCTGGTACTGGAACTGATACTGCACCGCCCCGCCTGGTGAAACGCCCGGCGGTTGCCATGCCGCGGCCTTTTATTCACCATACGCATCCCGTGCGAACGAGGCCGCCACGCTCTTGAACGACACCCCGCTGGAACTGCTGTTCGGCATCCTGCTCGCCTGCCTGCTGATGTCGGCGTTCTTTTCCGGCTCCGAGACCGGGATGATGTCGTTGAACCGCTACCGCCTGCGGCATCTGCGCAAGAACCACCGCGGCGCCCGCCTCGCGGCGAAGCTGCTCGATCGTCCTGACCGGCTGATCGGTCTGATCCTGATCGGCAACAACCTGGTGAACATCCTCGCCTCGGCGATCGCCACCGTGATCGCGCTGCGGTTGTGGGGCGATGCCGGGATCGCGATCGCCACCGGCGCGATGACCATCGCCGTGCTGGTCTTCGGCGAGGTCACGCCCAAGACGCTGGCCGCACTGCACCCGGAACGAATCGCTTTCCCTGCAGCGTACGCGCTGAACGCACTGATGTACGTGCTGCAGCCGGCCGTCTGGTGCATCAACCGCGTCACCAACGGCCTGCTGCGGCTGTTCGGGGTCGATCCCGACCGGCGCCCCGACGACGTGCTGAGTTCCGAGGAACTGCGCACCATCGTCGGCGAGGCAGGCCCGATGATCCCGCCCCGCCACAAGCGCATGCTGCTCAGCATCCTCGACCTCGAGGAGATCACGGTCGACGACATCATGGTGCCGCGCCAGGACATCTTCGGCATCGACCTCGCCGAGGATGACGCCCGCGTGATCGCCGCGCTGCGCGCCAGCGAACACACGCGCGTGCTGCTCTACCGCGAGGACATCGGCAACGTGCAGGGCATACTGCACCTGCGCACCGTGAGCAGCTTCGTGCACGGCGAGCGGCTGGATCGCGAAGCGATGCAGCGCGCGGCAACGGACCCCTACTACGTGCCGGAAGGCACCCCGCTGCACACGCAGCTGCTGAACTTCCAGAAGCTCAAACGCCGTATCGGCATCGTGGTCGACGAGTACGGTTCGGTGCGCGGCCTGGTGACGCTGGAAGACATCCTCGAGGAGATCGTCGGCGAGTTCACCTCGAACATCGGCAACCAGTCACCCGAGATCGTCGCCCAACCCGACGGCAGCTACCAGATCGACGGCGGCACCGCGATCCGCGAGATCAACCGCTCGCTGCACTGGGAATTGCCGGTCGACGGACCCAGGACACTGAACGGGCTGATCGTCGAGCACCTCGAGACGATTCCCGAGGCGCACGTCGGAATGCGCATCGGACGCTACCACTTCGAGATCCTGGAACTGCAGGGCAAGGTGATCCAGAAGGTCCTGGCGCGGCGCGCACGGCACGCCTGAAGACACAAGCCCGCGATACGTGCGGCGGTGATTTCGCCGCGATGGACGCACCCTGCGGTGATGCGGCGGCTTCAGTCGGCGCCGACCCGACGCAGGCGTTCCCGGAACAGGGCTGCTTTCGCACGGTAGCGGCGTGCGCTGTCCTCGAGCCGCGCACGCTCCTCCTCGCTCAGCACCCGCTGCACGCGGGCCGGAGAACCGAGCACCAGCGAACCGTCCGGCACCTCCATGCCCTCGGTGAGCAGCGCGTTGGCGCCGATCAGGCAGTGGCGCCCGATCACGGCGCCGTTCAGCACCACCGCATTGATGCCGACCAGGCTGCCGTCACCGATCGTGCAGCCGTGCAGCACCGCCTGGTGCCCCACCGTCACCCGTTCACCGATGCGCAGCGCGAAGCCGGGGTCGGCGTGCAGCACGCAGTTGTCCTGCACGTTGGATCCGGCGCCGATCACGATCTGTTCCGTATCGGCGCGGATCACGGCGCCGAACCAGATGCCCGCCTCGCCGCCGACCGTCACCGCACCCACCAGCACCGCATCGGGTGCGAGGAAACAGTCGGGCGCGAGCTGCGGCGCCACGCCGTCGAGTTCGTAGATCATCGCCACCGCACGCTCTCCTCAGCGCAACAATTCGACGTGGAAGTCGAACACCGCGTCCAGCAGGTCGATCAGCATCACCGCCGTCAGCCCCCACACCTGCCGCTCGCCCCACGGATACCACGGCACGTCCTTCGCGCGCCCCTGGTGCAGCACGCGGTCGATGCGCAGGTTCTCGCGGTGCAGGAAATAGTCGAGCGGAATGCGGTAGACCTCGTCGAGTTCGGCCCGGTTGGGCTCCAGCCGCACCTGCGCCGGCACGATCGCGACCACCGGGCACACGCGCACGCCGTGGCGCGAGGTGCGTCCCGGCAGCGCGCCGACGATCTCCACGCAGTCCGGGTCGAGCGCGATTTCCTCGTGACTCTCGCGCAGCGCCGTGTACACCAGGTCGCGGTCGTCGGGGTCGCGGCGCCCGCCCGGAAACGCCACCTCGCCGGGATGCGTGCTCATGTGCGCGGCCCGCAGCGTCAGGATCAGCTCCGGCTCGCGTTGCGCGGTCAGCGCGAGCAGCACGGCCGCGTCGGCCTCCTCCGCCGGCGGCACGCTGCAGCCGCCGAGGCGCTCGCGCACGCGCTGCAGCCGGCTCACGCGAGCGGCTCCAGGCGCAGCACGCCGAAGGCGGGTTCCTCGTAGGGATGCGCGGCACGCAGTGCCGCCACCGCCGCCGCCAGGCAGTCGGCCGCACACAGCATCTCGATGCGCAGCTCCGCCACCCGCTCATCGCCGCCGGGCGTGCCGATGAACGGCCTCGCCGCGGCGCCGGGACGGAACTGTCCGGTACCCTCGCACTGCCACGCACAACCGCTGTAGGCGCCGATGCGCCCGGCACCGGCCGCGAACATCGCCTCCTTCACCGCCTCGGCGTGCGCGAGGTCCACGTAGACGAAGATCTGGTAGGCCACCGTGCTCATGCCGGTTCCCCGGCACCGGTGTAACGGCGCACGAAATCGTCACGGAAACCGGCATAACGCCCGGCAGCGATCGCCGCGCGGATGCCGCGCATCAGCTCCTGGTAGAAGTACAGGTTGTGGATCGTGTTCAGCTGGCTGCCGAGCATCTCGTTGCAGCGGTCCAGATGGTGCAGGTAGGCCCGGCTGAAGTGGCGGCAGGTGTAGCACGCGCAGTCCGGATCCACCGGTGCCTCGCTGCGCCGGTTGACGGCATGGCGCAGCTTCATCACGCCGCGCGAGGTGAACAGCCAGGCGTTGCGCGCGTTGCGGGTGGGCATCACGCAATCGAACATGTCCACGCCGCGGGCGACCGCATCGAGGATGTCGAGCGGCGTGCCCACCCCCATCAGGTAGCGTGGGTGCTCGCGCGGCAGGCGCGGCCCGAGGTGATCGAGCACCGCCAGCATCTCGTCGCGGGGCTCGCCGACCGACAGGCCGCCGATCGCGTAGCCGTCGAACCCGATCCCCAGCAGTCCGTCCAGCGAACGCGCGCGCAGGTCCGGGTACATGCCACCCTGCACGATGCCGAACAGCGCCGAGGGATTGTCGCCGTGCGCGATCCGGCTGCGCCCGGCCCAGCGCAGGCTGAGCTCCATCGAGGCGCGCGCCTGCTCCTCGCTCGCCGGATACGGGGTGCACTCGTCGAATACCATCACGACGTCTGAACCCAGATCGCGCTGCACGCGCATCGAGGTCTCCGGATCGAGGAACACCGCGGCGCCGTCCACCGGCGAGCGGAAGCGCACACCGTCTTCGTCGATGCGTCGCATGTCGCCGAGGCTGAACACCTGGAAGCCGCCCGAGTCGGTCAGGATCGGACGGCTCCAGCCCATGAACGCGTGCAGGTCACCGAGGTCGCGGATGATCTCCGAGCCCGGGCGCAGCATCAGGTGGAAGGTGTTGCCGAGCACGATCCGGGCGCCGATCTCCTCGAGGTCGCGCGGCAGCATGCCCTTCACCGTTCCGTAGGTACCCACCGGCATGAACGCCGGCGTCTCGACGTCACCGCGCGCGAAACGCAACCGGCCGAACCGCGCCGCGCCGTCGTGCGCGAGCAGATCGAATCCCGCGAAACACGCACTCACCGCCGGCCCTCCCCGCGCTCGGCGAGCGACGGCGCGCGCTCGCCGAGCACGAACATCGCGTCGCCGTAACTGAAGAACCGGTACTCCTGCGCCACCGCCTCGTGGTACGCCGCGAGCACGCGCTCGCGGCCGGCGAACGCGCACACCAGCATCAGCAGCGTCGATTCGGGCAGATGGAAATTCGTGATGAGCCCGTCCACGGTGCGGAAACGGTAACCGGGGTAAATGAAGATCGAAGTCTCGCCCTCGTACGGATGGATTCCGTGTTCGTCGGCCGCGCTCTCCAGCGCGCGCAGCGTGGTCGTGCCGACCGCGATCACGCGCCGGCCTTCGGCGTGCGCACGCGTGACGCGCTCGCACAGCGCCGCGCCCACGTCGATGTACTCGGCGTGCATGCGGTGCTGCTCCACGTCGGCGACCCGCACCGGCTGGAAGGTGCCGGCGCCCACGTGCAGTGTGAGAAAGGCGGCTTCGACGCCGGCGTCGCGCAGCCGCGCGAGCAGTGCGTGGTCGAAATGCAGTCCGGCCGTCGGTGCGGCCACCGCGCCGTCACGCGCCGCGTAGACCGTCTGGTAGCGCTCGCGATCGAGTTGCACGTCGGCGCGATCGATGTACGGCGGCAGCGGCATGTGGCCGATGCGCTCGATCGTCTCCAGCGGCTCGCAGCCGCTCGGGAAGCCGAGCACGAAGAACTCGCCGTCGCGGCCGAGCACCCGCACGCGCACCGCTTCGCGGCCCTCGTCGTCGAGCAACGCGACCTCCGCGCCCTGGCGCGGCTTGCGGCTGGCGCGCATCTGCGCGAGCACCCTGCCTCCGGGGAGCACGCGCTCGACCAGCAGTTCGACGCCGCCGCCGGTTGCCGGCTTGCAGCCGAACAGCCGGGCCGGTATCACCCGCGTGTCGTTGAACACGAGCAGGTCTCCCGGGCGGAGCAGCGTACCGATGTCGGCGAAATGCAGATGCCGCGGCTGTGCCTCACGGGGATCGAGGTACATCAGGCGACTGGCCGTGCGCTCGGCGCCCGGCTCGCGGGCGATCAGCCGATCAGGCAGTTCGTAGTGGAAATCGGCGACGCGCATGACGGATCCGGGCAGGAAAGGCGGCAAGGTTATCGGTGCACCGGCACGATGGCAACGCGGTGTCGGTTGCCGCCATCGGGCACATTGCTATAATGCCGCGCGCCTCACGGGCCAGAGTGTCGGAACTGGTAGACGAGACGGACTCAAAATCCGTTGCAGTAGCCCTGCGTGTGGGTTCGAGTCCCACCTCTGGTACCAAAGCGGCTTGGCCGCCAGTGCGTATCGACAAGTCTTCGCCCGGAATGGGACGGAGCCCGGCCGCCATACAAATTTATGCAGATTTAACATTGACTTCGGGTCACGATATGCAAGAATTTGCGTGCTATCGACCCGATCGCATCTCACATTCAAGGAGACAGAAATGCGCACCATGACGAAAAAGGCCGCCCTCGTATCCGCAGCACTGGCCATCACCCTGCTGAGCGGCTGCGCCTGCAACGACCGCCTCGACGCGCTCGAGACGCGTGTAGGCACCGTCGAGAAGACCGCCAACGACGCACTGGCCGCTGCCAACCGCGCCCAGTCGACCGCTGACAGCGCCGCTGCAGCTGCCGCCGACGCACAGAAGAGCGCGAACGACGCCGTCGAGGCAGTCAGCCGCATGGCCGAGAAGTGCTGCCGCAAGTGATCTGAACCGGGGAGCCCGCGGGCTCCCGGCCTGATCCTTCAGCAAAACCCGCATGAGCCTCGCAACAGGCTCATGCGGGTTTTTCTTTCGTGACATTCATTTGCGACTGAACGGCACGGGCGGCGGT
Organism: Pseudomonadales bacterium; assembly: GCA_022072145.1. Lineage (GTDB taxonomy): Bacteria > Pseudomonadota > Gammaproteobacteria > Pseudomonadales > UBA5518 > UBA5518. The sequence goes on from JAJVIG010000048.1 coordinate 18,449, forward strand.
CGCCGACGGGGTGATGAGATCCCGTGCGGGACGCGGAACCGGAGCGGGTGAACCGACGAAGCGCCCGCGCGACAGAGCGGCGCGGTTTGACAGGAGAAAGGGCGTGGCGCGTTCAGCGCGCGCGCTTCAGTCGCTGCGCGCGATGCTGCCGGCGCCGCTGGCCGAAACGCGCAACGGGATGCCGGACTGGTCCACCGCGGCGGCCTTGGCGTCGATCCAGTCGACCTCGACCGGCGCACGCGCCAGGCGATTCGCCAGATGGATCGCGTCGGCCACCGCCGCCTCGGGAACATGGTGGGTGCGCTGTTCCTCGAGGGCTTCATGGACCTCGACGTACATCTGGCCGCCTTTCCAGCCGACCTTGACCGGCGTATTGATGATGCGTATCGGAGTTCCCTTGCCGACCCGTTTCGCGAATTGCTCGACGTCGGGATTGTACATGCGGATGCAGCCGGCGCTCACGCGCATACCGATGCCGAGTTCCTTGTTGGTGCCGTGGATGTAGTAGCTGCGTGCACTGAGCTGGACCGCCCACTTGCCCATCGGATTATCCGGGCCCGGAGGCACCACGGCCGGCAGTCGGCGTCCGTTCGCCGCCCAGTCCGCGCGGATCGATGCCGTCGGCACCCAGGTCGGGTCCTTGATCACCCCGGTCACCTTCGCCGACACCAGCGGCGTCTCCCACCCCTCGCGGCCGATGCCGATCGGGTAGGTATCGACGGTGCGGCCGTCGGGCTGGAAGTGGTACAGGCGGAACTCCGCGAGGTTGATCACGATGCCCGTGCGCTCGCCGGGCGGCAGGATGAACTGCAGCGGCAGCACCAGCTCGCGCCCCTCGCCAGGCACCCACGGGTTCACCCCGGGGTTCGCGGCGAGAATCTGTCGAAAGCCCAGACCGTAGGCCTCCGCATAGGTGTTGATCGTGTCCTTGTAGTCGGCCACGCGCACCGTCATCAGCTCTCCGACGATATCCTCGCCGGGCGGCGGCATCTCGAAGGTGAGCGCGTTCACGTGCAGCGAACAGGACAGGGTGAACAGCAGGAACAGCTTGCGCATCGTTTCGATAATCACGGGAAATTGCTGACGAGTGCCATTCTAGCAACCGGTTGCGCAAGACCGCGACCGAGGGGGTGCGGCAAAGCGGCAAAGTTACGCTGGATCAGGGCAGCACCACCGTCACCGAACCGGTCACGTGCGGCCCCAGCCCGTTCCGGCCTTCCACCTCGATCTGCACTACCCGTTCGGCCGCATCGACCGCCGTGACCTTGCCGGCGAGCACCATCGTGTCCCCCGGATAGTTCGGCGCACCGAGGCGGATCTTCACCGAGCGCAGCAGCGCCTCGGGCCCGGCCCAGTCGGTCACGTAGCGTCCTACCAGCCCGTTGGTGGTCAGGATGTTCATGAAGATGTGCGGCGAACCCAGCGTCTGCGCCGCGTCCTTGTCGTGATGCACGTCCTGGAAATCGCGGGTTGCGATCGCCCCGGTGACGATCAGACGGGTGGTCACCTCGATCGCCAGCGGCGGCAGATCCTCCCCGGGACGCACGTCGGCGAAGGCGCGGGTCGTCGCTCGCTGTGTGCTCACAGGCCGATCTCGATGCTCTGCCCGGACAGGCTGGCGCCGAAGCGGGCCAGGATCCGGCTCCCGCCGCCGAGTGCCAGTTCGATCTGCTTCGACCACAGGTAATAGCGGTGGATCGGATAATCGACGTCGGCGCCGATGCCACCGTGCAGGTGCTGGCACGCATGCCCCACCCGGTGCCCGGCCTCGCAGGCCCACCACGCCAGCGAGGCCACCGCCGCTTCCGCCGGCAGGCGCTCGGAGACCCGCCACGCGGCCTGCCAGGCCGTCGAGCGCAGCGCTTCGATGTCGATGTAGGCGTCGGCCGCGCGATGCGCCACGGCCTGGAAGCCGGCCAGCGGCTTGCCGAACTGCTTGCGCGTGACCGTGTGCTCGGCGGTGCGACGCAGCGCATCGGCCAGCACCCCGAGCTGCATGAAACCGAGCGCGGTGGCCGCGCGCGTTCCCGACCATTCGGCGATGCACGCGCCGTCGGCGGGCTGACCCAGCAGCGCATCGGCGTCCAGGCGCACGGCGGCGAATTCCAGCGTGTCGACCGGTTCGTGGTTGGTGCCGCGGCGCCGCTCGCGACGCAGCCCCGTCGCGTCACCCGGCACCACGAACACCGGCGTCTCGCCGGCGTCGGTGCGCGCCGGCACCACGAAGGCCGCCGCCTCGAGCGCGTAAGGCACGCGGTCGAGTGCGCCGTCGAGCACCCACCCCGCCCCGTCGCGCCGCGCCTGCGGCAGGCGCTCGCCGTGCCCGCCCGCATCCGGATAGCACAGCGCGCCGCTCAGCAGCGTGCTGCCCGCGGCCACCCCGGGCAGCCAGCGCGCGCGTTGCGCATCGCTGCCGAACTCCGCGATCGGCATCGCACCCAGCACCACCGTGGCGAGCAACGGCAACGCCGCCACGTGTCGGCCCTGCTCCTCGAACACCGCGCACAACTCGGTGAAACCCAGTCCGCTGCCGCCGTATTCCTCGCCGAGCGCGACGCCGATCAGCCCCGCCTCGGCGAGCAGCTTCCAGAGCCCCTCATGCCACGCGATTTCCCCGCGGTCGAAACGCTTCAGCACCGCGTCGTCGGCGTTGTCGGCGAAGATCTGCGCCGCCAGTTCCTGGATCTGCCGTGATTCTTCCGAACGTGTAAAGTCCATCTCAAGCTCCCTTGCCGTTGTCCTGGGCACGATCCGCCGCCCGGTACAGGAATACCCGGAACCGCATATCGGCCACTTTCTCACTGTGCTGATCGAAGAATTCCGCCAGCTCGGTCACGAAATAGCCGGTGCCGAGCGCGGTGGTCTTGCGCGGCGAGATCGACTCGATGCGCGAGACGTGGTGAACGCGATCCCCAGGGTGCAGATAGCGGTAGTACGTCTGCTCGCAGTTCACCGCGACCACCGCCGGATAGCCGATGCTCTTGAGGTAATCGACCACCGCGAAGGAATCGCGCTCGTCCGAACCCGGCGCGCGCTCGCTGGTGTTGCCGCGCATCGTCCAGACCTGCAGCATCGTCGGCGGCGCCACCAGGCCGCCATGCACCGATTGCGCCGCGAACACCGGATCCGTGTACACCGGGTTGCGGTCGCCGAGCGCCTCGCACAGATGACGGATCATCGGTGCGTTGACCTCTTCCCAGCTGTTGTACGGACCGCACGACAGCCCCACGTACTGCTGCAGCTCGCGCTCCACGTCCTGTTCGTTCACACCGTGCTTCCTTCCGCTTCGTCCAGCCCGCCCGCTATGGCGTGGCACCGGAGCCCACCGATACGCCGCGGCGTATCAGGCCGACCACTGCCGCGTGGCGCAGGCGCTCGCGCGGCGGATTCTCGAGGAACAGCGCGCGGTAGAACATGACCGATACCCACTCGGCCATCTCCTCCTCGCCCAGTTCCAGTGCGCGCAATTGCGGCGCGCGCGCGATGTAATACTCCGCGAGCACGTGCTCGCCGATCCCGGCCAGCATCGCGGTGAGCAGTTGCGCCTGCCCGGCGTCGAGTCGCGCCTGCGGGAACAGCCGCGGCAACGCGCGCACGAACCACGCCAGCCGGCGCTGGTGGCTGGCGCGCCACAGCTCGCCGAACTCGGGCTCCTCGTCGCCCATCTGCACCATGCAGCGCATGATACCGGGGTTGCGTGCGTAACTCTGCACGACCAGCCGGTTGTGCGCGTACATCCGCGCGTACCAGTCGCCCTTGGCGATACCTCGCTCGATGTCGTCCACCGCCTCGAAGCGCTGCATGAAGTCCTGCAGTACCTCGATGGTCAGCGTCTTCAGGTCCGGAAAGTAGTGGTAGAACAGTCCCGCGGCCACGCCGGCCTCGCCGGTGACATCGGCCACCCGCATCTGCCGGTAGCCCACGCGCTCGAGCACGCGTGCCGCCGCCTCCTTCAGCCGCTGCCGCGCCGCCTCGCCGCGCGCGCTGTGCCGCGGCGTGCCGGTTGCCGTACCGGCGGTTTTCACCGCGGCCGGCTTGCGCGGGCTTTGCCCTGCCATCCACACTGCCTCACCCGAGGTTTCGCATATTCTTATTGAAATTGAATCCAGTTTCAATATCATAGTGTCCGTCACTCGCCTGGAGCACCGAACGCCATGCACATCGACTACACCGACGCACAAAAACAGCTGCGCCGCGAGCTGCGCGCCTATTTCAGCCAGCTGATGACGCCGGAACTGCGCGAGGCAACGCGCGGCAACGAGGGCGGCGACGCCTACAAGTCCGTGATCCGCCAGCTCGGCAAGGACGGCTGGCTGGCGCTCGGCTGGCCGAAGGAGTACGGCGGCCAGGGGCGCAAGAGCTCCGAGCAGCTGGTGTTCTTCGAGGAAGCCCAGCTGGCCGAGGTGCCGCTGCCCTTCGTGACGATCAACACCGTCGCACCGGCGCTGATCGCCAACGGTTCCGAGGAACACAAGGCATTCTTCCTGCCGAAGATCGCCGCCGGCGAGCTCCACTTCGCGATCGGCTATACGGAGCCCGGCGCCGGCACCGACCTTGCCGCGTTGAAGACCACCGCGGTGCGTGACGGCGACGATTACGTGATCAACGGCAGCAAGGTGTGGACCAGCAGCGCCGAGGCAGCCGACTACGTCTGGCTCGCCGCGCGCACCGATCCGCAGGCCCAGCCGCCGCACAAGGGCATTTCGATCTTCATGGTCGACGCGCACCAGCCCGGCTTCACGTTCACGCCGCTCTACACGGTGGGCGGCGTGCGCAGCAACGCCAGCTACTACGACAACGTGCGCTGCCCGGCGTCCATGATCGCGGGACAGCTCAATGGCGGCTGGAAGCTGATCACCTCGCAGCTCAACCACGAACGCGTGGGACTGGCAGCCATCGGCGTCCAGGGCTGGGGATTGCTGCAGCGCGTGCTGCAGTGGGCGCAGAACACCGACGCCGGCGGCGGCAAACGCATCGCCGATCTGCCGTGGGTGCAGTCGGCGCTCGCCGAGGTCTACACCCGGCTCGAGGCGATGCGCCTGATGAACTGGCGCATGGCGTGGCAGGTGGACACGGGCGAACCCGACCCGGCCTTTGCCTCGGCGATCAAGGCCTACAGCACCGAGTGCCTGATCGCGGTCGACAAGCTGATGCTGAACGTGACCGGCATGCCAGGCGGGCTGCGCCGCGGCTCGCCCGGAGCGGCGCTCGCGGGCGACCTGGAGCAGAACTACCGCAAGTGCCAGATCAACACCTTCGGCGGTGGCGTGGCCGAGGTCATGCGGGATCTGGTCGCGCAGTTCGGCCTCGGGATGTCGGCCTACAGCCGGCGCTGAGCGCGCAACCACGCACCACACGTGCGATCCACCGGCCGGCGCGACGCCCGGCCGGTGGCGATTCCCGCCACCCGCCCGGGTTGTGCCCGGACAGGTCGTCGTAAATACGGGCTGTGCCCGGAAATTGCCCGTTCGGCCACAGGCCGAACCTACGTGCGCGCGAAGCGCTGCTGCACCAGCAGGCCGCCGAGGATCAGCGCGAGGCCGGGCAGCGTGGTCGGCGCGAGCGCTTCGCCAAGCACCAGCGTGATGCCGGCCAGCGAGAGCACCGGCGTCACGAACACCAGGTTGCTGACCCGCGCGGCATTGACCGACAGCAGCAACGCCTTCTGCCAGAACAAGAAGGTCACGCCCATCTCGAAAACGCCTACCCACGCAGCCGCCGCGAGCGCCCCGGCCGAGGGCAACGGCAACCGCGAGAACCACAGGCACGCACCCAGCGTGAACGGCAGCGCGTAGCCGAAGTTCAGCAGCACGCCGCACAACGGATCGACGCCGGCGCGGCTGTTCACGATCCAGTACAGCGCCCAGATGACGGTCGACGCCAGCACCGCCGCCAGCCCGCCCGGGTGCAGCGCGCCACCGTGCGACGGCAACCCCAGCGAGATCACCACCACGCCGGCGTAGGCGAGCGCGGCGGCGAGCAGTTCGGCCGTGCCGAGCCGTTGCCCGAGCAGCGGCACCGCGAGCAGCGACAGCGCGATCGCCCAGGTGTAGTTGACCGGCTGCACCACCTGCGCCGGCAGCGTGTCGTAGGCATGGAACAGCAGCAGGTAGTACGCCAGCGGGTTCATCACTCCGAGCAGCAGCGCGCGCCGGTGCGCACCGGACGGCAAGCGGCGCAGCGTCGCGCGCCGCGGCGCGGAGACCAGCACCAGCGCCCCGAGCACCAGCACCGCCACCGCGTTGGCGATCAGCAGCAGCTGTGGCGGTTCGAGTTCGCGCAGCGCGAGCTTGAACGCGGTGGCCACGCTGGCCCAGCAGGCGACGGTGAGCCAGGCGTAGCCGTAGGCGAGACGCTGGCGCCGCGCCGGCGAAGCCGCGCCCGGCTCCATCGCCTGACTCAGAGGCGCGTTTTCAGCGCCGCGAGCCGCGCGTAGAACTCGGGCAGTTCGGCCTTGTCGCGGATGTAGGGATGATGCTCGAACTCGATCACGGTGGCGCCGGCGTCGAGCAGCGCCGGGATATCGGCCACCGACCGCTCGAAATCGCCGCGATGATCGGCCCCGTAATGGATCGGGGCGTGCGCGCGCACCTGCAGCGTGGCCGGATCGCGGCCCGCAGCGACGAAGGCCTCGCGGATACGCTGCACGCCGTCGCGCACGTAGTCCGCGGCGCTGGAGATCGGTACCCAGCCCGCACCCAGCTCCGCGATGCGCCGCGCCTGGCGTTCGGTGGGCTTGACGCCGTACCACAACGGAATCGAACGCGCCTGCGGGAACGGCGTGCTGTAGACACGCTCGAAGTTCACCGTTTGCGAGTGGAAGCTCGCCGGTGCCTCACGCCACAGCAGCTTCATCGCGCGCACGCCGTCGTCGAGCAGCGTCCAGGCCTGGTCGAAGTCCAGCCCCTCGGCCTCGAATTCCTCGCGCTGCCAGCCGATGCCGATGCCGATCTGCAAACGCCCGGGCGCCAGCGTGTCCAGCGTCGCAAGCATCTTCGCGAGCAGCGCGGCGGGCCTCAGCGGCGCGATCAGGATGCCGGTCGCCAACTCGATGCGCGCGGTCACCGCGGCGATCGCCGACAGCAGCGTCAGCGGCTCGAACCACGGCTCGGAAGGCGGCAACGGAAAGCTGCCGTACGGATAGCGGTCGGTGCGCTCGCCCATCACGACGTGGTCGGTGAACACCACCTGGTCCACGCCGGCCGCGTCGGCCAGCCGCGCCGCCTCCACATAACCGCGCGCGTCGCCGCCGTAGTAGTTGTGCACGCCGAACATGCCGAGCGCCACGCCGAATTTCGCCATTGCAGAAGTCTCCCTTGCCTGTTGATCCGTGTCCGGGGGCGCGCGCTCGCCACGCTCAGCCGCCGGGACGTTGCCCGCCGCAGAGCACATCGGTCACCAGCTCGGTGTCCATGTACTCGCGCAGGTTCACCAGCTTCCCGTCGCGGAAACGGAACAGGAAGTGGTAGAGGTTGTTGTACAGCCGGCCGCTCGCGTGCACCCCGCGCGACTCGGCCTCGACCGCGACCCGCTCGCCTTCGGCCGTCATCGCGTGGATGGTGAACTCGATGCCGTGCGGAAAGGCCTCGAAGATGCCCCCGGCCGATTCGCGTACGCGCTCCTTCGGGAAGGTGCCGGAAATCAGCGTCCGTCCGCTGGTCCAGACTTCGCCGTCGTCGGCGTAGGCATCGACCAGCGCCGTGGTGTCGCCCGCGTTCAGCGCCGCGAAGAAGCGCCGCACGAGCTCCCTGTTCCTGTCCTCGACCGTCATGCGCCGCCGCTCCGCCACGCTGCAAACAGTCGCCGACTATAGCGGCTGCAGGCGCGCATGGCCAACCCGCGAGGCGCGTGCGCCGCACTCGCGGCCACCCGTGCGCGGCGCTAGAATGCGGCGCACGGCATTGAGCAGGCGAAGCCCCCATGTCTCGCGGCCCACGTGCGATGTACGGTACCGGTGCACGCTGGATCGCATCAGCGAGCCAGCATGCCTTGGCGTGCCTGCTGGCGGGAGCACTGGCGGCGACGACCGGCGCTGCGGAGCAGGCCGCGGACGAAACCGGCGAGCAACCCACGCCGACCCCGATCCAGCGCTATCTGGACAGCGTGCGCGATCTCGAGGCCGAGGACGGCGCCTGGTCCCCCGCGCTGCAGCAGGAACTGTTCGGACTCGGACTGACGTACCAGCAGCATGGGCGGCACGCCGAGGCGGTCGTCTCGCTGAGCCGTGCCGAGCACATCACGCGCATCAACGAGGGCCTGTACAGCAGCGCCGACCTGCCGATCCTCGAGCGTCTGATCGAAAGCCACGCGGCGCTCGGCGAATGGGACAAGGTCCATAACCGCTACCGCCAGGTGTTCCTGATCCACCAGCGCAACTACGGCGAACACGACGAACGCCTGCTTCCGGTGCTGGAGCGGCTGTCCGCCTGGCACATGCGCTCCTACCTCGACGCGAGCGGCGGTGATCCGGTGGAACACCTGCTGAACGCACGCCGCTTCTACGACTCGGCAGTCACCATCATCGAGACGAAGTCCGGCCCGCGGGACCCGCGCATCGCCGATGCGCTGCGCCGGCGGGCGCTGGTCGACTACTACGTCGCCAGCCACGCGCCACTGGTGCGCGAGGGTTTCGGCTTCGGCGACGAACCGATCGACGAGATGGCGATCCAGGCACACATCGCCAACAGTTTCGTCGCCGGTCGCGACGCGCTGCGCCGTGCCGCCGAATTACGCCACGACACCACCGTCGACGGCGAGCTTGCCTGCAGCGAGGCGCTGGCCGAACTCGCCGACTGGCACCAGCTGTTCGCGCGCCGCCAGAGCGCGCTGCGCCTGTACCAGGAAGCCTGGGCGCACGGCGAACGCTCGGGCGACCAGGCGCCGGCGATCCTCGCCACGGTATTCGGCGCGCCGCGCCCCCTGCCGCAGATCCCGGACGAGTTCGACGCGAGTCCGGCGCCGCGCACCGACACGGCCTGGATCCGGGTGCGGTTCGACGTCGGCGACAACGGCCGCGCGAGCGACGTGCAGGTGATCGAGTCCTCGCCGCCCGCCAGCGGCCGCGAGGTCGCGCGCCTGCGCAAGCGCGTGCTCGCAACGCCGTTTCGCCCGCGTTTCGAGGGCGGTCAACCGGTGGCCACCCCGGACGTTGATTACCGGTACTCCTACACCCCATGAGGAAGCGGCCGATGAACAGCGTCCGCGCAGGCGTGACGGTGCTGCTGTGCCTGCTCACGCTCGCTGGCTGCAAGACGACCAGCACCACGCCGGCCACGCCGCAACCGCCCACGGCGAGCCCCCCTTCGGCGTCGTCGTCGACCGCGCGGGGTTCGTCCTCCGGCAGCAGCGCACCGACGGCAAGCTCCGCAGCGGCCAAGCCCGGCGGCGCCAGCAGCGCCCCCCAGCGTCGCGAAGCCGGCGGTGCGACGGAATCCACGGCGACGCCACCACGGCCCGCTGCGGCACCGGGAGCGACCGCAGCCGATCCCGCCGCCGGGGATCCCGCCGCCACCTCCGGCGGCGGCACGCCGGAAATCACGCTGGAAGACTCCGAACGCCGTGCCGAAGCCGGTTCGACGTCGGCGAGCGCGGAACGGGACGTGCTCGACGCCGCGCTCGAGGCGATGCGCGAACGCCAGGGCGAGGCAGCGCCGCCGGATGCCGCGGCGAGCGCTGCCGGTGCCGGACAGACGCCGCCGGGCGCGGGCACGCAGGGCGCCAGAGGTGCAGCGGCGCAATCCACGGCAACGCCGGGCGCGACCGCGACGGGCGCCGGTGAAGACGCCGCGACAGGCGGCAACGGTGCGAGCCCGACCGAGCTGGCGCGACTCGACCGTGAACTCGATTCCTCGCTGGAGCGCTTCGACGGCACACTGGCCGGTGAGCGCGCGCGCACGCTGGAACGCGCCGAAGATAGCGGGGCCGGACGAGACGGCACCGACGCGACGGCCACGGAGGCCGACGCCGCATACGGCGCCCCGGATCACGGCACCACGCGTGCGGCCGATCCGGCGGGAGCCGCCGGGAGCGGCGAATCCGCGACGATGGCCGGCGCCACGCCTGCGGGCAGCGCTGCCGGGGGCGCTGCGGGCCGTGGCACCAGCGGCGGGATCCAGCAGGCGAACGCCCCGATCCCGCCCGACATCCCCGACGGCAGCGCCGACGACGTGGTCGCGCGGCAGATCCGCGAGGCGGCGATGAAGGAAAAGGATCCCGAACTGCGCGCGAAGCTCTGGGACGAGTACCGCAAGTACACCGGATTGACCAAGGGAAAAACTCGATGAGCCGGATCGTTGCGCTGTCACGCCTCGCGCTGCTCCTGGGAGCGCTGCTGCTGCTCGGCGGCTGCGCGAGCAGTTCGGTACGCTCCACGACGGTGACACCGGTGCTCGCCGGCGATCCTGCGCGCCCGGAAGCCGAACTGCTGGACGTCGCGGTGCGCCCGTTCGACTCCGGCGCGGCCAAACTCGAGGAGGACGAACTGCTGACCGCGCCCGAGATCCGCGAGGCCGAGGCGCGCTACATGCCGACGCTGCTCGCCGCCACGCTGCAGGGTAGCGGCCACTGGGGAGCGGTACGCGTGATCCCGGAGCAGACCGCGCTCAGCGACGTCGTGGTGCAGGGCAGGATCCTCGCGTCGAACGGACTGGAACTGGCGCTCGAGATCACCGCCGGCGACGCGGGCGGCACCACCTGGTACACGCGCCGCTACGAAGGCACCGCGAGCCGCTACAGCTACGACGCCACGCGTGGCGCGGCAGCGGACCCGTTCCAGGACGTCTACAACCGCATCGCGAACGACCTGGCCGCCTACCGCGCGCAGATGAAGCCGAAACGGGCGCGCGAACTGCGCACCATCGCGGAACTGAAGTTCGCCGCGGCGTTCGCTCCGCAGGCCTTCGACGGCTACCTCGCCACCGACCGCAAGGGTGTGGTGCGGATCGAGCGCCTGCCCGCGGAGAACGATCCGATGCTCGAGCGCGTGCGCCGTATCCGCGAACGCGACGCGCTGTTCATCGACACGCTGCAGGACGAATACGCCGCGTTCGCGCGCCGCATGGCGCAACCCTACCAGGACTGGCGCCGCGAGACACACGGCGAGGCGCTCGCGTACCAGGAACTGCGCCGGCAGTCCACGCTGCGCACCGTGGCCGGGATCGCGGCGATCGTCGGCGGCATCGCCGCCCAGGGCAGTGACAGCTCGACCACCCGCGCGGCCGGCACCGTAGGCATCCTCGGCGGCGCCGTGATGGTCAAGAGCGGCATGGACAAGCGCGCGGAATCGAAGCTGCACGCCGAAACGTTGCGCGAGCTCGGCGCCTCGCTGGGCGCCGAGGTCCAGCCACACGTGATCGAGCTCGACGAGCGGCGCGTCACGCTGAGCGGCACCGTCGAGCAGCAGTACCGCCAGTGGCGCGACGTGCTGCGCGAGATCCACGCGGCCGAGACCGGCACCCCGTGAGGAGCACGCGCACCTGCCGCCGACCGGAACGCCCGCGATGATCCACGACGACTTCGAACGCATCCAGCCCGTGGCGGTCGATATCGCGCGCTCGCCGGCACCGGTTCCCGCCGGCGCGACCCGCCCCGCGCTGCCGGTGCCGGCGCTGGTGATCGGCGCCTTGCTGCTGCTGGCTGCACTGGTGTTCTTCGTGCTTCCCGACTACGTCGCCCGCCAGCGCGCAACGCCAGCGCCGGCCAGCTCCGCGGGTGCAGCCGCCCCACCCGCGACGGGCGCGCAACCGGCTCCGGCAGCGCCCGCGACCCCGTACGCCGAGGCCGCCGCCGAGCGCG
>JAJVIG010000033.1 GCA_022072145.1 Pseudomonadales bacterium
CCGGCGGCAACGAGTGGACGGTGTTCCTGCGCGGCGAGAACCTGCTCGACCGGGAAGTGCGCAACGCCGCCTCGCTGCTGCGCGCGATCGCGCCGGAGGCCGGGCGCAGCGTCGAGCTCGGCATGCGCGTCGCATTCTGAGCGTGATGCGCGCGATCCATACAGGATCGTAACCAAACGGGCGGCCCGGGTGCCGCCCGTTTTTTTTGCATGCGTGCTAAGTTGGCCGGCGTCAGCGGTTCACTTCGTTCCCTGCCGGAGAGCCACCGATGTCCGCTCGCACCGTTTCCCCGGGTTTGGGTCGCCGCCGGTTCCTGCAGCTGTCGGCCTTCGCGGCCGGCGCGCTCGCCACCGGATCGCTGCCGTTGTTCCACCTGCGCGCGAACGCGGCAGCGCGCGCGGGGCACGCCGCGCGCACCATCGGCAACTGGGAAGACCTCTACCGCGAGCGCTGGAGCTGGGACCGGATCGTGAAGGGTTCGCACGGCTGGGCGAACTGCCGCAGCGCCTGCGCGTGGGATATCTACGTCAAGAACGACGTGGTGGTGCGCGAGGAACAGAGCGCGGTCTACGCGCAGTCCGAACCCGGCGTGCCGGATTTCAATCCGCGCGGTTGCCAGAAGGGCGCGTGCTACAGCGAGCTGATGTACGGCCCCAGCCGGCTCACGGTGCCGCTGAAGCGCGTCGGTCCGCGCGGCTCGGGCCAGTGGGAGAAAATCTCGTGGGAGCAGGCGATCGACGAGATCGCCACCCGCTGCGTGGACGCCGCCAGCCGTTACGGCGCCGACTGCATGATCCAGGACCTCGGCCCCAACTTCGACCAGGGCGCGAGCACGCTGGGGCGTTTCAAGTTCCTGATGCAGTCCGGCGGCACCTTCGCCGATATGTGGGCCGAGATCGGCGACCTGAACCTCGGGCTCGCGCTCACGGCCGGGTTCGCGCACACCGGCGGTTCCTCGGACGAGTGGTTCCTGTCGGACTACCTGGTCGTGTGGATGCACAACCCGGCGGTGACGCAGATGCCGGACGTGCACTTCCTGTACGAGGCGCGCTACAAGGGTGCCGAGCTGGTCGTGATCGACCCGCAGTACACCGCCACCGCGGTGCACGCGGACCAGTGGCTGCCGCTGGAAACCGCTACCGACGCCGCGCTGGCGCTGTTCACGGCCCGCCACATCATCGATACCGACAAGGCCGACTGGGCCTACGTGAAGGAGCAGACCGACCTGCCGCTGCTGGTGCGGCTCGATACCGGCGAGTTCCTGCGCGAGGCGGACGTGGTCGCGGACGGCGACCGGCGGCTGATGTACTTCCGTGACGCGCGCACGCAGGAGCTGGTGCTGGCGCTCGGGATCGAGGGCCACGACAGCGGGTGGCTGCGCCTCGAGGGCATCGAGCCGCTGCTCGAGGGCAGCTTCGCGGTGCGCCTGCTGGACGGCGCCGAGGTGAACGTGGCGCCGGTGATGGCGCTGCTGCGCGAGCAGCTCGAGGCGTGGACCCTCGAGCGCACCGCCGAGGTCACGGCGCTGCACCCGGACGTGATCCTGCGCTTCGCCGAGGGCTTCGCGCGCGCCGAACGTCCGCTGATTCTCTCCAGCTGGGGCTCGAACCGCTTCGTGCATTCCGACCTGATGAACCGCGCCAAGCTGCTGTGCCTCGCGCTCAAGGGCGCGATCGGCAAGCGCGGCGCCGGCATCCACGCCACCGGCTTCTTCGACCTCGCGGGCTTCGGCTCGCAGCTGCAGATGGAGCACCAGGGCCTGCGCGGCAAGCTCGCGATGATGGCCGGGGTGCTGACGCCGGGGGATCTGTACCAGATCGCGGTCGACCTGGTCACCAAGCGCAAGTCGCCGCACCTGATTCCGTTCGACATGGCGCGCGCGAACGAGTCGAAGTTCATCTGCAGCACCACCACCGCCTCGCTGATGTACGACCACCAGGGCATCGCCGGCGATCTCGAGCAGGAGGCCGCGCGCTATTACGAGCGCTCGCTGGCGGACTACCACCGCGAGGCGCGCGAGCAGGGTTGGGAGCCGATCAGTGCCAGCAAGGCCGGACCGAAGGTGCTGTTCACCGGTGGCGCCAACCTGCTGCGGCGCACCAATCGCGGCGACCGCATGCTCGACACCTTCTGGCCGAACCTCGACCTCGCTGTGTGCATCGACGTGAAGTGGTGCTTCACCGCGATGCACTCCGACTACGTGCTGCCGGCCGCCGGCTGGTACGAGAAGGTCGGCATCAAGTACGCCGTCACCTACGCGCCGTACCTGCACTACTGCGACGCGGCGGTGCCGCCGCTCGGCGAGAGCAAGGACGAGTGGGAGATGTTCTGGCTGCTCAGCAAGCGGATCGAGGAGATCTGCCGCGAACGCGGGCTGCCGGCCTTCGATTCGTGTCGCGGGCGCAGCAACGACTGGAAGACGCTGCACCAGCGCTACACCTCGCACGGGGCCTTCGGGCCGAAGGACGCGCCCAAGGTCACGCAGGCGGTGCTCGACGCGAGCCCCAGCGTCGGCGGCGTGAGCATCGCCGATCTGGAACGCGACGGCATCAGCAAGTTCGTCGGCACCGGCGACAACGTGCTGCCGACCGCGACCTTCAACCCGGACTGGAAAGGCGAGGGCGTGCTGAGCACGCTGACGCTGTTCACCGAGCACAAGTCGCGCTGGCCCACCTACACGGGCCGGCTGCAGTTTTACCTCGACCATCCGTGGTTCGTCGCCGCCGGCGAGGCGCTGCCCACGCACAAGCCGAGCCCGAAGGCGGGCGGCGACCATCCGTTCCAGATGGTGTCGTGTCATGCGCGCTGGTCGATCCACTCGCAGTGGCGCGACAACCCGATGCTGCTGCGTCTGCAGCGTGGCGAGCCGTGCATGCTGCTCAATCCGCGCGACGGCGCCGAACTCGGCATCGCCGACGGCGAGTTCGCCGAGCTGAGCAACGACTGCGGTCGTATCCACATGCGGATCAAGCACAGCACCATGGTGCGCCCGCGCGTGGCGTACTACTTCCACGCCTGGGAGCCGCACCAGTTCCCCGGGCACCAGAGCTTCAAGTGGATCATCCCGGGAATCCAGAACCCGCTGCACATGGCCGGCGGCGACGGGCAGCTGCGTTTCGCGATCAACCACCTGCAGCTCGGTTCCTTCGTGCAGGACACGCGGGTCGCGATCCGCGCGCTGACCGACGAGGAGCGCCACGCGCTGCTCGCGCGGCCGGCCTGAGCGCGCCACGGCCGCGGTGGTCACGGAGGTGCTGGGCGAGGACCCGCTGGAACAGGACCCGCAGGAACAGGATCCGCAGGCGCTCGCGATGTTCGCGTGGGCGCGGCTGTGGAGTCCGCTGACCGACACCGCAATGCGCGCAGCGGTATGGTCCGCGCTCGGCCTGCCCGGGCGTTTCGACGACCTCGCGGTGGATTACTGGAGCGCATTCCACGGGCCGTCGCCGGCGGTGTCGCTGCTGCTGCACGCGGCGCTGGGGCGCGACGGCGCCGCGGTGCGCGAGGACTGGCTGCGCGTGATGGACCATCTGGAGCTCGAGTGGCAGGACGCACGGCTGCCGCCGGACCAGCTGGGCGTGGCCTGCGAGGTGTTCGCGTGCACCATCGATGCCGGCGAGCCGGTGCTGCAGCGCGAACTGCGCGCGCGCTATCTGCTGCCGTGGTGCACGGTGGCGCTGGCGAGCCTGCCGCCGGAGTCCCCGCTCGCCGCCGCGGTCGGCGTGTTCCGCGACGATCTCGCAGCCTCGTAATTGCGGTCCCGTCCCGTACACGTTCCCGTCCCGTACACGTTCCCGTCCGGGCGATGCCCGGTCCTTTGTAGGTCCGGGCTGTGCCCGGACGTTCGTTCGGCCACAGGCCGAACCTACGGGACATGTTCGGCCACAGGCCGAACCTGCGGGCATGTTCGTGTAGGTCCGGGCTGTGCCCGGACGTTCGTTCGGCCACAGGCCGAACCTACGGGCATGTTCGGCCACAGGCCGAACCTGCGGGTCCCGCTGCGTCGCGGCGGTGTTATGCTCGCCGCACCAACGAGATCCGTGTTCACGGACCACAGGGAGCGGCGCCATGCTGCGACACAACGTCACCCTGGACGACAAGTACACGCTCGCCGGCGGGCGCGCGTACATGAGCGGCATCGAGGCGCTGGTCAGGCTGTTGATGCTGCAGCGCCAGCGCGACCGCGAGCGCGGCCTGAACACCGCGGGCTTCGTATCCGGTTACCGCGGTTCCCCGCTCGGCAGCTTCGACCTCGCGCTGTGGCACGCGGCGGCGCATCTGGCGCGCCACGACGTGGTGTTCCGTCCCGGCGTGAACGAGGACCTGGCGATGACCGCGGTGCGCGGCACGCAGGAGGTCACGCTGTTCCCGGGCGCGCGCGTCGATGGCGTGTTCGGCATGTGGTACGGCAAGGGCCCCGGGCTGGACCGCAGCATGGACGTGCTGAAACACGCCAACGCCGTCGGCACCTCGCGCTACGGCGGCGTGCTGGCGGTGGTCGGCGACGACCATGCCTGCAAGTCCTCGACGCTGCCGCACCAGTGCGAGCATGCGTTCATGGGGGCCTCGGCGCCGGTGCTCAATCCCGCCAACGTGCAGGAGATCCTCGACCTCGGGCTGTTCGGCTGGGAGCTGTCGCGTTACTGCGGCTGCTGGGTCGGCTTCAAGGTGATCACCGAGAACTGCGATGCCTCCGCGTCGGTGGACATCGATCCGGGGCGCGTCACGGTGAAGGTTCCCGAGGGTTTCGCGCTGCCTCCCGACGGCGTGCACGCACGGCTGCGCGACCGGCCGCTGGCGCAGGAGGAGCGGCTCAACCTGTACAAGATCTACGCGGCGCGCGAGTTCGCGCGCGTGAACGGGATCAACTACGTCGCCATCGACAGCCCGCGCCCGCGCCTCGGCATCGTGACCACCGGCAAGGCGTACCTCGACGTGCTGCAGGCGCTGGAGGACCTGGGCATCGACCGCGACCACGCCGCGGCGCTCGGCATCCGGGTGTTCAAGGTAGGCATGCCGTGGCCGCTGGAACCGGTGGCGACGCACGCCTTCGCCGAGGGGCTGGAAGAAATCCTCGTGGTCGAGGAGAAGCGCTCGGTGATCGAGGACCAGCTGACCGGCCAGCTCTACAACTGGCCGGTCGAGCGCCGCCCGCGCGTGATCGGCGAGTTCGACGAGCACGGTCATTCGCTGCTGCCGAACCTGGCCGAGCTGACGCCGGCGATGATCGCGCGTGCGATCGCCGGACGCATCGGCCGCTACTACCGCAGCGAGGACATGCAACGCCGGCTGGAATTCCTCGAGCGCAAGGAACGCTCGCTGGCCGCCCCGCGCGCGATCATCGAGCGCACGCCGCATTTCTGCTCGGGCTGTCCGCACAACACCTCGACCGTGGTGCCCGCGGGCAGCCGTGCCGGCGGCGGCATCGGCTGCCACTACATGGTCACGTGGATGGACCGCGACACCGAGACCTTCACGCACATGGGCGGCGAGGGCGCGACCTGGATCGGGCAGGCGCCGTTCACCGACACGCCGCACGTGTTCCAGAACCTCGGCGACGGCACCTATTTCCATTCCGGCATCCTCGCCATCCGTGCCGCGGTCGCGGCGCGCGTCGCCATCACCTACAAGATCCTCTACAACGACGCGGTCGCGATGACTGGCGGCCAGCCGATCGACGGCACGCTGAGCGTGGCGCAGATCGTCGAGCAGTTGCAGGGCGAGGGGGTAGGGCGAATCGCGCTGGTCAGCGACGATCCGCACCGGTATGCGCGCGACGTGCGCGGTTTCCGCGCGCTGACGATCCACCATCGCGACGAACTCGACCACGTGCAGCGCGAGCTGCGCGAGATCCCCGGCGTCACCGCGATCGTCTACGACCAGACCTGCGCCGCCGAGAAACGCCGGCGCCGGCGCAAGGGCGAATACCCGGACCCGGACCGGCGCGTGTTCATCAACGAACTGGTGTGCGAGGGCTGCGGCGACTGCGGCCTGAAGTCGAACTGCCTGTCGGTGCTGCCGAAGGAGACCGTGTTCGGGCGCAAGCGGGTGATCGACCAGAGCGCCTGCAACAAGGACTACAGCTGCCTGAACGGTTTCTGCCCCAGCTTCGTCAGCGTGCACGGCGGGCGGCTGCGCCGCGCGGCGGCGGTCGATGCCGGTGCGGCGTTCGCGTTGCTGCCGGAGCCCGCGCCGGCGCCGCTGGAGCGCCCGTGGAACACCGTGATCACCGGCATCGGCGGCACCGGCGTGCTCACCGTCAGCGCGATCCTCGGCATGGCCGCGCATCTCGAGGGCAAGGGTTGCACGGTGTTGAACCTGAGCGGGCTGGCGCAGAAGTTCGGCCCGGTGGTCAGCCACGTGCGCATCGCGCAGCGCCAGGACGACATCCACGCGGTGCGCGTGGCCGCCGGCGACGCGGACCTGCTGCTCGGCTGCGATCTGGTGGTCAGCGCGGCCGACGACCCGTTGGCGAAGGTCGACATCGAGCGCACGCAGGCGGTGATCAACGAGTTCGAGGCGCCGACCGCCGCGTTCACGCGCGACCCGGACGCGGTGTTCCCGGCCGAGGCGATGAAGCGCAAGATCCGCGAGGAGGTCGGCGAGGCGAAGACGCGCTTCGTCGATGCCACCGCGATCGCCACCGCGCTGCTCGGCGATGCGATCGCGGCCAATATGTTCCTGCTGGGCTATGCGTTCCAGTGCGGTCTGGTGCCGGTATCGGCCGACGCCATCGCGCGCGCGATCGAGCTGAACGCCGTGGCGGTGGCGTTCAACCTGCAGGCCTTCCTGTGGGGGCGCCGCGCCGCGCACGACCCCACCGCGGTGCTCGCGCTCACCGGTGACGAAGCGCGCCACGGCAAAGGCGCCGAGTCGCTCGACGAGGCGATCGCCACGCGTGCCGGATTCCTCACTGCCTACCAGGACGCGGCGTGGGCCGCGCGCTACCGCGATTGCGTGCAGCGCGTGCGCGCGGCCGAGGTGGCGCTCGCGGTCGATCCGGCGCTGCCGCTGACCGCCGCGGTCGCACACTCGCTGTTCCGCCTGATGAGCTACAAGGACGAGTACGAGGTCGCGCGACTGTACACGGGTGCCGCGTTCAGGGAGGCGCTGCAGCAGCGCTTCGAGGGCGATTACCGCATCGGTGTCCATCTGGCGCCGCCGCTGCTCGCCCGGCGCGACCCGCACACTGGAGTGCCGCGCAAGCGCGAGTTCGGTCCGTGGGTGCTGCGGGTGTTCGCGGCGCTGGTGCCGCTGCGGCGGCTGCGCGGCACGCGCTTCGATGTGTTCGGCTACAGTGCCGAGCGTCGCGAGGAGCGCCGCCTGATCGCCGACTACGAGATGCTCGTCGGGCGCGTGCTGGAGCGGCTGGATCGCGACCACTTCGACACGGCGGTCGAACTGGCCGCGCTGCCGCAGTCGATCCGGGGTTTCGGTCATGTGAAGGCCGCGAGCGTGCGCAAGGTGCGTGCACGCGAGCAGCGGTTGCTCGCGAAGCTCTCGCTGGTGCGCTGAGCGCTCGCGCGGCGCTCAGGTGGCGGCTGTCTCGTTGGCGACCGCGGTGATCATGCGCATCATCGCCAGCCGCAGTTCCGGCGTGTGCAACTGCTCGGGCAGCCGTGCCAGCGCCGGCAGGCGCAGGTAGCCCTGCAGGTGGTGCAGTTCCGGCGCGCCGTCGGCGCTCAGGTCGATCTGCTCGACGTGCTCGACGCGCTGGTGCGCGATCGCCTCGCCGATGCGCGCGCAGGCGTAGGCGAGTCCGGCGCGGGCGGCGAGCGCCGGCGGCAGCTGGCCGGCCGGCGTGACGAGCACGCGCCCGGCGGCCGAAACCGCCTCGACGATGGTCGCCGGCAGCCCCCATTCGCGCATCATGATGGTGCCGAGCAGCACCGCGCTGGCACCGATCGTCTCCTGCTCGAAGCGCAACCGCTCCAGCAGCCCCAGCTGGCGCACCCGGGTTGCCTGCTCGCCGAGCAGCGCCGGGGCGGCGAGATCGCCGAGGAACGACAGCACGGTCTGGGTGCACAGCGCGCCCGCATCGCCGAGTCCCAGCTTGCCGGCCAGCAGCGAGCAGAGCTCGGAGGCGAACAGCCCCGCGTCCCAGACGCGGTCGTAGTACTGGCGCAGCTCCGGATCGTCGGCCGTGAACGACTCCTCGAGCAGGAAGCTGAGCGCCATGCTGCGCACCGCGTTCATTCCGAGGTAGGTGATCGCGTGCGGCACGCTGGTGATCGGCATCTGCAGGCCGTAGAACGGCGAGTTCGCTCGCCCCAGTACCTTCGCCGCGAGCCGGGGCTCGCTCATGACCAGTTCGGCAAGCTCGCGCGAGGCGTTGCCGGCCATGATGTCGGTGGTCATGAAACGCTGTACGCCGCGCGGCGGCATCACGACGCGGCGCAGGCGTTCGGTGAGGTGGGCGCAGCGGTCGGGCAGGATCTCGTGCTCCTCGGCCAACCAGAAGGTGGTCAGCGCCGGTGGCAGTGGTTCCTCGACCGTTGGGGCGGCGGTGGCGGGTGGTTCAGGCGCGGGGCCGGCCCCGGTATCGGTGGCCACGGCGGGACGCCGCGGTGCTGCGCTCCGGCTCGCGGACGCCGCCGGTTTGCGGCGCCGGCGAGGTGCGATCAGCGTGATGAAAATCACTGCGGCGACTGCCGCCGCGAGATACAGGATCCAGTCCATGCGATTCCTTTCGCGCGCGCGAGAAGTGACGCAAGTCTAGCCGAGCGCTTGCATAACACAAGGCACGACCGGACCCGCTCCGCCGCGGCGCTTCATGGTTCGCGCTGGGCAAAGGTGTCGCAGCTGCCGATGTCGCCGGACTCGAAGCCGCGGCGGAACCAGCGCACGCGCTGCTCCGAACTGCCGTGCGTGAAGCTGTCCGGAACGACGTAGCCCTGCGCCTGGCGCTGCAGCCGGTCGTCGCCGATCGCGCTGGCCGCGCGCAGCGCTTCCTCCAGATCGCCCGGGTCGAGGATGCCGCGCTGGCGGTCGGCGTGATGACCCCAGACGCCGGCGAAACAGTCCGCCTGCAGTTCCTGGCGCACCGACAACGCGTTCACCGCCTCCCTCGATGCTCCGCGGCCGGCCTGGCGCACCTGGTCGGAGATGCCGAGCAGCGTCTGCACATGGTGGCCGGCCTCGTGCGCGATCACGTAGGCCTGCGCGAAGTCGCCCGGTGCGTCGTGACGCTCGGCGAGGTCGTCGAAGAACGCCAGGTCGATGTAGATCCGGTGATCGGCCGGACAGTAGAACGGTCCCATCGCCGACTGCGCGAAACCGCACGCCGAGCGCACGCTGTCGCGGAACAGCACCAGGTGAGGTTCCTCGTAGCGACGCTGCAATTCCGCGAAGCGCGCGTGCCAGGCGTCCTCGATATCGGCCAGCACCGCGGCGACGAAGTCCGCGCGTTCCTGCTCCGCCGCCGAGGCGGGCGCGCGCGCCGCCGGCGTGGCCGTCGAGGCCGCGCCGCCCTGCAACAGCGACAGCACGTCGATGCCGAGGAAATGCGCGCCCACCAGCGCCAGCGCGCCGACGCCGAGCAGCATGCGCCCGCCGCGCGAGCGCAGCAGCAGCGGCAGCAGCCTGAGCAGCAGCGGCGCGCCGCCGGCGGCCATGCGCGCCTGCGGCGCGTCGTTGCGGCGGTCCTCGACGTTGCTCGATCGACGTCCTTCGCGCCAGCGCATCGATGTTCTCCCGTTGCAGCAGGCCGCCGCGGCGGCAAGACTCGCGCAGGATAGCAGACGTGCCCGAAGTGGGCGCGCGCTGGGCAGGCGTTCCGCGAGGGAGGTTGACCTCGAATGGGGTGCGTGTGATCGTGCCGGCACGGGCTGCGATCGCCTCGCAGCGCCACCGCAGATGATGGAGATCCGGATGCGATACGACAGTGACAGCCTCTCTTCGGCGCTGGCGCCGGCCGGCGAACTCGCACGCGATTTCGACGCCGTGTGGGAGCGCATCTGGCGGCAGGACCACGTGCCGCCGCGCACGCTGGAGCTCTGCCGGCTGCGGCTGGCGGTGCTCCACGGCGCGGTCATGGAAGCCGGACGCGAGCGTGCCGTGGAGCCCGATGCGCAGCGCAGGAACGCAGTGCGCGACGGCAGTTACGCACGCGATTCGCGCTTCGACGACGCCGAGCGCGCCGCACTTGCGTTGACCGAGGTGTATGCGCAGGACCCGGCCGCGATCGACGACGCGCTGGCCGACGCGGTGAAGCGCCACCACGGGGAGGCGGGGCTGGTCTGCCTGATCGAGGCGCTGGGTTTCATCGACGCGCGGATCCGGCTGGCGATGATGTTCTCGGCCATGACAGGGGAGGATGCGCGATGAACGGTTCGGGACCGCGGGTGGGCGCCCCGGCGCAAGCGAGCGGACACGTGATCCGTGACAGCAGCCTGGGGCTGGCGACGCAACTGATCGACGCGCTGGTGCAGCTGAACGGCTCGGTGTGGCGCCGCAACGACGTGCGCCCGGCGTTCATCGAGATGCTGCGCCTGCGCAACGCGCGCACCGTGAACTGCGTGTTCTGCAAATCGGTGCGCTACGACGTGGCGCGCGCCGACGGGCTGACCGAGGAAACGGTGGAACTGATCGACGACGGTTTTGCCGCCAGCTCGCTCGGCGAGGTCGAGAAGGCCGTGCTGGGTTTCGCCGACGCCTATCTGCGCAACCCCGGCGTGTTCGCGCCGGAGCTGCGCGAGCGGCTGCGTGCGCATTTTTCGACCGCGCAGATCTGCCAGATGGCGGTCGCGCTGGCGACGTTCAGCGCGAGTTCGCGCTGCGCGGTGGCGCTCGGCGGCATGCCCGAATCGCTGCCGGTGATGGAGATGCCGCTGCCTCCGGCGTGAACGCGCCGCACCGCGTGCGGATCAGGCGCCGCGCGTGCAGAAGTGGCGGTGCAGCACGCGGATCACTTCCAGCGCCGGTCCGGGTTCGACGCTGTAGTGGATGGTCTGTGCCTCGCGGCGGGTGCGCACCAGGCCTTCGGCGCGCAGCACGGCCAGGTGCTGCGACAGCGCCGACTGCGACAGCGGGATACGCTCGTTCAGCACCCCGACCGACAGCTCGCCTTCGGCGAGCGCGCACAGGATCATCAGCCGGTGCGGATTCGCCAGGCATTTGAGCAGGGCGGCCGCAGTGTCGGCGTGCGTCGCGAGATCGCGCGAGGCATCCGCGGAGAGCATCGGTGCGCGGCGTGCGTGCTGTACTGGCATGGCGGCGAGCTTGCTATATCAAACACCACTAATATATAGTCGACCGGCGACCGAACGCAATCCCGGAGTGCGTGAAGCCGTTACCGATTCCCCTGCCGGAGCAAGCCACCATGCGCCGCCTGATCGCCCTGACCACGATGCTCGCCGCTGCGTATGCCACCCATGCGATCGAGGATGCCGATGCGCGGCTGATCGCCTCGCGCGAGGTGGCGACCAGCATGCAAAACGAACTCAAGGGCGAGTTGCTGCAGGCGATTACCAAGGGTGGGCCGCTCGCCGCGATCGAGGTCTGCCAGACGCGCGCGCCGGTGATCGCCGAGCACGTGGGCAACGAGGCGGGCGTGCGCGTGTGGCGCACCGCGCTGAAACTGCGCAATCCGGCCAACTCGCCCGACGAGGGCGCCCGGGCAGTGCTCGAGGATTTTTCCAGGCGGCTGGCGGCCGGCGAGGGCGCGGAGAAGCTGGAACACTTCGAGCGCGCCGCCGACGGTTCGGCCCGCTACATGAAGGCGATCGTGACCCAGCCGCCGTGCGAGACCTGCCACGGACCGGCGATTGCGGAACCGGTGCGCAAGGCGCTTGCGGAGCGCTATCCGGCCGACCAGGCGACCGGCTTCGTGGCCGGCGACCTGCGCGGCGCGGTGGTCGTCGACTGGCCGGGCACGTCCGGCGCCGACTGAGAGCCGTCGACGCGCGCTCGGCCGCTCAGCCGCTCAGCCGCTCAGCCGCTCAGCCGCGCAGTTTCGCGTAGTCCGTGACCAGCAGCTGTTTGGGTGCTGCGCCCCGGCGCCCGCTGGCGTGCTCCACGACCTCTGCTCCCAGGCGCTTGCCGACGCGTTCGGCCAGCGACCAGAACGGTGGTCGTCCCGGGTCGCCGACGATGGCGCGCTCCACACCCGCCTTGCCGGCGCGGCGCAGCAGGCGGTACAGCGGTTCGACCATCTCGTCCCAGAAACAGATATCGGTTCCGGTCAGCAGTTCCGCGCCGGCCAGCAGTCGCGCATCGAGCTGTTCGAAGCGTCGTGGCAGGAACTCGATCTCGACGCGGTTGATGCGCGCCTGCAGGCGCAGATAGGGTTCAACGGCGGGATCCGCGTCGACC
This sequence comes from Pseudomonadales bacterium, assembly GCA_022072145.1. Classification (GTDB taxonomy): domain Bacteria; phylum Pseudomonadota; class Gammaproteobacteria; order Pseudomonadales; family UBA5518; genus UBA5518. The sequence continues at coordinate 12,313 of JAJVIG010000033.1, forward strand.
GCCAGCACGCGCGCGCCGTAGCGCCGCGCGAGCCAGATGCCGTTCAGTCCCCAGCCGCAGCCGACGTCGATCACGCGCGCGCCGGGACGCACCGGATGCCGGTGCAGGTAGTCGATCAGCGCGAAGCTCGAGTGCCAGACCTTGTTGCCGTGCAGGCTGGGGTTGTCCTCGGCACGTTTGAGCCGGCGTACCTCCGGGTGGGTGGATTTCAGTGCCCGCACGCCGCGAAACGTGTACCAGTGCGTGGCGGCGCTGCTCGGCGGACGGGACGACATGATCGCTGTGGCTCCTGCGCGGTTGATGGCGGGCGCCACTATACGGGCGCCCCCGCGTGAAGGCCACCGCGCACGGCGCTGTGCCGTCGCAGAACACATGTCCGCGTAGGTTCGGCCTGTGGCCGAACAAATGTACCGGCACCTGTCCGGGCGCAGCCCGGACCTACGCGAGCATGTACCGGCACCTGTCCGGGCGCAGCCCGGACCGCGAACACGTCGTGATCCGCGACCTATACTTGCGGCACCGAAGAAGGAGCACCTCCCATGTCCCACGGTTCGCGTCCGGCGGCGAGCGGCATCGGCCGCCTGTTCATCCGCAAGTCGGTGGCCCAGATGCATGCCGAGCACGAGCAGGGTGAACTCAGGAAGACGCTGGGTGCGCTGAACCTGGTGTCGCTGGGGATCGGGTGCATCATCGGCACCGGCATCTTCGTGCTCACCGGCCGGGTGGCGGCCGAGTACGCCGGCCCCGGCATCATGATCTCGTTCGTGATCACCGGGATCCTGTGTGCGTTCGTCGCCTTGTGCTACGCGGAACTGGCGTCGATGCTGCCGGTTTCCGGTTCCGCCTATTCGTACTCCTACGCGTCGATGGGCGAGATCGTGGCCTGGCTGATGGGGTTGCTGCTGGTGCTCGAGTACGGACTTGCGGCGGCCACGGTCGCGGTCGGGTGGTCGAGCTACGCGGTCAGCCTGCTGAACGACATGAGCCTGCACATCCCGCCGGAGTTCACCGTGCCACCGGGGAGCGTGGTGCGCGAGGGCGCGACGGTGCTCGCGCACGGCGTGGCGAATCTGCCCGCGATCTTCGCCATCGGCGTCGTGACCGTGCTGCTGGTGCTCGGCATCCAGGAGTCGACCACCGCCAACAACATCGTCGTCGCGATCAAGCTGGCGGTGGTGATCGCGTTCATCTGCGTGGGCGCGTTCTTCGTCGACACCGCCAACTGGTCGCCGCTGATCCCGGAGCAGGTGCCGCCTCCCCCCGAGGGCGCCGAGCGCGGCTGGTGGGCCGACATCCGGCGGGCGCTGCTCGACGTGCTGACCGCGCAGAACACCTCGCGCTACGGCGTGGCCGGACTGATCACCGCGGCGGCGACGATCTTCTTCGCTTATCTGGGTTTCGAGGCGGTGTCGACCGCGGGCGCCGAGGCGCGCGACCCGGCGCGCGACATGCCGATCGGGATCATCGGCTCGCTGCTGGTCTGCACGGTGCTCTACATCCTGACCTCGGCGGTGCTGGTCGGCATCGTGCCGTACCCCGAGCTCGACAACCCGGCGCCGATCGCGATGGCGGTGAACCGCATCGGGCTGCCGTGGTTCGCGGTGCTGGTGAAGATCGGTGCCATCGCCGGGATCAGCTCGGTGATGCTGGTGCTGCTGTACGGGCAGACGCGGATCTTCTACACCATGGCGCGCGACGGGCTGTTGCCGCCGACCTTCGCCCGCGTGCATCCGCGCTTCCGCACGCCGTGGATCGGCACGCTGATCGTGTGCGCGGTCGCCGCCTGCTTTGCCGGTTTCATGTCGCTGGATGCGCTCGCCAAACTCACCGCCGTCGGCTCGCTGGCCGCGTTCGCTATGGTGTGCCTGACCGTGTTGTACCTGCGCTACGCCCAGCCGCAGCTTGCGCGGCCGTTCCGCACGCCGTGGTTTCCGCTGGTGCCGCTGGTCGGTGCGGCGCTGTGCCTGCTGTTGCTGATGTCGCTGATGAGCAAGGTCGAGACGCGCAATTTCTTTCTCGTCTACCTCGCCGGCGGGATGCTGCTCTACTTCGGCTACGGGCTGCGACACTCGAAGCTCGCGCGCGGCGAGGTGGTGATCGGCGCGGAACCGACGATGGACCTGCCCACGCGGCTGGACGGCTGAACGCGCGCCCGCCGCGCGCCCTAGTCGGCGAGCACGCGGTCGCGGGTTTCCACTACCCACGGCAGCAGCAGCACGCCCAGCGCCGGGACCAGCCCGACGTAGAACAGCGTCTGGATCACGGTGTCGGTTCCCTGCGCCGCGATGGTGCCGACCGCGAACGGCCCCACCGCCGCGAGCACGCGGCCGATGTTGTAGCAGAAGCCCGAACCGGTGGCGCGCAGCCGCGTCGGGAACAGTTCCGGCAGGTAGTACGTGAAGCTGCCGAAGATGCCGAACACCGAGGCGCCGATCGCGAAGTACCAGTACAACCGCACGCCGGGCGCCCAGTCGATGCCGAAGGTGGCGAAGATCGCCAGCGCGCTGGCGGCGAAGTAGATCCCGAACAGCGCGCGGCGGCCCAGCAGCTTGGCGATGGGGATCGTCGCCAGCGTGCCGAGCAGTCCGCCCAGGTTGAACCAGTACGTGGCGCGGAACTTCCATTCCTCCACCAGCGCCAGCGTGCCGGCGGTATCCAGTCCGGCGCTGGCCGCCGCGTTCTGCGCCAGGCCGGTCGCGACCGTCGGGATGAACGCGTTGCAACTCCACCACGCGATCAGTGCGACCACCGACATGCCGACGCCGGCGAAGGTCAGGTGGCGCAGCCCCGGCGCGAAGATCTCGGCCAGCCGCACCGGCGCCGAGTCGCGCACCGCCTGGCGCCAGCGCTCGGGTTCCTCGAGGAACAGGCGCACCACGAAGGCGACCGCCGCCGGGATCAGGCCGAACAGGAACACGATGCGCCACGAGGTCCCGGGCTGTCCGGCCATCCACACGCCAGCGACGCCGAAATTGACGTAGGTGGCGAGGAACAGTCCGGCCGGCGCGGCGGTATAGAGCAGGGCGCCGGCCTCGACCCGGCGTTCCTCGGGCACCACCTCGGCGACCATCGAGGCGCCGGCGGCCCACTCGCCGCCGATGCCGAGCGCGGCGATCACGCGGCACAGCGCGAGCACCCAGATGTTCGGCGCCAGCGCACAGGCCGCGGTGCCCAGCGCATACAGCAGCATGGTGATGAGCAGCGTCTTCTTGCGGCCGATGCGGTCGCACACGTGCCCGAACAGCACGCCGCCGGCGGCCCAGCCGAGCAGCAGCAGCGAGGTCAGCACGCCGGTCCAGTACAGCGTGGCGGTGCGCGCTTCCGGTGAGCCGATCCCGAGCCCGAGCAGCGTGGGCACGCAGTTAGGCGCCACGTAGTTGAACAGCAGGCCGTCGAAAACGTCGAAGCCCCAGCCCAGCCAGGCGGCGAACAGCACCGTCCACTGGTAGCGCGTCATCCCCATCAGCATCGGCAGCATCCCGTCACGGTCTTGTTGTCGTTCGCCGTGACGCGGGCAGGGCGCGCGACCGGCGGCGCAGTGTAGCATCGCGCGGCCGGGATGCGGCTAGAATGCCGGGCGATGCCTTCCCGCCGCGGGCGGGCCGCTCCCGGAGGGCCCATGGAGTTCCTGCACTGGTTCATCGACTTCTTCCTGCACCTCGACCAGCATCTGGCCGAGATCATCGCGCGCTTCGGGGTGCACACCTACACGCTGCTGTTCCTGATCGTGTTCTGCGAGACCGGGCTGGTCGTCACGCCGATCCTTCCCGGTGACTCCTTGCTGTTCGCCGCCGGCGCCTTCGCCGCGCAGGGCAGCCTCGATGCGTGGCTGCTGTTCTGGTTGCTGTCGGTGGCCGCGATCCTCGGTGACACGGTCAATTACGCGATCGGCCACTACCTGGGACCGAAGGTATTCCACTATCCGCGCTCACGCTTCTTCAATCCCGAACACCTGCGCAAGACGCATGCCTTCTACGAAAGACACGGCGGCAAGACGATCATCATCGCGCGCTTCATCCCGATCGTGCGCACCTTCGCGCCGTTCGTGGCCGGGATCGGCGCCATGAGCTACGCGCAATTCCTGCTCTACAACGTCACCGGTGCGCTGCTGTGGGTGAGCGCCTGCGTGGGTGGCGGCTATTTCTTCGGCAACATTCCGGTCGTCAGGGAGAACTTCAGCCTGGCGGTGATCGCGATCGTGCTGGTGTCGGTGACGCCGGGCGTGATCGGGGTACTGAGGCACCGGCGTGCCGTTCGGCAAGCGGAAGGAGGGTGACTACCGTGGCAAGCAGAATCGCGTTCGCGCTGGTTTGCGCTATCGCGTGCAACACGTTCGACGCGGCGTGTTCCGCCGCGCAAACGGTGCACGACGCAGCGATCGTGTTCGATGCCGACGACATCGCGGGTACGGTGCACGGTCCCGCGGGGCCGGAGGCCGGCGTGTGGGTGATCGCCGAAACCGGCGACTTGCCGGTCGCGTTCAGCCGCATCGTCGTCACCGACGAGGCCGGTCGCTATCTGCTGCCGGACCTGCCAGCGGCGACCTACCGTGTCTGGGTCCGCGGTTACGGTCTTGCCGATTCGCAACCGGTGCCGGCTCGCCCCGGCGAGTCGCTCGATCTGCGCGCGGCCGCGGCGCCCTCGGCGGCCGCCGCGGCAACGATCTTTCCCGCGAGCCACTGGTTCGCGCTGCTGCAGCCACCGCCGGACGCGGAGTTTCCGGGCACCGGTACCAACGGCAACGGCATCGAGCCGCTGATGCGCAGTCGTACCGACTGGATCTACCACATGAAGGAGAACTGCCTGTTCTGCCACCAGTTCGGCAACGCGGTGACGCGCACGCTGGTGCCGCCGCGTGCCGGCCATGACGAAGCCACCGACGCGTGGCTGCAACGCGTGTTCGCCGTCGGTGACGAGAACATGACGGCCTTCATGGGCATGTTCGGCGCGCGGCGCGCGGCCGCGATGTACGCCGACTGGAGCACCCGCATCGCTGCCGGGGAACTGCCCGAGGTGCCGTCGCGCCCGGTCGGCGTGGAGCGCAACGTGGTGCATTCGCTGTGGGACTGGGCGATCGCGCAGGACGGCACGCCGCAGTTCGTGCACGACGAGATCAGCACCGACCAGCGCAATCCGCACCTGAATGCACGCGGGCCCGTCTACGGTGTGGCGCAGCACGCCGGCAAGATCGTATGGCTCGATCCGCGCACCCACACCATCGGCGAGCGCAAGCTGCCGACCGGATTCTCGCTCGGAAAGCTCGCCGGTTCGGCGCAACCCCACAACCCGATGATGGATGCCCGGGGCCGCATCTGGAGCACCACCTTCAATCGCAATCCGGATCGGCAGCCGGACTGGTGCAAGGAAGGATCGAAGCATCCGTTCGCGGCGTTCTTTCCGCTCGATGCGGCGGTCGGGCGCCCGTCGCAGGTATCGGTCTTCGACCCGGCGACCGGTGCCACGCGCCCGATCGACACCTGCTTCGGCACGCACCACCTGCAGTTCGGTTACGACGAGGGGCAGACGCTGTACCTGAGCGGCGATTCGCGCGTGATGGGCTGGATCGATACGCGCGTGTTCGATGCCACCGGCGACTCGGCGGCGGCGGTCGGGTGGTGCCCGCTGATCGTCGACACCAGCGGCGATGGCCGCATCGGTGCGGCGGTGGCGCGCGGCGAGCCGCGCCGGCCGGAGCAGGACCTGCGCTTCGAGGGGTTCCTGTACGGCATGGGCGTCAACCCGCGCGACGACAGCGTCTGGTACGCGTGGTACACGGACGGGCGGGGCGGCTACGGTTCGCCGTTCTTCGCGATCCCGGGCGGCATCGTGCGCATGGAGCGTGGCGAGTCCGCGCCGGCGAGCTGCCGTGTGGAGCTGTTCGTGCCGCCGGTGCCGGCGCAGCGCGAGCGCATCGAGGTGTTCAATCCGCGGGGTGTGGACGTGGGCTCGGACGGCATTGCGTGGGTCGCCTTCGGCAGCGGTCATCTGGGGCGTTTCGACCGCAGCCGGTGCCGCGACCTGCACGATGCGGCCGGCGACGGCATGCATTGTCCCGAGGGGTGGGAGATCCGCGAGATTCCGGGGCCGAAGTTCAAGGACGTCGAGCGCGGCGGTTCGGCCGACTGGCATTACCTGGTGTGGGTCGACGAGTTCGACGTGCTGGGGCTGGGGCGCAACGTGCCCATCGTGCCCGGCACCAATTCCGATTCGCTGATCGCCTACGTGCCGGCGGAACAGCGATTCGTGACGCTGCGCGTCCCGTATCCGCTCGGCTTCTACGCGCGCGGCCTCGACGGGCGCATCGACGACGAGGGGGCCGGCTGGAAGGGGCGAGCACTGTGGGCCAACTACGGTTCGTTCGCGCTCGGACACCTCGAGGGGGGCGACGGGCACACGCCGCTGCCGGGCAAGATCGTCAGCGTGCAGTTGCGGCCGGACCCACTGGCGCATTGACGCGCGAAGCATGCGCCGGCGCCCGCAGGTCCGGTCTGTGACCGGACATTTGTTCGGCCGCAGGCCGAACCTACGCGGACGCGCCAAACGCCGGACACGTACGCGCACGCGCCAAACGTCAAATGCCGGACGCCGCCGCCCGCAGGTCCGGTCTGTGACCGGACAGTTGTTCGGCCGCAGGCCGAACCTACGCCCGACACCGTCGCGCCACAGTCCGAAGCTGCTGGCGCAGGCCGCCTGCGATCGCGGATGATGGATCACGTACACCAACCAGGACTGAAACCCTTCGTGCATGTGCTGCTGATCCATCGCTTCAGCCACCACGAGCGCTACTTCCGCGCGCTCGCCGCGCAGAGCGCGCTCGCCATGCAGCCGTTCGCGGAACGCGACCTGCCGCGCCTCGCGCCGTGCGACCTGGCGTGGTTGCTGCGCACCGACGTCTGGACCCTCGCGCGAACGCACATCGATCGCCTGACCTACGGACGCGGCAATCGGCTGCACGTGCTGCGTCCGTGGCGCCGCGCGCTGCATTCGGCGCAGGCGGCGCTCGCCTGTGCGCGCTTCCGCCGCGCCTTCCGCGCCCGGCGCCCCGACGCGATCGCGGTGTGGAACGGCGGACACTGGTTCTTCCAGGCCGCGATCCGCGCCGCGCACGAGTTCGCGATTCCGGTGCTGCGGTTCGAGAACGGCCTGTTGCCGGCCACCACGACCTGTGATCCGCGAGGCGTGAACTTCCACAACGCGGTGCCGCGCGAGGCGGCGTTCTACCACGCGCTACCCGCGATGCCGGAGGTGACGCGCACCACGCTCGTTCCCAGGCTGTCGGCGACCGCGCGCAGCGAGGCGCCGGTCGAACTGCCGCCGCGCTACCTGTTCGTTCCCCTGCAGGTCGACCGCGATACGCAGATCGTGCTGAACTCGCCGTGGATACGCGATATGCAGCATCTGCTCGAGGTGCTCGAGGCGCTCCTCGCGCGCATCGCGGACCGCGAGCTCGCGATCGTGGTCAAGGAGCATCCCTCGTGCACCACGAGTCACGCCGCGTGGCACGCGCATGCCAATCCGCGGCTGCGGTTCGCCAACGCCAACCTCACGCAGGAGCTGATCGATGGCGCGCAGGCGGTGATCACCGTGAACTCGACCGTCGGGATCGAGGCGCTGCTGCGCGCGAAGCGGGTGATCGTGATCGGCAATGCGTTCTACGCGATCGACGGTCTGACGCTGCACGCCGGCGACGAGGACGCGCTGGTCGCGGCGGTCGATGCGCTGGCGCACTGGCAACCCGACGAGCGGCTGCGCCGGCAGTTCCTCGGCTGGCTGGACAGCGTCTACTGCATTCCGGGCAGCTGGCAGACGCCGGACGCGCTGCATTGCCGGCGCATCGACGAGCGGATCCGCAACGTCGTCGCCGGCGGCGAACTGTAGGTTTGGGCTGTGCCCGAACAATTCCCGTAGGTTCGGCCTGTGGCCGAACATTGTGAATGTCCGGGCACAGCCCGGACCTACGCGATCGTGTCCGGGCACAGCCCGGATCTACACGAACATGTACTGTCACGGACGGGACCGATGATGCGGTGCATCCCGGTGCGCGCGCTGGATCGAACCCGATCGCCCTATACTGGCGCGCACGGCAACGATACGGGGAGAGCACACGATGGCGGGACCGCTGGACGGCATCCGGGTGGTGGAAATCGGGGTGTGGGTCGCGGGGCCCGCGGCCGGCGGCATCCTCGCGGACTGGGGCGCGGAAGTGATCAAGGTCGAACCGCCCGAAGGCGATCCGGCGCGCGGTTTCCAGCGCATGCTGGGCGCCGACATGCCGAACAACCCGGTGTTCGAACTCGACAACCGCGGCAAGCGCAGCGTGGTGCTCGACCTCGGCACGCCGGCCGGGCGCGAGGCCGTGCTCGCACTGATCGATACCGCCGACGTGTTTCTCAGCAACATCCGGCCCGCGGCGCTGGCGCGCCTCGGGCTCGATCACGAGACGCTGCTCGCGCGTCGCCCGCAGCTGGTCTACGGCATCATCACCGGCTACGGACTCGAAGGCCCGGACGCCGATCGCGCCGCCTACGACATCGCGGCGTTCTGGGCGCGCTCGGGAATCGCGCATCTGCTGACACCCTCCGGCGCGAACCCGCCGTTCCAGCGCGGCGGCATGGGCGATCACTCGGTGGCGAGCTCGTTCGCCGGCGCCATCGCCGCCGCGCTGTTCGCTCGCGAGCGCAGCGGTCGCGGCCAGCTGGTCTCGACCTCGCTGCTGCGCCAGGGCGTCTATACGGTCGGCTTCGATCTGAACATGAAACTCGGCTGGGGGCTGCATCCGCAGATCGGGATGCGCGAGACGATGGGCAATCCGTCGATCAACAACTACATGGCCGGTGACGGCAGGCGCTTCTGGATCGTGGGGCTCGAGGGCGATCGGCACTGGCCACCGCTGGCGCGCGCGGTGGGGCATCCGGAGTGGCTCGAGGACCCGCGCTTCGCGAGCGCGATGGCGCGCGCGCAGAACGCCGCCGAACTGATCGCGCTGCTCGACGGCATCTTCGCCACCCGCACGCTCGCGGAGTGGGCCGCGATCTTCGACGCCGAGACCGATTTCTTCTGGGCGCCGATCCAGAGCGCCGACGAAGTGCTCGCCGATCCGCAGCTGCGCGCCAGCGGCGCGCTGGTCGACGTGCCCGATCCGCTGGGCACCACGACGATGGTCGCATCGCCGGCGGATTTCCACGGCACACGGTGCGCGCCGCGCTGGATCGCTCCGCAGCTCGGCGAGCACACCGGCGAGGTGCTGCGCGAGATCGGGATGCGGGAGCCATCGGAACGCGCATCGGACAGCTGATCTCGTCGATCCGGTCTGCGCCCGGACCGATTCACGTAGGTCCGGGCTGTGCCCGGACGGATTCACGTAGGTCCGGGCTGTGCCCGGACAGGAATTGTTCGGCCGCAGGCCGAACCTACGCGGAGATTCGTTCGCCCCGTTCGGCCACAGGCCGAACCTGCGCGGATTTGTTCGGGCACAGCCCGAACCTACGGGGCACCATTCTGGCATGGGTGCGCACCCTTGCGGTGCGTACGGCGCGTGCGGTAGCGAACGAAACGGGCCGCGACACGGGAAATGGCGCGATTCCGCACGTCTGGCACAGCCGTTGCTAATCCCCCGGCGAACGCCCAGCAGACGGAGTCGCCGCGATGGAGAGACCGCACCTCGTGATGGTAGGCAACGGCATGGCCGGTGTGCGCACCATCGAGGAACTTCTGAAGGCCGCGCCGGATCGTTACCGCATCACGATCTTCGGCGCCGAGCCGCACCCGAACTACAACCGCATCCTGCTCTCGCCGGTGCTCGCCGGCGAAATGGATTTCGACGACATCGTGCTCAACCCGCTCGGCTGGTACCACGACCACGGCATCACGCTGCACGCCGGGCGCCGCATCGTGCGCATCGACCGCGCGCGCCGGCGCGTGATCGCCGACGACGGCAGCGAGGCGCTGTACGACCGCTTGCTGCTCGCCACCGGTTCGGTGCCCTTCGTGCTGCCGGTTCCCGGCAACGACCTGCCCGGTGTGATCGCCTACCGCGACATCGCCGACACCGAGCGCATGATCGAGGCGGCGGCCACGCACCGTCACGCGGTCGTGATCGGTGGCGGACTGCTGGGACTGGAGGCGGCCAACGGTCTGCGCGCGCGCGGCATGGACGTGACCGTGGTGCACGTCTGCGCGTGGCTGCTGGAACGCCAGCTCGACGAGGTGGCGGGGCGCATGCTGCAGCAATCGCTCGAGCAGCGCGGGCTGAAGTTCCTGCTCGAGAAACATACCGAGGCGCTGCTGGCCGGCGAGTCCGGTCGCGTGGCGGCGGTGCGTTTTCGCGACGGCATGCAGATCCCGGCGGATCTGGTCGTGATGGCGGCCGGGATCCGGCCGAACACCGCGCTCGCCGACGCCGCCGGGATCCACTGCAACCGCGGCATCGTGGTCGACGACACGATGCAGACCTACGACCCGAAGATCTATGCGGTGGGGGAGTGTGTCGCGCACCGCGGTACCGTCTACGGACTGGTGGCACCGCTGTTCGAGCAGGCCAAGGTGGCCGCGAACCACCTCGCGCAGCACGGCGTGGGCCGTTACGCGGGTTCGGTCACCGCGACCAAGCTGAAGGTCACCGGCATCGATCTGTTCTCCGCCGGCGACTTCAGCGGCGGCAACGGCTGCGAGGAGATCGTGCTGAACGACGCCGCCGGCGGCGTGTACAAGCGCTTGCTGCTGCGCGAGAACCGCGTCGTCGGCGGCGTGATGTACGGCGACACCGCCGACGGGGCGTGGTACTTCCAGTTGCTGAAGGAGCGGCGCGACATCAGTGACATCCGCGCGCGCTTGCTGCTGGGGCAGGGCGCGCGCGGCGACCTCGGGCACCAGGGCCAGAATCGCGCGGCCGCGATGCCCGAGGACGCCGAGGTCTGCGGTTGCAACGGAATTTCCAAGGGCACCATCGTACGCGCGATCAAGGAAAAGGGGCTGTTCACGCTCGACGACGTCAAGAAACACACGCGGGCGGCGTCGTCCTGCGGTTCCTGCGCGGGGCTGTGCGAGCAGATCCTCGCCTCCACGCTCGGGGGTGCATACACGCCGGTCGCGGCGCTGAAGAAGCTCGTCTGCGGCTGCAGCGACTACAGCCATGACGAGGTACGCCGGGCGATCCGCGAACAGCGGCTGATCTCGATCCCCGAAATCATGGCGTTCCTCGAGTGGAAGACGCCGAACGGCTGCGACAAATGCCGGCCGGCGCTGAACTACTACCTGATCTCCACCTGGCCGCAGCTCGCGAAGGACGACCCGCAGTCGCGCTTCGTGAACGAGCGCGTGCACGCGAACATCCAGAAGGACGGCACCTTCAGCGTGGTGCCGCGCATGTGGGGCGGGTTGACCTCGCCGTCCGAGCTGCGCGCGATTGCCGGCGTGGCCGAGAAGTACGGTGTGCCCACCGTGAAGATCACCGGCGGTGCGCGCATCGACCTGCTGGGCATCGCGAAGGACGCGCTGCCGCTGGTGTGGGCGGACCTGAACGCGGCCGGCATGGTGTCGGGCCACGCCTACGGCAAGTCGATCCGTACCGTGAAAACCTGCGTGGGCGCAGAGCATTGCCGCTTCGGCACGCAGCATTCGATGGCGATGGGCGTGAAGCTCGAGCGGATGCTGTTCGACATGTACGCACCGCACAAGGTCAAGCTCGCGGTCTCCGGCTGCCCGCGCAACTGCGCCGAGGCCGGGATCAAGGACGTGGGTGTGATCGGCGTCGATTCCGGTTACGAGATCTACGTCGCCGGCAACGGCGGCATCAAGACCGAGGTGGCGCAGTTCCTGTGCAAGGTCCCCGACGACGACGCGGTGCTCGGGCACGCGGGAGCCTTCCTGCAGCTCTACCGCGAGGAAGGCCACTACCTCGAGCGCACCTGCCATTTCGTGGCACGCGTGGGGCTGGACTACGTGAAGCGCCGCGTCGTCGAGGACGCCGACAACCGTGCGCAACTGCACCAGCGCCTGCTGGACGCGCTGCGCGATCGACCGGATCCGTGGGCCGAACGCGTGGCCGGCGCCGCGCGCCACGAGTTCGAACCCTTGCACGCATGAGCGGAGGACACACGATGGAAAACTGGACTCGGGTCTGCGCCCTGGAGGACATCCCGCGGCTGGGCTCACGGGTGTTGCTGCACCGCGATCCCGACGAAGGCGAGATCGCGATCGCGCTGTTCCGCACCCAGGGCGAGGTGTTCGCGCTGCGCAATCGCTGCCCGCACCGCGGCGGTCCGCTGGCCGACGGCATCGTGCACGACCGCCACGTGAGCTGTCCGCTGCACGGACTCAAGCTCAACCTCGCGAGCGGCGAGGCAGTGGCGCCCGACACCGGTTGCGTACGCACCTACCCGGTGCGCGTCGAGCAGGGGCTGGTGCACCTGCGACTGGGCTGAAGGAGGCGACCATGTATACCGACACGCTCGATGGGTTCGCCGCCGCAGCGCGGCGCAAGGCTGCGTGGGCGCGGACCGATCCGCCGGCCTTCTTCATCGCCTCGGCGATGGCCGGCGTCTACGTGGGGCTCGGGATCATCCTGATCCTCAGCCTCGGCGCGCTGGTCGATCCGATCTGGCAACGCCTGGTGATGGGCGCCTCCTTCGGCATCGCGCTGACGCTGGTGGTATTCGCGGGTTCGGAGCTCTACACCGGGCTCACGATGTCGATGACGATCGGCGTGCTGCGCGCCGGCGTGGCGTCGCGCGATCTCGCGCGCGTCTGGACGCTGGCGTGGTTCGGCAACCTCGCCGGTGCGCTGCTGCTGGCGTGGCTGTTCACCAGCGCGGGCGGCGGGATTCCGCACGGCGAAGGCGCCGCGCTGCTGCAGCGCATCGCCGCCGCGAAGATGAACGCGGAGGCAGGCGAACTGGTGGCGCGCGGGATCCTCTGCAACTGGCTGGTCTGCCTGGCGCTGTGGATCGGTGCGCGGGTCCAGGGCGACACGGCGAAGATGATCGCGATTGCCTGGTGCCTGTTCGCCTTCATCGCCAGCGGCTACGAGCACAGCGTGGCGAACATGACGCTGTTCGCGCTGGCGCTCGCCGGCGAGCCGGGCCCCGGCGTTTCGGTGGCCGGTGCTGCGTACAACCTCGGCTGGGTGACGCTGGGCAACACGATCGCCGGCGTGCTGATGATGGCCTCGGCGTACGCGTTCGTCGGGCGCGAACGGCGCGCGCTGCCGGTGTCGGGGCGGGGTGCGGTGGTGCCCGAGTAGTCGGAGACGCGACATTCAGGGCTCAGCGGCGCCCGGCGCGGATGAAGTCGGCGGCGCGTTCGCCGATCACGATCGACGTCGCGTTGGTGTTGCCGGAGATGAGCCGCGGCATCACCGAGGCGTCCGCGACACGCAGGCCCGCCACACCGCGCACGGCGAGCGTGGTATCGACCACCGAACCTTCGTCCGCCCCCATCCTGCAGGTGCCCACGGGGTGATGACCGGTGGTGCCCGCGCGGCGTGCGTACTCGATCAGCTGATCGCGTGTGCCCGCCGTGGCACCCGGACAGGTTTCCGCGGCGGTGATCGCTGCAAGCGCGGGTGCGGCCGCGATCCGGCGCGCCCATTCGATGCTCGCCACCGTGGTATCGATGTCGTACTGGGTGCTCAGGTAGTTCATCTGCAACCGCGGGGGCGCCAGGGGGTCGGCGGAGGCTAGCGAGAGCTGGCCACGCGACGTGGGTCGACACACATTGGGCGCCAGCGTGTAGCCGGGATAGGGGTGCAGTTTCCTGGCATCGCTGTCGAGCTCGCCCGACAACGGCATCACATGGAACTGGACGTCGGGCCGGGTCAGCTCCTCGCGCGTGCGCAGGAAGATGCCGACGTCGGCCGCGGGTATCGTCATCGCGCCGCGCTTGCGGAGCAGATAGTTCAACACCTCGAGCACGATCCGCACGCTGCCGAGGCGGGAATTCAGTGACGGCTGGCCGTCTCGGAGCCGCCACATCAAGGGCACCACCACGTGATCCTGCAGGTTCGCGCCCACGCCGGGGGCATCGACCCGGACCGGAATCCCGTGTCGCCTCAGTTGTTCGGCCGGTCCGATACCGGACAGCATCAGGATCTGCGGCGAGCCGATCGCACCCGCGCACAGGATCACTTCCGCGCGCGCGCCCGTCACCTGCTCGCGCCCGTCATGGCGGTAGCGCACTCCCGTCGCACGCCCGGCATCGAACACGATGCCGGTGGTCACGGCGTCGGTACGCACGAGGAGGTTTGCTCGTCCTCGCGCCGGCCTCAGGTAACCATGTGCGGCCGAGCAGCGCCGTGCGCCATCAGCGGTCATCTGGTAATAGCCGACTCCTTCCTGGCGCGCTCCGTTGAAGTCGCTGGTGCGCGGAATACCGGCCTGTTCGGCAGCGCGGATCATCGCCTCCGCGAGCGGCGTCGGGTCTACGATGTCGGATACCGCGATGGGGCCTTCCCGGCCATGCCCGGAAGCGGCACTGCCGAGGTTGCGCTCGATGCGCCGGAAGTACGGTGCCATCTCGGCCCAGCCCCAGCCGGGCGCTCCCGCGACGACCCAGTCGTCGTAATCCTCGCGCTGACCGCAGATGTGGATCAGTCCGTTGATCGCCGAACTGCCACCGAGCACCCTGCCCCGCGGCAGGGGAACGCTGCGGCCGCCGAGCCCCGGTTCGGGATCGGTCTCGAACGCCCAGTTGAAGCGGCTGTGCGGATCCTGGGTCTTTCCCCACCCCGCGGGCATGCTGATGAACAGGTGGTTGTCGCGCCGTCCCGCTTCCAGCAACAGCACGCGGCAGGCAGCGTTCTCGGACAGCCGCGCCGCGACCGCGCACCCGGCGCTGCCCGCACCGACGACGATGTAATCGACACTTTCCATTCCCGGACCCCCGCACCAGTGTTCGAGCGGCCAGTATTCAATTGTCGACAGCGTGGCGCAACGCCTGGCGAACATGACGCTGTTCGCGTGTGGCGCTCACTGGCACGCAGGGTTCGTTTACCATACGCCGAAAACGTGGCATGGATCCCGTCATGAACGTCCCGATCTACTCGACCATCCGTAGCGGGCGCCGCTAGCGCCCCAATCGTCTCGAGGGCGCCTACGACGCCGTGGTGATCGGCTCGGGGATGGGTGGGCTCTCGACGGCGGCGCCGTGGCCGGCAAGCAGGCGTTTCGCGACAACCTCGTAGAGCGCTTTCCACGGGAAGAGAAGGCGATCGACCGCTACCTGCACATGCTCGAAGACGTCGGCAGGGCGATGCCGATGGTGACGATGGGCCGTTTCCTGAAGCCCTGGCAGCGCACGCTGGTGAAGCCGCTGCTCGATCGGCTCGCACCGGGCTACCTCTACCGAACCACCTGGGAGGTGCTCAGCGAGCTCACGCAGGACCGCGACCTGATCGCCGTGCGGTGCGGCCAGCGGGGTGACCTGGGACTGCCGCCCAGGAGGTCCGAGTTCCTGGTGCACGCGCAGATACGCAAGGGCAGCGGCGAAGCATTCACCCGCGCGCGCGTCGGACGCATCGTCGTCGAGAATGGCATCACGCGTGGCGTCCAGATGGAAGACGGCACCCGCATCGACTGCAACTGCGTCGTCTCGTCGGCCGGCGTATTCAATACCTTCGAGCGCCTGCTGGAACCCGCTGTCGTCCGTCGTGCCGGCTACGACACGCTGCTCGAGGGGGGCAGGCCGAGCATCTCGTTCCCGTCGGCCAGGGATCCGGACTACGCGCGACGCCACCCCGGAACATCGACCATCGAGATCGTAGCCCCGGCGCCTTGCGAGTGGTTCGATCGGTGGAAGGACCAACCCTGGAGCAAGCGTGGTGAGGATTACGACGCCTTTATTACGAAGTCTCCACGCCGCCTTCGAGCGCGCACTTCTGTGCATGGCGGCGCGGTGAGTCCTACGGCCTTGACCATGACCCGCAACGTTTCCGTGCGTAGTGGCTCTCGCCGCGCAGGAAAATCCCCGGCGTGTGGCTCACCGGGCAGGACATCGTCTGCTGCGGCGTCGTGGGCGCGATGATGAGCGGCGTGCTGACCGCCACCACCATCCTCGGGCTACGCAAATCCGCTCCCCTCATGAAACGCATCTTCGCATCCTGAGGCAGTGCCGGCCGCGATGGCGGCACAGAGCGCGGCATCGCGTGTGGGCCTGGCTGCAGCGTTGCCTCAACGGTGACGGCAGCCTGCGTGATGTCGCCACCAAGGAATAGAGACTCGCAGCCCCCGACAATCCCGGCTACCATCGACTCCAGGCGCTCGATGACGGTCCAGGTCATGTCCCACGGATTTCCCTTCGACGGTCTGCGTGTCATCGATCTTTCGTGCGATATCAGCACCAGTTACGCCGGCAAGATGCTGGCCGATGCGGGTGCCGAGGTGGTCAAGCTGGAACCCGGCGCCGGCGATCCGATGCGGCGCTGGAAGGCCTCGGTGGCGCTGGACGGCGGGGCGCCGTTGGCCCCGGGTGAAACCGCGGCGTTGTACCACTTCCTCAACGGCAACAAGATTCACCTGACGGCGGACCTCGCGAGCGCGCACGGACGGCAGTGCCTGGTGTCGCTGTGCAAGGAGGCCGACCTGCTGCTGGATCACGGTCGGCTGCAGGAGGCGGGAATCGAGGCCTCGCTGTTGCGCCAGGGCAATCCCGCCCTGACCGTGCTCACCATTTCCGACTGGGGCGCCAGCGGGCCCTATGCCGGGCGCGCCGCCAGCGAGTTCACGCTGCAGGCCGAGGTCGGCGCCACCGCCTATCGGGGCTATTCGGACCGTGCTCCCTTCGCCGCCGGCGGTCAGATCGGCGACTACCTGTGCGGGACCTACGCGGCGGTGGCGGCAGCGGCGTTCGCCGGCCGCGGGCGCGCGATCGAGGTATCCCGGTTCGAGAGCATGCTGCTCAGCCTGCAGCCCTATCAGTACATCCACGGTCAGCTGGAACCCGGCCGGGTTCCCGCGTCGGTGGACGTACCCGGCATCGCTCCGGCACGCGATGGCTGGGTGGGTTTCTGCACCATCACCGACCAGCAGTGGCGCAGCTTTGCGGAGATGATCGGTCGCCCCGAACTGGGGCGGGATCCGGAGCTGGCAAGCGGTTTCCAGCGCTTCCGGAATAGCCAGCGCGTGGTGCCGGCGATCAACGCCTGGACCCGCGAGCGCACCATCGAGGCCATCGTCGCGGAAGCGTCACGGCGGCGCATTCCGGTGGCGCCGGTGGGCAATGGCCAGACGGTTCCCGAGCTGGAGCAGTTCAGTCAGTGCGGCGTGTTCCTGGACAACCCGGCCGGTTTCCGGCAACCCCGGCCGCCCTACCGGCTGGGCAAGGGCGCGCTGCGAGGCCCGGCCGCAGCCCCTGCCGTCGGTGGCGAGCACGCTCCATTCCGCTGGAGCGCATCCGCCCGCACGACCGTTGCCGAGGGCACCAGGCCCCTGCAAGGTATCCGGGTGCTCGACCTGACGGCCTTCTGGGCCGGGCCGGCGGCCAGCGCCTGCTTCGCGGCCCTGGGCGCCGATGTCATCAAGGTGGAATCGATCCAGCGCCCGGACGGGATGCGTTTTTCCGCCGGCTTCGTGCCCAGGGACAAACCCCTGTGGGAATGCTCGCCGATCACCCACGGTGCCAACGCCGGCAAGCGGGGAATCACCCTCGACCTGGAGAACCCGCGCGGGCTGGCGCTGGCCCGGCAGCTGGTCGCCGAATGCGACATCGTGATCGAGAATTTTTCGCCGCGGGTGCTGGAGAAATTCGGCCTCGGCTGGGACGAGATCCAACGCATCAACCCGCGGACCATACTCGTGCGCATGCCGGCCTTTGGGCTGGACGGCCCGTGGCGTGAGCGCACCGGCTTCGCGATGACGATCGAACAGGTCTCCGGCCTCGCCTGGCGCACCGGTTACTCCGATCGGTCCCCGGAAGT
>JAJVIG010000013.1 GCA_022072145.1 Pseudomonadales bacterium
AAAGCCCCTGCTGGAACTGAATGCGATTCATGGCCATGGTGAACCCCCTCCTGATTGGATGCCGGCACAGAATGCGCCGACGGGGCCTCACCAGGTGAGGCTGGCTGATGATCATTGCTAATCAAGAGCCCGCATGAGTGCCCGCCTGCCCGCTCCGACGCCGCCCGACGACGCCGAGATGCCGCTGATCGCGCACCTCGCGGAGTTGCGCCAGCGCCTGATCCGCGCGCTGATCGCGGTATTCGCGGTGTTCGCCGCGCTGGTGTACTTCGCGAACGACATCTACCACTTCGTTTCCGAGCCGCTGCGTCGCTTCCTGCCCGAAGGCTCGACGATGATCGCGACCGAGGTCGCCTCGCCGTTCCTGGCGCCGTTCAAGCTGACGCTGGTCGTCGCCGCGCTGCTCGCGATGCCGTTCGTGCTGTACCAGGCCTGGGCCTTCATAGCACCCGGCATGTACCGCCACGAGAAGCGCTTCGCGCTGCCGCTGCTGGTGTCGAGCATCGTGCTGTTCTATGCCGGCGTCGCGTTCGCGTACTACCTGGTCTGCCCGATGGTGTTCGGCTTCTTCACCAGCATCAGCCCCGAGGGGGTGTCGGTGATGACCGACATCAACCACTACCTCGATTTCGTGCTGACCATGTTCTTCGCCTTCGGCTTCGCGTTCGAGATCCCGGTGGCGACCGTGCTGCTGGTCTGGGCCGGCATCACGACGCCGCAGGCGCTGAAGGACAAGCGCCCGTACGTGGTGGTCGGCTGCTTCGTGGTCGGGATGCTGCTGACGCCGCCCGACGTGTTCTCGCAGACCATGCTCGCGGTGCCGATGTGGGCGCTGTTCGAGATCGGCCTGGTCGCCAGCCGGCTGCTGCTCGCCGAGAAGGAGCGCGCGGCGGCTACGCCTGCAGAAGAAAAGTGACCGGTCCGTCGTTGCAGAGGCTGACCTGCATGTGGGCGCCGAACTCGCCGCAGGCCACTTCCGGGTGGCGTTTGCGCAGCACCGCCAGCACCCGTTCGTAGAGCCCTTGCGCCAGTGCCGGTTCGGCGGCCGTGCTGAACCCGGGGCGCAGGCCACGCGAGGTGTCGGCGGCCAGCGTGAACTGCGACACCACCAACACCGCACCGCCGGCCGCGCGCACGTCGAGGTTCATCCGCCCCGCGGCATCCGGGAATACGCGGTAGGCCAGCAGCCGCGCCGCCAGTGCATCGGCCCGTACTGCGTCGTCCCCACGCTCCACCCCGAGGAACACCAGCAGCCCGGGGCCGATGCGCGCGATCTCGGCACCGTCGACCTCGACCGCCGCCCGGCGCACCCGCTGGATCAGTGCCCGCACGCGCCGCCCCTCAGCCGGCCGACTCGATGCCGGCGATCTCGCGCGTGGCACGCACCAGCGCATCGACGATGCCGGGTTCCGCGGCCGCATGCCCGGCGTCGCGCACGACGCACAGCTGCGCCTTCGGCCAGGCCGCGTGCAGCGCGAAGGCATTGTCGACCGGGCAGATCATGTCGTAGCGCCCGTGCACGATATAGCCCGGGATGTCCGCGATGCGCCACGCCTCGCGCAGCAGCTGCCCGTCGTCCAGGAAGCCCCCGTTCACGAAGTAGTGCGCCTCGATCCGCGCCAGCGCCAGGGCGACGTGCGGATCCGAGAAATGCCCGAGTACCTCATGGTTGGGACGCAGCGTCGCGCATTGCGCCTCCCACAGCGCCCAGGCCTTGGCGGCCGACATGCGCGCGATCTCGTTCGAACCGGTCAGGAGATGGTGATACGCGCCGACCAGATCGTGTCGCTCTTCGGCGGCGACGTGCTCGACATACTCGTGCCAGTGTTCCGGAAACACGCGGTTCGCGCCGTCCTGGTAGAACCAGCGCAGGTCCTGCGCGCGGCACAGGAAGATGCCGCGCAGGATCAGCGCGCTGACGCGCTCGGGGAAGGCCTCGGCGTAGGCAAGGCCGAGCGTGCTGCCCCACGAGCCGCCGAACAGCACCCAGCGCGTGATGCCGAGGAACTCGCGGATGCGTTCGATGTCGCGGACCAGCGCCGGTGTGTCGTTGCCGGCGAGTTCGCCATGCGGCGTCGAATGCCCGGCGCCGCGCTGGTCGAACAGTACGATGCGGTAGCGCGCCGGATCGAAGAAGCAGCGGTTCGACGGCTGGCAGCCGGCGCCCGGCCCGCCGTGCACGAACAGCACCGGGATCCCGGCCGGGTTGCCGCTCTCCTCCACGTGCAACTCGTGCGGCGGATCGACCGCCAGCCGGTGCACCCGGTAGGGCCTGATCTCGGGATAGAGCGTCAGCATGGCGGCGGTTCCGCGGCGCGTGGGTTGCCGCATTCTACGCCTGCGGCCCTCGCAGATGCGCACGCGCGGCGCACCGCATCGGGAGTGTCCACGATGGCGGGTCGAGGATGGCGGCGGCGGGGTTCCGCTTCGGCAGGAACCCGACCGCCGCCGTTCGAACGTGCCCTCAGGACCCGATGATGCCGCCGTCCTTGCGACGGATCACCAGCGTGCAGTCACGCGGGATGGTGACTCCGTCGAACACGAAGTTGCCGTCGGCGTCGGTGGCCGGGAAATTCGACCAGGCCGGATTCCCTTCGCCCGGATGCTGCGTGTTGACGAACAGCGTGCGCCGGTCGGGAGTCACGGCGATGCCCGTGATCTCGTCACCGGTGACGCCGGTCAACAGGCGGCGGATCTCTCTGGTGCCCATATCGGCGACGAGCAACTGGTTGTTCAGCCCGTCCTGCTGGCCGCCATCGGTTTCGATGAGGATCCTGCCCTCCGGGTCCGCCCAGATGCCGTCCGGCGAGCTGAAGCTGTCCTCGGTACCGTGGGTGTCCCTGGCGATCAGGAACAGGTCCCAGCTGAAGCTGGTACCGATGCGTCGATCGCCATCCATGAAGCGGATGATGTGGCCGTCGCGGTTCGGCGCCAGCGGGTTGGCGGCGTCCGCCAGGGTACGGCGGCTGTTGTTGGTCAGCGTGAAGTAGACCATGTCGTCGGCGGCGACCGTGCTCCACTCGGGGCGATCCATCGGCGTGGCACCGAGCAGATCGGCCGCGGCGCGCGCGAAGGCCAGCACCTCGGCCTGGTCGGCGAAGCGCGCGGCCAGGCGGGGATCGGCGATGCTCAGTTCGATCCACTCGCCGCTGCCGTCGTCGTCGAAGCGGGCCACGTACAACGTGCCTTCGTCGAGCGGGCTGACGCCGCGCGCGAGCATGCTCCGCCAGTTGTCGGCCGAGACGTACTTGTAGATGTAGTCGAAGCGTTCGTCGTCGCCCATGTAGACCACCGCGCGACCACCCTGGCCCTCGGCGAACGTCGCCCCCTCGTGCTTGAAACGCCCGAGCGCGGTGCGCTTGACCGGCTTGCGGCTGCCGTCGAAGGGATCGATCTCGACCACCCAGCCGAAGCGGTGCTGCTCGTTGGCGTAGCCCGGGTCGCTCAGGTCGAAGCGCGGGTCGAACAGGTGCCAGCCGTAGCCGAAACCACCCACGCTGAAACCGTAACGCGCCTGCCCTGGTGTGGGGCTGAAGGTCCCGTTCGCGCCGAAGTAGCCGTTGAAGTTCTCCTCGCAGCTGAGGTACGTGCCCCACGGCGTGTAGCCGTTGGCGCAGTTGTTGACCGTACCGGCCGGCTCGTTGCCGGCGAGGTTATCGAGCAGCGGATGGCCGGCGACCGGCCCGCTGAACTCGACCGGGGTATTCACGTGGATGCGCCGTGTGTTCGGGTTGGACACCGTGCGCCAGTGGCCGTCGATGTTCTCGATGGCCACCACCGACACGCCGTGCGCGTGCTGGGACACACGCACGTCCTCGAGCGACTCCGGCGTGTTCTTGCCCAGCACGTGGGGGTTCTCCCCGAACTCGTGGTTGATCGCCAGCATGCCCTTGTGCGTGCCGAGCGCCCGGCGACGCCGCCCGGAAGCGTCGGCGCGCGGCACGAGCAGCGCAAGGTCGCAGCGGCCGCGATGATCCATCGGGAAGTACCACATCCCGTCGTGGCCGATGCCGATCTGCTGCTCCTGCTCGGCGGCGGTGGGACGCGTTCCCGGTTCTCCGCGGTACGCGGGACCGCCCGGCACGAGGGGCTCGCCCCACGGGATCAGCACCTCGAAGGTGTAATCGGCCGAAATGGTCGGGATGGGGCCGTTGCCTTCGGCCACCGCCACCGGGCGGAAGCCCATCAGCGCGGCGGCCTTGCCGGCGGCCGGGCCGCCCTTGCCGGCGGCCAGCGCGAGTCCGCTGCCGGCAAGGAAAGAAGTGGCGGCGACGGCCAGACTGCCGGCCATCACCTCGCGCCGGGAGAGCCGTGCCTCCAGAACATCATGGAACGAGCGGTTGGCGCTCGGGTTGCTGCTGCCTTCGTCGTGTCGCATATCGATCCTCGCTGGATTGCGGTGGGTGGACACGCGTCAGGCTACGGGCGGGCTGTTGCAGGGCGGTTACGCCGCTGTGACGCTTGCGCGCAGCGTGGCGCCCGACGCCCGCGGCGACGGATATTTCGCGGCGGTGCAGGCCCTATACTGCGCGAAGGCGACCACAAGCACGACAAGGAGCAAGCCCGATGTCCTCGCTGACCGGATTCATCTACGACCGCGTGATGGCACAGGCGGAAGTCGCGTGCCTGCGCGACTGGCGCCGCGAGCTGCTCGCCGGACTGCAGGGCAGCGTGCTCGAGATCGGCGCCGGCACCGGCGCGAACCTCGCGTTCTACCCGGCCGCGGTGCAGCGCATCGTGCTGTGCGAACCGGATCCCGGGATGCGTGGCGCGCTCACCGCGCGCGCCGGTGCACTGCAGCGCGCGGTCGAGATCCGGCCGATCACGGCCGAGACGCTGGACTTCCCGGACGCGAGCTTCGATCACGCGGTCTCGACGCTGGTCTGCTGCTCGGTCGGCGATCCGGCGCGCGCGCTGGCGCAGATCCGGCGGGTGCTCAAGCCCGGCGGCTCGCTGGTGTTCCTCGAGCACGTCGCGGCCTGGGACGACCCGGGCCGGCGGCGCTGGCAGGACCGGCTCAACCCGCTGTGGCGCCGGCTGGCGTCGAACTGCCACCTGAACCGCGAGACCGAGCAGGCGATCCGCGCGGCGGGCTTCGCGATCGAGCGGATCCAGCGCGAGAGCATGCGCAAGATCATCCCGCTGGTGCGCCCCAGCATCCGCGGCGTGGCGCGCAAACCGGCCTGAGCCCTGCTCAGTCGAGCAGGCGGGCGATGTGCAGCGCCTGCGCGCGCAGGCGCCGCTTCTCGATGGCGCGCAACAGCCGGCTCGGTGGCCGGTGTTCGCCGAGCAGCACGCCCCAGCGGCGCATCACCTCCAGGAACTGCAGCAGCAGGAATGCGTGTTCGTCGTTCGGCAGCAGGCGCGCGTCGTAGTGCGCGCCGAACGCCGCCCAGTCGTCGCGTGCGCAGCCGCGCGGCCCGAGCAGGCGCGCGCTCACCGGTGCGAAGCGGTGCGCGAACAGATAGACCAGCATGCGGTTCACATCGGCGACCAGCGGACTCGCACGGCGCGCCAGGAAGTCGATCCCGTACACCTGCCCGCCACCGAGGAGCAGGTTGTACGGCGTGAAGTCCCCGTGCACCGCGCCGTGCGCGAGCGGCACGCCGCGCAGCGTATCGAGGTGGCGCGCGAGCGACGCAAGGCAGTCGTCGTAGCCCTGCGCGCGGGCCGCGGCGGGAAGCGTCGCGGCCCGCGACCCGATTCGCGCCAGCGCCGCATCGACGTCGAGCGGCTGCAGGGCGACGGCGCCGCGCGCATGGAACCACGCGAGCCAGCGCGCGCTCAGCGCGAGCGCCTCGGCACGCGGCAACCGCTCAGGTGCGGCACCGTGCAGCACGCGCTGCAGATCGCTGCCCCCGACCCATTCCATGACCACCGCCGGCGGAGTTTCGAGCAACGCGAGCGGCGCCGCGACACGCAGCCGGCCCGCCGGTTCATGGTAGCTCGCGAGCGCGGCGTGCAGGCGGCGTGCGTGCTGCAGCGGCTGCGCGCGATCGAGGAAGATCTTCACGGCGACGTCGCAGGGAAACGCCGCCGAGCGCACGCGGTGGATGCGTGCCTCGCGGCGCACGCGCGGCGCCGCGAGCGCCACCCAGTCGGCGGGCGCACCGCTGCCCCGGCAGTATTCGTGCATGACCTGGCGCAGCAACGGATCCAAGCGACGCTCCCTCGACCCCGGGCGGCCGGCGCGGCGGCCGCGATCGCGCCATTGTGCGTGCGCGCGCCGCGGGCGCAAGCGCCCGCGCTGGAACCCTACTCGACCGCCTCCTTCTGGCGTCCGGCGCGCCGGCGGTCGACTTCCTTCAGCAGCTTCTTGCGCAGGCGGATGCTCTGCGGCGTGACCTCGACCAGTTCGTCGTCGTCGATGAAGTCCAGCGCCTGTTCCAGCGACATGCGGATCGGCGGCGTCAGCAGGATGTTCTCGTCGGAACCGGCGGCACGGATGTTGGTGAGCTGCTTGCCCTTGGTCGGGTTCACCGCGAGGTCGTTGTCGCGGCTGTGGATGCCGATCAGCTGGCCCTCGTAGACCTCGATGTTCGGCCCGATGAACAGCCGTCCGCGCTCCTGCAGGCTGAACAGGGCGTAGCCGAGCACCTTGCCCGGGACCATCGAGACGAGCACGCCGTTCTGGCGCGCCGCGACCTCGCCGGCCTTCACCGGGCCGTAGTGGTCGAAGATGCTGTTGAGCACGCCGGTGCCCGAGGTCATGGTCAGGAACTGGTTGCGGAAGCCGATGATCCCGCGCGAGGGAATCATGTACTCGAGGCGCACGCGGCCCTTGCCGTCCGGCACCATGTCGCGCAGCTCGCCGCGGCGCTTGCCCATCTCTTCCATGATCGGGCCCTGGTGGGTCTCCTCGCAGTCGATCAGCAGCGACTCGTAGGGCTCCTGCTCGACGCCGCCGATCACGCGCCGGATCACCTCGGGGCGCGAGACGCCCATCTCGTAACCCTCGCGGCGCATCTTCTCGATCAGCACCGAGAGGTGCAGCTCGCCGCGCCCGGAGACCACGAAGCGGTCCGGCGTGCTGCCGTCCTGCACGCGCAGCGCCACGTCGGACAGCAGCTCGCGCTCGAGCCGGTCACGGATGTTGCGGCTGGTCACGAACTGGCCTTCGCGGCCGGCGAACGGCGAGTCGTTGACCTGGAAGGTCATGCTCACGGTGGGCTGGTCGATGGTCAGCGCGGGCAACGCCTCCGGCGCGGCCGGGTCGCACAGCGTCGAGGAGATCTTCAGATTCTCGATGCCGGTGATACTCACGATGTCGCCCGCCTCGCCCTCGGCGATCTCCGCCTTCTCGAGGCCCATCTGGCCCAGCACCGCATTGATGCGGGCGTTACGGCGCGTGCCGTCAGCCTCGATCACCACCACCTGCATGCCCGGGCGCGCCACGCCGCGCTTCACGCGGCCGATGCCGATCACACCTACGTAGCTCGAATAGTCGAGCGCACAGATCTGCATCTGGAACGGCCCGTCGATGTCCGCCGGCGGCGGCGGCACGCGCTCGACGATCAGGTCGAGCAGCGGCGCCATGTCCTCGGCGAGCTGGTCGGGTTCCGGTCCCGCCACGCCGTTCAGCGCCGAGGCGTAGATCACCGGGAAGTCGAGCTGCTCGTCGGTGGCGCCGAGGCGGTCGAACAGGTCGAACACCTGGTCCATCACCCAGTGCGGACGCGCACCCGGGCGGTCGACCTTGTTCACGACGACGATCGGGTTGAGGCCAGCCTCGAAGGCCTTGCGTGTCACGAAGCGCGTCTGCGGCATCGGACCGTCGACCGCGTCGACCAGCAGCAGCACGCTGTCGACCATCGACAGGATCCGCTCCACCTCGCCGCCGAAGTCGGCGTGCCCGGGGGTGTCGACGATGTTGATCCGGTAACCCTTCCAGTCGATCGCGGTATTCTTCGCGAGGATCGTGATGCCGCGCTCGCGTTCCTGGTCGTTGGAGTCCATGATGCGCTCCTTGCCCGCATCCCGGCGTCCGAGGGTGCCGCACTGCTGGAACAGCCGGTCGACCAGCGTGGTCTTGCCATGATCGACATGGGCGATGATCGCGATGTTGCGCAGACGTTCCCGCACGGAAGACCTCGATGGATGAAGGGGGGAGGCAAAAAAGGCCGCGCATTATAGCCAATCGCCCGGTGGCGATCCGGTGATTAATGCCGAGGCCCGCGAATCCACCGCACTGCACGTCGGACACCGACGGCTCAATCGATGCACCGCGGTGGTGCGGGCTGCTTTATTTTGGTGCACAGCTGCGCGCCAAAACGGCGCCAGCGCTCGCAATAGCGGTGCAGAGACGCCCAAAACGGCGTAAAGCGCGGTGGCACACTAGTTGCTAAACCGAGACAGACACGCGTGCTGAACCCCGGAATACGTCACGCGTTCGAGTTCACCTTGAAACCCCGGGCCAGCGGCCCATCGAGATCCGCACGGAGGAAACCATGTCGGAACAGACGCTGAAACTGATCAAGGAAAACGACGTGAAGTGGGTAGACCTGCGCTTCACCGACACCAAGGGCAAGGAGCAGCACCTCACGATCCCGTCGAGCGAGGTCACCGCGGACTTCTTCGAGGACGGCAAGATGTTCGACGGCAGCTCGATCGCGGGCTGGAAGGCGATCAACGCCTCCGACATGATGCTGATGCCCGACGACGCGAGCGCGGTGCTCGACCCGTTCTTCGAGGAATCGGCGGTAATCCTGCGCTGCAACATCCTCGAGCCCGACACCAAGCAGGGCTACAACCGCGACCCGCGCTCGATCGCCGCGCGCGCCGAGGAATACATGCGCTCGACCGGCATCGCCGACAGCGCGCTGTTCGGGCCGGAACCCGAGTTCTTCGTGTTCGACGACGTGAAGTGGCACGCCGACATCAGCGGCGCAATGTACGCGATCCATTCCGAGGAAGCCGCCTGGGCCTCCAAGCACAGCTTCGACGATGGCAACATCGGCCACCGCCCGGGCGTCAAGGGCGGCTACTTCCCGGTGCCGCCGGTGGATTCGCTGCACGACCTGCGCGCCGCGATGTGCCGCGCGATGGAGAAGATGGGACTCTACGTCGAGGTGCACCACCATGAGGTGGGCACGGCAGGCCAGTGCGAGATCGGCGTCGGTCCGGCAGCGATCGTGCGCAAGGCCGACGAGGTGCAGATCCTCAAGTACTGCGTGCACAACGTCGCGCACGCCTACGGCAAGACCGCGACCTTCATGCCGAAGCCGCTGGTCGGCGACAACGGCTCGGGCATGCACGTGCACATGTCGATCTCCAAGGGCGGCAAGAACCTGATGGCCGGCGACGGCTACGGCGGCCTCAGCGAGACGGCGCTGTACATGATCGGCGGCATCATCAAGCACGCGCGCGCGATCAACGCGTTCACCAACCCCGGCACGAACTCGTACAAGCGCCTGGTGCCGGGTTACGAAGCCCCGGTGATGCTGGCCTACTCGGCCCGCAACCGCTCGGCCTCGATCCGCATCCCGGCAGTCTCGAGCCCGAAGGCGCGCCGCATCGAGGTGCGTTTCCCGGATCCGGGCGCGAACCCGTACCTGGGCTTCGCGGCGCTGCTGATGGCCGGTCTCGACGGCATCCACAACAAGATCCACCCGGGCGATGCGCTGGACAAGAACCTCTACGACCTGCCGCCGGAAGAGTCGGCGCAGGTGCCGACCGTCGCCCACAGCCTCGACATGGCGCTGGCCGCGCTGAACGCCGACCGCGCGTTCCTCACCGCCGGCGGCGTGTTCGACGACGACATGATCGACGCCTACATCGAACTCAAGCAGGAGGATATCGACCGCCTGCGCATGACCACGCACCCGGTCGAGTTCGAGCTGTACTACAGCTGCTGATCCGGCCACGGCGCGCCGCCGCACGCCGGGCGGCGCCTCGCGAACCCGCAGCACCGTACAGGTGCTGCGGGTTTTTTTGTGCCCGCGCCACGCGCGCCGCCGACTGGCGAGGGCGGGAGGTTCGCGTTATATAAGGACCACGCGCCAGTCACCGGAGTGCCACCATGAACGCCCCAGCCGCCATCGTGCGCCCCCTGCTGATCGTGCTGGCGCTCGCCGCCAGCGCGGGATCGCAGGCCGCCGACGAGGGCATCTACCGCAGCCGCGACGCCCAGGGCAACGTGATCTTCAGCGACCGCAAGCCCGACGAGTCCGCGGAGGCGGTGCGCCTGCCGCCGACCAACACGATGCCCGAAGTCGCCGTGCCGCCGCAGCCGCAGGACGCCACCGCGGTGCCCGCGGCCCCGGCCGACGACGAGGCGGTCGGTTACCGCACGCTCGCGATCACGACCCCGCTCGACGGCGAGACGATCGTGAACCCGGCCGGTTACGTCGCCGTCGCGGTCGCGGTCGATCCGCCCCTGCAGGAGCGCCACAGCCTGCGCCTGCTGCTCGACGGCGAACCGGCCGGCGTAGCGCAGCAGGGTGCGCTGGAACTGCAGGGTCTGGTCCGCGGCGAGCACACGCTGCAATTGCTGGTCGTCGACGACGCGGGCAACCGGGTGCAGGAGTCCGCGGCCGTCACCGTGCAGGTCCACCGACCGGTGCCGCGTCGCCCGATCCGCGCCGCCCCGGATTGAAGCAGGCGCTTGCACTGCGACGACGCCTCGCGCACCATTTTGGTGCGGAAGGCATCGCCAGCGCGTGTTCACGCACTGCGAAAACGCCTTCCGGACGCTGGAATCACCGCGCCTGCATGGCTGGCGCGGATATTGCAGAAACGCACTCGACCAAGCGACAGGCATCGGCGAACCGCCCCATGCGCCCGGAAGTTCTGCACACGCGCGTGCTCGACACGCTGACCACCGCCATCGTGCTGGTGAACGCGTCGCTGCGTGTGAGCTATCTGAATCCGGCCGCGGAAACGCTGCTCGGGCTGAGCCGCGGCCGCGTGCTCGGCGAGCATCTCGCGCGCATCTTTCACGAGGACGACGACACCGAGGCCGGACTGCGGCGCGTGCTCGCCAGCGGCATCGGGTTCACCAAGCGCCAGGCCACGCTGCATCCGGGCATCGAGACCACGATCACGGTCGACTACGCGGTGACGCCGATCACCATCGAGACCGAGGGGCTGCTGATCGAGATCCGCCCCCTCGACCGCCTGATCCGCATCAGCCGCGAGGAAGCGATCCTGTCCTCGCAGCAGATGACGCAGTTGATGATTCGCGGGTTGGCGCACGAGATCAAGAACCCGCTCGGCGGGCTGCGCGGCGCGGCGCAGCTGCTGGCGCGCGAACTCGACTCCGAACAGCTGATCGACTACACGAACGTGATCATCGAGGAGGCAGACCGGCTGCGCAACCTGGTCGACCGCCTGCTCAGCGCGCCGCGCC
Source organism: Pseudomonadales bacterium (assembly GCA_022072145.1). GTDB lineage: Bacteria > Pseudomonadota > Gammaproteobacteria > Pseudomonadales > UBA5518 > UBA5518. The sequence goes on from JAJVIG010000013.1 coordinate 11,348, forward strand.
AGCTGGTGCGCGCGGCGCTGAATGTGCACGAGGTGCTGGAGCGCGTGCGCCAGCTGGTGGAGGCCGAGGCCGGCGGACGGCTGCACGTGCAGCGCGACTACGACCCGAGCATACCGGAGCTGATCGGCGACCGCGAACAGCTGATCCAGGCGTTGCTCAACGTGGCGCGCAACGCCGCGCAGGCCCTTGCCGGCAGCGTGCAGCCCGAGCTGCGGTTGCGCACCCGCACGCAGCGCCAGTTCACGATCGGCAACCAGCGCCACCGCCTGGTGTGCCAGATCGACATCTGCGACAACGGACCCGGCGTGCCGCCGGAGATCGTCGACAACATCTTCTTCCCGATGATCAGCGGGCGCGCCGACGGCTCCGGCCTCGGACTGGCGATCGCGCAGTCGATCGTCAACCAGCATCGGGGACTGATCGAGTGCACGAGCCAGCCCGGCCACACCGTGTTCTCGATCCTGCTACCGCTGGAGAACGGCAGTGAGTGAGGACGCCTGCGTCTGGATCGTCGATGACGACCGCTCGATCCGCTGGGTGCTTGAAAAGGCGCTCGCCGGCGCCGCGATCGCCACCCGCAGCTTCGCCGACGCCGAATCGCTGCTGCGGCGCCTGCGCGAAGAAGCCCCCGACGCCGTGATCAGCGACATCCGCATGCCCGGCATCGACGGGCTGCAGCTGCTCGCGCGGTTGCGCGCCGCGCAGCCCGAGCTGCCGGTGATCATCACCACCGCACACTCCGATCTCGACAGCGCGGTGCAGTCCTACCAGGGCGGCGCCTTCGAGTACCTGCCCAAGCCGTTCGACATCGACGAGGTGGTCGCCGTGACGCGCCGCGCACTGGCGCATCGCGAGGCACGCACGCGCCCCGCCGAGGAGGAGATCGCGCCGGTGTCGGCCGAGATCATCGGCGAGGCACCGGCGATGCAGGAGGTCTTCCGCGCGATCGGCAGACTGTCGCACTCGCTGATCACGGTGCTGATCAACGGCGAGTCGGGAACCGGCAAGGAGCTGGTGGCGCACGCGCTGCACCGCCACAGCCCGCGCGCCGGCGGCCCGTTCATCGCCCTGAACATGGCGGCGATCCCGCGCGACCTGATGGAGTCCGAACTGTTCGGCCACGAGAAGGGTGCGTTCACCGGGGCGCAGCAGCAGCGTCGCGGCCGTTTCGAGCAGGCCGACGGCGGCACGCTGTTCCTCGACGAGATCGGCGACATGCCGGCCGAGACGCAGACCCGGCTGCTGCGCGTGCTCGCCGACGGCGAGTTCTACCGCGTCGGCGGCCACACGCCGGTGCAGGTCAGCGTGCGTATCATCGCCGCCACCCACCAGAACCTCGAACGGCTGGTACGCGAGGGGCGCTTCCGCGAGGACCTCTACCACCGGCTGAACGTGATCCGCATCCACCTGCCGGGGTTGCGTGACCGCCGCGAGGACATCCCGCGCCTGGCAAGGCATTTCCTGAAACGCGCCGCCGACGAGCTCGGCTGCGAATCGAAGCTGCTGCTGCCCGAAACCGAGAGTTTCATGGCGGGACTGGCGTGGCCGGGCAACGTGCGACAGCTCGAGAACGCGTGTCGCTGGATCACGGTGATGGCGTCGGGGCGCGAGGTGCACGTCGACGACCTGCCGCCCGAACTGACGGCGCCCGACGAAGCGGTCATGAGCACGGGCGGCGACTGGCTGCCGCCGCTGCGCGCCTGGGCCGAGGCGGAACTGCGACGCGGCAACGCACGGCTGCTCGACAGCGCCGTACCACGGTTCGAAACCACGATGATCGAGGTTGCGCTGGCGCACACGCAGGGCCGGCGCGGCGAGGCCGCCGAACTGCTCGGCTGGGGCCGCAACACGCTGACGCGCAAGATCAAGGAACTGGGGCTCAGCGGGCTACCCGACGCGGGCGACTGAGAGGCTGTGAAAATTTCCGCGCGTCCACGATCCAGCACGCATGATGTGCGCGATACTTTGCGCAGTGTCCTGGCGAGATGTGTTCGATGAGCCGAAGCCGCGCGAGAGTTCTGTTGCCGAATCGCCAGCAGTTGGAGTTGCGTGCGAGCGACTTGGAGTCGCTGCTGCCTGAGGGTCACCGGGCGCGCCTGGTGTGGGGATACGTCGAGCGGCAGGATTTGCAGGGTTTCTACACGCACATCCGGGTCGTCGATGGCGGTGTGGGTCGCGCGGCGATTGCGCCGGAGATTCTGCTGGCGCTGTGGTTGTACGCCACGCTCGACGGGGTGGGCAGCGCGCGGGAGATTGCGCGGCTGACGGATGCCCATGATGCGTACCGGTGGCTGTGCGGAGGCGTGCAGGTGAACTACCACACGCTGTCGGATTTCCGCAAGGATCACGGGGAAGCGCTCGATGACTTGCTGAGCGCGAACGTGGCGGCGCTGATGGCCGTGGGTGTTGGTGACGCTCAAGGGGGTGGCACAGGACGGGATGCGGGTACGCGCGAGCGCGGGGGCGGGGTCGTTCCGGCGCAAGGAGAAGCTGGAGGGGTACCTGGAGGCGGCGCGCGCGGAGGTGGCACGGCTGAAAGCGGAAGTGGGGACGGATCCGGCGCAGGCGCAGCGCGCGCGGGAAGCCGCGCGACGGCGGGCGGCGGCGGAGCGCGAGGCGCGCCTGGAGCAAGCGCTGGCGCGGTTGCCGGAGATCGAGGCGATCAAGCGGCGCAACGGCAAGAAGGCCGAGGAAGCGCGGGTATCGATGACGGGTGCCGAGGCGACGGTGATGAAGATGGGCGACGGGGGATTTCGCCCGGCCTACAACCCGCAATTGGCGAGTAATGTGGATAGTCTGGTGATCGTGGGCGTGGATGTGGCCACGGTCGGCAGCGATCAGGGGCAGATGGTGCCGATGCTCGAACAGGTCAGCGCGCGCTGCGGACAGGCGCCGCACGAGTGGCTGGTCGATGGAGGATATGTCGCGCACGAGCAGATCGAGCAGGCGAGCGTGACGACGACGGTATACGGGCCGGTGCCTGCGCCGAAAAAGGATGAGGGAGTCGATCCGCACGCCCGCAAGCCAAAGGACAGTGAGGCGGTGGCGGCGTGGCGCGCGCGGATGGGCACCGAGGACGCGAAGGCGATCTACAAGCAGCGGGCAGCAACGGCGGAATGCGTCAACGCGCAGAGCCGCAACCGGGGGCTGACGCAGTTTCTGGTGCGCGGGAGCACGAAGGTGACGTGCGTGATGCTGTTCTTCGCGTTGGCGCACAACCTGATGCGAACCGCTGCGCTGGCGCCGGCATTGCTGGGGATAGGGACAGGACCCTCTGCACTCCCTGGAGTGACAGGATAACGGACGAAAAAGGGCGAAAAACCGCCAGAATACGGACTGACGCGAGAAAACCGATGGGTTCGAAGGATAACGCGCCGCGCGGCGGTGCGAAACGCGTTCGCTCAGTCATCGGACCGAGCGATCGAAAGTTTCACAGGCTCTGAGTGCAGGTCGAGTGCTGATGATAGCGACGGGCCGGCTCGCAGATTCCGTGACGCAGAGGTTGCGCACCTAGCCGCCGGACGTACTCGTACCCCCCCTCCCGGCTGATTTCGCGTATTGCGCGGCAGGGTGCTTGCGCGGACGGTGCGCGAGGGCGAGCAGAGGCCCGCACAACCGGGTTCTCGGAAGTGGGCCAGCGAGTCCATAATCGGACACGGGCGGGTGTGAGCTGCCCACCGCAACCAAAACGACACGTACCCCAGAAGGATTGCCCGCCAATGACGGCCCTGACCATCTTCGACGTGTGCCAGCCCCGCGAGGACGTCCGCGACGGGCGCGTCAGCGATGCGGACCTCGCGGCCGACCTGGCAGCGGTGATCCGGGGCGCGGCCGTTCCGGATTACTCCGACCCTGCGCGATTCTTCGCCAACACCTACCCGACACGCGGCCTTCGCAATCTGCTGGAGGCGGTGTGCAGGCGCCTGAGTGGCACTGGCGGTGAAGCGGCAGCGGTGCTCCGGTTAGATACCTCTTTCGGCGGCGGCAAGACTCACGGACTGATCGCCTTGGTGCACGCGGCTAACGGCATGGTGGGCGTGTCGAGACCCGAGGAGTTCATCGAGCCAGCCTTGATTCCCAGGACACCAGTGCGGGTTGCTGCGTTCGACGGCGAGAACGCCGATCCGGCCAACGGCCGCTCGATGGGTGACGGCATTCGCGCACACACGCCGTGGGGCGAGATCGCCTACGCCCTGGCGGGTAGGGAAGGCTTCGAGCGGGTGCGCGCCAGCGATGAGCAGGCTGTCGCGCCTGGCGCTGACACCCTCAAGGAGATGTTCGGCAACCAGCCCACGCTCATTTTGCTGGACGAGCCCGCAATCTACCTGCGCAAGGTCCGCGGGTTACCCCACGGTGGTCGCGACCAGCTTGCGGCCTTCCTGACATCCCTGATCAAGGCAGTGGAGTCGTCGGCGAACGTGTCGCTGGTCTTTTCGCTGGCTGTTGGCAAGGACGGGCGCGCCTCCGATGCCTATGCGGAGGAGAACGACTTCCTGGCCAGCCGCATGGCGGAGATCGAGAGCGTCGCGGCTCGCAAGGCCACGCTGCTGAACCCGACCGAGGACGACGAGACCGCGCTGGTGCTCCGTCGCCGGCTGTTCTCCCACATCGATTCACAGAAGGCTGCCGGGACGATTGCCCTGTACCGGGCACTCTGGAAGCAGCATGCAGCAGCGCTGCCACCCACCACCGCGGACGGAGACATAGCAGAACTGTTCGAGCGCAGCTACCCACTGCATCCCGCGCTGCTCGATACGCTCACGCACAAGACCGCCACGCTGGGCACGTTCCATCGGGTGCGGGGCATGCTGCGACTGCTGGTCCGCACCGTCGCGCAGCTATGGCAGGATCGCCCGGTCGATGCGACCGCCATCCACCTTCATCACATCGACCCGGGCAACCCGTCGATCTACCAGGAGATCGTCACTCGACTGCAGCAGCCAGAGCTCGTACCTGCGATTCGCTCGGATGTCGCCGGCGAGAGGGGTCAACTCGCGCTCGCGCAGCAGATCGATCGGGCGCAGTACGCGGGCCTTCCGCCCTATGCGTCCTACGCAGCCCGGACGGTGCTGGTGCATACGCTGGCGTTCAATTCGGACTTGCGGGGCATCAATGCCGACGAGCTGCGCCTGGCAATGCTCGGGCCGCTGCTGGATGGGGCATTCATCGACGACGCCCGCACCCGCTTCCGTGATCAGTCGGCTTACCTCGATGACCGCCCGAACGCGCCGTTGCGCTTCCTCTACGAGCCGAACCTGACCCAGCTGGTTCGCAGGGAAGAGCGGAACGTGGATCGCGAAGAAATCCGCGCCGCCCTGCAGGACGAGATCCGCCGGATCTTCGGGGGCACTAGCCTGGAGCTCGTGCCGTTTCCGGCCGGACCATGGGACGTTCCGGATGATGTGGGCGGGGGCGCGCCGCGGCTGGCCCTTATCAATCACGAGGCGGACACCGTCGCGCACGGCCAGGAAGGCTTGCCAGATCGCGTCCAAGAGATCTTCCAGCGCAAGGGCAACTCCGGGAGCTTGCGGATGCTCCTGAACAATCTCGTTTTCCTGGTCGCCGACGAGGGGCGTGTGCCGCTGATGATCGAGCGCATGACACGCCGTCTGGCGCTTCAGCAGATGACGCGCAACGAGCGCATCCGCGAGCTTCCTGAGCATCACCAGTCCAAGCTCCGCGAATGGCAGGAGCGGTCGCGTCACGAACTCGCCGTTGCGGTAGCGCAGTGCTACCGGAATCTCTATTACCCGGCGCGCAACCGCGCGGCCGGTGCGAATGTCGACCTGGCCCATTCGGTGATCGACCTGGGTACGGCATCGGACCGCCCCGGCGCTGGCCAGCAGCAGGTGCTGACCGCGTTGCGCGACCTCAACAAACTGCGTGGTGCTGAAGATGCACCGGAGTCGCCGGCCTATGTGCGTGACCGCACGCCGCTGAAGCGCGGGCAGATCAGCACCGCAGATCTGCGCAACGAATTCCGCAAAGACCCCGCACTGTCGATCCTGCTTGGCGACGATGCCTTCGTTCGGCTGATCCGCACCGGCGTCGAGCGCGGCGACTACATCTACCGTCGCGGCGACCTGCTGTACGGCCCTGGTGATCCCGGCGTGCAAATCGTCATCGACGAGCAGTCGTTCGTGCTCACGCGGGCCTTCGCCGAGCAGAACGGGCTCTGGCCGCGCAAACCCGCGGGTGTACAGACCGGGTCAGGCCCTGCAGGAGGTCCTGGTACGTCGCCGGTCTCAGGGCCTGGCGTGGGGTATTCTCCGACCGGGCCATCCGTGCCTTCCGAGCAGGCCGATCTCCAGCCCAGATTGCAGGCCGAAGGCCCTTTGCGGGAAGCGCTGGGCATCCTGTTCGACAAGGCGCGTGGCAGCGGGTGCAGCCAGCTTGCCGCGATCACCGTGCAGTGCTTCGATGCCGGCGATTTGTTTCGCTTGCTGCCCGCCATCAACGCGGTGGCAGGCGCGAGCAAGCGTGCCGGCCTCAGGATCGAGCTGGAAATGAGCGAAGGTGGCATGTTGAGCCTGGACTACAACGGGCCGATTTCGGAAGCCCAGCTGGTTCGCGAGTTCCTGCAGCCGCAGCTCGCCGCTGCGAAGGACAAGATCGCGAGCGGACTTCTGTTGGAACTGCGCTTCAACAGTGGACTGGAGCTGGGCGGTGACGCACCGGAGCGCCTGTGCGAGCAGCTCACCCGGGTGGGGAATGCCGCCGTGTTCGTGTCGGCCGAAGCGGAGCGCGCGTGATGGCCGCCAGCAGTGCCAGGTCCGTTCGCCCTGTACGCAGTGCAGCGCCCCGCTACGAGCTGCGTCGGTATCGCCACGGGCCTGGCGACAGCGAGATGCGTGTCTACCGCCTGCCAGTCGCGGGTATCGAGTCAGGCGAGGCCGTATTCGTCGGCGGCCTGCGTGGCGCCGCGTTGGAGCGCTTCGAGCCCCGCATCCTGCGCATCCTGCGCCAGCACGGTGTCCGCCTTGGCGCGGGTGATCCGGGGCGACGCAATGTCCAGGCGCTTGACGAGGAAACCGCCCTGGTTCTCGGCCTGCTGTTCCGCACGCTGGCCCCCATGCGCAACCGCGACAACATGCAGGCGTGTTTGGATGGCATCGAGCGCATGGGCCGCGAGGAGGCGGCCTATTGGCTGGGCATGATCATGCACCGGCGCAAGCCACGCCGCGTCCTGCAGGCCCTGCGCATTGTCCTGAACGCATCCGAGGACTGATGCGGCCGTGCGCAGCGTCCAGGAAGTGCGCCAGCTGCTGGATCGCCTCGACGAGGTGGACGCCGATGCGCTCGAGGGCCAGGACCTCGACTTCAAGCGCTGGGAGACCCGCAGCCTGCCGGACATGATCCGCAAGCTCATCGACGCGGCAGTGTGCATGGCCAATGGTGGCGGCGGAACGGTCGTTCTGGGCGTCGCCGACCGCGTCGTGGGACGCAGCGCTGCGATTCTCGGCGTGCCGCCCGAGATCGACAGCAACCAGCTCGTCCGCGAGATCTACGCCAACACCGATCCGCGCCTGACCCCCGAATTCGAGGAGCTGGGGGTGTCCGAGGGCACCGGTCGCCTGCTGCTGATGCAGGTGCGCGGGCCGATGCGGCCGTACACCGACAGCAAGGGCTACGGCACGATCCGCATCGACAGGAGTTGTGAGCCGCTGACCGGGAGCGCCCGACGCGACCTGCTGGTGGCGTCCGGCCAGTCCGACTTCTCCGCGCAGCCGGCGGAGGCCGGCTGGTCCGATCTGTCGGCATCCGCGCTGGAAGTGCTGCGGCGCTCGGCGCGCGCCGAGCGCAGCCCGGAGGACCTGTTGGCGCTCTCCGACCGCGAGTTGATCCATACGCTGGGGCTTGCCCCCGACGGCCGGCTCACGATTGCGGCGCTGCTGCTGGCAGGCACACCGGAGGCGATCGCGCGCAACGTGACCGGCTACGGATGGACACACCTGCGCATGCGGAGTGCCACCGACTACAGCGATCGTGCCGATGGGCGGGAGGCCCTGCCGGTGGCGCTCGCGCGGCTCACCGACCGGGTGATGGCGGACAACCCCATCGCCACCGTGCAGCAGGGGATGTACCACTTCGAGTACCGCGCTTACCCGGAACTGGCGCTGCGCGAGGCCTTGCTGAACGCGCTCTGCCATGCCGACTACCAGCGCGGGGCGCCCGTCATGGTCAAGCAGTATCCGAAGCGGCTGGAGATCAGCAACCCTGGCGGACTGGTTGGCGACATCACGCCGCAGAACATCCTCCACCACCCGCCTGCGCCGCGGAATCCGCTGCTGGTGAACGCGCTGGTGCGCCTGCGGCTCGTGAACCGCAGCAACCTCGGCGTGAGCCGCATGTTCAAGGCCTTCCTGCTGGAGGGAAAGCCGCCGCCGCTCATCGAGGAGCGCGGCGAATCCGTGACCGTCACTTTCCTGCGTCACGAGTTCTCCGAGGCGTTCCGCTTTTTCGCGGCGGAGGAGTCTGCCGCCGGTCGGGATCTCGACGTGGACCACTTGCTGGTGCTGGTTCACCTCCTCTCGCATCCCGAGATCGACACCGCCGCCGCGGCACGGCTGTGTCAGCGCGGCGAGGCACTGGCGCGCGAGACGCTCAACGAAATGGAAGCCGGACGTGGTTACGTGGAGCGGGGTGGTGCGCTCGGCCGGGGGAGCTACTGGACGCTGCGCGCCGATCTCCATCGTCGGTTGGGTGGCAGCGGCGACCCCGATCACCAGCGTCGCATCGGTTGGGAGGCCGCCAAGGCACGCGTACTCTCCCTCCTGCAGGAGCGCGCTGTCAGGGGCGAGCCGGGCCTGACGAATGCGGACTTGCGGCGGATCACGCGTCTGGATCGCTCACAGATCGTCCGCCTGATGACGGAGTTGCGCGCCGATCACGCCGAGTTGCCCCCGCCAGGCCGTGGCCGGAGCGCCCGTCATCATTGGGATGCTCGCGGGGGCGGCAAATGAGCGCGCGCTCATTTCCCGCTCATTTCCGGCACATGAATGAGCGGGAAATGCGCGCAAAGCCATTTTGCTGTTGTTGCCCAAGGGCCCTGAGCGTCAAGCACCACGGAAATACGCCATGACGAGCGCACGTCTGATCGAGCATTGGTTGCCCATCGGCGAGCTCGGCGAGGAGAGCGTGCGTGAGCGACGCTCGATGACGGCGTTGCCGCCGACCTATTACTTGCATGTCTGGTGGGCGCGACGCCCGCTGGTGGCGTCGCGCGCCGCCGTGCTGGCCTCGCTGCTGCCGGCCGATGCCGATCGAGCGATGTTCATGCGAGTGCTTGGCATTCACGGCGATCCCGTCAAGACGCGTGCACGCATCGACGCCGCAAAGCGAACAGGTGAAGATCTCGGGCTCGACCCATACGGATACGAGCGGGCATTCAAGTACGCACCAACGCCCTCCGAAACAGCGTGGGTGAAGTCAGAAGCGACAAGACTCGGATTGATCTCGCCCTCGGTTCTCGACCCCACGGCAGGCGGTGGTTCGATTCCGTTCGAATCGGTGCGCCTTGGGCTACCCACTTACGGCAATGACCTGAATCCAGTCGCCGTGTTGATCCAGCGCGCCACCTACGAATGGCCCGTGCGCTTTGGCGAAAAAGTGCGCACCCGATTCTCGGAGATCGCGAATCGCTTCATCGAGCGGGCAGAGCCGCGATTTGTTGGCGTGTTCCCGATTGAGCCGGAAGAATCACAGGTGCTCGGCTACCTCTGGGCTCGCACCATCACCTGTCCCCACTGCGACGGACTCGTGCCGCTGTCGCCGAACTGGAAGCTGAACGGAAACGGGTTGGGCGTCCGGCTGATGCCCGATACTGCCACGCGCCGCTGCGGCTTCGAAATCGTGGCGACAGCCAAAGACCAGTCCGCGGGCACGGTGGCGCGCGGCGACGGCCTGTGCCCCTTCCCGGATTGCGGGCGACCCATCGATGGCGACCATATCAAGGCCGAGGCGCAGGTCGGGCGCATGGGCGAGCAACTCTACGCGATCGTCTTCAAGCGACGCGTGTTCAAGACCACCAAGACCGGTCGCCGGAAGGAAAGCTGGGAACGCGGCTACCGCGCGCCGATGCGGGACGACGACGTGTCGGCCCTGATCGCGGAGCGGCTCACCGGCAAGATGCCGCTCTGGGAGGCGATGGACGATGTGCCGAGTGAGCGTGTGCCCGAGACCATCAACGACGACCGCCCGATACAGTACGGTATGCCCCGCTGGCGCGACCTGTTCTCGCCCCGCCAGCTGCTGGGCCATGCCACCGCGGTCGAGATCTACCGCGAACTGCTGGAGGAGGAAACCGCAGCCGGGCGGATGGACGAGCTGACGCGGGCCGCCTTCGGCTATCTCGCGCTGTCGCTGGACAAGATGCTGAATTACAACTCGCGCATGTCGGTATGGATGCCGACTCGCGAGGTGGTGGCGAACACCTTCAACCGCCACGACTTTGCCTTCTGCTGGTCGCACGCCGAAATGGCCCCGTTGATCGTCGGACTGGGCTTCGACTGGGCAATCGAGCAGACGGCCAAGTGCATCGAGGAGCTGGTCACCCTTGTCCGTCCCGCGGTAAACGGCGGCAGCAAGAAGACTCGCAAGGCGCGTGAACTGGACGAGCGCATGGGCGGCGGCCTGTTCGTGGCCGATGCCGCACCGGCCTACGGGCACCAGACCATCGAGCTGAGCTGCAAGTCCGGCGACGCGCTGGATCACATCCGCGACGCAAGCATCGACTGCGTGGTGATGGACCCACCGTACTACGACAACGTGATGTACGCCGAGCTGTCGGATTTCTTCTACGTCTGGCTGAAGCGCACCGCCGGCCGGGTGTACCCCGAGCTGTTCCGCCGCCAGCTCACCGACAAGGACAGCGAGGCCGTGGCCAACCCGGCGCGCTTTCGCGGCGAACGCGGCGCGAAGGCTCTGGCGGGCCGCGACTACCAGCAGCGCATGGCGGCGATCTTCACCGAGTGCCGGCGGGTACTGAAGACCGACGGCGTCATGACACTGATGTTCACCCACAAGGCCACCGGCGCCTGGGACGCCCTGACCAAGGGCCTGATGGAAGCCGGCTTCACGATCACCGCCTCCTGGCCGATCAACACCGAGGCCGAAGGCTCGCTGCACATCAAGGACAAGGCAGCTGCCAACAGCACGATCTTCCTGGTGTGCCGGCCGCGTCCACCCAAAGCCGCCGACGACGCGCTGTACTGGGAGGACGTCGAGCCCAGGCTGGCCGCCGAGGTGCGCAAGCGTGTCGCCGACTTCCAGGCGGCGGGCATCCGCGGTGTGGACCTCTACCTCGCAAGCTTCGGGCCTGCGCTGGAGGAGTTTTCGCGTCACTGGCCCTTGCGGCGTGGCCGGCCGCGCCCGCAGCCCGAGCAGGCCCGTCGCAACCGGCAAGTCGCGTTGTTCCAGGAAGAGTCCGATCCCTACGAGGCCACACCTGAAGATGCGCTGGAAGCCGCACGCCGCGAGGTCAAGGACTGGCGGCTCAGGCAGTTGGTGCAACAGAGCACGCGTGCCGAACTCGACCCGCCGACCGCGTGGTTCGTGCTGGCTTGGGACAGCTTCGCCGCCCCCGAATTCCCCTACGACGAAGCCTTGATGCTGGCCCGGGCCGTGGGCGTCGACCTGGAGCGCGACATCGTCGGCAAGCTGGCCGAAAAGAAGCAGAACAACCTGATCCTGCTCGACTCCGCCACCCGCGTCGCCAAGGGGCGCGCCGGAGCAGCCGATGGCTCTGGCTGCATGCTCGATGCGCTGCACCACGCTGCCTGGCGCGGCCGCAGCCGCGGTGCGGCGGCCGCGCTGGAGCTGATACAGCACAGTGGTCTGGATCGCGACCCGAAATTCCTGCTCGCGCTGGAAGCGCTGCTGGAAGTCCTGCCTGTGCCACCCGGGTTGCGTGGCGAGTCGGGTGAGCCCGAGCACCATGCCGGTGACTTCGACGCGCTGGAGACACTGCGCCGACTGGCCTTCGCCGACCAGGTCGGCCAACCCGAGCAGCTGCGCATGTTCGAAGAACAGCTACGCGCTCTGGAGACCGCCGGGTGAGCCTGCTGCGCGACCACGACTGGCGCATCCGCTACACGCCCGAGCAGGGCAATCTGCTCGAGCTGGTGTATGTGCCGGCCCTGCGGTGCGCGCAAGCCTACGACCGCACCACGGGCTATTTCAACGCGCGTGCACTGACTCTGGCGGCACGTGGCGTCGAGTACCTGATCCACAACGGCGGCCGCATGCGGCTGATTATCGGCTGCACGCTCGATGAGCCCGAGGTGAACGCGATCGGGAAAGGACAGACGCTGCGCGACACGGTCGAGGCACAGCTGCTCGCCAGTCCGCTGCAACCGGAGAACCCAGAGGAAAGTGACGCGCTCGCGCTACTGGCCTGGATGGTGGCGCGCGGTGTACTGGAAACCAAGGTTGCCGTTCCCTGCGATGCCCAGCGCCGCCCGCTGGCGGCCAGCGGCCCGCTGTTCCACGAGAAATCCGGCGTATTCGAGGACAAGACCGGCGACAAGATCGCGTTCAACGGCAGCCTCAACGAAACGGCAGCCGGCTGGACGCTGAACTGGGAAAGCCTGAACGTGTTCCGTTCCTGGGTCGAACCCGAGCGTGTGGCAGCCGAGGAGGAGAGCTTTGCCCGTCTTTGGGCAGATCGTGCCAGCCGGGTCATCACGCTCGATGTCCCGTCGGCAGCACGTCAGGATTTGCTGCGATTCCTGCCCGCGGATGATCGCCTGCCGCCAGGCCTGCAGCCCGAGGCGAGCGCAGAGCACGACATTTCAATGCCGGTCGTCGACCCTGTGCCGCCTGTACCGCCTGTGCCCATCGTCGATTGGGACGAACGCCGGCGCGCGCTCTGGGGCTACATCCGGGAAGCAGCAAAGCTGCCCGGTGGCGGCGCGCTGGTGGGCGAAGCGACTGCGGCGGTGACTCCGTGGCCGCACCAGGTGCGTGCCTTCCACCGGCTCTACGACCAGTGGCCACCGCGCCTGCTGATCGCCGACGAGGTGGGCCTCGGCAAGACGATCCAGGCCGGCCTGCTGTTGCGGCAGGCGTGGCTGGCGGGCCGTGCCGGGCGCATCCTTGTCATGACGCCGGCAAGCGTCTGCAAGCAGTGGCAGATCGAACTGCGCGAGAAGTTCAACCTCGACTGGCCGATCTACGATGGCCATGTTCTGCGCTGGCAATCGAGTCAGGCGCAGCCAGAGGGTCGCGAACTCACCGTGTCGCGTGCGGAGTGGCATCGACAGCCCGCCGTGATCGTATCGAGTCATCTGCTGCGGCGAAGCGACCGCTTCGACGAGGTCGTGAACCAGGCCGAACCTTGGGATCTGGTGGTGCTGGACGAGGCACACCATGCCCGTCGTCGCAGCCTGGCAAATCTCGACGAAGCCCGTCCGAACGCCCTGCTGCGGCTGATGCGCGAGCTTGCGCCGCGAGCGCCCGGCGTGGTCTTGCTCACCGCCACCCCCATGCAGGTGCACCCGATCGAAGTGTGGGATCTGTTGTCCCTGCTGGGCCTGCCCGATGGTTGGTACGGCCGCGAGTTTCTCGACTTCTTTGATCTGGTGGCACAGCCCAATCCCTCGCACGAGGCGTTGGACCGCGTCGCGCGCCTGTTCCGGGCAGCAGAACGTCGTTTCGGTGCACGTGACCCGGCACAACTCCAGCGCAGGCTGGAGGGCGTCGGGAGTTTGCGTCTGCGCCGCGTGCTGGAGGCACTGCGATCGGAGGCCAGCATTCCCCGCCGGATGCTGACTGCCGAGGACCGACAGCTGGCATTGCGACTTGCACGGCAGGCTTCACCGGTCAGTTGCCTGATCTCCCGGCACACGCGCGCGCTGCTGCGGCGCTACCACGAGCGCGGCCTCATCTCGACCCGCGTGGCCTCGCGCATGGTGGAGGACCGCTTTCTCGACATGAGCCCTGGCGAGGCCGCGCTCTACGCCGCGCTCGAGGAGTACATCACTCAGACATACAACAAGGCATCCCAGGAGGAGCGCTCGGCGATAGGCTTTGTACTGACGATCTATCGACGGCGTCTCGCCAGCAGTGTCCGGGCACTGGTCTTGACGCTCGAAAAGCATTTGCAAGCGGTGCGACAGGGCGGTGCGACGCCTGACCTGCTCTCGGCCGACGACCGCGACGCACTGGAATCCGATATCGAGTCCGCCGACGATGCCGATTACGATGAGGCCGAGCGATCGGCGCTGGCGCGCGAAGAGGCGGGCGAAATCGAAAGCCTGCTGCGGTTGGCACGCAGCCTGCCCGAGGACACCAAGCTGGACGCGCTGCGCACCGTCCTCGGAGAGCTCCGGGCGGCAGGTCATTCCCAGGTCATGGTCTTCACGCAATTCACCGACACCATGGACCTGCTACGGGAGAGCTTGGGCGCTGCGGGCGATCTCAAGCTCATGTGCTTCTCGGGGCGTGGCGGCGAGAGCCGCGGCCAGGACGGCGTGTGGCGCATCATCTCCCGCGACGAAACCAAGCGGCGCTTCCGCCAGGGCGAGGCGCACGTGCTGCTTTGCACGGACGCCGCCGCCGAGGGCCTGAACTTCCAATTCTGCGGCGCGCTGGTCAATTACGACATGCCGTGGAATCCCATGCGGGTCGAGCAACGAATCGGCCGTATCGACCGACTTGGCCAGCGTTACCCGGAGATCCGCATCGTCAACCTCCATTACGAGGACAGTATCGAAGCGGATGTATACCGGGCGCTCGGCTCGCGCATCGATCTGTTCCAGTCTGTGGTCGGCAAGCTGCAGCCGATTCTCTCCAAACTGCCAAGCCTGATTACCGCGCGCGTCCTTGCCGGCGGCGCGCGTGGAGAGGTCGGACGCTTGCAGGTGGCCGAGGAGGTTGCCCAGGAAGCCGCAGAGGCCGAGGAACAGAGCTTCGATCTGGATGAGATTCTCGAAGACGACCTGGTCATGCCGGCGCGTCCGACACCGCTGCTCACGTTGCAACAGCTAGGTGCATTGATCCGTGCGCCCGAGCTGCTCCCCGGCCAACTGCAGATCGCACCACTTGGTAACCTGGATTGGAGTCTGCAGCTGCCGGGCATGGCGAAGGCGGTTCGCGTTACGACCGATCGCGAGTTCTTCGAGGAGCACGCGGGGAGCGTCGAACTCTGGTCGCCCGGAAGCCCGGTATTTCCCGAGCCCGAATGGGCGGATTGGCGACCTGAAGAGGGGATGCCGACGTTTCCGGCCTGAGCTTGTTATTACAGTGAGCTGAAGAGGAGTCCTGCCGCTCCCCGAATTGCGGAATTGGGGGGATACAAAATGCCTGCCAACTTGTGTGGCAATCAAATCTTTGCCACTACATGTTGTGTTTTGGCTGGATCGTGAAAAAATAGACACACAAGAAGAAATGCCGCCAACCGAAAGCGGCAAGTTGAGGTCTCCACTCCGGCGCAGGTTGCGACTGCGCCGGAGTGGAAAAACCTCCGGGGAGGCGTGAGAGCCGGTTTTACCCGGAGTCCTGACCTGACCGAAGGCTTCGCTTTGCAGCAACGAAAGCGTAGGTCCAACGGCAGGCGGGCGTCAAGGCGGCTCTCCATGAGGGATTTGCTATGAAAACTAGCAAAGAGCCTCCGCGACCGGGAATGCGGTTGGTGTTCCGACCCTGGATCATCCATCCGAAAACCGGTCGGCGAATCTACCCGAAGCGAGGACGTGTCTTCGCGTTCTGGGTCGATTCGTGAACGGAAGCCGGGAGGGTGGCAACACCCTCCCGGCCCTTTAACCCACTTGCATGAGGAGCTTACTTATGGCTACCAACCCTCCTTCCGGAGACGGGCATCGCAATGGTGCAGTTCGTGGGCGCTCGCAGTTCGAGCGGCCCAACGGTAACTGGCAAAAGCGGAATTCCGGCAACGGCCAGTTCATGCCGATGAAAGATGACGGCAAGCCCTACAAGGGTGTTCGTCGCGAAAAGTGATGTGTACGGGGAGGTGAAGTCGGCCTCTACAGGCCGGCTTCGCCATCTCCACGGCGTATGCGCGCGGCTGGTCTCGCGCGCCGAACACCCGCCTGTCGATGGCGGTCCAAATCCGCGTAAATCTGGCGATTTCATCATCTGCAGGTTAGTGCTGGCCATGGAGGCCGGCGCTGTTGGTCTCGTTCGTCAGGTACCTCGAGACCTCACCAGCGGGGGGCA
>JAJVIG010000017.1 GCA_022072145.1 Pseudomonadales bacterium
GGGGCGGGGAGCCACTCTACGTGCGGAGTCAGCCAAGGCTGCTCAAAGGTCCGGTCGGCTTCCCCGGAAGCGGGCATGACAAAAACACGCCCGTCATCAAGGTACAAGGTCCGGGCTGCGCCCGGACATTCTTGCGTAGGTCCGGGCTGTGCCCGGACATTCTTGCGTAGGTCCGGGCTGTGCCCGGACATTCTTGCGTAGGTCCGGGCTGTGCCCGGACATTCTTGCGTAGGTCCGGGCTGTGCCCGGACATGTTCGGCCGCAGGCCGAACCTACGGGCGCACCGGCCATCCCCCTGATCCTGCCGTTCGTCCGCCGCGCATTGCGCTTCGGCACGCCGTTGCTACGTTTGTCATCGGGATTGTCCGCGTGCCCGCAGGGGTGCGGCGGGACGTGGGGAAGATGAACAGGGGCGCCCAGATGCGAACGGCGGAACGTGGCTTCACGCTGATCGAAGTCATGATGGTGCTGGTGGTGCTCGGCATCCTGGTGGGGATAGCACTGCCTTCCTATCAGGACTCGATGCGCAAGAGCCACCGTTCGGCGGCGCAGGCGCAGATGCTCGATATCGCGAACCGCGAACAGCAGTATCTGCTTTCGAAACGGATCTACACGTCCACGCTGGCGGATCTGGGTTACGCGGTACCGGCCGACGTGGCCGCGCGCTACACCTGCACCGTCGCCGTGGACAACACGGGCGTGCCCAGTTACACGATCAGTTGCGCACCGACCGCGCTGCAGAGCGCGACCAGCTTCGGCACGCTGACGCTGACCGACACCGGAGCCAAGGCTCCGGCCGGAGAATGGTGATGCGCACGCGGGCACTGCCTGCCGCCCAGCGGGGCGGCCTGATGATCGAGGTGCTGGTCACGATCGTGATCTGCATCATCGGCCTGTGGGGGCTCACGCAGGTGCAGGCGCGGCTGCAGCTCTCGGAAATGGAGTCGTACCAGCGCACGCAGGCGCTGATGCTGCTCGAGGACATGGTCACGCGGATCGAACTGAACCGTGCGAATGCCGCCGATTACGTCACCGGCACCTCCTCGCCGCTGGGCGTGGGCTATCCGGGGGACTGTCCGGCAGCAGGTACCGATCTCGCGACCGACGATCAGGGTGACTGGTGCGTCGCGCTGCGCGGTGCCGCCGAACAGATCGGCACCACGCGCGTCGGGGCGATGCTGGGTGCGCGCGGCTGCGTCGAGTCGACCGGTACCGATCAGTACATGATCACGGTGGCATGGCAGGGGCTGGCGCCGCTCGATGCACCGCCCGACGGCGTGGCCTGCGGCAAGAACGCGTTCGACGAAGTCGGGTCCGCCTGCGTCGACGACCGGTGTCGCCGGGTGGTGACGAGCATCGTGCGGATCGGGGATCTGGGACTATGAACCCGCAGGCACCGAAATTCATGCGCATGCGCGGGTTCAGCCTCGTCGAACTGATGATCGCGATGACGCTCGGGTTGCTCATCATGGCGGCGCTGACCACGTTGTTCGTCGATACCTCGCGCACGAACCGCGAGATGGCGAAGACCAACAGCCAGATCGAGAACGCGCGCTTCGCGGTGCAGATCCTGCAGGAGGATCTGGCGCACGCCGGTTACTGGGGAGGGTTCGTCCCCGAGTTCGACGACCTGACGCTGAGCGGCGCGCCGACCGACGTGCCAGCCGCCATCCCAGCGCCCTGTGCTGCCTACGCGTCCTGGGACACCGCTTATTATCGCTCGCTGATTGCGATCCCGGTCCAGTTCTACAATGCTGCGCCGGGTGGTTGCACGGTGGTAGCCAACAAGCTGGCACAGACCGACGTGATTGTCGTGCGCCATGCAGATACCTGCGCCACTACCGACGCGAATTGCACGCCGGACGTGGCTGGGAGGTTGTATTTCCAGCCCTCGCGCTGTGTCTACGAGATCGAGGACGGTACCCACTACGTGTTCGGCACCACCGGTTTCGACCTGCACGCGCGTCTGTGTGTGGATGGTTCGCCGGTCACCGGGCCCGCCGCGCCCAAGTTCCGCTACATCTCGAATATCTACTACATCCGCGACTACGCGGTGACGGCGGGCGACGGCATTCCCACGCTGGTGAGGTCGTCCTTCGACACGGTCGGCGGCACGCCGGCGCACCAGGCCGCGGTGCCGCTGGTCGAAGGAATCCAGGGGCTGCGGATCGAGATCGGGGTCGATCACATCAGCGACAGCGGCAACAACATCATCACGGCCGGGGACGCGTCGGACCGCTACACGGCCGCGATCAAGTGGGCCGATGCGGACGAGCGCGATTCGCCCACCAACCGTGGCGACGGCGTACCGGACTCGTTCCTGCACTGTGCCGGTGGCTGCTCGGTCGATCAACTCGCAAACGTGTCCGCGGCGCGTATCTACATCCTCGCGCGCTCGAACGAGGAGACGCCTGGGTACAACGACGACAAGACCTACAAGCTCGGCGCACTGACGCTAGGACCGTTCAACGACGGCTTCAAGCGTCACGTGTTCACGACCACGATCCGTTTCATCAACGTCACCAGCCGGAGGGAGACGCCATGATCGGCCAGCTTTCCCGTCGCGCGGCACAGCGCGGCGTGATCACGCTGTTCCTCAGCCTGCTGATGCTGCTGTTGATAACCGGGCTGGTCACTGCCGCATTCACCATGAGCACCACGAACCTGCGCGCGGTCGGCAACCTGCAGGTTCGCCAGGAGGCACTGGCCGCGGCACAGGCGATCATCGAAACGGAATTGAGCGGGCCGTTCTATACCACCCCGACCGCGCTGGCCGACCAGCCGGTGGACATCGACGACGACGGCACCGACGACTACCTGGTCGATCTGGCGCAGCCGGTGTGCGTGATGGCCGTGCAGGCCACGATCACTTCATCGAGCAGCGTGACGCTGCCGGGGATGACCTCGGCCTCGGCGTGGAACACCACCTGGGAATTCGTCGCGACCGTCACCGACCCGCGCAGCGGCGCCTCGGTCAGCGTGGTGCAGGGCGTGCGCGCCCTGCTGAGCGAAGCGGAGAAAAACGTGTCCTGCGCCTGAGCGGTGCACAGGAGAATCGCCATGAGACTGCAACGTGTAACGACCCTGCTGATGTCGCTGCTGCTGGTGGCGCAGACGCCCGCGCGCGCCGAGGACATCGACGTGTTCTCGCTGCCCCCGGGCACCGCGAGCGCCGCGCCCAACGTGCTGTTCCTGATCGACAACACCGCGAACTGGAACACCGCGTTCACGAACGAGAAGGCGGCGCTGGTCAACGTGTTCAACGGGCTGCCGACCAACCCCGACGGCACCGCCAAGTTCAACGTCGGTATCATGCTGTTCACCGAGACCGGCAACCCCAACAGCAATGTCGACGGCGGCTATGTGCGTGCCGCCGTGCGGCCGATGAATGAGACCAACCAGGGGATCTATTCGGCGCTGATCAACAGCTTCGACAAGCTCGGTGACAAGTCGAACGGCGGCAAGGCAGGCCTCACCATGGCCGAGGCCTATTACTATTTCTCGAGCGCGAACCCGCGTTCGGGCAAGAACAAGGCGAAGACCGACTACACGGGCAACACCTCCGGGACGTCGCAGTCGAACGCCGTCTACGCGCTTGGCGGTAACGCGCTGACGGGTTTCGCGAGCCAGCCGTACAACGGCCCCAGCCAGGCCGATTGCGCGAAGAACTACATCATCTACATCAGCAACGGTGCCGCGCAGGACAACAATTCCGACACCACCACTGCGACCAGCCTGCTGAGCGCGCTGGGCGGCAGCACCACGGCGTTGCCGATATCGCCCAGCGGTTCCCAGACCAACGTGGCCGACGAGTGGGCGCGCTTCATGAAGCAGAGCCCGGAGCAGATCACGCTCTACACGCTCGATATCGACAAGGTCACGAACGGCCAGGGCCCGGGGTGGACCGCGCTGCTGAAGAGCATGGCGGCGGTCAGCGGCGGCAAGTACTTCGACGTCAGTTCCGGCGTGGCGCAGAACATCGTCGATGCGCTGAACACCGCGCTCAGCGAGATCCTCGCGGCCAACAGCGTGTTCGCGTCGGTGAGCCTCCCGGCCAGCGCGAACACGCAGAGCACCTTCCTGAACCAGGTGTTCATCGGCATGTTCCGCCCCGATCCGAATGCGATGGCGCGCTGGAACGGCAACCTGAAGCAGTACAAGCTCGGCATCTCCGGCGGCGACGTCAAGCTGCTGGATGCGGCCACCACGCAGGCGATCAACCCGAGTACCGGATTCATCACCGAGTGCGCCCGCAGTTACTGGACGCCGACCGCCGTCGATACGTACTGGGCGCACAGTCCGCAGGGCGATTGCCTCGCGGTCGCGAACTCGAAGGCGTCGAACTATCCGGACGGCCCGCTGGTCGAGAAGGGGGCGCAGGGCTACATCCTGCGCAGCTCGACCACGCGCACCGTCAAGACCTGCTCGGCGACGTTCGGGTCGTGCACCGGTCTGACCAACTTCGAGGACGGCAACGCCGCGATCACGAAGACACTGCTGGGCAACGCGTCGATGACCAATGCCACGCGCACCAACATGATCAACTGGGCGCGTGGCCTCGATACCGGCGTCAACCCGCCGGACGAGCGCGTCAACGGCGTGACCAGTGCCGAAATGCGCGCCTCCGCGCACGGCGACGTGGTGCATTCGCGACCGGTGGCAATCAACTACGGCACCGACGCCGACCCGAAGGTGGTGGTGTTCTATTCCGGCAACGACGGCATGCTGCGTGCCATCAACGGCAACCGCAGCGCCAGTATCGGGTCGCCGGTCACGGCGTCCACGCACACGGCCGGCAAGGAGATGTGGTCCTTCGTGCCGCCGGAATTCTGGGGTCAGATCAAGCGGCTGTACGAGAACAACGTGCAGATCAGCTACCCGGCCGTCACCACCGGCTCGCCGCTGCCCAAGCCCTACGGCATCGACGGCCCGATCACGGCGTACAAGGGTGATGTGAGCGGCACGCCGAAGGTGTTCCTGTACGCCGGCATGCGTCGCGGTGGCCGCGCCTTGTACGCCTTCGACGTGACGACACCGGATACACCGGTGCTGAAATGGAAGCGCGGCTGCCCGAACCAGGCCAACGACACCGACTGCACCAACGACGGCACGAACGGCGACTGGCGCGGCATCGGCCAGACGTGGTCGAACGCGGTGCCGGTCAGGGTGGAGAACTACGCGAAGCCGGTGCTGCTGATGGGCGGCGGTTACGACTCCTGCGAGGACTACGATGGTGGCGCTGGCGGTGCGACGCACAACTGCAGCAGCACCAAGGGCAACCGGATCTACGTGATCGATGCGGATACCGGTGTCCTGTTGCAGACCTTCACCACCGACCGTGCCGTTTCCGCTGCGATCACGCCGGTGCTGAGCGACGACGACGACGGCTACCTCGAGTTCGCCTACGCGGCGGATACCGCGGGCAACCTGTACCGCATCGCCGGGGCAACCGCCAGCGTGGCGATCGGCAATACGGCGCCCGGCAGCTGGACGATCACCAAGATCGCCTCGCTGGGCTGCGACACTGTCGCTGCCTGCACGCAGCAGCGCAAATTCCTCTTCCAGCCCGACGTGGTGCGCAACGGCCAGGGCTTCTGGATCATGGTCGGCTCGGGTGACCGCGAGAAGCCGCTCGAGACCTACGTGGCGGCCAGCGAGGTGCAGAACCACTTCTTCGCGGTGCGCGACGAACCGACGGTGAGCACCTGGCTGGCAGACGAGGCCAGCGGGGCGCGGTGCAGCGCCGCGCTGCTGTGTCTGGCCTCGCTGGCCGAGGTTCCGTCGGATCCGACGCAGAACCCCGATATGTCGGGCAAGAAGGGCTGGTACCTGCCGCTGGCGGCAACCGAGAGTGTGGTGACATCGGCGATCACGGTCACGAACCGGTTGACCTTCAGCACCTTCAAGCCGGCCGGCTACGACGCCCTCGCTTGCGGTCCGACGCTAGGGGAATCGAACGTCTACAATCTGCTCTACGACAATGCCGCGCCGTTCCACAGCGGTGAGGACCGTTTCGAGCCGATCAATGGAGGCGGTCTGCCGCCGTCGCCGGTCGCCGGCAAGGTGATCCTCGATGATGGCACCACGGTGCCATTCCTGATCGGGGGCAGC
Source organism: Pseudomonadales bacterium (assembly GCA_022072145.1). Classification (GTDB taxonomy): domain Bacteria; phylum Pseudomonadota; class Gammaproteobacteria; order Pseudomonadales; family UBA5518; genus UBA5518. Next base: position 6,112 of record JAJVIG010000017.1, read on the forward strand.
GCCGATTCGCCGCTCGAGGCCACGAATCCGAATACGGCCTCGGACTTCGAACAACCGAAAACCCGCGTGTACTGGCACATCCAGAAATGACAGAACGCATCACGACCGGATCCTTGCTGCTGCCCGCCCGGCCCCTGCCGGCCGGGCAGCGTGGTTTCACGCTGGTCGAGATGATGACCGCACTCCTGATCCTGGCGATCCTGGTGACGGTGGGCATTCCCAGTTTCAGCAATGCCACGCTGGGCAGTCGTCTGAGCACCGATGCGAATGAACTGCTCGCCAGCGCCTACCTCGCACGCAGCGAGGCGATGAAGCGCAACCTCGAGGTGACGCTGTGCGTGTCCGCCAACGGCACCTCGTGTGCCGGCAGCGGCGGCTGGGAGCAGGGCTGGATCGTGATCGACGAGAGCACGAGCGACGTGATCGCGCACTATGCGGCGCGGCGCAGCGGATTCAAGGTGATCGCGAAGAACGCCGGCAGCGCGGCGTTCTACCAGATGGAGTTCCAGCCTTCGGGCGTCGGCGTCGAGCTCGATACCGGCTCGGTTCCCGTGACGCTGACCGTGTGCCGCGGCGCCCCCGACGTCGGTTCCCAGGAGCGCGTGGTCACGGTGTCGAACACCGGCAAGCCGCGCATCACCAGCACCGAAGCCGGCGCCTGTTCCTGATCGGCGCCCGGCCTCAGTCGCAGTTCAGCGGGCTCCCGTCACTGTCTTCCACGATGCCGTCGCCGTCGCGGTCCAGCGCCGCGCGCGGCCGGCCGGTCATCGCGAGTATCAGTTGCCGCGCGTGGCGCGGATCGTCGTCCGCAGGGCAGTACGTGAAGCTGCCGAACTCCGCCACGCGACCGTCGGGCAGATAGCGCAGGTAGGCGCGCGTTCCGGATGCGCTCCAGCGGATGCGCCCGCGGCGCGTCAGTTCCGACAACAGCAGGATGCGTTCTCCGGCATCGACCCGGCGGTTCACGTTCGCATCGAGGAATACCAGCGTGGGTTGACCCAGCCAGTCGCGTGCGCAGGAGCTGCCGTCCGCGGTGCCACACAGCGTGACTTCACGATGCTGCGTGATCGCGTTCTGGCGCGCGAAGCCAAGCAGTGCGCGCAGTTGCAGCATGCTGTTGTTGGCGTGATTCGCCGCGACGAGGTGTCCGAGGCCGGGTATGCCGATGCCGAGCAGGATCGCGAGCACCGCGAGCGCGGTGAGCAGTTCGGCGAGCGTCAGGCCATGCTGGTCCGGCTGCAACGGGCCCGTCCGTGGGCGCTGCGTGTCCATGCCGCTAGCCTCCGTCCCTGGAGCGGCGCACGTCCTTGTGCACCGTGCACGAAACGTAGCGTGCAGGGGTCGGGGAGTCTGTAGGAGATGTCGGGGCGGGCACAGCCCGGAGGATCCTTCGGCTGTAGGTCCGGGCTGTGCCCGGACATCGTGTTCGGCCGCAGGCCGAACCTACGCGGACATTGCGCACGCCCGGCGCGCGACGGGCATCGCGTAGGTACGGGCTGTGCCCGGACATCGTGTCCGGCCGCAGACCGGACAAAACCAGGACCCGCACTGCCACGGCGGGCCATCCTGGCGCGCGCGTGGCAGCGAGGTCTGGTTCTGGCCTTCCGTGGCCGTTCGCTCCGTCCTGGAGCTATCCGTCCGTGGCATATCGCGACTCCCTTCGCGATGGCTGTGCACGCTAGCGCACGCGCGTGGTCGCGTCTGTAGGACTATTCGTTAGCGCAACGAAGGCGCAGCCGCAAAGCGGCGTTCGTAGCAGGCGAGCGGAACTTTCACGGGCTTTCAGTCGATGCCGAGTTTCTGCAGCCGGTAGCGCAGCGAGCGGAACGACATCCCGAGCCGCTTCGCCGCCGCGGTGCGGTTCCAGCGCTCGAGTTCCAGTGCGCGTATGATGATGCGCCGCTCGAGGTCCTCGAGGTATTCCTCGAGCGGCACGTCGGGCAAGTCGCCGTTCAGGAGTGCGGGTTGCGCCTCGCGCGTCACCTCGTGCTGCGGGGAGTCCAGGCACAGGTCCGCGGCGTGGATCGTGCGCCCGTCGCAGAGCGTGAATGCGCGCTCCAGGACGTTCTCGAGTTCGCGCACGTTGCCCGGGAAGGGGTAGGCGTCGAGCGCGCGCAGCGCATCCGCGTGCAGTCGCGGCGCAGCGCCCCCGTATTCGCCGGCGAGCCTGCGGATGCACGCTTCCGCGAGTTGAGGAATGTCGGCGCGCCGTTCGCGCAGGCTGGGCACGCGCAACTCGATCACGTTGATGCGGTAGAACAGGTCGCGACGGAAGCGGCCCTGTTCGACTTCCTCGGCGAGGTTCTTGTGCGTCGCGCTGAGGATGCGCACGTCGACGCGCGTCTCCTGCTCGGCGCCCACCGCGCGCACGGCCTTTTCCTGGATCGCGCGCAACAGCTTCACCTGCATCGGCAGTGGCAGGTCGGCCACCTCGTCGAGGAACAGCGTGCCGCCGTGTGCGGTCTGGAACAGACCCTGCTTGTCGTTGATGGCACCGGTGAAGCTGCCCTTGCGGTGGCCGAAGAACTCGCTCTCCATCAGCTCGCCCGGGATCGCGCCGCAGTTCACCGGCACGAACGGTGCGCTGCTACGCGGGCCGTTGGCATGGATCAGGCGTGCGACCATCTCCTTGCCGGTGCCCGATTCGCCGGTGATGTATACCGGGGCCTGGCTGCGTGCCAGCCGCACGATCTGCGTGCGCAGCGCCTGCATCGGCTCGGTGTCGCCGAGCAGTTGTACATCCGCGGGGCACTTCAGCGCGCCCGCCGCGCCGCCCGCGCGCAGCGCGTTGCCGACCAGCGTGCGCAGCCTCTCCAGGTCGATCGGCTTGGACAGGAAATCGAAGGCGCCCGCCTTCATCGATTCGATGGCGAGTTCGATGCTGCCGAAGGCGGTGATCACCGCGACCGGCAGGCCTTCGTGGTGTTGCTGGACGTGCTCGATGAACTGCAGTCCGGTGCCATCGGGCAGCTTCATGTCGGTGAGGCAGAAGTCGAACTGCCGCCGCTCGAGCATGCGGCAGGCGCCGTCGAGGTTTTCCGCGCAGAAGGCGTCGAACCCCATGCGGCGGATCGTCATTGCCAGCAGTTCACGGATATCGGGTTCGTCGTCGACGATCAGGATCGCTGGGCTGCTCATGTTCCTTGCCCGTTTGGTTCGCCCCGAGCCTGCGTGGTCTCGGGGCCGCCGGCCGTGCGTCGCAGCGGGTGGCCGAAATGCAGGCGGAAACAGCTGCCGCTGTGCAGTGTGTTCACGTATTCCAGACGCACCTGGTTAGCTTCGCAGAGTTCGCGCGCGAGGTACAGGCCGAGGCCGGTGCCGCCGTGCTCGGTGGTGAAGAAGGGTTCGAATACGTTGCCGACCATTTCGGGCGGAATGCCGTTGCCCTGATCGATCACCTCGACGCGGGCGAGCCCGCTCTCCGGATCCGTGCCCAGCGCGATGTGCAGCGTTGCGTGCCCTGTGGCACGCTGGCTGTAGCGCAGTCCGTTCTCGCACAGGTTCGTCATCACCTGGCGCAGATGTGTCGGGTCGACGCGCACCTCCAGTTCGCTGGCGGCGGGGTCCAGCGTGACCGTGATCGAGGTCTCCGGATCGCGCGGCGGGAATTCGTCGGCGAAGCGCTGCAGCCATTCGCCGAGCCGGATCCGTTCCGGGCGGGGCTGCTGCCCGCGCGAGAGCGTCAGCACGCTTTCGATCACCTCGTTGGTGCGCTGTGCGTTGGCCAGCACGATCTCGACCAGGCGAGAGTCCTCCGCCGGAAGTTGCGGTGACTCGCGCAGCAGCTGCGCCGCGTGGCTGATCGAGCCGAGGGGGTTGCGGATCTCGTGCGCGATGCTCGCGGTCAGGCGTCCCAGCGAGGCGAGCTTGAGTTGCTGCGCCTGCTGGGTGATCTGCGAGAAGTCCTCGGCGAACACCAGCGTCCCGTTGCCGGCCGGGCCGGCCAGGTGCGTGAACGACAGCAGTACCAGCGGCCCGTTGTCGCGCAGGCGCACCGGTGAGCCCGGCTGCCGCGGGTCGACGCGCCAATGCTCCATCGCCTCGCGCGCAAGCGGCGGCAGACGCAGCCGGCGCACCAACCCCTCGGGGTGTGCGTGGTCGCCGATCCCGAGCAGTTGGGCCGCCGCGTCGTTGGCGATGCGCACGCGGTCTTCCGCGTCCAGGAACAGGATGCCGGTGCGCATGCGTTGCACGATCAGCTGGTTGATCCGTTCGAGTTCGGCGACTTCCTCCGCCCTTTCCTGCGCAAGCTGCTGGCTGTGGCGAAGTCGGCCCGCGAGGCGCTGCATCAGCAGCGAACTCGCGAACAGCAGCATGCCGAGCAGTCCGGCCGGCAGCAGGGTGCCGATGCGGTTGTCCTGCATCACGATCAGCGTGAGCGCGTCCGCGAGCACCGCCAGGCTCGCGACGGCGGCCACCAGCGTCGCGATCTGTCCGGGCACGAAGATGGCGGCGGCCGCGACGGTCACCATCAGCAGGATCGCGAAACCGCTGTTGATGCCGCCGCTGGCGTGCGTGATCAACACCAGCGCGGCGATGTCGATCACGAACATCGCGAACAGGTGGCGCGGCCGTGGATCGCGCGGGCGTGCGAGCACCGCGACCAGCGTCGCCAGGTTCAGTGCCGCGTAGGGGATCGCGGCGCCCAGGTAGAGAAGCGGCAGGAACGGTGCGTCGGCACGCCCCACGCGGAACACGAAGTAGCTCGCGAGCAGCAGGATCGACAGCGCGAGCCGGTACCACGCGTAGATCCGGAGCAGCGGATCGCTGCTGTAGGCGAAACCGGTGGTGCGTCTGCTCACGTGTCGCCGGGTCCCGCGTCGTGCCCGGCACTGCGCCGGTGCAGTTCGCAGCAGAACCAGCGCCCTTCCGCGGCCACGGCCTGCGAGCGCGGCACGCGCAGCGCGCAGTGCGCGCATTCGACCATGTCCTCGGTCTGCAATCGCGCCGACGCCTCGCCGCGCAGGCGCCGGGTCCTCAGCATGCGGTACATTCGCCAGCCGATGAAGGCGATGCCCAGCAACAGCAACAGGCGGAACAGCAGCATGCGCGGTGATCCTCGCGATCCGGCTCCAGGGTCCGCCTCCATTCTAGCCCGTCGCGAGGTCCGCGGACGGCAGTGGGGCGATCGCGGACCGGCCCGGAACGTGCCGGGCTGCGTGATCGCTTTGCCGCCGGCACCCCGATTGCGGGACAATCCGGCGCCTCGAACGCAGGAACATGCTCGCTATGGCCCAGCTCGATGTGGTGATGGCACAGATCGATCCGCTGGTCGGTGACATCGACGGCAACGCCGCGATGGTGGTGGAGCACTGCCGCGCGGCGCTGCAGGCGCACGCGGCGCAGGTGGTGGTGTTCCCCGAGCTGACGCTGACCGGGTATCCGCCCGAGGACCTGCTGCTGCGTTCCAGTGTGGCGGTGCGGGTGGAGCGCGCGCTCGAGCGGCTGTGCCGCGAGCTGCCGCCCGATACGTGGGTGGTGCTCGGCTACCCGCGGCGCGGCAAGCGGGGGTTGTGCAACGTCGCGGGTCTGATCCACGGCGGGGAGATCGTCGCCGAGTACGCGAAGATGGAACTGCCGAATTACCAGGTATTCGACGAGAAGCGTTATTTCGTCCCCGGTGACGCCCCGTGCGTCGTCGCCATCGACGGCTTTCGCGTTGCGCTGTCGATCTGCGAGGACATCTGGCACGAGCGGCCCACCGCGCTCGCGCGGGAGGCGGGCGCGGAGCTGGTACTGAACATCAATGCCTCGCCGTTTCACGTCGGCAAGCACCTCGAGCGCCGCGGCGTGGTCGAACGCCGCGCGGTGGCGTCGGGCGTGGGCGTGATCTACGTCAACCAGGTGGGGGGGCAGGACGAGCTGGTCTTCGACGGCGGCTCGATGGCAATCGGGCGCGACGGCACGTTGGCCGTGCTGGCGCCGCACTTCGAGGCGGGGCTGTATCCGGTGCGGGTCGTGCGTGATGCCACCGGCGCCGTGGCCCTGGTGCCGGGCAGCGTGACGCCCGAACTGAACCTCCACGCCACCGTTTACGCGGCGCTGGTGACCGGGGTGCGCGACTACGTGAACAAGAACCGCTTCCGCGGCGTGGTGCTGGGGTTGTCGGGCGGCATCGATTCGGCGCTGACGCTGGCGATCGCGGTCGATGCGCTGGGGCCGCAGCGCGTCGAGGCCGTGATGATGCCGTTCCACTACACGGCCGCGATGAGCATCGAGGACGCGGCAGGGCAGGCGGCGACGCTCGGCGTGCAGTTCCGCGTGATCCCGATCGCGCCCATGTTCGACGCGTTCATGGCGGCGCTGGACGAGGAGTTCGCGGGCCGTGCGGTCGACACCACCGAGCAGAACATCCAGGCGCGCTGCCGCGGCGTGCTGCTGATGGCGATCTCGAACAAGAAGGGCTGCCTGGTGCTCACCACCGGCAACAAGAGCGAGATGGCGGTGGGGTACTCCACGCTGTACGGCGACATGGCCGGTGGCTTCGACGTGCTGAAGGACGTGCCGAAGACGCTGGTCTTCGAACTCGCGCGTTACCGCAACGGCATCGCGCCGGTCATTCCGCAGCGGGTGATCGACCGCCCGCCGTCGGCCGAGCTCGCACCGGACCAGAAGGACGAGGATTCACTGCCGCCGTACGCGGTGCTGGACTGTATCCTGGAGCGTTACGTGGAACGCGACATGAGCGCGAACGCGATCATCGACGAGGGCTTCGATCCCGACACCGTGCGCCGCGTGGTGCGCCTGGTCGACCTGAACGAGTACAAGCGCCGGCAGGCGCCGGTCGGAGTGCGCATCACGCGCAAGGCCTTCGGCCGTGACCGCCGCTACCCCATCACCTCGGGCTGGCAGCCGGGGGATTGATCCCGGACTCGTCGCGGTCAGGCGTTCGTTCGGCCACAGGCCGAACCTACGGGCATGGCATGCGGGCATGGCATGCGGGCATCGCGTACGGGCATCGCGTACGGGCATCGCGTACGGGCATCGCGTACGGGCATGGCATGCGGGCATCGCGTACGGGCATGGCATGCGGGCATGGCATGCGGGCATCGCGTACGGGCATCGCGTACGGGCATGGCATGCGGGCATGGCATGCGGGCATCGCGTACGGGCATGGCATGCGGGCACCGCATGCGGGCATCGCGTAGGTCCGGGCTGCGCCCGGACATTTGTGCCAACCATGTTCGGCCGCAGGCCGAACCTACGCGGACATATGTTTGGCCGCAGGCCGAACCTACGGGAACAGGTCGCGGTTGTCGAAACGCGGCGGCGGGGCGCGGTCGATCAGCCCGAAGCTCAGGCGGTTGGTCCACGAACGGTCGGCGTCGCCGGAATAGCGCTGCGCAATGAAGTTGCCGGATTCGTCGAGCGCGGGATGCTGCGGGTAGTTCGCGCGCAGGGCCGCGACCGCCGTTTCCGCGTGATCGGGCATCTCCAGCAGCAGATAGGCCTGCGCCATGACCGCCAGACCGTCCGGCACCGCAGGCGTCTCCTGGAAGTTCTCGACCACGTAGCGGCCGCGATTCAGCGCCGCCACGTAGGCACGGCGCTTGAAATAGTAGTTCGCGACGTTGATCTCGTAGCGCGCGAGCAGGTTGCGCAGGTGCACCATGCGTGCGCGCGCGTCCGGCGCGTAGTCCGAGTTCGGGAAGCGCGACAGCAGCTGTGAGAAATCCGCGAACGACTGACGCGCCGGTCCGGGGTCGCGCTGGGTCATGTCGGTGGGCAGGAAGCGTTCCAGCAACCCCTGGCCTTCCGTGAACGACGACAACCCCTTCATGTAATACGCGTAGTCCACGTTCGGGTGCTGCGGGTGCAGGCGGATGAACCGGTCCGCCGAGGCCACCGCCTCCTCGTGGTCGTAGTTGCGGAAGTGCGCGTAGATCAACTCGAGCTGCGCCTGCTCGGCGTAGGGGCCGAACGGGTAACGCGCCTCCAGGAGCTGCAGGTTCTTGATCGCCAGGTCATAGTTGCTGCTGTCGAGGTTCTTGCGCGCGGTTTCGTAGAGCTGGCGCTCGCCCTGGTCCGGGGGCACCTCGTCCTCGCTCTTGAACCAGGAGCATCCCGCCACGGCGGCGAGCAGCGTCACGACGAACAGGGTCTGGATCAATCGCATCGGGTATCGACTCGCGGGCTGGAATCCTTGCAGGCGGCCTATTTAACCACAGCGGCCGCGCCACAACCAAAGTGGCACCGGGTCGGCGTTCCCTCGCAACCACCCCGGACGGTCGGTCCTAAAGCCAGTTTTCGATACGCAGTGACGGCACGCGGGCGAATTCACGCGTGTTGGCTGTGACCAGGGTCAGGTCAGCGGCCAGCGCCTGTGCCGCGATCAGCAGATCGTTCGGGCCGATCAGGGCGCCGCGTCGCGTGAGGTGGTCGCGGATCTCGGCGTACCGCCTGTCCGCGGGGGGCTCCAGCGGCAGGATTTCCAGCGCGGACAACAGCAGGTCGATACGCTTGCGCAACTGCTCCGATCCCGACTTCCGCGCGCCGTAGCGAAGCTCGGCGGCGACGACGATGCTGGTGCAGATCGACTCTTCGCCGACGGCGCTGATCCGGCCGGCGACCGCGCCATGCGGGTGTCGAAGCAGTTCCGAAACGATGTTGGTGTCGAGCAGGTAGCGACGAGACACGGTCAGATCGCCACGTCGTCCAGCGGTGGAAGGTCCGCATCGACATCGGGCAGTGGCTCCCCGAGCGGCTCCAGCGATGCCAGCACGGCGAGCAGGCGGCCCTTGCGAACCGGTTCGATGATCAACCGGTCACCGTCCTTGTGCAGGATGGCTTCATCGGTGTCGAGTTCGAACTCGCGGGGAATGCGTACGGCCTGATTGCGTCCGTTGCGGAACAGTCGCACGTGGCGTTCGTTGGGGGGCATGTGGCGGGCTCCGGCAAGCATATGTCGAAGCCTATGCCTGGCAGCGCCATGCCGTCAAATCGAGCATGCTGCGGTCTCGCCACCTGCGCGTGCCGCCTCCTGCGGTGGGCGTGCTGCCCACGCGCGGCGCCCGGGCGGACAGGGTCGGGGTCGGGTTGCTAGACTCGCGCCTGGCCGGCACCCCTTGCCGCAGGACCGTCGAAGCGACCATGGAACACATCACGCGCACCGCCATCGTGCCTGCCAGCGCCGCCGGTTCGCGCCTCGACCAGGCGGCGGCTGCGCTGCTGCCCGAATTCTCGCGCACGCGGCTGCAGCAGTGGATCAGCGAGGGCCGGTTGCGCGTCAACGGCGAGGCGCGCGCCGCGCGCAGCGCGGTGCTCGCCGGCGACACGCTGGTGCTGGATGCCGAAACGGCCAGCGAATCGGCCTGGAGCGCCACGCCGATGGCGCTGTCGATCCTGTTCGAGGACGAATCGCTGCTGGTGCTCGACAAGCCGGTCGGGCTGGTCGTGCATCCGGCGGCCGGGCACGTCGACGACACGCTGCTGAACGGCCTGCTGGTGCATTGCCCGGCGCTCGCAGATTTGCCGCGCGCGGGCATCGTGCACCGGCTCGACCGCGACACCAGCGGCGTGCTCGTGGTGGCGAAGACGCTGGCGGCGCAGACCGCGCTCGGCGCGGCGATCCAGGCGCGCGAGGTCACGCGCGAGTACCGCGCGGTGGTCAACGGCGTGGTGGTCAGCGGCGGCGCCGTCGATCGTCCGATCGGGCGCCACCCGCGTGACCGCCAGCGCATGGCGGTGCTGAATTCGGGCGGCCGGCGCGCGGTGACGCATTACCGCGTGCTGGCGCGCTACCGCGCCCACACGCTGCTCGGCGTGCTGCTCGAGACCGGACGCACGCACCAGATACGCGTGCACATGGCCTCGATCGGCTTCCCGATCGTCGGCGACCCGGTCTACGGTGGCCGGCCGCGGTTGCCGCGCGGCGCCTCGCACGGTCTGATCGACTGCCTGCAGGGGCTGCGCCGCCAGGCGCTGCACGCGTTCCGGCTGAGCTTCGCGCATCCGGCAAGCGGCGAGCCGATGTGCTTCGAGGCGCCGCTGCCGGCGGATCTGCGCACCCTGATCGATGCGCTGGCCGACGACCGGCGCGAGCACACCGATGACTGAGGAACCCCGCTTCATCGCGCCCGACTGGCCCGCGCCGGCGCGGGTGCACGCCTGCGTGAGCACGCGCCACGGAGGCTTCAGCACCGGCCCGTGGGCCTCGTTCAACCTCGCGACCCATGTCGGTGACGATCCGCGCGCCGTGGCACGCAACCGTGAGCGCTTGCGTGCCGCGCTCGCGCTGCCCGCGGAGCCGCAGTGGCTGGAGCAGGTGCACGGCTGCGAGGTTGTCGAGGCAGCGTCCGGCGGCGCGCCGCTGCGCGCCGATGCGTGCTGGAGCAAGGCCGCGGGCGTGGTCTGCGCGGTGCTGACGGCCGACTGCCTGCCGGTGTTGCTGTGCGATCGCGCCGGTTCGACGGTGGCAGCGGTGCATTGCGGTTGGCGCGGACTCGCCCACGGAGTGCTCGCTGCCGCGGTCCGGCGCTTGCCGGTGCCTGCCGGTGAACTGCTGGCGTGGCTGGGGCCGGCGATCGGGCCGGGGGCATTCGAGGTCGGCGCCGAGGTGCGCGCGGCGTTCCTGGACCGCCACGCTGACGCCAGCGTCCGGGACGCCTTCGCGCCGCTCTGCGACGGTGCCGCGCGCTACCACGCCGATCTGTACGCGCTGGCACGCGCGGAGCTCGCGCGCCTCGGCGTGCGACGCGTGTACGGCGGCGGCTGGTGCACGCACGCGACGCCGGAGTTGTTCTGGTCGTACCGTCGCGACGGCGTATGCGGGCGCATGGCGAGCCTGGTCTGGATCGGACCCTGACGCCCGGTCCTGCTTGAATTGCGCGCCGTCGCCCCCAGATCTGTGGTCGTACGCAAGCCCAACGGCTGCCCAACCACAGGTGATGTTTCATGCGCATGGACCGACTGACGAATCAATTGCAGACCGCGCTGGCCGACGCGCAGTCGCTCGCGCTGGGGCGCGATCACAACTTCATCATGCCGGTGCACCTGCTCGCGGTGCTGCTCGACCAGCAGGGCGGCACCGTGCGTCCGTTGCTGCTGCAGTGCGGCGTGGACGTGAAGGCGCTGCGCAAGCGCATCGACGAAATCCTGGGACGCCTGCCGTGCGTGGAGGGCACCGGCGGCGAGGTGCACGTCTCGAACGAGCTGACGCGGCTCCTGAACCTGAGCGACAAGCTCGCGCAGCAGCGCAAGGACCGCTTCATCTCCAGCGAGCTGGTGCTGCTCGCGGCGCTCGAGGACCGCAGCGGGGTGGGCGAGGCGCTGAAGCAGTCCGGGCTGGAGCGCAGGACGCTGGAACAGTCGATCGAGCTGGTGCGTGGTGGCGAGGCGGTGGATGATCCGGAAGCCGAAGGAACGCGCCAGGCGCTCGAGAAATACACCATCGACCTCACCGAGCGCGCCGCGCAGGGCAAGCTCGATCCGGTGATCGGCCGCGACGACGAGATCCGCCGCACCATCCAGGTGCTGCAGCGGCGCACCAAGAACAACCCGGTGCTGATCGGCGAGCCCGGCGTGGGCAAGACCGCGATCGTCGAGGGACTCGCGCAGCGCATCGTCAACGGCGAGGTGCCGGAAGGACTGAAGAACCGCCGGCTGCTCGCGCTCGACCTCGGCGCCTTGCTCGCGGGCGCGAAGTATCGCGGCGACTTCGAGGAGCGTCTCAAGGCCGTGCTGAAGGAGATCGGGCGCGAGGAAGGGCGCGTGATCCTGTTCGTCGACGAACTGCACACGATGGTCGGCGCCGGCAAGGCCGAGGGCGCGCTCGATGCCGGCAACATGCTCAAACCGGCGCTGGCGCGCGGCGAGCTGCATTGCGTGGGCGCGACCACGCTGAACGAGTACCGCGAGCACGTCGAGAAGGACGCCGCGCTCGAGCGGCGTTTCCAGAAGGTGCTGGTCGAGGAGCCCAACGAGGAGGACACGATCGCGATCCTGCGCGGCCTGCGCGAGCGCTACGAGGTGCACCACGGGGTCACGATCACGGACTCGGCGATCATCGCCGCGACCCGGCTGTCGCAGCGCTACATCACGGACCGCCAGCTTCCCGACAAGGCGATCGACCTCGTCGACGAGGCGGCGAGCCGCATCCGCATGGAGATCGACTCCAAACCCGAGGAGCTCGACCGGCTCGACCGGCGCCTGATCCAGCTGAAGATCGAGCGCGAGGCGGTGCGCAAGGACGAGGACCAGTCGGCGCGCCAGCGCCTCGAGAAGATCGAGGCCGAGATCGCCGAGCTCGAAAGCGACTACGCGGCGCTCGATGAGATCTGGAAGGCCGAGAAGGCGACCGTGCAGGGGTCGCACCAGATCAAGAGCGAACTCGAACAGGCACGCGTGGACATGGAGGCGGCGCGGCGCGCCGGGGATCTGGGGCGCATGTCCGAGCTGCAGTACGGGATCATCCCGGCGCTGGAGAAGCGGCTCGCGACGGCGGCCGAACTGGAGGCTGGCGGCCGCATGCAGCTGCTGCGCAACAAGGTCGGCGAGGAGGAGATCGCCGAGGTCGTGTCGAAGTGGACCGGCATTCCGGTGGCGAAGATGCTCGAGGGTGAGCGCGAGAAGCTGCTGCAGATGGAGGAAGCGTTGCACCGGCGCGTGGTCGGCCAGGACGAGGCGATCCGGGCGGTGTCCGACGCGGTGCGGCGCTCGCGCGCCGGCCTCGCGGACCCCGCACGGCCGCACGGCTCGTTCCTGTTCCTCGGTCCTACGGGCGTCGGCAAGACCGAACTCTGCAAGGCGCTCGCCGAGTTCCTGTTCGACAGCCAGGACGCGATGGTGCGCATCGACATGTCGGAGTTCATGGAGAAGCACTCGGTGGCGCGGCTGATCGGTGCGCCGCCGGGCTACGTGGGCTACGAGGAGGGCGGCTACCTCACCGAGGCGGTGCGCCGGCGGCCGTACTCGCTGCTGCTGCTCGACGAGGTCGAGAAGGCCCACCCGGACGTGTTCAACGTGCTGCTGCAGGTGCTCGAGGACGGGCGCCTCACCGACGGTCACGGGCGCACGGTCGACTTCCGCAACACGGTGGTCGTGATGACCTCGAACCTCGGCTCGGACCTGATCCAGGAGATGGCCACCGAGGAGGATTACCCGCGCATGAAGGCCGCGGTGATGGACGTGGTGGGGCGCTACTTCCGCCCCGAGTTCATCAACCGCATCGACGACACGGTGGTGTTCCACCCGCTGGCGGCGGAGCAGATCCGCGGCATCGCCTCGATCCAGCTCGAGCTGCTGCGCCGGCGCCTGACCGACCGCGAACTGGGGCTGGACGTCACGGAGGCGGCGGTCGACGTGCTCGCGCGCGCGGGCTTCGATCCCGTGTTCGGTGCGCGCCCGCTCAAGCGCGCGATCCAGCACCGCATCGAGAACCCGCTGGCGCAGAAGATCCTGGCCGGCGAGTTTACCCCCGGCGCCACGGTCGTGGTCGACGCCGACGGCGAGACGCTGGTGTTCGCAGCGCGATATCCGTAGGTTCGGCCTGCGGCCGAACATGTGCATTCGTAGGTTCGGCCTGTGGCCGAACATGTGCATTCGTAGGTTCGGCCTGTGGCCGAACATGTTTCGCACGAATGTCCGGGCGCAGCCCGGACCTACGACCGAACATTCCATGTCCGGGCACAGCCCGGACCTACGGGCAGAAGCGCTTCATCGCCGCTTCGGCGCGGGCGCGTTCGCTGGCTTTTTCCTCCGGCGTGAGGATGTGCGTGTCGCCGTACTCGTCGGTGCGTTTCACGTTGCCATCGGCGGAGAGCATGGTGAAGTTCTCGGTCGCGACGCGGCAGGTTTCCGCGTCCGCGGCGGCCTGCTTCTCTTCGGCAGTAGGTTCGGCGGTGGCCTCCGGGTCCACCGTCGAGAATCCTTTCTGGACCTTGATCGCCTCGGCCTCGGCCTGCGCGGGGGGCTGTTGCTCGAAGTGGACCACGCCGTCGGCATCGACCCACTTGTAGACGCGCTCGGCGGCTTGTGCGCCGGCGGCCGCGAACGTGATCAGCGCGGCCAGCAGCGTGGTCCGGATCCGGTGTCGATGGCTCATGGGCGGTCTTCCGCTAAACGTGGGGGACTGGCCGCATTATAGTCGCTGCCCGTAGCGCGACGAGCCTGCCCGCTGCCGGGACGTGCCGGCGAGTGCGCAAAATTGCGGTTGACGTGGTGTGGCCGGGGCGGGAAAAATGCGGGCAACCCCCGGGGCCAGACGTGAACTTACCGGTGAACGTCGTGGCCAGGAAGCGCGATAACAGCGTGTTTCCGCCCCCGGCATCCAGGCACAGGCGCACTATCTACCGCTCTGCTCCGGGGTCCAAAGGCATCGATACGTGCTGAAGGTCCCGGGCATCCGATCGGAATCCCAGCAGACCACATGCCGTGGCGGCATCGCAGGATGCGCCGCGGGCGTATGCGTTGCCATTCGATGCGCGACGACGCGCGAGACGGGTTCGAGTAAGGGAGGTGAGCTGCGTGAAGCTGTTGTCCGGCGGTGAAATGGTCATCCAGGCCCTCGAGGACGAGGGCGTCGAGTACGTCTTCGGCTATCCCGGGGGCGCGGTTCTGCATATCTACGACGCACTGTTCAAGCACGAGGGCAATCTGACCCATGTGCTGGTGCGCCACGAACAGGCGGCGACGCACGCGGCCGACGGCTACGCGCGCAGCACGGGGCGGCCCGGCGTGGTGCTGGTCACCTCCGGCCCCGGCGCGACCAACGCGATCACCGGCATCGCGACCGCGTACATGGATTCGATCCCGATGGTCGTGATCTCGGGGCAGGTGCCGCGCGAGAAGATCGGCGAGGACGCGTTCCAGGAAACCGACATGGCCGGCGTTTCGCGGCCGGTGGTGAAGCACAGCTTCATGGTGCGCAACGCGGCACAGATTCCGGAGACGATCAAGAAGGCGTTCCATATCGCCACATCGGGGCGCCCCGGCCCGGTCGTGATCGACATCCCGAAGGACGTCACCAGCCCGGCCGAGAAGTTCGAATACATCTACCCCGAGCGCGTGCGCATGCGCTCCTACAATCCCGTCACCCGCGGGCACTCGGGGCAGATCCGCAAGGCGATGCAGTTGCTGCTCGCGGCGCGCCGCCCGGTGATCTACAGCGGCGGCGGCGTGATCCTCGGCAACGCCTGGGAGCAGTTGCGCCGGCTCGCCGGACTGCTCGACTATCCGGTGACGAGCACGCTGATGGGCCTCGGCGCGTATCCGGGATCGGAACGGCGCTTTCTCGGGATGCTCGGCATGCACGGCACCTACGAGGCCAACATGGCGATGCACCAGGCCGACGTGATCATCGCGATCGGTGCGCGTTTCGACGACCGCGTGACGAACACGCCGGCGCGTTTCTGCCCGGACGCGAAGATCATCCACATCGACATCGATCCGACCTCGATCTCGAAGACCGTGCGTGCCGATATACCGATCACCGGTCCGGTGGGCGCGGTGCTCGACGAGATGCTGGCGCAGATCGAGGAAGCGCAACGCAAGGACGCTTCGCTTCCGGACCGCGCCGCGCTCGAGGCGTGGTGGATCGAGATCGAGCGCTGGCGCGACGCGCACGGCCTCTACCGCAAGCCACGGTACGATTCGAGCGGACCGTTGATCATGCCGCAGGACGTGATCCGCGCGCTGCACGAGGTGACCGGCGGCAAGGCCTTCGTGACCTCGGACGTGGGACAGCACCAGATGTTCGCCGCGCAGTACTACCTGTTCGACGAGCCGCGGCGCTGGATCAATTCCGGCGGCCTCGGGACCATGGGTTTCGGGTTGCCCGCGGCGATGGGCGTGAAACTCGCGCATCCGGATGCCGACGTCGCCTGCGTGACCGGCGAGGGCAGCATCCAGATGTGCATCCAGGAGCTCTCGACCTGCACGCATTACGCGTTGCCGTTGAAGATCGTCAACATGAACAACGGCTACCTCGGCATGGTCAAGCAGTGGCAGGACATGCAGTACGCGGGCCGTCACTCGCACAGCAGCTACAAGGATTCGCTGCCGGATTTCGTGAAGCTCGCCGAGGCCTACGGTCACGTCGGCATCCGCGTCGAAGCAAAGCACGAGCTGCAGCCAGCGCTGGAGCACGCCTTCGCGATGAAGGACCGGCTGGTGTTCCTCGACATCGTCGTCGACCCGCACGAACACGTTTACCCGATGCACATCGCGCCCGGTTCGATGCGCGACATGTGGCTCAGCAAGACGGAGAGAACCTGAGATGCGCCGGATCATTTCGCTGTTGATGGAAAACGAGGCCGGCGCGCTGTCGCGCGTGGTCGGGCTGTTCTCGCAGCGCGGGTTCAACATCGAGACGCTGAACGTGGCGCCGACCGAGGACCCGACGCTGTCGCGGCTCACGCTGACCACGACCGGGGACGATCGCGTGATCGAGCAGATCACGAAGCAGCTGAACAAGCTGATCGACGTGGTGAAGCTGACCGATCTCACGGAGGGAGCGCACATCGAGCGCGAGCTGATGCTGATCAAGCTGCGCGCCAGCGGCGCCCAGCGCGAGGAGATCAAGCGCTGCGCCGATATCTTCCGCGGACAGATCGTCGACGTGAGCAGCTCGATCTACACCGTGTTGTTGACCGGCACGCAGCAGAAGCTCGATGCCTTCATCCAGGCCGTCGGTGATGCGGTGATCCTGGAAGTGGTGCGCAGCGGCGTGTCCGGCATCGCCCGCGGCGACCGCGTGCTGTCCCCGTAGGTTCTGCCTGCGGCCGAACGGGGTTCGCGCAGATGTCCGGGCACAGCCCGGACCTACACGACCTTCTTCATCGCGGTCATGTAGCCGCGCAGCGTGCGGCCCACCACCTCGACCGGATGGTTGCGGATGGCGGCGTTGACGCGGATCAGTTCCTGGTTGTCCACGCCGTTGTCGCCGGCCAGCCCGCGTCCGATCACGTCGGTGTCGATCTCGCGCATGAAGTCCGCGAGCATCGGCACCGCCGCGTGCGCGAACAGGTAGCAGCCGTACTCGGCGGTGTCCGAGATCACCTTGTTCATCTCGTAGAGCTTCTTGCGCGCGATCAGGTTGGCGATCAGCGGCGTTTCGTGCAGTGATTCGTAGTAGGCCGACTCGTCGATGATTCCCGAGGCGACCATGGTTTCGAAGGCCAGCTCCACGCCGGCCTTGACCATCGCGACCATCAGGATGCCGCGGTCGAAATACTGCTGCTCGCCGATCGTCACGGCCGGGTCCGCGCTGGCGCGTTCGAAGGCGGTCTGCGCGGTCTCCTCGCGCCAGCCGAGCAACTGGCGGTCGGCGTTGTCCCAGTCGATCATCATCGTGTGCGAGAACTCGCCGCTCATGATGTCGTCCATGTGCTTGCAGAACAGCGGGCGCAGGATCGATTTCAGTTGCTCGGCGAGCTCGAACGCCGTGATCTTGGCCGGGTTCGACAGCCGGTCCATCATGTTGGTGATACCGCCGTGCTTGAGCGCCTCGGTGACCGTCTCCCAGCCGTACTGGACGAGCTTGCACGCCTCGCCGGCCGCGATGCCCTGCTCGACCATGCGGTCGAAGCACAGGATCGAGCCCGCCTGCAGCATGCCGCAGAGGATCGTCTGCTCGCCCATCAGGTCGGATTTGACCTCGGCGATGAACGAGGACTCGAGCACGCCCGCACGGTGTCCGCCGGTGCCGGCCGCGTAGGCCTTCGCCAGTTCCAGCCCGTCGCCGCGCGGATCGTTCTCGGGGTGCACCGCGATCAGCGTCGGCACGCCGAAGCCGCGCTTGTACTCCTCGCGCACCTCGGTGCCCGGGCACTTCGGGGCGACCATGATCACGGTGAGGTCGGGCCGGATCTGCGTGCCTTCCTCGACGATGTTGAATCCGTGCGAGTACGACAGGCAGGCGCCCTGCTTCATCAGCGGCATGATTTCCCCGACCACCGCCGTGTGCTGCTTGTCCGGGGTCAGGTTGCTGACCAGGTCCGCCGAGGGGATCAGTTCCTCGTAGGTGCCGACGCGGAAGCCGTTCTCCGTCGCGTTCTTCCACGACGCGCGCTTCTCGGCGATCGCACTCTCGCGCAGCGCGTAACTCACGTCGAGCCCGCTGTCGCGCAGGTTCAGGCCCTGGTTCAGACCCTGGGCGCCACAGCCGATGATCACGATCTTCTTGCCCTGCAGCGCCTCGGTGCCATGGGCGAACTCGCTGCGATCCATGAAACGGCACTTGCCCAGTTGTTCGAGTTGCTGGCGCAGCGACAGCGCATTGAAGTAGTTCCCGGCCATGATGCGTCCTCCTGTGGGTGTGCCGTCCGGCTGGGCGGCAGGGTGCGAGAGCGCACCTTACTGCGGGGTTATTGTTGCGTAAAGTGATATATTGAAAACGTGACATTGCGATGAGCGCAACATAATGGACACACGGGACCTGCGCGCCTTCGCGCTGCTGGCCGAAACGCTGCACTTCGGCCAGGCCGCGCAGGCGGCGCACCTGTCGCCGTCGGCGTTGACGCGCACGATCCAGCGCCTCGAGACCGAACTCGATTGCCGGCTGTTCGAGCGCAACAACCGCGAGGTACGCCTCACGCGCGCCGGGCGTGTGCTGCAGGCGCAGGCGCGCGAGCTGCTCGAGCGCCTGCGCGGCCTGCGTGCGCAGCTGGGTGCCGACGCGCGCGCGCTGCACGGCAGCGTGAGCCTCTATTGTTCGGTGACCGCGAGCTACAGCCTGCTGGCGGGTCTGCTGCCGGAGTTCCGCGGCCGGCACCCGGCCGTCGAGGTGAACGTGCATACCGGCGACGAGGCGAGTGCGCTCGCCCGCGTGCTGCGCGGGCGCGAGGACGTCGCGATCGCGGCGCGTCCGGAGCAGTTGCCGGCCGGCATCGCCTTCCTGGAAGTGGCGACCACGCCGCTGGTTTTCATCGCGCCCACGACGGGGCGTCTCGCCGCATTGGATCCGGCGTCGGGTGCCATGGAGTGGGCCACGCTGCCGATGATCCTGCCGGAGGCCGGCGAGGCGCGCGAGCGGGTCGATCGCTGGTTCGCGGAGCGTTCACTCGTGCCGAAGGTCTATGCCCAGGTCTCGGGCAACGAGGCGATCGTCGGCATGGTCGCGCTCGGCTGCGGCATCGGCGTGGTGCCGCAACTCGTACTGCGTTCGAATCCGTTCGGCGAGGGCGTGCGCGTGCTCGACGTGAAGCCGGAGCTGGATCCGTTTCGCATCGGGTTGTGCTGTCGCAAGAGCGCACTGGCGAATCCGCTGGTCGCGGCGCTGTGGGAACTCGCGGCCGACGGCGTTCCGCGCGGCTGACACGCGCACATGGGCGGCTTATAGTGGCCCGGAGGGAGTTGCAGGAGTCCGCGGTGGAACACGAGCGTGATGCGGCTACAGACGAACCCGCCGGTGGCGAACTCGGCCTGCCGGTCGACGAACACGTCGAGGAAGTGTCCGAGGACGGGCGTCGCGTGCGCCGCAGCGGCGTCTACCTGCTGCCGAACCTGCTGACCACCGGCGCGTTGTTCTCGGGCTTCTATGCCATCGTCGCGAGCATGAACGGTCAGTTCGAGGCCGCGGCGCTGGCGATCTTCGTCGCGATGTTCTTCGACGGGCTCGACGGGCGCGTGGCGCGGCTCACGAACACGCAGAGCGCGTTCGGGGTTCAGTACGACAGCCTGTCCGACATGGTGTCCTTCGGGGTCGCGCCGGCACTGGTCACGTTCAGCTGGGCGCTGTCCTCGCTCGGCAAGGTCGGCTGGGCGGTGGCGTTCCTCTATGTCGCGGGGGCGGCGTTGCGCCTCGCGCGCTTCAACACGCAGGCAGCGTCGGCGGACAACAGTTTCTTTCGCGGACTCGCGAGCCCGGCCGCCGCCGCGCTGCTGGCGTCGATGGTGTGGTCGGCGACGGATTTCGGTCTGCTGCGCGACGGGTTGCCGTTCGCGGTGGCGGCGCTCGCCGCGTTGGTGACCGCCGGCGCCGGTGTATTGATGGTCAGCAACTTCCGCTACCAGAGTTTCAAGAAATTCGATTTCCGGCGTCGTGTGCCGTTCGTGATCATCCTGCTCCTGGTGCTCGTCGTTGGCCTCGTCACCGTGGATCCGCCGCGCATCCTGCTGTGCGTGGCGGTCGTGTATGCGCTGTCGGGGCCGGTGCAGTTCCTGCTGCGGCGTCGCCGCCGGCACGCGCAGAATCCCTGAAATACGCGGTTTTTCGCTGCGTGCGGGCTTCGCATGGCAAAGCGAACGCTGTCGCGCAAGCAAGTCCGCACGCTGCGTACTGTCAAGCTCGGAGCCGATTTGTGCGGCGTGAAAATTCCGCGCGACGATTTTCGATCGCGCGCTTGTCAGTCCGGAATCGGTCCGTATAATGCGCCTTCCCTGACGGGCGGTGGCCGGTCAGGGGAGGTGGTGCCGAGCGTGCTGCTGGTTGTTTAAGAAGATGAGATCAAGCAATTTGTGTGGGCACTTGCGTGGGTGGTGACGGCGACG
>JAJVIG010000053.1 GCA_022072145.1 Pseudomonadales bacterium
TCGCCAGCACGCATCCGGGCGAGGACGAGGCGGTGCTGGCCGGGCTCGAGGCGCTGCGGCGCGAGCACCCGCGGCTGCTGCTGGTGCTGGTGCCGCGGCACGTGGAGCGTGCGCCGGCGGTCGCGGAGCGCGCACGCGCCGCCGGCTACGCGACCGTGATGGGTGGTTCGCAGACACCCACCGATGAGGCCGCCGTGCTGGTGATCGATTCGGTGGGCGAGCTGTCGCTGCTCTACGGCGCCGCCGACATCGCGTTCGTCGGCGGCAGCCTGGTGCGCCGCGGCGGGCACAACTTCGCCGAGGCCGCCGCGTGGGGCATCCCGCTGCTGAGCGGTCCCAGCGTCTACAACTTCGGTGACATGAGCGCGCGGCTCGCCGCCGCCGGTGCGTTGAAGGTGGTGGCCGACGGCGCGGCACTGCTGCGCGTGGCCGGCGAACTGCTCGCGGATGCGCCGCGGCGCGAACGCGCCGGGGCGGCTGCGCGCGCGGTGGTCGAGGCCAACCGCGGCGCGCTGGCGCGCCTGCTGGCGGAGGTGATGGCGGTGTTGCCGCCGGCGCCCTGAGCCCGGACGCCGGCGGCTATGCTCAGCTGCTGGCGCCGGTGGCGGTTGCGGCGGGCGGCTCGGTGAGCCACTTGTTCAGTGCCTCGACGTCGGCGGGGCTCAGCATGCCGGCCTGCTGGCGCAGCCGCAGCAGGTTCACGACGTAGTCGTAGCGGGTGTTGGCGTAGTCGCGGATCGCTCGATAGAGCAGCTGCTGGGAATTCAGCACGTCGACCACGTTGCGCGTGCCGACCTCGTAGCCGGCGGTGGTGGCATCCAGCGCGCTTTGCGCCGAGACGATCGCCTGCTTGCGCGCCTTCACGCGTTCGACGTCGGTGGCGACCGCGAGGTGCAGCGAGCGTGCCAGCTGCACGGTGTTGCGCAGCACGCTGGTGTGCGTCTCGCGCGCGGCGATGTAGCGCTCGTAGGACTGGCGGCGCTGCGAGCTGATCGCGCCGCCCGCGTACAGCGGCATCTGCAGCTGGATCGATATCGACTTGCCATCGACGTCGGCGGCGGTCGGGAAGCCGGTGCCTGCCACGTTGTCGTCGTAGTCGCCGTCGTTGTGCGTGTTCATCGCGGTGAACTGGCCGCTCAGCTTCGGCAGGTGCTGGGAGCGACTGCCCTGCGAGCCCTGGCGCGCCGCCTCGGCCGCGTAACCGGCCGCCTTCAGCGAGAAGTTGCCGTTGACCGACAGATCCACCCACTGTTCGCGCACGGCCGGCTCGGGCTGCACCACCGGGAATTCCTCGCTCAGCAGCCACAGGTTCGAGTGCTGCTGCCCGGTCAGCACCGACAGCCCCTCGTAGGCCACCCCGAGGTTGCCCTCGTCGGTGAGGCGGTTGACCACCGCGAGGTCGTAGGCCGCGCGCGCCTCGTGCACGTCGGTGATCGCGATCAACCCCACCTCGAAGCGCTGCTGCGTCTGTTCGAGCTGGCGCTGGTAGGCGGCTTCCTCGGCGCGGCTCGACTTCAGGTTGTCGATCGCGCGCAGCACGCGCATGTACGCCTCGACGGTGCGCACGATCAGGTCCTGCTGGTCGGCGGCGAACTGCGCCTCGGCCTGCCGGCTGAGTTCCTTGCCCTGCTTGAAGCCGAACCAGGCCGGCAGGTCGAACAGCTTCTGCGACACCGTGAGGTAGTAGTTCTCCTCGTCCTCGTCGACGTCGTAGTCGCTGTTGCTCTGGAAATTGTTGCCGCCGATCGGGATGGTGCGCTTGCTGACCTGCGTCATGTCGCTGCGCCCGATCTCGAGCTGCGCGCCCACCTGCGGCAGCAGTTGCGAGCGGCCCTGGACCCTCGCTTCGCGCCCGGCGCGGTAGGTGGCCTCGGCGGCCTTGAGCACCGGGTCGTTCTGCAGCGCGAGTTCGTAGACTTCCTGCAGGGTGTCGGCCTGGGCGGCGGTGCAGAACACCAGCAGGCCGATGGACAACAGCGTCTTGCGCGGGCGGCGGGTCAGCATGGAGTGCCTCTCGGGTCGGGCGTGAGCGGGGGTCGTCGACCGCGGAAGTGTAACAGAGGCTCCGCGGGCCCCGTATTAACGCCTCGTAGTACTAGGCAATTGTGGCGGCAAATTTCACGCCGCGCGGCGCCGTCGCGGCGCTTGCCTCTATACTCCCGACGCATGAGCGATACCCGCGTGGACCTCGACCCCTGCGCCACGACGCGCCCGTTGCTGGTTGCCCAGGTGACCGACACGCACCTCGGCGTGGCGCACGGCAGCCGGCTGGCCGGAATGGACACCGATGCGAGTTTCGCGCACGTGCTCGGCCTGGTGCGCGCGGCGCCACGGCGCCCCGACCTGCTGCTCGCCACCGGTGATCTCGCCAGCAACGGCGCGCCGCCCGCCTACGTGCGCGTGCGCGACGGCTTCGGCGCGCTCGGCGTGCCGTGGTTCTGGCTGCCGGGCAACCACGATGCGATGGCGGCGATGAGCGCGGTGGTGGGCCGTGGGCGCCCGATGGTGCGCGACATCCGCGCCGCGGCGTGGCAGATCGTGATGCTGGACTCGACGGTGCCGGGCGAGGTGGGCGGGCGGCTCGGCGACGAGGAACTCGCGCGCCTCGAACGACTGCTCGCCGACGACACCGCTCGCCACGTGCTGGTCTGCCTGCACCACCAGCCGGTGCCGGTGGGCTGTGCCTGGCTGGACGAGCAGCGCGTGGCCGACGCCGGGGCGCTGTTCGCGCTGCTCGCGCGCCACCGCCGCGTGCGGGCGCTGCTGTGGGGGCACGTGCACCAGGAGTTCAGCGAGGAGCGCGACGGGCTGCTGCTGCTGGGTTCGCCTTCCACCTGCATCCAGTTCGCGCCGGGCAGCGACCGCTTCCTGCTCGATGACCGCGCGCCCGGAATGCGCTGGCTGGAGCTGCATCCGGACGGGCGCATCGACACGCGCGTGGAGCGCGTCCGTGGCGTCGATTTCGGCTTCGACCGCGATTCCGCCGGTTACCTCTGAGCCGCGAGGCTCCTGTATCATCGCCGGCTCCCGCCGATCCACCCCAGGGAGACCCATGGCAGTCAGCGCCGACTACAATGCCGATGCGATCGAAGTGCTCACCGGGCTCGATCCGGTGCGCAAGCGCCCCGGCATGTACACCGACACCTCGCGGCCGAACCACCTCGCGCAGGAGGTGGTCGACAACAGTGTGGACGAGGCGCTCGCCGGGTTCGCGCGCACCATCGACGTGGTGCTGCACGCCGATGGTTCGCTGTCGGTAGCCGACGACGGGCGCGGCATGCCGGTGGACATCCATCCCGAACAGGGCAAGCCGGGTGTCGAGGTGATCCTCTGCACGCTGCACGCCGGCGGCAAGTTCTCCGACCGCAGCTACCAGTTCTCGGGCGGCCTGCACGGGGTGGGCGTGTCGGTGGTCAACGCCCTGTCGCTCGAGCTCGAGGTCACGGTGCGCCGCGACGGCAACGTGCACCGCATGCGTTTCGCGGGCGGCAACAAGGCTTCCGAACTCGAGATCGTCGACACCTGCGGGCGGCGCAACACCGGCACCACGGTGCGTTTCCGTCCGGACCCGCGCTATTTCGACACCGTGAAGTTCTCGATCCCGCGGCTCACGCACCTGCTGCGCGCCAAGGCCGTGCTGTGCCCGGGGCTCACGATCAGCTTTCTCGACGAGGCGAGCGGCGAACGTCAGGGCTGGTACTACGAGAACGGGCTGCCGGACTACATCCGCGCGGCCACCGCCGAGTGGCCCACGCTGCCGGCCGAGCCCTTCGTGGGCAGCTTCAGCGCGCGCACCGAGGCGGCCGACTGGGCGGTGCAATGGTTGCCCGAGGGCGGGGAGCTGATCACCGAGAGCTACGTGAACCTGATCCCGACCCCGCAGGGCGGCACGCACGTGAACGGGCTGCGCGCGGGGCTGCTCGATGCGCTGCGCGAATACTGCGAGTTCCGCAACCTGCTGCCGCGCGGCATCAAGCTCTCGCCCGAGGACCTGTGGGACCGCTGCGCCTACGTGCTGTCGGCGAAGCTGCGCGAGCCGCAGTTCAGCGGCCAGACCAAGGAGCGCCTGTCCTCGCGCGAGGCCGCGACGTTCATCTCGGGGGTGGCGCGCGATGCGTTCTCGCTGTGGCTGGCGCAGCACACCGAGGAAGGCGACCGGCTGGCCGAGATGGCGGTCTCGGCGGCCGCCTCGCGCCTGCGCAAGAGCCGCCAGGTCGAGCGCAAGAAGATCACCGCCGGTCCGGCGTTGCCCGGCAAGCTGGCCGACTGTTCGGCGCAGGACCTGGAGCGCACCGAGCTGTTCCTGGTGGAGGGCGACTCCGCCGGCGGTTCGGCCAAGCAGGCGCGCGATCGCGAGTTCCAGGCGATCATGCCGTTGAAAGGCAAGATCCTGAACTCCTGGGAGATGGACAGCGGCGAGATCCTCGCCTCCGAGGAGATCCACAACATCGCCGTCGCGCTCGGCGTGGACCCGGGTTCGAACGAGCTCGCGGGGCTGCGCTACGGCAAGGTGTGCATCCTGGCCGACGCCGACAGCGACGGCCTGCACATCGCCACGCTGCTGTGTGCCTTGTTCGTGCGCCATTTCCGCGCGCTGGTCGAGTCCGGGCGCGTGTTCGTCGCGATGCCGCCGCTCTACCGCATCGACGTGGGCAAGGACGTCTACTACGCGCTCGACGAATCCGAGAAACAGGGTGTGCTCAACCTGATCGAGGCCGAGAAGAAAAAGGGCAAGGTCAACGTGCAGCGTTTCAAGGGCCTTGGCGAGATGAACCCGCTGCAGCTGCGCGAGACGGTGATGACGCCCGAGACGCGCCGGCTCGTCGAGCTGACGCTGAGCCCCGGGGACGGCGCCGACCAGATGCTCGACATGCTGCTCGCGAAGAAGCGCTCGACCGATCGCCGCGACTGGCTGGAACGCAGCGGCAACCTCGCGGAGCGCATATGAGCGTCGCCGCGGCGCCGCGGGCAGCGAGCTGCACGCTGGAGCGCCGCGGCGAACGCGTGGTGCTGGTGCTCGCCGGTGACTGGCTGCTCGCGCAGGGCGGGCCGTCCGCCGCCGGCGTGCTGCACCGCGTGACGGCGAGCGGCGCGCGCGAACTCGGCTTCGACTGCGCTGCGCTCGGTGACTGGGACTCGTTGCTGGTCACGCTTCTCCACCGGCTCGACGCCGCCTGCGAACAGGCGGGAGTCACGCTGCTCGGCGACGGCCTTCCCGAGGGCGCACAGCGCCTGCTCGCACTCGCCGGCGCGGTGCCGCGCCGCGGCGAGGCGCCGCCGGCGCATCCGCCGTGGTGGCGGCGCCTGCTGGACGGCCAGATCCTTGCCGGCGCCTGGCGCGAACTGCTCGATGCGCTGGGGTTCATCGGCGAGATCGTGCTGGCCTGCGGCCACCTGCTGCGCGGACGTGCCAACACGCGCGCGGTCGATTTCTTCTGGTTCCTGCAGCAGACCGGGCCGGCGGCGATCGGCATCGTGACACTGATCAGCGTGCTGGTCGGGATGATCCTCGCCTACCTCGGTTCGGTGCAGCTGCGCCAGTTCGGCGCGCAGATCTACGTCGCGGACCTGGTGGGCATCGGGATGGTGCGCGAGATGGGCGCGTTGATGACCGGCGTGATCATGGCCGGGCGCACCGGTGCGGCCTTCGCCGCGCAGCTCGGCACCATGCAGACGCGCGAGGAGATCGACGCGGTGCGCACGCTGGGTATCGATCCGACCGAGTTCCTGGTGCTGCCGCGCCTGCTCGCGCTGGTGCTGGTGATGCCGCTGCTGACGCTCTACAGCGGCGTGCTCGGCATGTGCGGCGGCGCGCTCGTGGCGCTCGGCATGGACGTGTCGTGGACGCAGTACCTGAACGAGACGCGCAACGCCGTCACGCTCACGCACATCATGACCGGCGAGGCGAAGGCGGTGGCCTTCGGTGTCGTGATCGCGGTGGCGGGCTGCCACGCGGGGATGCGCTGCGGGCGCAGTTCGGAGGCCGTGGGCAAGGCGACCACGCGCGCGGTGGTCAGCGCGATCGTGTGGCTGATCGTGGCCGATGCGGCGTTCAACATCCTCTACCAGCGGCTGGGGATCTGAGCGGTGCGCGCCGGCGATCCGCATATCGAGGTGCGCGGGCTCACGATGCGCTACGGCGCGCGCGTGATCCAGCGCGACCTCGATTTCACGGTGAACCGCGGTGACGTGTTCGTGATCATGGGCGGCAGCGGCTGCGGCAAGTCGACGCTGCTCAAGCACATGATCGGATTGCTGGAGCCGGCCGCCGGCGAGGTCCTGTACGACGGCGTGAGTTTCCAGCGCGCCGGCGCCGCCGGCCGCGACGCGCTGCGCCGGCGCTGGGGCATCACCTACCAGAGCGGCGGGCTGTTCAGCGCGATGACGCTGGCCGAGAACGTGGCGCTGCCGCTGCAGCAGTACACCCCGCTGGATGCGGCGGCGATCGCCGACGTGGTGGCCTACAAGCTCGCGCTGGTCGGGCTGGCCGGCTTCGAGGACTACTACCCGTCGGAAATCAGCGGCGGCATGCAGAAGCGCGCCGGGCTGGCGCGCGCCATCGCGCTCGACCCGGAGATCCTGTTCTTCGACGAACCCTCGGCCGGACTCGATCCGCTGAGTTCGCGGCTGCTCGACGAACTGATCCTGCACATGCGCGATGCGCTCGGCGTGACGGTGGTGATCGTGACCCACGAACTGGCCAGCATCTTCGCGATCGGTAACAATTCGGTCTACCTCGACGCGGAGTCGCGCACCATGCTCGACCACGGTGACCCGAAGACGCTGCGCGAGCGCAGCCGCCACGAGACGGTGCGCCGCTTCCTGGCGCGCGCCGGCACGGAGGACGCATGAGCGGCAAGCCGAGCACCACGGCGATCGGCGCCTTTGTCGTCGGCGCGATCGTGCTCTCGCTGGGCGCGGCGATCTTTTTCGGCGGGCAACTGTTCGGCAGCCGGCTGGGGCAGTTCGGCGCGGCGGTGATCTTCACCGGCTCCGTGAAAGGCCTCGACGTGGGCGCGCCGGTGACGCTGCGCGGTGTGAAGGTCGGCGAGGTCACGGACCTGCACGTCAGCTACGACGCCGCGCGCCAGCAGTTCGTGATTCCGGTGACGATCGCGCTCGACCGCGGCGAGCTCGGGCTCGCACCCGACGTGACCGAGGTCACCAGCCTGCGCGAGCTGATCGATCGCGGCCTGCGCGCGCAGCTGAAGACCCAGAGCCTGCTCACCGGGTTGCTGTACGTCGATCTGGATTTCCTGCCGCAGTCGCCGGCGCGCTACGTCGAGTTCGCGACCGAGGAGCCGCAGATCCCCACCGCCCCCACCGAACTCGAGGCGATCCTGCAGCGCGTGAGCGAGATCGATCTGCAGTCCTTCATGCAGAACGCCGACCAGACCTTGCGCGCGCTGTCGGAACTGCTTTCGAGCGAGGAGATGCAGCGTATTCCGGCCAACGTCAACGCAACGCTGGCCGAGGTGCGCACGCTGGTGGCGAGCACCGGGCGCGAGCTGAACGCGCTGGGTGCGCGTCTCGATACCTTGTCGAGCGCCGCCGACGGCACGCTCGGCGAATTGCGCACGCAGCTCCAGCGCACCGGCGACGGGCTCGACGCCAGCCTGCGCACGCTGGACGCCACGCTGGCGAGCGTGCGCGGGGCGTCCGAACAGGCCGGCCACACGCTCTCCGAGGACTCCGCGGTGTTCCACGAGCTGAGGCGCACCGCGGCCGATCTGGGGCGTGCGGCGCGCGCGCTGCAGGCGATGGCCGACACGCTTGCGCGCGAGCCGGAGGCGGTGCTGCGCGGGCGCAGCGACAGGAGCGAGGATCGATGAACAGCCACCGTCTGGCCGCACT
This sequence comes from Pseudomonadales bacterium, assembly GCA_022072145.1. Lineage (GTDB taxonomy): Bacteria > Pseudomonadota > Gammaproteobacteria > Pseudomonadales > UBA5518 > UBA5518. Next base: position 7,855 of record JAJVIG010000053.1, read on the forward strand.
CGCGCTGCTCGCCGTGCTGTGCACGGCCTGCGGCAGCACGCCGCGCACCGAGTACTACCTGCTCGCCGCGCTCGCTCCGCCTGCCGCCGACGCGCGTGGCGACGGACCCTCGCTCGGCATCGCCGGGCTGCGCGTGGCGGAGTACCTGCAGCGCCCCGAGGTCGCCACGCTGGAGTCGGCGAACCGGCTGCGGCTGCGCGATTACGCGCGCTGGGCCGAACCGGTGGGCGACGGCATCGAGCGCACGCTGGTGCTCAACCTCGCGTCGCTGCTCGACTCCGGGCGCGTGCGCGCGCGCCCCTGGCCGCGCGACTGGACTCCCGAGTGGCAATTGCGCGTGGACATCGCGCGCCTCGATGCGCGCGGCGACACCGCGGAGCTGGTCGCGCACTGGTCGCTCGCGAACGCCGCCGGGACGCGCGAGCGCAGCACCCGGCTCACGCGCGCGCGCTCGGGCGACGACGCCGAAGCCGTCGCCGCCGACCTCAGCGCGCTGCTGCTCGAACTGGCCGAACGGATCGCCGCCGCGATCGGCGAGGCCTGAACCGCCCCGCCGCGCCCGGACGTTTGTTCGGCCACAGGCCGAACCTACGCGGACACGTCCGATCGCATGTGGAACCGTCGGGGATCTCCGGTCGTAGGTCCGGGCTGCGCCCGGACATTGAATTCGTTCGGCCACAGGCCGAACCTACGCGGACACGTCCGATCGCATGTGGAACCGTCGGGGATCTCCGGTCGTAGGTCCGGGCTGTGCCCGGACATTGAATTCGTTCGGCCACAGGCCGAACCTACGTGGACACGTCCGACCGCATGTGGAACCGTCGGGGATCTCCGGTCGTAGGTCCGGGCTGTGCCCGGACATTGAATTCGTTCGGCCACAGGCCGAACCTACGCGGACACGTCCGATCGCATGTGGAACCGTCGGGGATCTCCGGTCGTAGGTCCGGGCTGTGCCCGGACATTGAATTCGTTCGGCCGCAGGCCGAACCTACGTGGACACGTCCGACCGCATGTGGAACCGTCGCGGATCTCCGGTCGTAGGTCCGGGCTGTGCCCGGACATTGAATTCGTTCGGCCGCAGGCCGAACCTACGCGGACATGCGTGCGAAACCTGTTCGGCCACAGGCCGAACCTACGTGGGCATGTTCGGTCCGGCGCCGACATTGTTCGGGCACGGGCCGAACGAACGGGGAATGCGTGGCAACGGGCGAACCGCGGAAGTTCAGGTCGGTGTGCCCCGTCGGTCGCCGGCGAGCACCTCCGCGACGCGTTGCCTGAGCGCGGGCAGCAGTTCGGCCTCGAACCACGGGTTGCGGCGCAGCCAGAGGCGGTTGCGCGGGCTGGGGTGCGGGAGCGGCACCGTGTGCGGCAGGTGGTCGCGCCAGGCCGCGACCACCTCGGTCAGCGTGCCGCGGGCCTGCGGCAGGTGCCAGGCCCGCGCGTAGCTGCCGATCACCAGCGTGAGTTCGATGCGCGGCAGCGCCGCGAGCAGCCGCGCGCGCCAGGCGTGCGCGCATTCGGGACGTGGCGGCAGGTCGCCGGAGCGCCCCGTTCCCGGATAACAGAAACCCATCGGCACGATCGCGACCCGCGTGGCGTCGTAGAACACCTCGCGCGACACACCGATCCATTCGCGCAGGCGCTCGCCGCTGACGTCGTCGAAAGGGATCCCCGCCGCGTGCGCATGGCGCCCCGGCGCCTGCCCGGCGATCAGCAGCCGCGCTCCCGCACCGGCCTGCAGGATCGGCCGTGGCGGGCAGGGCAGCGCATCGGCGCAGAGCGTGCAGGCACGCACTTCCGCCAGCAGCGCCTGCAGTGACTGCCCACGATCGCGCTTCGCGCCCATGATCCGGTACCTCCCTGCGGTCTGCTCGCGCGAGCATACATCGACCACCCGGACCAGGCGCCTGCGCTCCGTACTCGCGCCATGGCGTCGGCGGGGACACGCGGCCCGCGGCGCGGTTGCGGTCGAACTCACCGGCCGATCCGGTTAGCATATGCCGCCCCGTGCCACGGGGCGCGTGATGAATTCCAGACCGGACCGGCGTCGAGGCCGGAGACAGCATGATCCAGCAACAGCCCCCGTCCGCCACCGACATCGAACGCATCCGCCTGCGCGACTACACCGAGAAGGCGTACCTCGACTATTCGATGTACGTGATCCTCGATCGCGCGCTGCCGCACATCGGCGACGGACTCAAGCCCGTGCAGCGGCGCATCGTCTACGCGATGCACGACCTGGGGCTGCGCTCCAGCGCCAAGTACAAGAAGTCCGCGCGTACCGTCGGTGACGTGATCGGCAAGTTCCATCCGCACGGCGACAGCGCCGCCTACGAGGCGATGGTGCTGATGGCGCAGCCGTTCTCGTACCGCTATCCGCTGATCGACGGCCAGGGCAACTGGGGTTCGCCGGACGACCCGAAATCCTTCGCCGCGATGCGCTACACCGAGTCGCGCCTGACCGCCTTCGCCGAGCTGCTGCTGGCCGAGGTCGCGCAGGGCACGGTCGACTGGATGCCGAACTTCGACGGCACGCTGGAGGAGCCCGAGGTGCTGCCGGCGCGCGCGCCGAACATCCTGCTGAACGGCACCACCGGCATCGCGGTGGGCATGGCCACCGACATCCCGCCGCACAACCTGCGCGAACTGGTCGCGGCCTGCGTGCAGTTGCTCGAGCACCCGCAGACCACCGCCGGGGAACTCACGCAGTGGGTGCACGGCCCGGACTTCCCGACCGAGGCCGAGATCATCACGCCGGCGCACGAGCTGCGCGCGCTGTACGCCACCGGTCGCGGCTCGTTGCGCGCGCGCGCGGTGTGGACGCGCGAGCAGGGCGACATCGTGATCACGGCGCTGCCGCACCAGGTGTCGGGCGCGCGCGTGCTGGAGCAGATCGCCGCGCAGATGCAGGCGAAAAAGCTGCCGATGGTCGCGGACCTGCGCGACGAGTCCGACCACGAGAACCCGACCCGGCTGGTGATCGTCGCGCGCTCGAACCGCGTGGACGCCGAGGGCCTGATGTCGCACCTGTTCGCGACCACCGACCTCGAGCGCAGCTACCGCGTGAACATGAACGTGATCGGGCTCGACGGGCGCCCCGGCGTGCGCGACCTCGCCTCGATGCTGCGCGAGTGGCTGGATTTCCGCCGCCAGACCGTGCGCCGGCGCCTGCAGCACCGGCTGGAGCAGGTGTTGCGCCGCCTGCACCTCCTCGACGGCCTGCTGATCGCGTTCCTGAACATCGACGAGGTGATCGCGATCATCCGCGCCGAAGACCGCCCCAAGCCGGTGCTGATGCAGCGCTTCGGGCTGAGCGACGAGCAGGCCGAGGCGATCCTCGAGCTGAAGCTGCGCCACCTCGCGAAGCTCGAGGAAATGAAGATCCGCGGTGAACAGGCCGAGCTCGCCGAGGAACGCGATTCCCTGCAGAAAACGCTGGGCTCCGAGGCCCGGCTGACCACGCTGATCCGCAAGGAATTGCTGGCGGTGGCCGAGGAGTTCGGCGATGCGCGGCGCTCGCCGCTGGTCGCGCGCGAGGAAGCGCGCGCCTACAGCGAGACCGAGCTGGTGTCCTCCGAGCCGGTGACCGTGGTGCTGTCCGAGAAGGGCTGGATCCGCGCGGCGAAGGGGCTGGACATCGACGGCGCGAAGCTCAGCTACAAGGCCGGCGACGCCTTCCTGTGCGCGGCGCAGGGCCGTTCGAGCCAGCAGGTGGTGCTGCTCGACTCGACCGGGCGCAGCTACGCGCTGGCCGCCCACGCGCTGCCCTCGGCGCGCGGGCAGGGCGAGCCGCTGACCGGGCGCATCAATCCGCCCTCGGGCGCACGCTTCGTGGGCGCGCTGATGGCCGAGGACGCGCAGGCGTACCTCGTCGCCAGCGACGCGGGTTACGGTTTCGTGACCCGTTTCGCCGACCTGCTGACCAAGAACCGCGCCGGCAAGGTGGTGCTCACGCTGCCCGACGGCGCCGAGGTGCTGGCGCCGGTGCGCGTGCAGGACCTCGGGCGCGACCTGCTGGTGGCGGTCAGCAACGAGGGGCGCATGCTGGTGTTCCCGGTGGCCGAGCTGCCGATGCTGGCGCGCGGCAAGGGCAACAAGATCATCGGCATTTCCGCCACGCTGCTGCGCGCGCGCGAGGAATTCATGCTCGGCGCGGTGGTGATGGCACCGGGCGCGACCGTCGTCGTGCACAGCGGCAAGCGCTACCTGAAGCTCAAGGGTTCGGACCTCGACGCCTACCGCGGCGAGCGCGGCCGGCGTGGCAGCAAGCTGCCGCGCGGCTTCCAGAAGGTCGAACGCATCGAGATCGCCACGGACTGACGCAGCATGCAGAACATCCTGCTGATCAACATTTCCGGCGAGGACCGTCCGGGCATCACCTCGATGGTGACCGGGATCCTCGCCGCGCACGGTATCAACGTGCTCGACATCGGCCAGGCGGTGATCCACAGCCACCTGTCGCTGGGGCTGCTGGTCGAGATTCCCGAGGAGCGCGAAACCCCGGCGGCGCTGAAGGACCTGCTGTTCCGCATCCACGAGGCGGGCCTGCAGGTGCGCTACACGCCGATCAGTGCCGAGAGCTACCGCGAGTGGGTCGCCGGCCAGGGCAAGCCGCGGCACATCGTCACGCTGCTGTCGCGGCGCCTGCGCGGCGAGGAGATCGCGCGCCTGACGACGATCGTCGCCCGCCACGGACTGAACATCGACAAGATCACGCGCCTCTCGGGCCGGGTGTCGCTGGATGCCGCCGGCGCCGCCGACCGCGCCTGCGTGGAGTTCTCGGTGCGTGGCGACCTGGCCGACGCCGCCGCGGTGCGGCGCGATTTCCTCGAGCTCGCCAGCGAGCTCGGCGTGGACATCGCGTACCAGGAAGACAATATGTTCCGCCGCAACCGGCGGCTGGTGGCCTTCGACATGGACTCGACGCTGATCGAGGCCGAGGTGATCGACGAGCTCGCCAAGCGCGCCGGCGTGGGCGCCGAGGTGGCGGCGATCACCGAACGTGCGATGCGCGGCGAGATCGACTTCTGCGAGAGCTTCCGCCGCCGCGTCGCGCTGCTCGAGGGGCTCGACGAGGCGGTGCTGGAGGACGTGGCGGCGGAGCTGCGGCTCAGCGAGGGCGCCGAGAAGCTGGTCTCGACGCTGCGGCGCATCGGCCTGCGCACCGCGATCATCTCCGGGGGTTTCGGCTATTTCGGCCGCCGGCTGCAGCAGCGGCTCGGCATCGACTACGTGTTCGCCAACGAGCTCGACATCGCCGACGGGCGCGTGACCGGGCGCGTGGTGGGGCCGATCGTCGACGGCGCGCGCAAGGCCGGGCTGCTGCGCGAGATCGCGGCGCGCGAGGGCATCTCGCTCGAGCAGGTGATCGCGGTCGGCGACGGCGCCAACGACCTGCCGATGCTGAGTATCGCGGGGCTGGGAATCGCGTTCCGCGCCAAGCCGATCGTGAAGGAATCGGCGCAGCACGCGATCTCGACGCTGGGACTGGACGGGATTCTCTACCTGCTGGGGATCAGCGACCGCGAAACCGGCGGCCTGTGAGCGCGCCGCACTTTACCGGCACTCAGCGCCGCGCTACACCGGTCCTCAGTTCAGGTCGCTGAACTCGTAGCTCATCTGCGGCTGCGCGGGCTGCAGGTAATCGCCTTCGATGAAGTTGATCCCGAGCTGCCACAGCACGGCGAGCGTGCTGGCGCTGTCGACGTTCGGCATCACCGAGGCGATCTGCTCGCGGTGCAGTGACTCGATCAGGGGCTTGAGCAGCGTGTTGGTGCTGTCGGCGTCGCCGAGGACGCGGCTCAGCGCGTCCGCGATGCGCACCAGCTGCGGGCGCAGGTGCACCAGGTCGGGCAGCGGGTTGGCGCCGCTGTGCACCTCGGTGATGCACAGGCGGCAGCCGAGCGCGGCGAGTTGCCCGGCGAGCTCGCTGGCCTGCTTGAGGTTCGCGCTCGCCACGCGGTGATCGATCGCGACCGCGAGGCAGTCCGGCGGCACGTCGGCTTCCTGCAGCGCGCCGGCCAGCCAGTGCGCGCAGCGCGGGTCCAGCACGCTGCCGGCGCCGAGCGGCAGCACCAGCCGCGTCTGCGGGTAGCTGCCGCGGTGCGCGGCCAGCTTGTGCAGGGCATCGCGCGCGACCAGCCGGTCGAGCTCGACGCTGTCGGCCGCCGGATAGTTCTCCGTTAGCCAGGCGTGCGCCGCTTTGCCCGAGGGGCGGTGGCGCACGAACACTTCGTAGTATTCGCTGCTGTCCCCGCGCAGGCTGACGATCGGCTGGAACAGCAGCCGCAGATCGCCCCCGCGCAGCGCCTCCTCGAGCGCCGGGCCGGCGATGGTCGATGCGCTGGTCGTCGCGACCGGCGTGGCGAGGTGCGCGATGTCGACCCGCGCCGGGTCGGTCGCGCGCAGCGCGGCGGAACGCTCCGCGGTGTCCGCCAGTGCCGACCAGCAACGGTCCAGCATCTCCTCGACGCTGCGGTCGCACTCGGGGTCCACCGGGCAGACCTGCGCGCACACCGTGCAGCTCACGCTCTGGGTGCCGATCTCGTGGATGTGGCCTGCCAGCGCGGCGATCGCCGCGCGCGCCTCGGCGGCCACGGCGTCCGGGTCGTCGACCCCCAGATGCCAGGCGAGCACGGCATCTGCTGCGCGCAGCGGCGCCACCTTCCAGCCGGTGGTACGTGTCACGAAGGCGCCGAGCTCGTCCACCAGCAGGTTGGCGCCGATCACGCCGAGCTTGCGGCAATGCTGCGCGAAGCCGTCGACCGCGAGCAGCACGAGCTGTCCGCCCACCGCGGGGCGCAGCACGTCGGCGAGCGCCTTGGGACCGGCTGCCGATGCCTGCGTGGATCCCATGGAGACGCCGGCGCGTTCGCGCACCAGCACCTGCATGCACGGCTCGCCCTCGAAGCTCGCGGTAGAGAGCACCAGCTCGCCGTCGAAGCGCGAGTCGTCGGCGCGCCGGCCGCTGAAATCGATGGCCGTTTCCGCCTCGGGCGCGGCGCGGTAGCGCTTCAGCGCGTCCTTGAACTCCTGCTGTCCGGCGTCGTCGATCAGGTCCACCAGCGGCACCGACGCCAGGTCATCGACCGTGGTGTAGCCGAACAGCGCCGCGTAGCGGGAATTCGCGTGCACGTGCATGCCGTCGACCACGTAGGCGATCGCCTCGCGTGCGGTACCGAGCAGCAGCTCGCAGCGGCGCGCCACTTCGGCGTGCTGGATGCGCAGTTCGGCCAGCTCGCGCCGCATGCGCAGCGCTTCGACCTCGCGCGCGACCGCCAGCGGCAGCAGTTCGCCGGGCTCGGCCGGAAGTACCTCGCGGGCGCCCGCACGCCGCCATTCCAGCGCCGCGGCCGACAGCGGCTCCGCCGCGCGCACCAGGCACGCCATATCGCTGCCGGCGGCGGTGAGCGCGCCCAGTGCATCGGCGGGCGTGAGTTCGGGATGATCCTCGTCGGCGATCAGCAGGTCCCACTGGCGATCGCGCAGGGCGTCCTCCAGATCGCGCAGCGACGCGACGCGGTGCGCGCGCACCGTGTGAACCGTGTCACGAAACAGCGCGAGGCACGCGTCGAGGCGTGCCTGCGAGGCGCAACCGATCAGGATTCGTATGGTGTCGTTGTGCTGCATCCAGATCCAGCTGGGGCCGAAATCGCCGCGACTCCATTGCCGCATGGCCGGTCAGGGCATTGTAGAAGAGCCCCGCCGCAGGCGCCAATCGCGCGCCGCGGGACGCATCCCCGGTGCTGACGCGCCGGCGCCGAATCGGAGTATCATGCGCGCCGTTGTTTTGGCGTGCATCCCGCAGAGGCTCATATGGCGACGTTCTCGACCAACGAATTCAAGCCCGGACTGAAGGTCATCCTCGACGGCGACCCCTGCTCGATCCTCGAGAACGAGTACGTGAAGCCCGGCAAGGGGCAGGCCTTCAACCGCGTGCGGCTGCGCAACCTGAAGAACGGCCGCGTGTGGGAGCGCACCTTCAAGTCGGGCGACACGCTGGAGGGGGCCGACGCGGTCGACAAGGAACTGCAGTACCTCTACAACGACGGCGAGTTCTGGCACTTCATGGATCCGGAGAGCTTCGAGCAGTACACGGCGTCGAACGACATCGTCGGTGATGCCGGCCAGTGGCTGAAAGAGCAGGACGTCTGCACGATCACCCTGTGGAACGATGCGCCGCTCAGCGTGACGCCGCCGAACTTCGTCGAGATCGAGATCGTCGAGACCGATCCCGGCCTGCGCGGCGACACCGCCACCGGCGGCACCAAGCCCGCCAAGCTGGCCACCGGCGCCGTGGTGCGCGTGCCGCTGTTCCTCGACATCGGCGACGTGGTCCGCGTGGACACCCGCACCGGCGAGTACATGAACCGCGTGCGCTCCTGAACCGATGCCGCGCGCCGGATCCGCGTGGCGCCCCGGCGCCACGCTCGCAACCCTGCGCCGGCGCGCGGAAATACTCGCCACGATCCGCGCCTTCTTCGCCGCGCGCGGCGTGCTCGAGGTCGATACCCCGCAACTCAGCCCGGTCACGGCCACCGACCCGCTGCTCGCCAGCGTGCCGGCGCTGCCGTGGGCCGATGACACGCGGTGGTTCCTGCAGACCAGCCCCGAGTTCGCGATGAAGCGGCTGCTCGCCGCCGGCAGCGGGCCGATCTACCAGATCGCGCATGCCTTCCGGCGCGCCGAGCACGGCCGGCTGCACAACCCCGAATTCAGCATGCTCGAATGGTACCGGCCGGGCTTCGATGCGGAGGCGCTGGCGGCCGAGGTCGCCGAACTGGTCACCGCGGTGATCGGTGCGCGGGAGGTGCGCCGCGATGCGTGGGGGTCGCTGTTTCGCGCCGGCGTCGGGCTCGATCCGTTCACCGCCGGCGACGCCGATCTGCGCGCCGCGGCCGCGCGCAGCGCCGGCGATACGGTGCGCGGCTGGGCGCGTGACGAGTTGCTCGACCTGCTGTTCAGTGAGCACGTCGAGCCGCAACTCGGTCAGGGATGCCTGCAGTTCGTCGATGCCTTTCCGGCCGCGCGCGCCTCGCTGGCACGCACCCTGAACGATGCCGACGGCCACCGCGTGGCCGACCGCTTCGAGCTGTTCATCGACGGCTGCGAGATCGCCAACGGTTACCACGAACTGCTCGATGCCGCCGAGCTGCGCACGCGCATGGAGGCCGACAATGCGGCGCGGCGCGCGCGCGGCGAGGACGCGATTCCCGTCGACGAGCGGCTGCTGGCCGCGATGGCGCACGGCCTGCCGCCGTGCGCCGGCGTCGCGCTCGGCGTGGACCGCCTGGTGATGATTGCCCTCGGCGCGCGCGACATCGACGACGTCCTCGCCTTCTCGGCGCCCCGCGCGTAAACCACGGTTCGTGGACGTTCGTGCCGGCCCCGTTCGGCCACAGGCCGAACCTACGGGGTCGCGTAGGTCCGGGCTGTGCCCGGACATATCTTTGTTCGGCCACAGGCCGAACCTACGGGGTCGCGTAGGTCCGGGCTGTGCCCGGACATGTATTTGTTCGGCCACAGGCCGAACCTACGGGAAGCGGTCGGCCGCTGGGCCAGGCAGCGTGGCGATGCGCTGACCCATGCGCAGCGCCGAGCCCGCGCGCAGCGCCGGATCCCAGCTAACGCGGCCGCGCGGCAGCAGCAGGATCACGGTCGAACCGAGCTGGAAGCGGCCCATCTCGGCGCCCTTCGCCAGCGTGCGCTCGCGCGCGTCGCGTTCGTAGTCGATGGTCAGCACCCCGTGCCCGGCCGGCGCCACCGGGCCCGTCCACACGGTCTCGATGCCGGCCACGACCATCGCGCCGACCAGCACCATCGCCAGCGGCCCGTGTGCCGTGTCGAACACGCACACCACGCGCTCGTTGCGCGCGAACAGCGCCGGCACGGCGGCGGCGGTGACCGCATTGACCGAGAACAGGCGCCCCGGCACGTGGCGCAGCGTGCGCAGCCGTGCGTCGAGTGGCATGTGCACGCGGTGGTAGTCGCGTGGCGAGAGGTAGATCGTCGCGAACGCGCCGCCGTCGAACAACGCCGCATCGGTGCTGTCGGCCAGCAACTCGGCGGCGCTGAACGCGTGGCCCTTCGCCTGGAAGATGCGACCGGCCTCGATGCTGCCAATCTGGCTCACGGCGCCGTCGGCCGGCGATACCAGTGCATCGCTGGCGGCATCCACGGTACGCGCGCCGGGGCGCAACGCACGGGTGAAGAACGCATTGAAATGCGGGTACGCGGCGGGGTCGGGCTCGGCCGCCTCGCTCATGTCGACGCCGAAGCGCGTGATGAAACGCCGGATCAGCGCGTTCTTCAGCGGCGCGAGGCGCGCGTGCGCGAGCCTTCCGAGCAGCCGCGAGAGCAGGTGCTGCGGCAGCAGGTATTGCAGCGCGACGAACAGGCGGTCGCCGAGCGTGGCCGGGCGGTCGTTCATGAGGACGGATCTCCGATGATCTGCAGGTAGCTCGCGTAGCGGGACTGGCTCACCTCCCCGCGCACCACCGCCTCGCGCAGCGCACAGCCGGGCTCGTCGCGGTGGCGGCAGTCGCGGAAGCGGCAGGTGCCGAGCCAGGGGCGGAACTCGACGAAGCCGCGCGCCACGCGCACCGGCTCGAAATGCACCAGGCTGAACTCGCGGATGCCGGGCGAATCGATCAGCTCCCCGCCAGCGGGCAGATGGTACAGGCGGGCCGCCGTGGTCGTGTGACGGCCCTTCGTCACCGCCTGCGACAGCTCGCCGATGCGCAGCGTCTCGTGTGGCAGCAGCGCCGCGATCAGCGAGGACTTGCCGACGCCGGACTGGCCGACGAAGGCCGTGGTGTGTCCGGTCAGCGCGGCCTCGAGTTCCGCGAGCCCGCGCGCAGCGTGTGCGGTCGCGTGCAGCACCGTATAACCGATCGCGTGGTACGGCGCGAGCAGCGCGTCGAACGGCGCGCGGTCGCTGATCAGGTCGGTCTTGTTCAGGAGCACCAGCGCGTGCAGCCCCGCGTCCTCGGCGGCGGCGAGATAGCGGTCGAGCAGGTTCGCGTGCGGCGGCGGTTCGGGTGCGATCACGATCACGATCTGGTCGAGGTTCGCCGCGGCGGCGCGTGGCGTGCCGTGCATGTCGGGGCGCAGCAACTCGCTGGTGCGCGCGTGGCGCGCGACCACCACGCCGTGGGCGTCGTCGCCGGACTCCCAGGCGACGCGGTCACCGGCGACCAGCGAATCGATATTCGACCGGATGTGGCAGCGATGCAGCACGCCGGGCGCCTGCGCGTCCTCCACCTCGACCTGCCGGCCGAAACGCGCGATCACCACGCCTGCGCGCAGCGTGCCTGCGTCCTCGCGTCGTGATTCGTCCTCGTGGCGACGGTGCAGCGCGCGCACGCGCCGCGCCTGGTTCTGGCTCAACCTGCGACCGGCCATGCGGGTACGGCGGTGACGGCTTGTTGCATAATGCAGCGGAAGGAAGGAATCGTACGGCCGGGGAGTCTAGCATGGTGTCCGACGACACACTGGTATGGGTCGACATGGAGATGACCGGTCTCGACCCGCAGCGCGATCGCGTGCTCGAGATCGCCACCCTCCTCACCGACGCGGCGCTTGACGTGATCGCCGAGGGCCCGGTGATCGCGATCCACCAGGACGACGCGACGCTGGGCGCGATGGACGAGTGGAACACGCGCACGCACGGCGCCTCGGGCCTGATCGAGCGCGTGCGCGCGAGCCGCATCGACGAGGCGCAGGCGGAGCAGGCGACCCTCGCGTTCCTCGCGTTGCACGTGAGCGCCGGCAAGTCGCCGATGTGCGGCAACAGCATCTGCCAGGACCGCCGTTTCATGGCGCGCCACCTGCCGCGGCTCGAGGCGTTCTTCCATTACCGCAACCTCGACGTCAGCACGGTCAAGGAGCTGGCGCGGCGCTGGCGCCCCGACGTGCTGGCGGGCGTCAGCAAGCAGGGCGGGCATCGCGCGCTCGACGATATCCGCGAGTCGATCGCGGAACTGCGTCATTACCGCGACACCTTCTTCCGGCTCGATCGCTGACGCGCTGACGCGCTGACGCGCGGGCGACGCTTGCAGCCCGCCGGCAGTCATTTCGCGCACCCTCAGCGCGCCAGCCGCGCAATCGCCCACGCGACGTGTTCGCGCACCAGCTCCGAGGGGTGTCCTGCGCGTGCGGCCAGCGCGGCGCGTGCCGCGTCGCTCGGCGGGCCGTTGCCGAGCGCAACCGCCAGATTGCGCAGCCAGCGTTCGTGGCCCAGCCGGTACAGCGGTGTTCCCGCCAGACGCTCGCCGAACTCCTCGGCGCTCCACGAAAACAGCGCCACCAGCGCGGCGTCGTCGAGGCCGTGGCGCGGCCGGAAATCGCTCTCGCCGCTGTGCTGCGCGAACTTGTTCCACGGGCAGACCAGCTGGCAGTCGTCGCAGCCGAACACGCGGTTGCCGATCGGCGCGCGCAGCTCCACCGGTATCGCGCCGTGCAGCTCGATCGTCAGGTACGAGATGCAGCGCCGCGCGTCGAGCACGAACGGCGCCACGAACGCGCGCGTCGGGCAGACGTCGAGGCAGGCGGTGCAGCTGCCGCAGTGCACGCCGCCGAATTCGGCGTCCACCGGCAGTGGAATGTCCGTGTAGATCTCGCCGAGGAAGAACCACGAACCCGCGCGCGGGTGGATCAGCAGGGTGTTCTTGCCGATCCAGCCCAGCCCCGCCTTCTGCGCCACGCCGCGCTCGAGCACCGGCGCGCTGTCGACGAAGGCGCGCAGCGCGCTGCCCGGGCGGCGCTCGGCGATGCGCTCGGCGAGCCGCGCCAGCCGGGCGCGCATCAGCTTGTGGTAGTCGCGCCCCAGCGCATAGCGCGAGACGTAGGCCCGCTCGGGATCCTGCAGCACCGCGAGCGGCTCGGCGCCGTCGTGGCGGTAGTCCATGCGCACCGAGATCAGGCGCAGCGTGCCGGGGACCAGCGCCTCGGGGCGCCAGCGCTTCTCGCCGTGGCGCTCCATGTAGTCCATGTCACCGTGCAGGCCGGCGTCCACCCATTCCTGCAACCGCCGGTCGTGCGGCGCGAGCGTGGTGGCGCAGATGCCGAGCGCCTGGAAGCCGAGTTCGCGCGCCCAGTCGCGGATCGCACCGGCCAGCGCGGCCAGTGCGGCGGGCGAGTCGTGGTGCGGGGTGTCGTGCTCTGGCATCAGCGGGTACGTATGCGGGCGGCGCGTGGGCCGCAAGCATAGCGACCCCATCGGATACAATCACCCGGCCGCTCCACGGAGATCACCCGCGATGACCGCTGTCCCTGCGCATCCGCCGGCGCTCTACACCGCCGCCGAGGTGCGCGCGCTCGACCGTGCCGCGATCGACGGCCACGGCATTCCCGGAATCGTGCTGATGGCGCGCGCCGGGCGCGCGCTGTTCGAGGTGCTGCGCGCGCACTTTCCGGGTCCGCAGCCGCTGTACGTGGTCTGCGGCACCGGCAACAACGGCGGTGACGGCTTCGTGGTCGCGCGCCTGGCGGCCGACGCCGGTTGGCCGGTCGAAGTCGCGCTGGTCGGTGCCGGGGAACGCATCGCGGGCGATGCGCGACTGGCGTTCGAGGCCGCGCGCGAGGCCGGCGTACCGATCCGTCCGTTCGACCCCGCGTGCCGGCCCGGGCGCGGCGTGATCGTCGATGCGCTGCTCGGCACCGGGCTCGGTGGAGCGGTGCGCGCGGCGCATGCCGAGGCGATCGGCGCGATCAACGCCAGCGCGTTGCCGGTGGTCGCGGTCGATATTCCGTCGGGGCTGTGCAGCGATACCGGCAACGTGCTCGGCGCCGCGGTGCGCGCCACGCATACGGTCACCTTCATCGGCCGCAAGCGCGGGCAGTTCACCGGCCGCGGGCGCGCGCTGTGCGGCGAGCTGCATTTCGCCGATCTCGGTGTGCCGGCGGCGGTCTGTGACGCGGTGGGTGCGAGGGCCGCGCTGCTGGCGCTCACGCCGCTGCCGCCGCGCGCGCGCGGTGCGCACAAGGGGCATTTCGGGCATGTGCTGATCGTCGGCGGCAACACCGGCATGGGCGGGGCGGCCGCGATGGCCGCCGAGGCGGCGGCTCGCTGTGGCGCCGGACTGGTGTCGCTGGCGACCGCGCCGGCGAACGTGGCCGCGATCGTCGCGCGCCGGCCCGAGATCATGGCCCACGGCGTCGAGCATCCGCACCAGCTCGAGCCGTTGCTCGCGCGTGCCAGCGTGCTGGTGATCGGCCCCGGGCTCGGTCGCGGGGCCTGGGCCGAGCAGATGCTGCAGCGCGCGCTCGCCAGCGGCAAACCGGCCGTGCTCGATGCCGACGCGCTGAACGCGCTGGCCGACGGGCTGCCCGTGAACGAAGCGGCCCGTGACACGTGGTTGCTCACTCCGCATCCCGGTGAGGCGGCCCGGTTGCTCGGCAGCAGCACCGCGGCGGTCGAGGCGGACCGCTTCGCGGCGCTCGCCGCGCTGCTCGAGCGCTACCCCGGTGCCGTGGTGCTGAAGGGGGCGGGGACGCTGGTCGCCGATGCCACATCGGCGGTGACGGGTGTGTGTCCGTTCGGCAATCCGGGCATGGCGAGCGGCGGCATGGGCGATGTGCTGAGCGGAGTGCTGGGTGCGTTGCTGGCGCAGGGGCTGCCGCCGGGCGAAGCCGCGCGGCTGGGGGTGTGCCTGCATGCGTGCGCGGCCGATCGCGCGGTGGCCGACGACGGCGAACGCGGCCTGCTCGCCACCGATCTGCTGCCCTGGCTGCGCCGGCTGCTGAACGGACGGGCGCCGGCGGACGCGGCGCCGTGAGCCACGCCGCAGGCTGCGTGCTGCCCGACGAGGCGGCCACCGAGGCGCTGGGGGCGGCGCTCGCGCATGCGCTCGCGAGCGGCGCGGTGGTGTATCTGCACGGGGGGCTCGGCGCCGGCAAGACCACCTTCGCGCGCGGAGTGCTGCGCGGGCTGGGACACCGCGGCGCGGTCAAGAGCCCGACCTACACGCTGGTCGAACCGTACCCGGTCGACGGGCGCGCGCTGTACCACTTCGATCTGTACCGGCTGGGCGACCCCGAGGAACTCGAGTTCGTCGGCATCCGCGATTACGCGCGCGCCGACGCGATCCTGTTGATCGAATGGCCGGGGCGTGGCGCCGGCCACCTGCCAGCGCCTGACCTCGAGATCCGGCTCGATGAGCGGACCGACGGCGGGCGGGACGCGCGCTGGAATGCGTGCAACCCGCGCGGTGATGAAATAGTGACGCGATGGGTGCTCGATCCCGCCGTGCGCGATTGCGAGCCGTTGCTATAGTTGGGTCGGAACGGTCCGCGCGCGCGGGGACGCATGGGTTTGCTTCGCCATTTTCTGCCGCTCTCGACGGGTGCCGGACTCGCTCTGGTGCTCGCGCTCGCCAGCGCCGAGGCCCTCGCGGCGGTGGCGGTCGAGGGCCTGCGCCTGTGGCACGGCGACGACAAGACGCGCCTGGTGTTCGATCTCGATGCGCCGGCGCGGCACACGCTGTCGACGATGAGCGGCCCCGATCGCCTGGTGATCGACGTGGAACAGGGGCGGCTCGCGGCCGCGCTGCACGCGGTCGACGTGAACGGAACCCAGATCCGCACCATCCGCAGCGGGCGTTACGGCAAGGATCGCCTGCGCATCGTGCTCGACCTGCACGCCGCGGTGCGCGCCAACAGTTTCACGCTGGCGCCGAGCAGCGGGCAGGGTCATCGGCTGGTGGTCGACCTCGTCGGCGCGATTCCCGCCTCTGCACGGGCACGGACACTGCCGGCGCCGGTCGCAGCCGAGGGCAACGCGCCGGCACCGCTGCCGCCGGCGGAGCACACACCCGCCCCGGTGACACCGCCACCCGCAACGGCGCCCGCGTCACCGCTGACCGAGATCGCCACCATCCTGCCCGAAGATGGGGCGCCCGCGCCGTCGGCCGCAGCGCCACCGCGCGA
>JAJVIG010000020.1 GCA_022072145.1 Pseudomonadales bacterium
GCCGCGGTGAGCACCGCCGCGCCGGCGCGACGCATCGGCGCGCTGCTGCTCGCCGCCGGCGTGGGCCGGCGCTTCGGCAGCGACAAGCGCGAAGCGCGCCTGGCCGACGGCACGCCGATGCTCGAGGCGGCGCTGCGCACGCTGCGCGCGTGGTGTGACGAGGTGGTCGTGGTGGTGGGGGCGGCCGACAGCGTCCCTGCCTTCGCGGCACGCTGTCCCGGCGCGCGCGTGGTACGCGCGCCGCGCAGCGCTGGCGGCATGGGGTATTCGCTGGCCGACGGCATCGGGCACGCCGCCGACTGGGACGCCTGCCTGGTGGCGCTCGCGGACAAGCCGTTCGTGCGCGCGGACTCGGTGCGGCGCGTGCGCGAACTGCTGGCGACGCACGATCTGGTCGTGCCCACCCACGGTGGCGCCTGGGGACACCCGGTCGGATTCGCGCGGCGGCTCTTTCCCGCGCTGGCGCAACTCGCCGGCGACGCCGGAGCGCGCGGTGTGATCGTCGCCGAACGCGAGTGCGCGTGTTTCGTCGAGCTCGACGACCCCGGAGTGCTCACCGACGTCGACACCCCCGCCGATTTAATGGGGTCAGAGTCGAATTAATTGCCCCCACGCCCTGAGTCGGTTCGCCCGCCGGCCGTTTCCCGCTCCAGCAACTCGATCATTGCCCGCGCCGCATTCGACAGCGTGCGCTCGCGGTGGAACACGTAGCCGAGCTGGCGCGCAAGTTGCACCCCGGGCAGTTCCAGCGCGACCAGTTCCTCGGTCAGCATGCTGTCGGGCAGCACGGTCCAGCCCAGCCCGATCGTCGCCAGCATGCGCAGCGTTTCCAGATAGTTGGTCGACATGCCGGTCTCCAGCGCCACGCCGGCGGCATCGAAGAGTTGCCGCAGGATCTGTCCGGTGTAGGTGCCGGTACCCGGGAGCACCGCGGGGTAGCCCCCGAGTTCAGCCACGCTGGTCCGCCGGCGCGCCGCCAGCGGGTGTTCGCGTGCGACCATGACCGACAACGGGTCGGGCCAGACCGGCTGCGATTCGAGGCGTGGCGTCGAACCGTCGGGCGCCAGCGTGATCACGGCGAGTTCGTAGTCCCCCTGGGCCACGGCATCGTGGGCCTTTTCGGAATCCATGAACTCGATGGCGAGCCGGACCGAGGGGTAACGCTGCGAGAAGGCGCGCAGCACCGGCGGCAGGCGGTGCAGCCCGATGTGGTGGCTGGTCGCGATCACCAGCGGCCCGCTCACCGCACCGCTGAGATCCCGGATCGCGCGTTCGGTGTCTTCGAGCTCGCGCACAATCCGTTGCGCGCGCGGCAGCAGCCGCCGTCCGCCCTCGGTCAGCGAGATACGGCGCCCGATGCGGTCGAACAACCGCACGCCGAGGCGGGCCTCGAGCGCTGCCACGCGCTTGCTGACCGCCGGTTGCGTCAGGTGCAGCCGCTCGGCGGCCAGCGAGAACGATTCGTTGCCGGCCACGGCCAGGAACGCACGCAGCAGATCGGTGTCCATGAGAGGTGCTCCCTGATACATAACCAGAAGGAATTTGAAGAATGAAAACAATGAATTTGCGGCATTGCAAGCGGGCTCCCTAGAATGGGCACCGACACCGACCGGAAACCTTGCGCCATGGCAGCACGCACGCTCTACGACAAACTCTGGGCCAGCCACCTCGTGCAGGAGCGCGAGGACGGCACCGCGCTCCTCTACATCGACCGTCACCTGATCCACGAGGTCACCTCGCCGCAGGCCTTCGAAGGCCTGGCGCTGGCCGGCCGCGCACCGTGGCGGCTCGAAGCGAATCTCGCGGTGCCCGACCACAACGTCTCCACCGACCCCGAGGAGCGCAAGGGCGGCTACGCGGTGATGAAGGACGCCGTGTCGCGGATCCAGCTGCAGACGCTGGACGAGAACTGCGAGCGCTTCGGCATCCGGGAGATCCGCCTCGCCGACCGCCGGCAGGGGATCGTGCACGTGATCGGACCCGAGACCGGCGCGGTACTGCCGGGGATGACCGTGGTCTGCGGCGACTCGCACACCTCGACGCACGGTGCCTTCGGTTGCCTCGCGCACGGCATCGGCACCAGCGAGGTCGAGCATGTGCTGGCCACGCAATGCCTGGTCACGCGCAAGATGAAGAACATGCTGGTGCGCGTGGACGGGCGGCTCGGGGCCGGTGTCTCGGCCAAGGATCTGGTGCTCGCGGTGATCGGGCGCATCGGCACCGCGGGCGGCACCGGCTATGCGATGGAGTTCGGCGGCGAGGCGATCCGCGCGCTGTCGATGGAAGGCCGGATGACGATCTGCAACATGGCGATCGAGGCCGGCGCGCGCGCGGGGCTGGTGGGCGTCGACGACACCACCATCGAGTACGTGCGCGGACGCGAGTTCGCCCCGCGCGGGGAACTGCTCGAGCGCGCGATCGCCGCGTGGCGAGGTCTGGTCAGCGACGCCGACGCCGCCTTCGACCGCGTCGTCGAACTGCGTGCCGGGGACATCGAGCCGCAGGTGTCCTGGGGCAACTCGCCCGAGATGGTGGCGCCGGTGTCGGGGCAGGTGCCGGACCCGGCGGCGATCGGCGATGCCGGCAAACGGGCCGGCGTCGAACGCGCGCTCGCCTACATGGGGCTCACGCCCGGCATGCGCATCGGGGACATCCGCGTGGACCGCGTGTTCATCGGCTCGTGCACCAACTCGCGGATCGAGGACCTGCGCGCGGCCGCGGCGGTGGTGCGCGGGCGGCGCAAGGCGGGCAGCGTCAAGCAGGTGCTGGTGGTCCCGGGCTCGGGGCAGGTCAAGGCGCAGGCCGAGGCCGAGGGGCTCGATCGCGTGTTCGTGGAGGCCGGTTTCGAATGGCGCGAACCGGGCTGCTCGATGTGCCTGGCGATGAACGCCGACAAGCTGCTGCCCGGCGAGCATTGTGCCTCGACCTCGAACCGCAACTTCGAGGGGCGCCAGGGCCACGGCGGGCGCACGCATCTGGTGAGCCCGGCGATGGCCGCGGCGGCCGCGGTGGCCGGGCATTTCGTCGACGTGCGCCGGCTGGCGAACTGAACAGGAGGACAACCATGCGTGCATTCACCGTCCACACCGGCCTCGTCGCGCCGCTCGACCGCGCGAACGTCGACACCGATCTGATCATCCCGAAGCAGTTCCTGAAGTCGATCCGCCGCAGCGGCTTCGGCCCCAATCTGTTCGACGGCCTGCGCTACCTCGACGAAGGCGTTCCCGACGCGGACTGCAGCCGCCGTCCGTTGAACCCGGACTTCGTGCTGAACCAGCCGCGCTACCAGGGCGCCAGCGTGCTGCTGGCGCGGCACAACTTCGGTTGCGGCTCGAGCCGCGAGCACGCGCCGTGGGCGCTCGACGACTACGGTTTCCGTGCGGTCATCGCACCCGCCTTCGCCGATATTTTCTTCAATAATTGTTTTCAAAATGGTTTGTTACCCATTGTTCTCGAAGAGAAAATAGTCGACAAGCTGTTCGCCGACGTGGCGGCGCGCGAGGGCTACGCGCTGACCATCGACCTCGAGCGGCAGGAAGTGCGCACGCCCGGTGGCGAGCGCTTCGGATTTGCCATCGACGCGTTCCGCAAGCACTGCCTGCTCAACGGACTGGACGATATCGGGCTCACGCTGCAGCAGGCGGAGTCGATCCGCACCTTCGAGGCACGCCAGCGGGAGCAGGCGCCGTGGCTGTGGGCCGGCTGATACTGGAAAGAATGCAAGACATCACAAAGTACGTGTAACACTATGAATATTCTGACTTTGCCTGGCGACGGAATCGGACCCGAAGTGACCGCGGAAGCGGTGCGGGTGCTGCGGGAGGCCGACCGGCGTTTCGGACTCGGCGTGCAGGTCGGGGAGGCGCTGATCGGCGGCGCGGCGATCGATGCGCACGGCAAGCCGCTGCCCGACGAGACGCTGGCCGCCGCGCGGGCCGCCGACGCGATCCTGCTCGGTGCGGTCGGCGGGCCCCGGTGGGACAACCTGGAACGGGCGCTGCGCCCCGAGAAGGGGCTGCTCGGGATCCGTTCGGCGCTCGGGCTGTTCGCCAACCTGCGCCCGGCGATCCTCTACCCGCAACTGGCGGATGCCTCCACGCTGAAGCCCGAGGTGGTGGCCGGCCTCGACATCCTGATCGTGCGCGAGCTGACCGGCGGCATCTATTTCGGCGAGCCGCGCGGCATCCGCACGCTGGACAACGGCGAGCGCCAGGGCTTCAACACCGATGTCTACAGCGAATCCGAGATCCGGCGCATCGGGCGGCTCGCCTTCGAGCTGGCGCGCAAGCGCGGGCGGCGGGTCTGTTCGGTCGACAAGGCGAACGTGCTCGAGGTCACGGTACTGTGGCGCGAGGTGATGGAGCAGCTGGCGACGGACTATCCCGACGTGGAACTGTCGCATATGTACGTCGACAACGCGGCGATGCAACTGGTGCGCGCGCCGCGGCAATTCGACGTGATGGTCACCGGCAACCTGTTCGGGGACATCCTATCCGATGCCGCCGCGATGCTCACCGGCTCGATCGGGATGCTGCCCTCGGCCTCGCTGGACGCCTCCGGCAAGGGGATGTACGAGCCGGTGCACGGTTCCGCGCCCGATATCGCGGGGCAGGGCAAGGCGAACCCGCTGGCCGCGGTGCTGTCGGTGGCGATGATGCTGCGCTACACCTTCGGCCACGCGCGAGCAGCCGATGCGATCGAGGCGGCGGTCGGGCAGGTGCTCGACGCCGGACTGCGCACCGGCGACATCATGACGCCGGGCTGCCGGCAGGTGGATACCAGGGGCATGGGCGAGGCGCTGTGCGCGGCGCTGCGCGGAGACTGATAGGCATATTCCAGGGGAGACGATGACGATGGCCAGGACTTTCGACGTGGCGGTGGTGGGGGCGACGGGTGCGGTCGGCGAGTGCATGCTCGAGATTCTCGCCCAGCGCCGGTTCCCGGTCGGCAAGGTCTACGCGCTGGCGAGCGAGCGCTCGGTGGGGCGCACGGTGAGCTTCGGCAACCGGGAGCTCGAGGTGCAGAACCTCGCGGATTTCGACTTCGGCCAGACGCAGATCGGGCTGTTCTCGCCCGGCGCCAGCGTGTCGGCGATCTATGCGCCGAAGGCCGGTGAGGCCGGCTGCGTGGTGATCGACAACACCTCGCAGTTCCGCTACGACGACGACATCCCGCTGGTCGTGCCGGAGGTGAACGAGCATGCGATCGCGCACTACCGCAACCGCAACATCATCGCGAACCCGAACTGCAGCACGATCCAGATGCTGGTGGCGCTGAAGCCGATCCACGACGCGGTGGGCATCACGCGCATCAACGTCGCGACGTATCAGGCGGTTTCGGGCACCGGCAAGGAAGCGATCGAGGAACTGGCCACGCAGACCGCGAACCTGTTGAACGGGCGTCCGGTCGAGCCGAAGGTGTATCCGAAGCAGATCGCCTTCAACGTGCTGCCGCACATCGACGCGTTCCAGGACAACGGCTACACCAAGGAAGAAATGAAGATGGTGTGGGAGACCAGGAAGATCATGGGCGACGAGGCGATCCAGGTGAACGCGACCTGCGTGCGCGTTCCGGTCTTCTACGGTCATTCGGAGGCGGTGCACATCGAGACGCGTGACAAGATCTCGGCGGCCGAGGCGCAGCGCCTGCTGGCGGCGGCGCCGGGGGTGGTGCTGCTCGACGAGCGCAAGCCCGGCGGCTACCCGACGCCGGTCGGGGACGCCAGCGGCACCGACCCGGTCTACGTCGGACGCGTGCGCGAGGACATCTCGCATCCGCGCGGGCTGAACCTGTGGGTGGTGTCGGACAACGTGCGCAAGGGGGCGGCACTGAACAGCATCCAGATCGCCGAGTCCTTGATAGAACGCTATTTGTGACCAATACTCGAAGCCGGTATGGGCCCCCGCGGGGGGCCGCGCGCCGGCATTCCGGGGGCGTTCAGATGAAGGACCGTCGATGATCAGGAAGCACGCAGCATCCGCACTTCTCACGGCGGTCGCCCTGCAGGCGTCGCTGGCCCACGGGCTGGGGCTCGGCGACATCACGCTCCGCTCCGCGCTCGACGAACCGCTCGACGCCGAGATCCGCCTGCGCGGCGCCGGGGATCTTGGCCCCTCGCAGATCCTGATCCGTCTCGGCTCCGCCAGCGATTTCGACCGCGCCGGCGTCGATCGCGTGCAGTTCCTGTCGGACCTGCGCTTCGAGGTGCGCCTCGATGACCGCGGCGACGGCGTGGTGCACGTCAGCACCGACCGTCCGGTCGTCGAGCCCTATCTGGATTTCATCGTCGAGGCACGCTGGCCGAGCGGACGCGTGCTGCGCGAGTACACCGTGCTGCTCGACCTGCCGACCTACACCGAGGCCAGCAGCGCAGCCGCGAGTCCGCCGACGGCGGCGCGTCGCGTGGAGGGCGGTCTCGCGGACGACGGTGGGCTGGCGCCCGGCGCGGACCAGTACCGCGTGCGCTCCGGCGACACGCTGTGGCGCATCGCGAGCCGCGCACGCCCGGGAGGCGTGTCGGTGCAGCAGATGATGAACGCGATCCACCGGGACAATCCGCAGGCATTCATCGGTGGTGACATCGACCGCTTGCGTGCGGGCGAAGTCCTGCGCCTGCCGCAGGGCAGCGCGATCACGGAGTTGTCGGACGGGCCGGTGGCACCGGCTGCTCAGGCTGCTCAGGCTGCTCAGGCGACATCGACCGGGGAACCGGCGACGGTACCGGTAGCGACCCAGGTCCCCGAAGCCACGTCCGCCGCGGGCGACGCGCCGGCCGAGGAGCCCGCCGGCGACGGTTATCTGGCGATCACCGGTGACGCGCAGGTACCGGCCGGCGAGGCGGCGGCGGGTGGCGAGGCCAGCGATCCCGAGGCAGCGGCTGCCGACGGCGTCGCAGCAGCAGGCGAGGAACTGACCGCCGCGCAGGAGAGCCTGTTGGCCGCCGAGCGCGCGAACGCCGAGTTGCAGGCGCGCGTCGCCGCGCTCGAGGCGCAGGTCGCGGACTTCCAGAAGCTCGCCGACATCGAGAAGAAGGGGCAGGAACACCCCGCGGCAGCCGCCGAGCCGGCCGGTTTCGTGCAGCGGATCCTCGACAGCACGCTGGCCTGGCTGGTGCTGGCCTCGGTGATGCTGGCTGCGATGGTGGCGTTCCTCGCGCGCCGGCGGCGCACGGTCAGCGACTTCGTCCCGGCCGTGTTCGGTGCAACCCGCGCCGGGACTCCCGCGGCGGAACCCGTGGCACGTGCCACGGGTGCCGGTGGTGCCAGCGCAACGAAGGGCGCGGCATCGAGTGCCGCCGCGATCCCGGCGCCGCCCGTGCCGGCGCCGCCCGCGGTTGCCGACGCCGGGGACGTCACCGACCCGGTGTCGGAGGCCGACATCTACCTCGCCTACGGGCGGGCGGATCGCGCCGAGGAGATCCTGCGCGAGGCGCTGCGCAGTCACGCCGATGATGGCGAAGTGCGCCTGAAGCTGATGGAACTCGTCGCCGGGCGTGGCGACGAGAGCGAGTTCCTGCGTCACTACGGCGCACTCGAGGGCAACGTCAGCGCACAGCAGGCGGCGCGCACGATCCTCGAGCAGCACGAACGGTTGCCGTGGATCGATGCAGCGGCTCCGGCCGCTGGCGCCGCGCTGGCGGCGGTGGCGCTTGAACCCGCACTGAACCGGGATCAGCCGCTGCAGATCGATCTGGCGGCGGAACTGCAGCAAGTCGCCGACACGCTGGGGGGCACCGATGCCACGCCGGCGACGTCGGCAGGCGGCGAGCATCGCGTGCTGCTCGCGAAGACCGAGCAGGCGATCGCGCGAGCGGCTGCCGAGCTCGATCTCGGCGCCGAATCGCTGGCGACCGCCGATACCTTCGACGGTGAGCTCGGCGAACTCGACCTCTCGCTGGATCTCGACGATCTCGGCGCGGCCGAAGGCCCCGATGTGGAGCACGGTGGTGACGAGCTGCCGGAGTTCGACCTGCCGCTCGGGGAACTCGAACTCGACGCGTCGGCCACCGCGACCGCGGATGCAGCGCTCGATGCCGATCTGGCGCTGCTCGACGGCAGCGACGAGACGACGACCAAGCTCGATCTGGCACGGGCCTACCTCGACATGGGCGACCTCGACGGGGCGCGCGACATCCTCGAGGAGGTCGCACAGGAGGGCAACGCGACGCAACGCGAGGAAGCGGCGACGCTGCTCGCGCGCGTGCGCGGCAACCACTGAGGTCATGACGCACGCCGCGGCGCGCCAGCGCATCGCACTGGGGCTCGAGTACCACGGCGGCGCTTTCGCGGGCTGGCAGGCCCAGCGCGAGCCAGGGCTCGCCACCGTACAGGAAACGCTGGAAGCAGCCCTCGCACGCGTGGCCGCGCGTCCCGTGAGTACGGTCTGCGCCGGGCGCACCGACGCCGGTGTGCATGCCAGCGGCCAGGTGGTCCACTTCGATACCGATGCCGAACGCCCGTTGCGCGCCTGGGTGCTGGGTGCCAACGCGTGGCTGCCGCAAGGCGTTGCGGTGCAGTGGGCGCGCGCAGTGGCGCCCGCGTTCCATGCCCGCTTCTCGGCCGTGCACCGTCGCTACCGTTACCTCATTCTCACGCGCGCGCAACGCCCCGCGCTGCTGGCGGGCGCGGTGTGCCACGAGCGGCGTGCGCTCGACGCCGGCCGCATGCACGAGGCGGCCCAGAGCCTGCTCGGGGAGCGCGACTTCAGCGCCTTCCGCGGCGCCGGATGCCAGTCACGCACGCCGATGCGCCGCGTCGACCGCATCGCGGTCGAGCGCGACGGCGATCTGCTCGCGATCGACATCATGGCCAATGCCTTCCTGCTGCACATGGTGCGCAACATCGTCGGCTCGCTGCTCGCGATCGGTCGTGGCGAGCGCCCCGTCGACTGGCTTGCCGAAGTGCTGGAAGGACGCGACCGCAGGTGCGCCGGCGTCACCGCGCCGGCGCAGGGGCTGTATCTGGTCGAGGTGGGCTATGACGCCCACTGGGGCCTGCCGAGCGCGGGCGCGACGCCGCTGATCGCACGCTGAGCGCCGCGGCGCGCTTCTGCTAGAATTCGCGCCCTGCGCCAGCACGGGACCACACGACGTTGCGAATCCGGGTCAAGATCTGCGGCATCACCCGTGAACACGACGCGCTGCTCGCCGCCGCGGCGGGGGCCGATGCGATCGGCTTCGTGCACTGGGCGCGCAGCCCGCGTGCGGTCAGCGTGGAACGCGCGCGCGCGATCGCCGCGGTGCTGCCGCCGTTCGTGAGCACGGTGGCGTTGTTCGTCGATCCCTCGGCGGACGAGGTCCGGCGCGTGATCGACGGTGTCCGGCCGGATCTGCTGCAGTTCCACGGCGACGAGGCGCCGGCGTTCTGCGCCGGTTTCGGTGTGCCGTACATCAAGGCGCTGAAGATCCGCGACCGCGCGCCCGATGCGGCGGTGCTGGGCTATCATGCCGGCGCACGCGGACTGCTGCTCGACACGCACGACCCGGTGGCGGTCGGCGGCACCGGGCGCAGCTTCGACTGGTCGCTGGCGCCGAGCGATGCCCGGCGGCCGATCGTGCTCGCCGGCGGGCTGGACGCGGGGAACGTGGCGCAGGCGATCGCGGCGGTGCGGCCCTGGGCGGTGGACGTCAGCAGCGGCGTCGAATCCGCGCCGGGGATCAAGGACGAGGCGCGGCTCGGCGCCTTCATGCGGGCGGTCGCAGCCGCCGGCGGCCACTGACACTACAGGAATCCGACGATGAGCTGGCTCGACAAGATTGTACCGGCGGTGGTGCGCCGCGGTGAGCAGGACCGCAAGAGCACCGTGCCCGAGGGCCTGTGGGACAAGTGCATCAAGTGCGAAGCGGTGCTGTACGGCCCGGAACTCGAGCGCAACCTCGACGTCTGCCCGAAGTGCGACCATCACATGCGCATCGGCGCGCGCCGGCGGCTCGACATCTTCCTCGATCCCGAGGGGCGCAGCGAGCTGTTCGCCGACGTCGAGCCGGTCGACCGCTTGAAGTTCCGCGATCTCAAGAAGTACCGCGACCGCCTGACGCAGGCGCAGAAGGCCACCGGCGAGCGCGATGCGCTGGTGGCGATGCGCGGGCGCGTCGTCGGTATCCCGGTGCACGCACTGGCCTTCGAGTTCGCGTTCCACGGCGGCTCGATGGGTTACGCGGTGGGCGAGAAGTTCACGCGCACGGCGCATGCCTCGCTCGAGCAGCGCGTACCGCTGGTGTGCTTCTCCGCGAGCGGCGGCGCGCGCATGCAGGAGGCGCTGATCTCGCTGATGCAGATGGCCAAGACCAGCGCCGTGCTGCAGCGCCTGAAGGAGGCCGGCGTCCCCTACGTTTCGGTGCTGACCGACCCGATCTACGGCGGCGTGTCCGCGAGCCTCGCGATCCTCGGCGACATCAACATCGCCGAACCGCAGGCGCGCGCGGGCTTCGCCGGGCCGAACATCATCGAACAGACGATCCGCCAGAAGCTGCCACGCGGATTCCAGCGCAGCGAGTTCCTGCTCGAGCACGGCGCGATCGACATGATCGTACACCGCGGCGAACTCAGGCCGCGCATCGCGGCACTGCTGGCCAAGCTCGGCCAGCTGCCGGCGCCGGAGGCGGGCTGAGCACGACCGGCGACGGGGTCGGGTCCGTGCCGCGGACGCTGTCCGACTGGCTGACGGCGATCGAGGGGGCGCATCCCGCCGGGATCGCGCTCGGGCTGGAACGGGTGGGAGCAGTTGCGCGGCGCATGGGACTGGCGTCGACAGCCGCGCGCGTGATCACGGTGGGCGGCACCAACGGGAAGGGATCCTGCGTCGCGGTG
This sequence comes from Pseudomonadales bacterium, assembly GCA_022072145.1. Classification (GTDB taxonomy): domain Bacteria; phylum Pseudomonadota; class Gammaproteobacteria; order Pseudomonadales; family UBA5518; genus UBA5518. The sequence goes on from JAJVIG010000020.1 coordinate 10,809, forward strand.
CTCGAAGGGCTGCTGCTCGCCGCCGGTGCGCGCGTCGGTGCCTACACCTCGCCGCACCTGGTGCGGTACAACGAGCGCGTGCGGGTGCAGGGCGAGGAAGCGAGCGACGAGGCGCTGTGCGCGGCATTCGCGGCGATCGAGACGGCGCGCGGTACCACGGCGCTGACCTTCTTCGAGTTCGGCACGCTGGCGGCGCTCGAGGTGTTCCGCCATGCCGGCTGCGGCTGGCTGCTGCTCGAGGTGGGGCTCGGCGGGCGGCTCGATGCGGTGAACCTGATCGACCCGGACGTGGCGGTGGTGACCTCGATCGCGATCGATCACACCGACTGGCTGGGCGCCGACCGCGGGTCGATCGCGCGCGAGAAGGCCGGGATCTTCCGTCACGCACGCCCGGCCGTCTGCGGGGACCGCGATCCGCCGGCCGCGCTGCGTGCCAGCGCGCGCGCTCTGGACGCGCCGTGGTACGGAATCGGCACCGAGTTCGACGCCGCCGTACAGGCCGGTGACTGGTGCTGGCACGGACGCGCGGCCGACGGCACGCGGCTCGAACGCGCGATCCGCGGGACGCCGGCGCTGCTGGGTGAGAACGTCGCGTGTGCGCTGCAGGCGCTGGCGCTGCTCGATGCGCTGCCGCCGAACGAGGTGCTGCAGCGGGTGTTGCCGGGGCTCGCGCTGGCCGGACGGCTGCAGCGGCGGCGCCTTGGCGCCGGGGAATGCGTGCTGGATGTGGCGCACAACCCGGCCGGGATCGCCTGTCTGGCGCGCCGGCTCGCGGCCGAGCCGGTACGCGGGCACACGCGGATCCTGTTCGCAGCGATGCGCGACAAGGACGTGGGCGCGATGCTGGCCGTGCTCGCGCCGCTGGCCGACGCGTGGACGTTCGCGACGCTGGCGCAGGCGCGTGCGCTGCCGGCGCAGGAGGCGGCGGCCGCGCTGGGCGATGCGTGCGGGGGCCGGCCGCTCGGGTTCGCGCCCGGGGTGGCAGCCGCGCTGGCAGAGGCCGAGCGCGAACTGGCGCCGGGTGACAGGCTGGTGGTATGCGGGTCGTTTCACACCGTGGGGCCCGCGCTCGAATGGCTGGACGCGCGCCAGGCGCGGCGCGGGGAGTGAACGTGACCGAGGCAATGAAGCACAGACTGGTCGGTGCGGCCGTGCTGATCGCGCTGGGCGTGATCGCGTGGCCGGTGATCTTCGACAGTTCGCCGGTGCGCGAGATCAGCCAGCGCAGCCAGATCCCCGAGGAACCCGTCAGCGAGCGCTTCACGGTTGCCGAGCCCGGGCGCCCGCAATTGCCGCCGGAACCCGACTGGTCGGCCGAGCGCGAGTCCGCGGCCGCCGGCGCACCGTCTGATCCGCAGACGGCAGCTGCGCCGCAGCAAGCTCTGCCTGCCGTCACGGCTGCGGACACCCTGCCGGCGTCCGCAGCCGGGCCCGCGCGCGCCCCCGAGGCTGCCTCCCGGCCGGCACCGAAGGAGCTGCGGCCCGTCCCGCCGGTGGCGACCGACGCGCACGGCCTGCCGCAGCAGTGGGCGGTACAGCTCGGGGTGTTCTCGCAGATCGCCAACGCGCGCGAGATCCAGCAGCGCGCGAACGCGGCCGGTTTCCACGCGATCCTGCAGTCGAGCGGCAAACCCGGCGCGCAGCAGTACCGTGTTTACGTGAATCCCAAGCTCGATCGCGCCGACGCCGATGCGGTGGCGTCCGAGGTGCAGCGCAAGCTCGGCCTCAAGGGTTACGTCACGCGGTATTATCCCTGAGCCCCGATGTGCCCGGCCTTTGCTAGAATGCCCGCGCCATTCATCGGACCGGAAATCGTGTGGACGCGCTGAACGCTGCGGACTGGGTCATCGTGAGCGTGATCGGCGTCTCGACGCTGGTCAGCCTGTTGCGGGGCTTCGTGCGCGAGGCCTTTTCGCTGGCCGGCTGGGTGCTCGCCTTCCTTGCCGCGCTGCTGCTCTCCGATCGGCTCGCGTACCTGCTGTCGGGCTGGATCGCCGACGAGACCGGTCGCGAGGTGGTCGCTTTCGCGTTGCTGTTCGTGAGCACGCTGATCGCCGCGGGACTGTGCGGCAGGCTGCTGCGCAGCCTGGTCGAGTTCGCCGGCCTCGGCGCCTTCGATCGCGTGCTCGGCATGGCGTTCGGTTTCACGCGCGGGGTGTTCGTGCTGCTGGCCGCGGTGATGATGCTGCGCGGCGTGCTCGAGCCGGAGCGTTTCGGCTGGTGGCAGGAGTCGGCGTTGTTGCCGGAAATCCTGCTGCTCGAAGGCTGGTTTCGTGAATTCACCCATCAGATGAGCAGTCTGCTCGCCGGTGGTGGCAGCTGAAGGAGCTTCCAGGGCATGTGCGGGATCGCCGGAATCGTCGGCCACAGTTCGGTCAACCAGCCTTTGTACGATGCGCTGACCGTGCTGCAGCACCGTGGCCAGGACGCGGCGGGGATCGTCACCTGTGACCGGGGGGTATTCAAGCAGCGCAAGGGCAACGGTCTGGTGCGCGACGTGTTCCGCAACGAACACATGGAGCGTCTCAGCGGCAACATCGGCATCGGGCACGTGCGCTACCCGACCGCGGGCAGCGGCAGCTCCGCGCTCGCCCAACCGTTCTACGTCAACAGCCCGTACGGCATCTGCCTCGCGCACAACGGCAACCTGACCAACTCCGACGAACTGCGCGCCCAGGTCTTCCAGGCGGACCTGCGCCACATCAACACCGATTCCGACAGCGAGGTGCTGCTGAACGTGTTCGCGCACGAGCTGCAGATCCTCGGCAAGCTGGTCCCCGATCCGCAGGACATCTTCACCGCCGTGGCCGGGGTGCACCGGCGCGCGCGCGGCGGCTACGCGGCGCTGGCGATGATCGCCGGCTACGGGGTCGTGGGCTTTCGCGATCCGTTCGGCATCCGCCCGCTGATCTTCGGCGAGCGCGAGTCGGCGGCCGGTCTCGAGTACATGATCGCCTCCGAGAGCGTGGCGCTCGACGTGCTCGGCTTCCGCGTGATCCGCGACGTGGCGCCCGGGGAGGCCGTGTACATCGACGCGCGCGGCCGGCTGCACACGCAGCAGTGCGCGGAGAACCCGCGCCTCACGCCGTGCATCTTCGAGCACGTCTATTTCGCGCGGCCGGACTCGATCATGGACGGTATCTCGGTCTACAAGGCGCGCCTGCGCCAGGGCGAGCGGCTGGCCGAGAAGATCAAGCGCCTGCGTCCCGACCACGACATCGACGTCGTGATCCCGATCCCCGACACCAGCCGCGTCGCGGCGCAGGTCATCGCCTACGAACTCGACGTCAAGTTCCGCGAGGGACTGATGAAGAACCGCTACATCGGGCGCACCTTCATCATGCCGGGGCAGGCGATGCGCAAGAAATCGGTGCGCCAGAAGCTGAACCCCATCGAGCTCGAGTTCCGCGACAAGAACGTGCTGCTGGTCGACGATTCGATCGTGCGCGGCACGACCTGCAACGAGATCATCCAGATGGCGCGCGACGCCGGTGCCCGGCAGGTCTATTTCGCCTCCGCGGCGCCTGCAGTGCGCTGGCCCAACGTCTACGGCATCGACATGCCCTCGGCCGAGGAACTGGTGGCGCACGGGCGCACCGACGAGGAAGTCTGCGCACTGATAGGCGCGGACTGGCTGGTGTACCAGGACCTCGAGGACCTGGTCTCGTGCTCGCGCGACGGCAACCCGATGATCGAGCATTTCGACTGCTCGGTGTTCGACGGCGACTACGTCACCGGTGACGTCGATGCCGTCTATCTCGAGCGCCTGCACGCCGAGCGCAACGACCGCTCGCGCGCGGGCTGCGACGCCTCGGCGCAGGCCGGCGACAGCGCGCTGCTCGGATTGCACAACCACACGGCCTGAACCGCTCCCGGAGGCAGCCTGCCGATGAACGACGACGAACGGCAGCGGATACTCGCCGCCTCCCGCCCCGACACGCTGGCCGTGCGGGCCGGTCAGGTACGCACCGCCGAGGGCGAGCACTCCGAAGCGCTGTTCCTGACCTCGAGCTACGTGTTCGGCTCCGCCGCCGAGGCCGCGGGGCGCTTCGCCGACGGCGGCGGCAACGTCTATTCGCGCTACACGAACCCTACCGTGCGCGTGTTCGAGGAGCGCATCGCGGCGCTCGAGGGCGCGGAGCAGGCGGTGGCGACGGCCTCCGGGATGGCGGCGATACTCGCCGCGTGCATGAGCCTGCTCGACGCCGGCGCGCGGATCGTGTGCTCGCGCGGCGTGTTCGGTTCGACCACGATGCTGCTGAATCGCTTCATCGCGAAGTTCGGCGTCGGCGTGGATTACGTCGATGCCACCGACTACACGGCGTGGGAGGCGGCGCTCGGCCCGCGCACGCGCATGCTGTTTCTCGAAACGCCGTCGAATCCGCTCTGCGAGGTGATCGACATCGCACGCGTGGCGGCGATCGCGAAGGCGCACGGGGCGCTGCTGGTGGTCGACAACTGCTTCCTGACGCCTGCCTTGCAGCAGCCGCTCGCGCTCGGCGCCGACATGGTGGTGCACTCGGCGACCAAGTACATCGACGGGCAGGGGCGCTGCCTCGGCGGCGTGCTGTGCGGGCGGCGCGAACTGATGGAGCAGGTGGTGGCGTTCCAGCGTTCCGCCGGCCCGTGCATGAGCCCGTTCAACGCCTGGGTGTTCCTGAAGGGGCTGGAGACGCTGCGCATCCGCATGGAGGCGCACAGCGCCAACGCGCTCGCGATCGCGCACTGGCTGCGCGGGCAGCCCGGCGTAGGTGTGGTCAACTACCCGGGCCTGCCCACGCATCCGCAGCATGCGCTCGCGTGCCGCCAGCAGCGCGGCTTCGGTGGCGTGCTGTCGTTCACGGTCGACGGCGGGCGGGACGCGGCGTGGCGCTTCATCGACGCGACCCGCCTGATGTCGATCACGGCGAACCTCGGCGACGCCAAGACCACCGTGGTGCATCCGGCGACCACCACGCACGGGCGGCTGTCCGACGCGGAGCGCAGCGCGCAGGGCATCACGCAGGAGTTGATCCGCATCGCGGTGGGGCTGGAGGACGTCGCGGATATCCAGGAGGACATCGCGCGCGGCCTGTGCGCCGCGCGCGCCCAAAGGTAGGTCCGGGCTGTGCCCGGACACGGTTCGGCCAACGACATGTTCGGCCGCAGGCCGAACCTGCGGGCTCGCGTAGGTCCGGGCTGTGCCCGGACACGGATTGTTCGAGCATAGGCCGAACCTGCGGGCGCGTAGATCCGGTTCGCAAGCGCACACGTATCGCCGCCGACCGGACCCACAGGGAGCAGCACGTGCAGGACATCATCGAAGGCGTCGTGCGCGAGGTCGGCAAGGTCCTGCTCGGCAAGGACCGCCAGATCCGGCTCGCGCTGTGTGCGCTGTTCTCGCGCGGGCACCTGCTGATCGAGGACCTGCCCGGGATGGGCAAGACCACGCTGTCGCACGCGCTGGCGCGCGTGCTCGGGCTCGACTTCACGCGCGTGCAGTTCACCAGCGACATGCTGCCTGGCGACATCCTCGGGGTGTCGGTGTTCGACCGCAACGCGGGCGCGTTCAGTTTTCATCCGGGGCCGGTGTTTACCGAGGTGCTGCTGGCCGACGAGATCAACCGCAGCACGCCGAAGACGCAGAGCGCGCTGCTCGAGGCGATGGCCGAGCGCCAGGTCACGGTGGAGGGCGAGACGCGGCCGCTGCCAGCGGACTTTTTCGTGATCGCGACCCAGAACCCGCACACGCAGGCGGGCACTTTCCCGCTTCCCGAGTCGCAGCTCGACCGTTTCCTGATGCGCATCGAGATCGGCTATCCGGACCAGGCGGCCGAACGCGCGATCCTCGCCGGCGGCGGCAACGCGGTGACGGTCGAGTCGCTGGCGACCCGCCTCTCACGCGAGCAATTGCATCGCATCCAGCACGAGGCCGCGCGCACCGGCGCTTCCGCGCAGTTGCTCGACTATGTGCAACGGTTGGTCGCGTTCTCGCGCGGCGCGCCGGGCTTCGCGCAGGGTCTGTCGCCGCGCGGAGCGCTGGCGCTGATGGCGGCGGCGCGCACCTGGGCGTACATGGAGGCGCGCACGCACGTCGTGCCCGAAGACGTGCAGGCGGTGCTGTCCGCGGTCACCGCGCACCGCTTGCGCGCTGCCGGGGACTTCGTCGGCGACGGCCGTGCACTCGCGCAGCGCCTGCTGCGCGAAGTGGACGTATTCGACTGATGCGCCAGCCGGCGCAGCTGCGGCGTCTTGGCCACTCGGTGCGCGCGTTGCGTGAGGCGTGGATCGCGCGGCGCATCCCGGCCGCGCGCGAGGTACGGCTCGATCGCGGCAATATCTTCATTTTCCCGACCGGCAGCGGTTTCGCGTTCCTCGCGCTGTTGCTCGCGCTGCTGCTGACCGGCATCAACTACGAAAGCAACCTGGTGTTCGCGCTGGCGTTCCTGCTCGCCGGGCTGTTCGTGGTCGGCGTGCTGCACACCTATGCGAACCTGGCGCAGCTGCGCGTGACGGGCGCGGGCGCCGAGGCCGTGTTCGCCGGCGCCGAGGCGGGCTTCGTGGTGCAGCTCGCCGACGCCGGCCGGCGCGTGCACGACGGACTGCTGGTCGGCTGGGAAGGCAACGAGGGGCAGGGCGCGCACGTGCCGCACGACGGCGCGCAGACGCTGACATTGTTCCTGCGCGCGTCGCACCGGGGCTGGCTGCGCGCACCGCGGGTGCGCATTGCGAGCGCCTACCCGCTCGGGTTGCTGCGGGCCTGGACCTCGCTCGACCTGGCACAGCGCTGCGTCGTCTACCCGCGCCCCGCGACGGCAGGCGATGCACCGCTCGCCAGCCGCGGCGGCGACGAAGGCCCGCTCACGCACGATCCGGGCAGCGAGGATTTCGCCGGTTTCCGGGACTATCGCAGCGGCGATCCGCTGCGCCACGTGGTGTGGAAGACGCTCGCCCGCGGACAACGGCTGCAGACGCTGGACCAGCGTGCCTTCGCCGATCGCAGCCGCTGGCTGCGCTGGAGCGACACCGAATGGGGCACCGACGTGGAGTCGCGGCTCGCGTTGCTGTGCCGCTGGGTGCTCGAACTGCAGGCGCAGGGCAGCGAGTACGGGCTCGAGCTGCCGGGCTGCACCCTGCAACCGGCCAGCGGCGACGCGCAATGCGAGCAGGCGTTGACCGCGCTGGCGCTGTTCGGCGGGCAGGAGCCGCCGGCATGAGCGCGCAGCTGCCGCGCCGCGCGCTCGCCTGGTCGCTGTTCGCGTTGCTGCTCGGCATCGGTCCGCACGCCGCCCGCCTGCCCGCGTGGGTGCTGCTGGTCGTGGCCGTGGCGACCGTATGGCGGCACCGTGTCCACCAGGGGGCGTGGTCGTTCCCGGGGCGCGCGGTGCGGGCGCTGCTGGTGCTGATGTCCTTCCTGGCCGTGGGGCTGCAATGGCGGGCGCTGAACGGACTCGAGCCCACGGTCGCGCTGCTGGTGGTGGCGGCGGCGCTGAAGGCGCTCGAGATGCGCAGCGCGCGCGATTTCCTCGTGATCGTGTTCGTCGCGTACTTCCTGATTGCCTGCCAGCTGCTGTTCGAGCAGGAAATCCCGTACGCCGCGTATGCATTGTTCGCGACCTTCGGCGTCACCGCCGCGATGGTCGCGCGTCACCAGGGCGATCCGGGTGGCGGCTGGCTGCGACCGTTTGCGATCGCAACCCGCATGCTGCTGCAGGCGGTGCCGATCATGCTGCTGCTGTTCGTGGTGTTCCCGCGCATCGCGCCGCTGTGGTCGATCCCGCAGAACACCGGCGGGGCGCGCACCGGCCCGTCGGAAACGATGTCACCGGGCGACGTGGCGCGGCTCAGCGCCTCCAGCGAGCTGGCGTTCCGCGCCACCTTCGACGCTGCGGTGCCGCCGGCGCGCGAACGGTACTGGCGGGGCCTGGTGCTGTCGGAGTTCGATGGCCGCCAGTGGCGCCAGGGCGCGCTGTCGCGCATGGAGTCAGAACTCGCGCTGCAGGGCGCGACGCGACCCGCGCTGCGACCGACCAGTCATGTGCCGGGTGGGGCGGTGAGCGCCTACGAGATCATCCTCGAGGCGAACAACCAGCCGTGGCTGTACGTGCTGGGCTATCCGCTCGCCTTCGACGAGGGCTTGCGCCTGGGCAGCGACTACCGCCTGATGAATTCCCGCCCGGTCGTGCAGCGGCTGCGCTACCGGGTAAACGCCGACCTCGCGGCACGCCTCGAGCCCGAGCTCGGCGCGCTGCGCCGGCAGTCGGAGCTGCAGTTGCCGCCGGGACTCAATCCGCGCGCAGCGGCGCTCGCCGGGGAGTGGCGCGCCGCCGCCGGCAGCGACGAGCGTTACATCGAGCGCGTGCTGCGCTGGTTCCACGAGGAAGACTTCGTCTACACGATGTCGCCGCCGCTGCTCGGACGCGACAGCGTGGACGACTTCCTGTTCGGCGCGCGGCGTGGCTTCTGCGAGCACTATGCGAGTGCGTTCACGGTGCTGCTGCGCGCGGCCGGCATCCCCGCGCGCGTGGTGGTCGGCTACCAGGGCGGGGAGCGAAACCCCTGGCAGGGCTATCTGCTGGTGCATCAGTTCGACGCGCACGCGTGGGCCGAGGCCTGGCTCCCGCAGCGTGGCTGGGTGCGCTTCGACCCGACCGCGGCGGTGGCGCCCGAACGCATCGAGTCGGGGGTGGGGGATGCGCTCGGCGCGGAGTTCCTGGCCGGCAGTCCACTGGCGATCGAACGCTACCGCAACGTGCGGCTGCTCGGCTGGCTGCGCATGCGCTGGGACACGCTGACCTACCACTGGGCCCGCGCGGTGCTGAACTACGACGCCGAGCGGCAGACCGCGCTGCTGTCGCGGCTGCTCGGCGCGGTGAGTCCGGCGCGGGTGGTCGCGCTGCTGCTCGGCTGCGGGGCGCTGGCGCTGCTGCTGGTCGCCGCCAGTCTGTTCGGGATGCGCCCGGTGCGGCGCCGCGATGCCGCCACGGCGGCGTACCTGCGCGCCTGCGCGCGGCTGGCCGCGGCGGGCATCGAGCGCACTCGGGGCGAGGCTCCGCTCGCGTTCGCTGCGCGCGTGGAACGCGAACGCCCCGACCTCGCGCGGTGCTTCTCCGCACTCAGCAGGGACTACGCACGGTTGGCGTACGGGGCGCCCGACGCGGCCGAGCTCCAACACCTCACCCGCGCGCTGCGCTCCGCGGTGCGCCGCTTCCGCCCGCGCCCGCAGGTCGGCTTGGCTATCGGTGCCGGCGTGCGGCGGCGGTTTCACACCCGTGGGACGCCGTGAATACGTCCATGCAGGCTCGAAGGCCGCATCCCTGCGGCGTACGCCCACCGGTGTGAAACCGCCGTCGCACGCTTACCGGCTGGTGCGAGTTTCTGCGCAACCCGACCTACGCGACCGCGACCTCGACGATTTCGACCGCCGCGATGCGCTTGCCTTCCTCGGCGCCCTTGCGGAACGACTCGATGCGGTCGAAGTTCATGTAGCGGTAGATGTCGCCGGCCATCGAGTCGATCTTGCGGGCGTACTCCATGTACTCCTCGACCGTCGGCAGCCGGCCGAGGATCGCGCCCACCGCGGCCAGTTCGGCGGAGGTCAGGTACACGTTCGCGCCCTCGCCGAGGCGGTTCGGGAAGTTGCGCGTCGAGGTCGACAGTACGGTCGACTTCGGCGCCACACGCGCCTGGTTGCCCATGCACAGCGAGCAACCCGGCATCTCGGTGCGGGCGCCGACACGGCCGTAGATGTTGTAGTAGCCTTCCTCCATCAGCGTGTGCTGGTCCATGCGCGTCGGTGGTGCGATCCACATCCGCGTCGGGATCACACCCTTGAACTTCTCCAGCAGCTTGCCCGCGGCGCGAAAGTGGCCGATGTTGGTCATGCACGAGCCGAGGAACACCTCGTCGACCTTGTCGCCGGCCACCTGCGAGAGCAGCCGCGCGTCGTCGGGGTCGTTCGGCGCGCACACCACGGGTTCGCGGACGTCGGCGAGATCGATCTCGATCACCGCGGCGTACTCGGCGTCGGCGTCGGCGGCGAGCAGCGCGGGCTGCGCCAGCCATTCCTCCATCTTGCGTGCGCGCCGCTCGAGGGTGCGCGCGTCACCGTAGCCCTGCGCGATCATCCAGCGCAGCAGCGTGACGTTCGACGCCAGGTACTCGGAGATGGTCTGCGGCGACAGCTTGATCGTGCAGCCGGCGGCGGAGCGCTCGGCGGAGGCGTCGGAGAGTTCGAAGGCCTGCTCGACCGTGAGGTTTTCCAGTCCCTCGATCTCGAGGATGCGTCCCGAGAACACGTTCTTCTTGCCCTTCTTCTCGACCGTGAGCAGTCCCTGCTGGATCGCGTAGTAGGGGATCGCGTGCACGAGGTCACGCAGCGTGATGCCGGGCTGCATGGTGCCCTTGAAGCGCACCAGCACCGATTCCGGCATATCGAGCGGCATCACGCCGGTCGCGGCGGCGAAAGCCACCAGGCCGGAGCCGGCGGGGAACGAGATGCCGATCGGGAAGCGGGTGTGCGAGTCGCCGCCGGTGCCCACCGTATCGGGCAGCAGCATGCGGTTCAGCCAGCTGTGGATGATGCCGTCGCCCGGGCGCAGCGACACGCCGCCACGCGTCATGATGAAGTCGGGCAGGGTGTGCTGGGTCTCGATGTCGACCGGCTTGGGGTACGCGGCCGTGTGGCAGAAACTCTGCATCACGAGGTCGGCCGAGAAGCCGAGGCACGCGAGGTCCTTCAGTTCGTCGCGGGTCATCGGGCCGGTGGTGTCCTGCGAGCCGACCGTGGTCATGTGCGGTTCGCAGTACGTGCCCGGACGTACGCCCGCCACACCGCAGGCGCGGCCGACCATCTTCTGCGCCAGCGTGTAGCCCTTGCCGGTGTCCGCCGGCTGCGCCGGCGTGCGGAACAGCGTCGAGGGCGCCAGGCCGAGCGCCTCGCGCGCCTTCTTGGTCAGGCCGCGGCCCACGATCAGGTTGATGCGCCCGCCGGCGCGCACCTCGTCGAGCAGCACCTCGGACTTGAGTTCGAAGCGCGACAGTTCCTCGCCGGTGTCGGCGTTGCGGATCACGCCGTCGTAGGGGCGCACCTCGATCACGTCGCCCATGTTCAGGCGCTCCACTGGCGCCTCGAACACCAGCGCGCCGGCGTCCTCCATCGTGTTGTAGAAGATCGGCGCGACCTTGCCGCCGATGCAGACGCCGCCCGAGCGCTTGTTCGGCACGCCCGGCATGTCGTCACCGAAGAACCACAGCACCGAGTTGGTGGCGGATTTGCGGCTGGAACCGGTGCCCACGACGTCGCCGACGAAGGCGATCGGGTTGCCCTTTTTCTTCAATTCCTCGATCTGGCGGATCGGGCCGATGGTGCCGGGCTCGTCGGGCTGCAGGCCGTCGCGCGCCATCTTGAACATCGCCAGTGCGTGCAGCGGGATGTCGGGGCGGCTCCAGGCATCGGGCGCCGGCGACAGGTCGTCGGTATTGGTCTCGCCGCTGACCTTGAACACCGTGGTGCGGATCGCCGCCGGCACGTCGGGGCGGTTGGTGAACCATTCGCCGTCGGCCCACGAGCGCAGCACCGCGCTCGCGTGCGCGTTGCCGGCCTGGTGCTTCTCGACCACGTCGTGGAACGCGTCGAACATCAGCAGCGTGCCCTTGAGTTGCCCGGCGGCCAGTGCGCCGAGTTCGGCGTCGTCGAGCGCTGCGACCAGGGTCTCGATGTTGTAGCCGCCGAGCATGTTGCCGAGCAGGCGGATCGCGTGTGCGCGATCGATCAGCGGCGAGGCGGCTTCGCGGCGCACGATCGCGCTGAGGAACGCCGCCTTGACGTAGGCGGCCTCGTCGACTCCGGGCGGCACGCGGTTGGTGATCAGTTCGACCAGGAAGTCTTCCTCGCCGGCCGGCGGATTCTTCAGCAGATCGACGAGCTGGGCGGTCCACTCGGCGTTGAGCGGCTTGGGAACGATGCCCTGGGCGGCGCGTTCCGCGACATGGCTGCGATAGGCTTCGAGCACGGCAAGACTCCTCGATCGATGCGTCGGATGGTGGGGCGCGTGCTGCGTGAGCGCGCTGCGAACCGGGCCGGCAGTATAGAGGATGCGCGCCGCGCTGTTAATTCGCCGATGCCCGGTATAAGGTTCCGGAATGGTCGCGCCATGGGGGCGCGCGCACGCGGGGAGCATGCAACGATGTTGAGACTGCACGGGTTCGCGGTGAGCAACTATTTCAACATGGCGCGCATGGCGCTGCTCGAGAAGGGCGCGGAGTTCGAGGTGGTGGAAACCTACCCCAGCCAGGACGCCAGCTTCCTGGCGCGCAGCCCGCTCGGCAAGGTGCCGTGCCTCGAGACCGGGAACGGTTTCCTCAGCGAGACCAGCGTGATGCTCGAGTACATCGAGGAGGTGTTGCCGTCGCCCGCCTTCCTGCCGCGCGACGCGTTCCGCCGCGCGCAGGTGCGCCAGGCGATCCGGATGATGGAACTCTACGTCGAACTGCCCGCGCGCCGGCTTTATCCCGGGGTGTTCTTCGGTGGCAGCAACACCGAGGCGACGGTCGCCGAGGTCGAGCCGGTGCTGCGCAAGGCGATGTCGGGGCTGCGCGGCGTGCTGCGCTGTTCGCCGTTCGTCATGGGCGAGGAACTGACGCTGGCGGACTTCTTCGCGGCGTTCACGTTCAGCCTGGCCGGGACCGTGGCGCGCAAGGTCTACGACTGGGACCTCGTGGCCGAGGTGCCGGGGCTGGATGAGGCACTGGCGCGCATCAACGAGCGCGATTCGGCCCGCGCGATCCACGCCGACATGAAGGCCGCGATGGCAGCGTTCCAGGCGCATATCGCGCGCCAGCGCGGAGCGTAGACACTCCGTTCGGAGTCAAGCGTTTTCTATGGTTGCATAGAGCTTGGCTCCGTCGTAGGGCTGAGGGTTCCTGATCATTGCCCAGGCGGCGGTGAGCATCTTGCGCATGATGGCGACGATG
>JAJVIG010000066.1 GCA_022072145.1 Pseudomonadales bacterium
AAGCCCCTGCTGGAACTGAATGCGATTCATGGCCATGGTGAACCCCCTCCTGATTGGATGCCGGCACAGAATGCGCCGACGGGGCCTCACCAGGTGAGGCTGGCTGATGATCATTGCTAATCAAGAGAGCACTTTTGCGGTGAGGTCGGTGCTCGCGTCCCAGACCAGCGCCGCGCGCGGGTTCAGGGTCGATCCGAAGTCCGAATAGTCGTCGTAACGCAGGCCGAAGGTCAGGTTCCAGTCGTTGGCGATCTGCCACTGGTCCTGCACGGACGCGTAGGCGATGTCGCGGTCCTGGTCCTCGATGAACACCCACGGCGTTCCGCTGACGTCGGTCAGTGTGCCGTCGACCACGCAGACGAACGCGCTGCAGCCTCGGTTCGCGAGGTCGAGCACACCGGGGCCGAAGTTCTTGCCTTCCTTGCCGGATTCCTCCTGGCGGGTAAGGCCGGCCGCGAAGCGCAGCTTGTGCGCCTCGAAGCCGTCGTAGTTCAGGATCGCCTCGGCGCGAGTGTGCTGCTCGTAGAACTCGGGGCTGCCGCGGTAGCCCTCGCTGAACAGCATTGGCACATAGTTGCCGAGGTCGATGTTGCCGTCGGCGCCGATCGGCAGCAGCGCGCCGGCCGGAAACAGCGTCTGCTCGGTGCGCACGTTGATGTCCATGTACGACAGATGGAACTCGACCACGCTGTGCGCGAGCAGGTCCGGATCCACGTAATGCGCGTCGAACAGGTAATTGTCGATCTCGCCGTTGCCCGCGGGGTCCAGCGCCAGCGCGAGACCCGGTCCGACGCCGGCGTCGTTCTGGCGCCAGTTCCAGAAGCGCAGCTGCAGCTTGCGGTACTGCAGGTCCACGCGGGCGTCGTAGCCCTCGGCGCGCGTGGCGAGCGGTCCGGGCGCCAGCGACGCCGGCGGCACGCCGAGCGGCGCGGTGAGCGCGTCGAACACGGATTGCGCGTCGGAGCCCACGCGCCGCGAGTCGTCGCCGTCGGTCTGCATCGCCTGCAACGAGACCGCGACGTCGACCTCGCCCCAGCGGTTGCCGTGCAGCAGCCAGCCCTCGGTGGTGTCGAAGGAGGCGGCGCGCAGCCCGACCTCGGTGCCGTCGATCTGCCCGGCGGTCTTGGTGATCACGTTGATCACGCCGGCCAGCGCGTCGGCGCCGTAGACGGCCGACCCCGGGCCGCGGATCACCTCGATGCGCGCGACGTCGCGAATCGGGAAGTTCGCCCGTCCGCCGCGGTCGCCGAAGTGCGTCTGCGTGATCGGCACACCGTTGACCAGCATCAGCACCTGCGGGTTCTTGTCGGTGTAGACACCGCGTACCGAGTAGATCGGCGAGAAGTAGGTCGAGGACAGCGAGACGTGCACGCCCGGAACGGTGGCCAGCACTTCCTCCAGCGTGTTCGCTCCCAGCGCCTGGATGTCCTCGGCGGTGATCACCGAGGCCACCGCCGGGGCCTTCGCGACCAGCTGCTTCTGCCCGGTCGCGATGCTCAGGAATTCCTCTTCGCCGAACGAGAGCAGCAGATCCTCCTCGGCGCCGGCGAAGGCGCCCGCGGCGCCCTGGGTCAGCGCGACGGCCAGCGTCAGCAGCGGCAGTGATCGGTTCTTCATGGCACGCCCTTCCCCGGCGGGGTGTTCGACACACGCACACCTATCATCGTGGTTGGCACGGCGCGCGCCACGCCGCGAGCGGCGGGCGCGTGCGCCGGTTCACATTTCACGCAACACCTGGATGCGGCGGCCGATCGGCGGGATCTCGCGCTGGTCGATCCGCACGTCGAGCAGGGTGGGGCTGCGCTGCTGGCAGATGCCCGGAATGTTCAGGTTCATCAGGTCCTGCGGTGTCTGGATCAGGTAGGCGCGGATGCCCATCGCCTCGGCCATGCGCCGGAAATCCACCTGCGGCAGTTCGCAGCCGATCTGCTCGCCTCCGCCGAGGCGCTGCCCGTGCGCGACCATCCCGAGCCGCGCATCGTTGAGCACGATGTAGACCACCGGCAGTCCTCGCTGCTGGGCGACCGTGATCTCCTGTCCGCTCATCAGCATGCTGCCGTCGCCCGTGATGCACACCACCGGGTCGCCGGGGCGCGCCAGCGCGGCACCGATCGCGTTGCCGATCGCCCAGCCCATCGGTGCGAACTCGAAACCGGCCTGGAACAGCCCGCCGCGCGTGGTGCGGCGTCCGCGGTCTCCGCGGCCGGCGCTGCGGCGATCGAGCACGCGGCGGTCGAAGGGGTGCAGGTAATGCGTGCTCCAGGCGAAGCTGTTGCCGGCGTCCGCGAGGTAGCGCGTGTTCGGCGGGAACAGCTGCGTCAGCTTGGTCATCAGCCACTGCGGCTTGATCGGGCAGGAGGCGTCCAGGCATTTCGCGAGATCGTCGACCTCGAACGGCAGCACTGCGGTGGCGCTGTCGGGCCGCGGCAGCTCCTGGGTCGGCAACTGCCGGCCATGGCGGGCGAGTTCCACGATCAGCGTCTCGAACACGGTGTCGATGCTGCCGCGCACGTGCAGGCGTGCCATCGGTGAGCGCGTCAGGTTGTTCTCGTTGGTGTCGATGTGCACCAGCTGGCCGGTCAGCAGTGCCTCGCGGTCCCAGTTGTTGCTGCTCCACTCGCTGAGCATGTTGCCCACCGTCACGACCAGGTCGACCTGCGGGTCCTGCAGCGTGTGCTCGGCGCTCTGGTGGCCCGCAAACGAGAACACGCCGCGGTAATTAGGGTGAAACGGGCTGATCAGGCCCTTGCCGTCCGGCGTGGTCACGACCTGGGCGCCGAGGATCATCGCGGTGCGCAGGATCAGCCCGGCCGCCTCCTGGCAGCCGTTGCCCAACACGAACACTGGCTTGCGGGCGTCGAGCAGCAGGTCGACCAGCGTGTCGATGGCTCCCTCGTCTTTCCAGGCCGGGCGAGCGAGCAACGACGCCAGATTGAAACCCGGAGCGCTGCGTTCGAGGGTGGAACGCATGATGTCGAGCGGCACGCTGATGTGGGCCGGCCCGTGCGCGGTGAACGCGGTCATGATCGCCGACGCGAGCTTGTGCTCGAGCTGGTCGACGTGACTGACCAGTGTGTTGTAGTGGGTGCAATGCTGGAACATCCCGACCGTGTTCACGGCGGTGTCGCTGGACTCCTGCAGGGCCTTGCGACCGAAGTGGCTGAGCGCGGTCTGCGGGGTGATCACCAGCAGCGGGATCTGGTTCTCGTAGGCCGAGGCGACCCCGGTGATCAGGTTGGTCGCCCCGGGGCCGGTGGTCGAGCAGCAGACCCCCAGCTTGCCGGTGTTGCGTGCGTAGCCCTCGGCCATGAACGCGGCGCCGGTCTCGTGGCGGGCGACCACCGAGCGGATGCCGCCGCGGCGCTCGCTGCGCGCAAGCGCGTTGTACAGCGGCTCGATGGCGCCCCCGGGGATGCCGAAGACGTAGTCGACGCCCAGTTGCTCGAGGTGGCGCAGGATCAGGTCGCCGCCCTCCAGCGCTTCGGATTCGGCGGCGAGCCGCGGCACGCCCGAGGCGTGCAATGGATGGATACGCGCGCTCAAGGGGTGCTCCTCTTCTTGTCTGGCGGCGTGACTAAACCCACGACCCATTCGTGTCACTATCTCAGGTACTGCCTGAGTATAGACAGGTAACTCATTAGCAGGGGTGGAATTTTTTGGCCTGCAACGGTTTTGCTGGAGAGGGGAAGACAAGCACTTCACGGCCCGAGGAAACAGGGTGTTCACGGCGTCCCGCAGGTGCGCATCTGCCATCGCACGCGTCTCCGCTGTACGTGTCCCTCTTCAGATAGTGGCGACCCGGTGTGGAGAGCATGGACCGTGTCGTGCGGTGATCCGGCTTTGCAGCCGGCAGCCACGGTGCCATGATACGGCCCGCAACACGACCGATCCGGAGACCCGCGGTGGAAAAGATCCTGTACCTGCTCTGGCGGCGGCCCGAGGACACGGCCGCGGACTTCCGCGCCCGCCTGCTCGGGTCCGTCCCGCGCAGCCTGCTCGAGGCCGGTGTGCGCCACGTGCGGGTCAACGTGGCCGACGACGACGTTGCCGCGGCGGCGCCGCTCGCGCAGTCGTGCAGTGGGCAACCCTTCGACGCGATGCTGTCGCTGTGGGTGGACACCGCCGTGTGGCGCGCGCGCTACGAGGCGCAGTTCCGGGAGCGGGTCGGGCGCTGCCATGCGTACCTGATCTGCGAGTCCGAACCCATCGCGCACCGCGAGCGCATGCCCACCGATGGCCGGCGCGTCGAAGGCTGGTCGCAGATCTGTATCCTTACCCGCCCGGACTGGATCGCCTGCGAGCAGTGGCTTGCGGTATGGCAGGGCAGCCACACGCAGGTGGCGATCGATACCCAATCGACTTTCGGCTACCGCCAGAACGTGATCGTACGGCCGCTGAGCTATGCCGCGCCCCCGTACACCGCGATCATCGAGGAGAACTTCCCGGCCGCCGCGATGAGCTCGCCGCAGGCCTTCTACGCCGCCGTCGGCGACGAGCCGAAGTACCGCGCGAACCTGCAGGCGATGATGGACAGTTGCGCGCGCTTCATCGACATGAACCGCATCGACGTGGTGCCGACCAGCGAGTACAACTGGGTCGCGCCTGCGCGCACGCCCGGCTGAACGCGCGGAGCCGGATTCGCCCATGCCGCTGCACCCGCAGGTCCTGCCGCTGATCGAGATGCTGAATCAGTCGATGGCCGGACTGCCCGCCAACGACGTGATGGAGATCGCGACCGTGCGCGAGGTCTCGCTGGCCCCGCCGCCGGCGAACCCGACCCCGGTGGCGCGGGTCGAGGACCGGCGCCTTCCCGGTCCGGCCGGAGAGATCCCGGTGCGCATCTACACGCCCGGGGGCACTGGCCCGCTGCCGCTGCTGATGTTCTTCCACGGGGGCGGCTTCGTGCTCTGCAGCCTGGAGACGCACGACGAGCTGTGCCGCGGACTGTGCCGCGACAGCGGCGCGCTGGTGGTGTCGGTGGACTACCGGCTGGCGCCGGAGGCGAAGTACCCGGCGGCGGCCGACGACTGTTACGCCGCCACCCTTTGGTGCGCACGCAACGCGCAGGCGCTCGGTGCCGACCCCCGGCGGATCGCGGTTGCCGGCGATTCGGCGGGCGGCAACCTCGCGGCGGTCACGGCGCTGCGCGCGCGCGACCTCGGCGCCCCGGCCTTGTGCCACCAGCTGCTGATCTACCCGGTGATCCACTGCGATTTCGACACGCCCTCGTACCGCGAGAACGCGCAGGGCTATTTCCTGACCGCCGAGGCGATGCGCTGGTTCTGGTCGCATTACCTCGCACACCCCGGGCAGGCGAGCGAACCCTATGCCTGCCCCTCGCACGCCTCGGACCTGGCGGGCCTGCCGCCGGCGACCGTGATCACGGCCGGCTACGATCCACTGCGCGACGAGGCCGAGGACTATGCGGCGCGCCTGCGTGCGGCCGGCGTGTCGGTGCGCCTGCAGCGTTACGCTGGCATGATCCACGGCTTCGTCAGCATGGCCGACGTCTTCGACGACGGACGCGCCGCGCGGGAACTGATCGCGGAGCAACTGCGGGACGCGTTCGCATGAGCGAGCGAGCGGCCGCTGGCCGCCTGGCATCGACCTGAAACAGCCAACAGCGAGGAAGAGGATTCCATGGGTATCTATGCAATGACCGGCGGCGCCACGGGGATCGGCGCGGAGATCAAGAACCAGCTGCGTGCGCGCGGCGACACCGTGATCGTGGCCGACATCAAGGACGCCGACGTGATCGCCGACCTGTCCACGCGCGAAGGACGCCAGGCCGCGGTGGCCGGTATCCTCGAGCGCGCACCCGAGGGCCTGGACGGTTTCGTCGCCTGCGCCGGCGTGGGTCCCTTCGTCGATCCCCCGGTGGTCGCGCGAATCAACTATTTCGGCGCGGTCGAGGTCACCGAGGGGCTGCGGGCGGCGCTCGAGCGCCGGCGTGGCGCGGTGGTGGTGATTTCCTCGAACTCGGCACCGATGAGCCCGGACCCGGAGTACGTGGACCTGCTGCTCGCCGGCGACGAGGCCGGCGCCTGCGCGCGCGTGACCGGGCAGAACGGGCAGGTCGCCTACTCGGGCTCGAAGGCCGCGGTGGCGCGCTGGGTGCGCCGCAACGCGCCGGCGTGGGCGGCTTCCGGCGTGCGCATCAACGCCGTGGCGCCGGGTCTGATCAAGACCCCGCTGTCGATGGGCGCCACCAGCGACCCACGCTTCGCCGACGCGATGAAGAACTTCGAGGCGACGATCCCGATCGGGCGCGCGGGGCAACCGGCCGACATCGCGGCGCCGGTGTTGTTCCTGCTCGGACCCGCTGCGA
Organism: Pseudomonadales bacterium; assembly: GCA_022072145.1. GTDB lineage: Bacteria > Pseudomonadota > Gammaproteobacteria > Pseudomonadales > UBA5518 > UBA5518. The sequence goes on from JAJVIG010000066.1 coordinate 6,329, forward strand.
GCTTCGTGTGCGGCTCGATGATCTTCATCGACGGCGGTCACGACGCCTCGTTCCGTCCGGACCAGTTCTGAACGCCGGCAGTGAGACCCCGGACCGCACGCGGCGGCTCCGGGGCCTTTTTCCTTGAGCTTGCCCGGAGCGGCACGTATCCTTGCACGCTTTCGCAAACCAGGGTGAGCGCATGATCTCGGGCAGTATCGTCGCCCTCGTGACGCCGATGGACGCAGCCGGCGGTATCGACTGGTGCGCCCTGGAGCGGCTCATCGAGCGGCAGATCGAGGGCGGCACCGCCGCCATCGTCTCGGTGGGCACCACCGGCGAGAGCGCCACGCTGAGCGTGGAGGAGCATGGCGAGGTCATCCGGCGCACTATCGCCGCGGTGGCGGGACGTGTTCCGGTCATCGCCGGCACCGGCGCCAATTCCACGGCGGAGGCGATCGCGCTCACTGCGCTGGCGCGGGGTCTGGGGGCAGACGCATGCCTGCTGGTCACCCCGTACTACAACAAGCCGACGCAGGAAGGTCTTTACCGCCATTTCCGCGCGGTCGCCGAGGCGGTCGACATTCCGCAGATCCTCTACAACGTGCCCGGGCGCACCGCCTGCGACATGCTCAACGACACGGTGCTGCGCCTCAGCGAGGTCCCCCGCATCGTCGGGATCAAGGACGCCACCGGCAACCTCGAGCGCGGGCGCGACCTGATCGCGCGCTGCCCGCCGGGATTCGTGGTGTATTCGGGTGACGACGCCACGGCCGCCGAACTGATGCTGATGGGTGGGCGGGGCAACATCTCGGTCACCGCCAACGTGGACCCGGCGCGCATGGCGGCGCTGTGCGGCGCCGCGATCGCCGGCGATGCCGCGCGCTCCCGCGCGCTCGATGCCGAACTCGCCGAACTGAGCCGCGTGCTGTTTATCGAGGCGAACCCGATTCCGGTGAAGTGGGCAATGCAGCAGATGGGGCTGATCGGCCCCGGGATCCGCCTGCCGCTGACCCCGCTGTCCGGGACCTGCCACGCGCGCGTGCGCAAGGCGCTGACCGATCTGGGGCTGCTCGGCCCCGACCGCTGCTGACGGGAGAGAGTCGATGCGACCGTTGACCGCACTGCTGCTGCCCATCCTGAGCGTCGCGCTGGCCGGCTGCGGCTGGCTGACCGGTGACGAGGGCTATTTCCGCGATCGCGGCGACGACTACCGCAAGGCGCGTTCGATTCCGCCGATGAAGGCGCCCGAGGGCACCCGCACGGAAGCCGTGTCGCAGCTCTACGCGATCCCGGTGGAGAACACCGATGCGCTGCTCGAGGACGAGTTCGAGGTGCCGCGCCCGCAGCCGCTGAGCGGTGATGCCGGCGAGAAGGTGGTGCGCATCCAGAAACTGGGCGAGGAGCAATGGATCCTGCTCGACGAGACGCCCGCCGAGACCTGGCCGAAGATCCGCGCCTTCCTGGTCTCGAACCAGATCGGCATCGAGCGCGAGGACGCCTCGACCGGCCAGATGGAAACCTCGTGGCTGTCGTTCCGCAGCGAGACCACGCGGCGCGAGAAATACCGTTTCCGGGTCGAGCAGGGCGTGCAGCGCACGAGCAGCGAGGTCTACGTGCTGCAGGCGGGCTACCGCCAGGAGACGCCGGAAGACCAGCCGCCTGCGGAGTGGCCGGCCGCGTCCGCCGACGCCGAACGCGAAACCTGGATGCTGAAGGAACTGGCGAACTACCTGGCAGCGGCTGGCGAGGAATCCTCGGTGAGCCTGCTTGCGCAGGGCATCAGCACCGTGAACAAGGTCTACCTGGTGCGCGACCCCGGCGGCCGGCCCGTGATCGACCTGCGCCTCGGCTTCGACCGCGCGTGGGCCTCGCTGGGCCGCGCGCTCGAGCGGGCCGATCTCGCGGTGAAAGACCTCGACCGCAGTGCCGGCCTCTATTACGTGGTCTACGAACCCGGCCGCAAGCAGGACGAGGAAGCGACCGGCCCCGGCGCCACCGAGCAGCAGGAGTCGCCCAGGAAAGGCTTCTTCGCGCGCCTGTGGCCGTGGGGCGGCGACGACGAGGACGACAACCCGGCCACCGGCCGCCGCTACCGCGTGGAGATGCGCACCGCGGAGAAGGGTGTGCTGATCGGCGTGCAGCGTGACGATGGCAGCGACTTCGAGGAAGGCGAGGTCGAGTTCGTGCTCGGATTGATCAAGGCGCACCTGTCCTGATGGCGCGGCGCGCCCGCCGCGCACGCGCGTGATCGAGTTCTGCTCGCTCGGCAGCGGCAGCCGCGGCAACGCGCTGCTGGTGCGCAGCCACGGCGCCTGTGTACTGCTCGATTGCGGCTTCGGGCCGCGCGAGCTCGAGCGGCGCATGGCGCTGCGCGGCATGCACCCGCGCGACCTGGACGGCGTCCTCGTCACCCACGAACACAGCGACCACGCCGGCGGCGTGGCGGCGCTGGCGCGCCGGCACGGGCTCACGGTGTTCGCGAGCGCCGGCACCGCGCGCGCGGCACGCTTCGACGGCGTGCGCCTCGAGGTGCTGGTCGGCGAGCGGCGCGAGCACATCGGCGATCTCGAGGTGCTGCCGGTCACGGTGCCGCACGATGCGCGCGAACCCTGCCAGTTCGTGCTCGGCCACCGCGCACGCAGCCTCGGCGTGCTGACCGACCTCGGCAGTGTCACGCCGCTGGTGCGCGAGCGCTTCGGTGCCTGCGATGCGCTGCTGCTCGAATGCAACCACGACCGCGAGATGCTCGCCAGCGGCCCGTACCCGTGGCCGCTGAAGCAGCGCGTGGGCGGTGATTGGGGGCACCTCAGCAACACACAGGCGGCCGAACTGCTGGCCGCATCGCGGCACGCCGCACTGCAGCACGTGGTGGCCGCGCACCTGAGCGAACAGAACAACGCCCCGGCGCGGGCGCGCGCGGCGCTCGAGGCAGTGCTCGGCGCGGGCGATCCGCGCCTGCGCGTGGCCGACCAGGAGTCCGGCTTCGACTGGCTGCGCATCGACTGAGTACGTTGCGCGCGTCTGGCAACCGGAACGATGCCGCCAAAAAGCCGCGCAAAAGCACTTGTCCGCGCGGGTACCGCTGCTGCTAAACTACGCCCCGCTTCAACCAGTGCCGCGGCCTCCGGCCGCAGCGCGAGTCCGGTCACCGACCGGACGCCAGGGGCCCGGGCCTTCGGCCACGAGCCCACACCTGTTCGGAGAGGTGCGAGAGCGGTTGAATCGGCTTGACTCGAAATCAAGAGTAGGGGCGACCCTACCGTGGGTTCGAATCCCACCCTCTCCGCCAATCGCGGGTCCCATAAAGACCCAAGAGGCACACAAACCCCGGTAAATCCGGGGTTTTTTGTTTCTGGCGTCTGCCAGGGAGTCCCAAGGCGACCCTAGACGTACCAGCAAACTGGCTGGTAGATTCGTTGGCATACGGCGGCTGCGGCCGGCCGGTACCAACGGAGGCACCCGTGAAGCTCACAGACGCCAAGGTGAAGAACTCCAAGCCGGGCGAACGCCCTCGGCGCATGAGCGATGGTGGCGGCATGTTTCTCGAGGTCACGCCGTCCGGGGCGAAGTACTGGCGTCTTGCCTACCGATACAACGGGAAGCAGAAACTGCTGGCCCTCGGGGTCTATCCGGACGTAGGCCTCGCCGCCGCCCGCGCCAAGCGTGACGCCGCCCGCCGCCAACTTGCCGATGGCAAGGATCCCGGTGCCCTCCGGAAGGCCGAGAAACGCGCGAACCAGGTCGCTGCGGCCAACACGTTCGAGGCTATCGCCCGCGAGTGGCTGGCCGAGCAGCGCAAGGTCTGGGCCGATTCCACATGGCCCCACGTCGAGCGTCAGTTCGATCACGACATCTTCCCCGCCATAGGCAGCCGGCCCATTGCCGAGATCACCCCGGCCGAAGTGCTGGACATGGCGAAGGCCATCCAGCGCCGCGGCGTCGCCGAGACGGCCCGCAGGGCGCTCCAGAAGTGCGGGCAGGTGTTCCGCCATGCGGTGGCCGCCGGCCTTGCCGTGAGCGACCCCACGCGGGACCTGCGAGGGGCCATCAAGGTGCCGAAGGCCAGGCACTTCGCCGCGATCACCGATCCGAAAGAGGCCGGACGCCTACTGCGCATGATCGACGGCCACAAAGGCACGGCCGTGGTCTGCGCAGCCCTGAAGCTCTCGCCCATGCTCATGGTCCGGCCTGGCGAGCTCCGTCGCGCGCGCTGGGCGGGAATCGACCTCGACGCATCCGAGTGGCGGTTCAGGGTCACAAAAACCGATCAGGAGCACGTTGTACCCCTGCCCACACAGGCCGTGGCGATCCTGCGCGAACTTCACCGCCTGACAGGCCGAGGCGAGTACGTGTTCCCCAGCGCACGCGGCGGAGGTCGCCCGATGAGCGAGAACGCGGTCACGGCCGCGCTGCGCAGCATCGGGGTTCCGGCCGACCAGATGAGTGCCCACGGCTTCCGGGCGATGGCGCGTACCCTTCAGGACGAAGTGCTCGGCTTCCGGGCGGACCTGATCGAGCACCAGTTGGCGCATACCGTCCGCGATCCGCTCGGTCGTGCCTACAACCGCACGCAATTTCTCGACGCCCGCCGCAAGAACATGCAGGCGTGGGCGGATTATCTCGACCGCCTGCGCACTGGCGCGGAGGTGATCGAACTCGGCGAGCGCAGGCGAGAGCAGGCGGAAGTGGAGGCCAGCAAATGACCCCAACAACACTACGTCCAGGCGACCGCGTGCGGTTTGCCGAATCGCGCCACGTCTTGACGTTCATTCGGCGCGAACGTGGCCGGCCGTCCATGTGCGTTTTCGAGAATCCCGAGCTTGGCACTGTGACCGCTACCGATGCCGAGGTGATCCGGCGCTTTCGTTCCGCGACCGACAACGCCAGCGGGACCGATCCGGGACGCTAACGACGAATCGCCACGCCTACCGCAACGGCGGGAAAACTGGGAACCCTTGCCCGGCTGGCGTGGTGACCTTTCACAAGGGCGGCACAAGAAGGGATGCCGTGTGAAGCTCACACAGAAGTTCGTAGACGAAGCCGCGCCGGGGCTTCGCGAGAAAATCGTTCACGACGATGGTTCATGCCTGGTGCTACGGATCGCACCGTCCGGCAAGAAGTCGTATTTCGCCGAGGTCGCGCCTAAGAAGCGGATTCCAGTCGGACACGCCGACTGGATGCACGCGCCCCGAACCGATGGCGGCATCGCGCGCAAGCTGCCACTGAGCACTGCAAGCCAACACGCCGGAATCATCAAGCGTGTATTCCTGCACTCCCTGGGTATCTACTCGGCGCGGCACCGTGACGGACGCGGCGACGACTTCGCTTTCCGGATCGCGCAACTGGCGATCGCTTATGAGTCCAACCTTGCAGTCATGTCCGGCGCCCCGTTGCGCAAGGAGCAGCGCGAGCGGTGGGACACGATCAGGCTGAACGCGCGGCAGCTTCGCAACTCGATACGGTCCAATCGGGGGCGACTGGCCCATCCGGCGACGCTGGACCGGGCGCTGCCGGCGCTGGAATTGCTCGACCAGTTGCAGCGTGAACTGGATAAGTTGCTTGCACTGCCTGCGACGGCTCTCGGACTGATGCCGTCCTCGCGAGGAAAGCCGAACGTGCCCGCGAAGGTGACTGTGTGTGCCGTCTGCGATGCGTTTCGGGACTTCGATATCCCCATAGACGGACGCCGTCGCGGGCCGCTGATGGAGACGCTGCGGTTGGTGTGCCCCAAGGTCAGCGACCCGACGCTGACGAAGTTCGTCCCGAAAAAATAACGGGCGAAACCATCGCTTCATTTTTGACCTATGGGGCGCCTTGAAATGATGAACTGACGCCATGACACACAGCAAGCCCAAGGGAGGCGCAAGTCATGGTCAGCAACACCACGCAACAGGATCAACACCACCTGCCCGCATTGCTGCGCATTTCGGAGGTGCGCCGGCTGACCGGGCTTTCCGATTCCGCGATCTATCGCGCCGCGCAACGGGGTACGTTCCCGCGACCGCTGAAACTCTCTGAGCGTTCGAGCGCCTGGGTAGAGTCTGAGGTAAGAGGCTGGATCGCATCGCGCATTGCCGAGCGCGACTCGAAGTCGTCCCGCGCAGCGTAGCCCCCCCCCACCCCGAAAAAGAAAACGCCCAAATCGCGAATGTCTGGCGGACGAGCGATTGGGTCGCCAAGGAGACGAGCGAATGATAGCAGATCATCCGGGAAGAAATTCGGTTCACAGGTGTTCCTTGTGCGGCGACTGGCGACTCTCGCGGTTGCATGAACTTTGCATTCCGTGCGAGTTATCCCGCGACAACTCCATGCGCGTGTTTTCGGCCGGCCTCGACTCCTTTATGCCCGCGCGAACTTCGAAGCCCAGCAGGTCGCCGCCGCACCTGCGGTTAGTTTGGAGCGCGCCACGCGACCGCCGGCAGGAGCACGGTTGATGGCCAGGATCCGCACCGTAAAGCCGGAGTTCTTTACGTCCGAGGACATAGTCGAGCTTTCGCCGATGGCTCGACTTCTCTACATCGCCTTGTGGTGTGAGGCGGACCGCGAAGGCCGAATGGTATGGAAGCCGCGCACGTTCAAGATGCGATACCTGCCCGCCGATGACTGCGACATTGACTCGTTGGCGGGCGAGATCATCGCCGCGGGACTGGTCATTCTCTACGGTGATGGCCTCGCGCATATCCCCACCTTCGCGCGGCACCAGCACGTCAACGCCCGTGAATCTGCGAGCAGGCTTCCGGCCCCGAATTCTGACCCAACTCGTTCACGCGTGGATGACGCGTCGGCACGCGTGGATGACGCGCCAGTGACGCACAGGGAGGAAGGGAAAGGAAAGGAAGGAGATTTAGCGCGTGAAAACGCGCCGCCTTCGGCTATCCCCTTCGGATCGCGCAAGAAGAAATCTACGACGCTGCCTGATGGATTCGGAATCTCTGACCGCGTTCAGCAGTGGGCTCAGGCCAAGGGGTACGACCGGCTCGAGGAGCGCCTGGAGCACTTCCTCAGCTACGCGCGGCGCAGTGGCAGGACGTATGCCGACTGGGACGAGGCCTTGATGTCCTCAATCCGCGAGGACTGGGCGAAGCTCGGCCATACCGCGAGCGCCAGCGGTTCCCACTGGTCAACTCAGGGGTTGGTGCTTTGATCTTCAACGATCGGACAATCGACCTCGACGCCTACCTCGCCAAGATCGGTCAGCGCGAGGAGCAGTGGCTCCGCTGGGGCACGCACTGGAAAACCGAACTGCTCGACCGTGTAGTGAACGGCAGGCAGGACCGCGGCGAAAAACTGCCCTGGAGCAAAACCCACGGTGGTGTTCAGTTGCGTCCCGGCGAGCTAAGCATCTGGGCCGGAATCAACGGACATCGCAAGTCGATGCTTCTCGGTCAGGTCATGCTCTGGCTGGCTCGAGAGAGCCGGATCTGCATCGCTTCGCTCGAAATGAGACCTGAAGAAACCCTGCACCGTATGCTCTGCCAAGCTGTCGGTGGAAGCCCCAGCTTCGAGCAGACCGCCGAGTTCCTCGAGGGCTGCAACGGCCGCATCTGCCTGTACGACCAACTCGATAGCGTGGAGGCCGATCGCATCCTTGGGGTGGCTCACTACGCGGCGAACGAGCTTCAGTGCTCCCATGTCGTGATCGACTCGCTCACCAAGTGCGGCATTGCGGGTGACGATTACGCGAAGCAAAAGCGATTCGTTGACCGCCTCCAATGGGCCGCAAAGTCTTACGGGGTCCACGTTCACCTCGTCTGCCATATGCGCAAGGGCAAGGACGAGACCGAACGACCGGGCAAGTTCGACGTCCGCGGCGCGTCGGAGATTACCGACCTCGCGGACAACGTGTTCATAACCTGGAAGGACAAGGAGCGTGACGAGGCCGTGCAATGCCAGGCGAATGGTTTGCCTATGACGCCCGTAATGACAAAGGCGCTGGAACGTCCCGACCAGATACTCGAGGTGGCCAAGCAACGACACGGCACGTTCGAGGGTGCTTATGCGCTTTGGTTCCATCGAAGGTCCCTGCAATTTCTCGGCTCGGACGATTCGCGCTCGATGCCGTGGCCTGATTACAACGGGGATCTCTCTCAATGGACGGCATGTCCGAATTTTGGCGATCACTACCGCCGGTTCGCTGATGAATCGTGCGCCGCATGACATAGAACGTGGCCAATCGGCCGTATTGCAGCAAGGAGATGATCAAATGACGACGCATGACCAACTGAAAACCGCTGGAGAAAACGCAGTCGAGATCCGTACGCTCAACGTCCGCGTGGCGCCGCTGACGCTGGCGATGCTCGCCCAGGTGCCCCAGGAGGACATTATTGACATGGAGGCCGGCGCGCTCCGGGGTGAGCCCATGTGCAGGGTTGTCACGCCGGCAGGCGCGCAAGTCCTCTGGCTTCGTGATCGCGACCTTTGCCGGTGTGTCCTGCCCGAATCGGCGCAACTTACCGATCCGCTTCCCGAGGAATGCTGGCTCCGAGGAGGGTTGGAGAGCGATCGGGTGTACTTCGAGATCTTGGAGGACGACGTGAGCCAGGCGACGGGATTCTCCGAAATGATTGCCGCGCTAGACCCCGACGGTCGATTCCAGTTTCGACATTACCGCGAGCGGCTCGACGACGTACTCGGCTGGGAGGTGGCGGAACGCTTCGAGGACGATGCGCGCGCCGGCAGCATTGGCCCAAAGGAGTTGGAGGTCCCGAAGCAGGAGGTCGCGAAGTGGCTGGTGCGGCAGCGCGAGGAAATCGCGGCCGGCCGGGCAGAGCTCGCGAAATTGGTCGCCGAGCGCGAAAGCCGGGACGCCCAGATTGCGACCCTCGTCGATCAGTTGGCACGGCTGGATCAGGTGTTCCTGCTGTGAACGCCAGGGCAGTCGGCGCCGAGCGCCGTCAGCGCGAAGGAAATGCCGTCGCCGCTCGCGAATCCGCATCGTATTGGGGGGGCGCGAACGCGGCGCGACGGAAAGGATCTCGCGCCCCGGCACTGACGTCGTTACGCTGGCGCGCAGCGTCGATGAACCGCCCGAGGCCATCGTCCGGCCCCGTCACGGAGGATTTCAGGAATGACCGCTCGATTGACGCAGCGCCAGTTGTTGTTCGTGGAGTACTACCTGGCGACCGGCAACGCGACCGAGGCTGCCAATGCCGCGGGTTACCGCGGCAACCGGGCTACCCTCGGCTCGATCGGGGGCGAAAACCTGCAAAAACCTGCGATCTCGGCCGAAGTTAGCCGACGGCAGACCGAAATCCGCGAACGCTCGACGATCACGCTCGAGACGAAGCGACTCGCGCTCTGGAACGTCGTTCAGGAGCATAGCCGGACGAACCCGGACGTGGCCATCAAGGCAATTCACGAACTCAACGTGATGGACGGCGACGTCGGTGGAAGTCGTCCGAAAGGACGCGTTTGGTCGTTCGAGGAAGTGCTGAAGGAGATAAACAGCTTATAACGCGCATCGGCCTCTCCCGCATTGAGCGGGCGAGGGGCGCGGCTGAACGGCGCGGCTCTACTTGGGCGGGTTGCGTTTCAAATCCTTCTTGACCTCGCGCAGCAGTTGCGCCGCCAGCCGGAACGCTTCCTCCTTCTCCTCGAGCGTGCTCGGCACGTACGGCGGCGATGGCGGCGGCTCTGGTTTCGGGGATCTTGTCATCGCCGCGTACCTCTGCTCGGACTTGATGAGTCAACGTCAGAATGCATATGCTAAAAATACGCGCATTCGCTTCGTCTGCACCAGAACACTCACTCCGCGCTATTCGCCAACGCAACCAACTTCCCGGACCGCCCCGGTGGCCTTGTTCACGGCGAAAATCCAAGTCCCACCAATGCCCGGCTCACGCGGGTCGGAAACCCCAAAATAATGCTCCCGATCGACGCATGCCACGTACAGCCCTTCGGGCGGCGCAGAGTAGCGATGGACCGCCACGCGTTCAGCGATGTGCTGCCGTAGGCGCTGCTCTGCCGCTAACGCATCCATGATCACAGCGCCAACGCCCGTTGACCGGGTTGCCATTTGCTGAGTTCGACCTGAGCGGTACCGATGCCGAGCGCCCGGACCCACTTCGCCGATGCGTCCAGCGACCCCCAGGTCTTGACGGTACCTTTCGTCGTGGCGACGACCGCACTCGAGCCGGGAGTCTCGACTTCCACATGGAATCGGGCGCCGTCCGCGACAATGCGAATTCGGCGAACGGCCCCGGCATCGACCAGGGCGCGCAAGGTCTTTTCATTCATGATCGACCCCTCCAAAGAGTTCCGACTGCTCGGGAATCGGGATTCCGACCGTGTCGCAATGGCGACGGATCAGCAATTCGATCAAGTTCGCGACGCTACGGTGTTCTCGTAGCGCCGCGACGCGAGCCGCCTCCTTGAGGGAGGGATCAATCCGCAGATTGAGGGTGCTGGTTTTCTTCGGGGTCATGTGTGTACCAAGGGTAACTGGCAAACACAATGTAACGCATACGTGACGCTTTTGCTATCCCGTCACATGCCGGCCAAGGTCAGTTCTATTCACGGCGCTGGGGGGCGAAAGTCCGCCGAGAGCTTCAGATCCAAGGGCAAAGATATACCGCTGAGAATATCGGGCACGGTGAGTTCATACTGAACGACCGCGCTCACGACACTTGGCAACGAATTGTTTCTGCATGACGAGGACATGTATCCATCCATTGCAGATGAATACACCTCGACCGTTTGTGAGGTGAGGGAGACGCGCGTATATAGCGATGCTGTTAACGGCGTGCTGCTGCCTTTCTCGACCACGATGCCGAGGTCATTGTATGTTCTGAACTGGCGGTCACTCGAATTCACTTTAAACCAACTCGAACTCACCCATCCCGCTCCGCCGCAGTCGGGTTCGTCGAACGATATTGTCCCCATGTCCTCCTCGAACCAAGAGAATTCGCCTGGTCTAGCGGCGACTTTGATACGACGGTGCTTTCCAGCATTGTCTTTCACTGGCAACAGCACGACGGCCGCGGAGCTACGAACGTTCAATACAGGCGCCAGGAATCGTCCTTTCGAGTCCGTAAGAATTGCTGAGTAGATCTTGGGGTCACTGCTACAGACCCATTTGCCGGCGGCGAACCGCATCACCTGATTGGAAGCGCAGCCGAGATCTGCCAATTGAATTATGGAACCTGCTTGAGAAGCGCCAGAGACGAAAACGCTTACCAGAACGAGCACTGCGAAGCCGCGGATCAGAAAACGCATGATGTTGTCCTTTGAGAATGTGATTACGTGCCATCAATGGCACTGGCCGTTCGTTGCAGTCGATACTTTGCGCGGCCTGGAGCATCCATTCCCAGAATGGGTATCGAGGGGATTGGGCTAACACCGTCCATGTGACCCGCGAGGCAGCATACTCGCTCCCGTCGCGCAGCGCGTGACCCATATGGGACATGACGTGCTTTGGCCACGCTGTTAAGGTGCCTGAGACGAGCACGAAGCCAATAGTGCGTTCAGACGCAGGATGCGTCGATCAGTATGATTGAACCAAGCAAATTTCCCTGAGGAACTTTATCAATGAGAGCTTTTTTGCCATCAGTAGTTTTCGCCTCGGGAATTATGTTTTTTTCGGCTGGGCTATCTGCCCAGACTATGTGCCCAGATGGGACTTACGTTAATGGCCCGTGTCGAATGGCCCCAGACGGAACCTTTGTTGGGGGGGACCCACAGATGGCGCCGGATGGCAGCTTTGTCGGAGGCAGACCGCAAATGGCGCCAGATGGAAGTTTTGTGGGAGGCAGGCCTCAATTGGCTCCGGATGGGAGCTTCGTAGGAGGCAGGCCAAGATTGGCGCCGGACGGGACATATGTTGGCGAAGAAGAATAAGGCGCTTGCAGAGCTACAGCCACACTACCTTAGTGGCGCAAGAGGCATAAACCATGCTAGTTGCCGCATAGGACTATTCCTATGCGGTTCCTCCGCACATTTTCTCTCTCCTTCGTTCATCGGTACCAGTGTTTCCCGCTTCCGCCACACTTCCGGCATTCTGGATGCAATTCTCCGGAACCATTGCATTTGTTGCATTTTACTTTTCGCGCAGGCGAATAGAATCCCGTACCTTCGCAACTACGGCATGGTGATGCACTTGGCGTAAAGGATCCGGTTCCATTGCATTTCTTGCACTTGTTTTCAAAACGTTTGCCACTACCTTTGCACCGGAAACAAACTACGGCCCCTGGCGAAAACGTTCCAGTACCGTCACATGTCCTGCAAGACTTCGCCGGAAGCATCTTATAGCCGGTTCCGTCACAGGATCGGCACTCGAAATTCATGTAACCGCGCCCATCGCAACTGAAGCATGTTCCGTATGCGGTGTAGTCACCGAATTTGATCCATTTGCGATCTAGTCGTGCTCGGTCCCTTTGCGCGCGACGGCGTCTGCGCGGCTTTGCGCCGAGCGCTTCGTAGGCCAAAGCGCCAGCTATTGCAACGCCTTTAAAAAAACCGCTTATAAGTCCCATATGCAGCCTCGGATGCGTTGGACAACTGGTTCTCTCATGCAAGATTGCTGCTCAAACTCTACATACGTCATCATGTTCTTGGAACCACGTGCCCTTGTACTTGGTTGCGTTCAACGGACCTGCTTCCACCCCTGGCATGACGCCCCAAATGGGGCGCGCTAAAACGCCGTTAGTTGAGTCACACCTTCGCGCTGCGCAGCCTCGCAAGGTGAGGCTGGTATAGGACAAAGTAAGGGTGCGACTTCCGAAGCCGGACAAGTTGAATTTTCTCTACCGGGCTCTGGGCTTCTTAACCCGTACCGTTGCAGGGGTCTATCAAACATGGCAATCCGTCTGGAATTCATCGACTTCATCGTTCCGATTGCGACCATCCGGGCCAAGTACCCTGGTGGCTGGGCTAAGTGCCTCGCGGATCACGCCAACCTGATCGGTGGCAGAGTCTGGTACGACGAGCACCTGCTGCGGGATGGCGCGATGAACCCGCGTGACATAGGCTTGTTGGTTGGTGAGTGGGAGGCGCTCGGCTTTACGCCAACGGTCGAGGCCGATGGTCAGCGGGTCTGGCAGGATGTTTGTGTGGTGGAGTCGATGTTCGGCGGCCCTACGCTGCCCTGCAACTGGCTGGATGTTGATCCCGACCTGCGAATTGCCTCCCTTCGCGGGAGCGATCCAGGGAGCATCGTCGGCAGAGAGAGCTTTGAACACGGACAGATCAAAGAATGATCAAGCTTGAGCAACTCCAGACCAACGCGGCCGTAAGAGGGATAACCCCGGCTGGCCTGGTTACCGTGGTCAGCATCCAGTGGCACGGCTCGGAGGCCCTGGAACTGACCTACAAAACGCCGACTGGCGCGGTGGCGAACGAGTTGCTCTACCGCGATGATGAGTCGCGACTCGAGATCGTCGAGCAGGGTCGCCCGTGGAGTTTCGATGGGGACGGTGCCCTGTTCCGCCTCGCCTCCGAGGCGCAGCGCATCCGGCTGGCCCATCTGTTCGACCCTGTACTCGCCGTCCACACGTCGGTTGTCGATCCTCTGCCGCACCAGATCACGGCGGTGTACGAGGCCATGTTGCCGCGCCAGCCCTTGCGCTTCCTGCTCGCCGACGACCCCGGCGCGGGCAAGACCATCATGGCGGGCCTGCTGATCAAGGAACTCGTTGCGCGAGGGGACTTGCAGCGTTGCCTCATCGTCTGCCCGGGCAGCCTGGCCGAGCAGTGGCAGGACGAGCTCTATCGGCGTTTTCATCTGCCGTTCGAGATCCTCACCAACGACAAGCTCGAGGCGGCACGTACTGGAAACTGGTTTCTCGAAACCAACCTTGTGATTGCCCGTCTCGACAAGCTCTCGCGCAACGAGGAGGTGCAGCAGAAGCTGCAAGCCCCGGACTGCCGCTGGGACCTGGTGGTTTGCGACGAGGCGCACAAGATGTCCGCCACGGTGTTCGGCGGTGAAACTAAGTACACCAAGCGGTATCGCCTCGGCCAACTGCTCTCGACCCTGACGCGCCACTTCCTGCTGATGTCCGCCACGCCGCACAATGGCAAGGAAGCCGACTTCCAGCTATTCATGGCTTTGCTCGATGGCGACCGGTTCGAGGGGCGATTCCGCGATGGGGTGCATTCGGCCGATGTGTCGGACCTCATGCGCCGCATGGTCAAGGAGAACTTGCTCAAGTTCGACGGGACTCCACTGTTCCCCGAGCGCATCGCCTACACCGTTCCCTATCACCTGTCAGGGCCGGAAGCGACGCTCTATGCGGCAGTGACCGACTACGTCCGCGAGGAGTTCAACCGGGCGGACGCGCTGGAGAATGACAAGCGTGCCGGCACCGTGGGGTTCGCCCTGACGATCCTCCAGCGTCGCCTGGCGTCATCGCCCGAGGCCATCTACCAATCCCTGCGCCGCCGGCGCGAACGGCTCGAATCGCGCCTGCGTGAGCTCGAGGTGCTCCAGCGCGGTGGGCAGGCAGCCCCGATCATCGCGGCCTCGGTGCCTTCTCTCGATCTGGAGGAGGTTGACGACCTCGAAGATGCGCCCGACAACGAGGTTGCGGCGGCCGAGGAGGAGATACTCGACCAGGCCACGGCGGCGCGCTCGATCGCCGAGTTGCGCATGGAGATCAATACGCTCAAGAGCCTCGAAATGCAGGCCCTGGCGGTCCGGCGCAGCGGCACCGATACCAAGTGGTGCGAACTCTCCAACCTGCTGGCCGAAATTTTCACGACGGCGAATTCCGGTGATCCCGCGGCCGAACCTGATGCCCCCTACGGCTCCGGTCCGATTCCGCCGCCCAAGCCCTCGCCACATCAGAAGCTCGTTATCTTCACCGAGCACCGTGACACCCTCAACTACCTCGAGGATCGCATCACGCGGTTCCTGGGCCGTCGGGAGGCCGTCGTGATCATCCACGGCGGCATCGGGCGTGAGGAGCGCCTGAAGGTGCAGGAAGCCTTCAAGCACGACCCGACCGTACAGGTGCTGCTCGCGACGGATGCTGCGGGTGAGGGTATCAACCTCCAGCGCGCGCACTTGATGGTCAACTACGACTTGCCGTGGAATCCCAACCGGCTCGAGCAGAGATTCGGTCGCATCCACCGGATCGGGCAGACCGAGGTCTGCTACCTGTGGAACCTGGTGGCGGACGACACGCGGGAGGGCGACGTCTATCGCAAGCTGCTGGAAAAGCTCGAGCAGGCGCGCCAGGCCCTCGGGGGACAGGTATTCGATGTCCTCGGGAAGTTGGCGTTCGAGAGCAACGGGAAGGTCATGTCGCTGCGGGACCTGCTGATCGAGGCCGTCCGGCATGGCGAGGATCCCAAGGTTCGCGCCTTCCTGACCACGGTGATGGACACGGCGCTCGACAAGGGCCACGTTCAGACGCTTCTCGACGAGCGCCAGCTTGCGCACGACAGCATGGACTCCAGCCGGGTGCAGCGCATCCGCGAGGACATGGAGCGTGCGGATGCCCGTCGGCTGCAACCGCACTACATCGAGTCGTTCTTCCTCGAAGCGTTCAAGCACCTGGGAGGCAACGTCCGGCAACGGGAAGCCCGCCGCTTCGAGGTCACGCATGTGCCTGCCCTGGTGCGCAACCGGGACCGCCTGATCGGCCTCGGTGAGCCCGTGCTTCCCCGTTACGAGCGGATCGCCTTCGACAAGTCCCTCGTCGCGCCGCAGGGGCAGCCGTTGGCCGCCTTCGTGTGCCCCGGTCATCCTCTGCTGGATTCGGTCATCGACCTGACGCTCGAGCGCAACCGAGACTTGCTGAAGCGCGGCACCGTCCTGGTCGATGAGCGCGACGCCGGCACCGAGCCGCGGGTGCTGTTCTATCTGGAGCACGCCATCCAGGACGCCAGTCTCAACCGTGACGGCAGCCGTCGCGTGGTGTCCAAGCGGATGCTCTACGTGGACATGGACGCGCATGGGCAGGTGCGTCATGTGAACTACGCACCGTACCTCGACTATCGACCGCTGGCCGAAGGAGAACCGGGCGTCGAGGCTATCCTCGACCGCCCGGAATGTCAGTGGATTACGAAGGAGCTCGAGCAGCAGGCGCAGGGCTACGCGGTCGCCCAGGTCGTGCCGGAGCACCTGTCAGAGGTCAAGGGGCGCAAGCTCGAATTGATCGCCAAGACCGAGGCAGCGGTCAAGGACCGGCTCACCAAGGAAATCACGTACTGGGACCACCGTGCCGAGGAGCTCAAGGCGCAGGAGGCTGCCGGTAAGCCCAACGCGAAGTTGAACTCGGCCGAGGCACGCAAGCGCGCGGATCTTCTTCAGGGCCGGCTACAAAAGCGACTGGAAGATTTGAAGCTGGAAGCGCGACTCTCGCCGCTCCCGCCCGTCGTGCTGGGTGGGCTACTCGTCGTGCCCCTTGGCCTCGTCCGCGCCATGATGGGCGAGAGTGCGCCATTGGCCTCTGCGCCCCTGGACACCCAGGCGAGCGCCGCTAGAGCGCGCGCCATCGTCATGGACATCGAGCGTCGCCTGGGCTTTGAGCCAACCGACCGTGAACTGGAAAAACTCGGCTACGACATCGAAAGCCGAATACCCGGCACGGGGCGGCTGCGATTCATCGAGGTCAAGGGCCGAGTTGCCGGTGCACCGACTATCACGGTCACCCGGAACGAGATTCTTTACTCGCTGAACAAGCCCGAGGATTTCGTTCTGGCGATTGTCGAGTTTCTGGATGCAGAAGCGCACAAAGTGCATTACCTGCGCCAGCCGTTCCGTCGCGAGCCGGACTTCGGCGTCACCAGTGTCAATTACACGCTCGACGAATTGCTGGAAAGAGCCACGCCTCCCCAATGATCACTGGCATCCCATGATTTCTTGATATGGATCTTCGCGGATTGGCGAGATAGCCCATCCACCATTTACACATGAAGGAACTCGAATGAATGGACTTGTGATCCGTAGCCCCTGGATAGACCTCATCCTCGCGGGCAAAAAAACTCCTGATTAGCAATGAAGCTCAGCCATACGGATTGCCGGCTGCGGTTGGGGTGGACAGTGCACCGCTGCCACGAGGAGTCGCTCATGCAATGTCCTGAGATCGAACCGCCGGTTGAATCGATAGG
>JAJVIG010000040.1 GCA_022072145.1 Pseudomonadales bacterium
CCGGTAGCTGGGGCCTGAATGTTGTCTTGCAGGCCCGGCAGGTGTATCGGCGGCGGACCACCCAGAGAGTGACCCGCTTGCCGTGGATGGGCAGATCACGATAGGGAACGTCACGCTTGCCGAACCGTACGAACTCACCCTGCACGCCGCATTCCTCGCAGGCGATGGGATCGGGCACGTCCACCTGGAAGTGCATTTCGTCGTCGGTTGATTTGCAGCCCAGTACTTGGTATTGCGGCAGGTGAAGGATGTTGTCGGGAAGTTCGGTCATGGTGTTGTATAGGCGTAGGTGTCAGTCAGATCCATCCGGCTCGGCATTGGTGTTTGCTTTTTTACCCAACAAGCTGCTGGAAACGAAAAGTAAGGCACCGAGGACAATTGCAATATCAGCCAGGTTGAAGGCCGGCCAATGCCAGTCTCGCCAATAGAAATCAAAGGAATCCACAACATAGCCGCGAAAGACCCGGTCAATCAGGTTGCCCATGGCGCCACCGAGGATAAGACTGTAAGCGATGGCTTCTCCTTTATGACGATTTTCAAGGATCAGCTTGATCAGAAAAATCGAGACCACTACCGCGATTCCGATAAAAAAGTAGCGCTGCCAGCCTCCACCATTCGCAAAAAGACTGAATGCGGCACCGGTGTTCCATAGGTGCACCCAGTTAAAGAACGGGGTCACCGAAACATACTCGCCATAGGCCATTGATTGCTGCACCAGCCACTTTACAGCCTGATCAGACGCTGCCAGCAGGCCCGATATGGACAATAGGGCATACGGCGAGAGCTTTTTGCCAATAATGAGCATTATTTAACCCTTCAACGCCAAAATGCGTCTGGCACCGTTAAGTACAATGCCCCCCGCGATGGTGCCGATAATCAGATCCGGATAATTGGAACCGGTCCACGCGACCAGGGCGCCGGCGGTGATGACCCCCAGGTTGATCACCACGTCGTTGGCCGAGAATATCCAGCTTGCCTTCATGTGCGCCCCGCCTTCCCGATGTTTGGATATGAGCAGCAGACAACTGGTATTGGCAATCAATGCGACGAATGCGATAGCCATCATCACCAGCGATTCAGGCTCACTACCGAATACAAAGCGTCTCACCACCTCTACGAGCACGCCCACAGCCAAGATCAGTTGCAGTACACCAGCAAGATGCGCGGCACGTACCTGCATTTTCACGCTATGTCCAACCGCATAAAGGGCAAGCCCGTACACCGCCGCATCGGCAAAATTGTCCAGGGATTCTCCAATCAGGCCGGTGGACTGGGCGATCAGACCGGCAGTCATTTCCACCACGAACAGAAGTGCATTGATGCCGAGCAACCAGCGCAGGGTCCCGGATTCTTGCTTAGCAGAAGCTGCCGAAAACTCGGCGGCCTTGATGGTCTCCGGATTTGCAGCGACGGTTTCCTGAAGCGAGGCGCCTAGCCCCAAGGTCTTCAGTTTCGAGGTGACGGGCTCGACCTCGCCGTCATGCACGACCTTCAGCCGGCGGTTCGACAAGTCGAAGGACAGCGCCCGAATCTCCTCAAAGCCGTTCAGGGCTAGGCGAATCATTCGTTCTTCTGATGGACAGTCCATCTTCGGCACGGCATAAACACTGACCCATCTCCCTGGCGCCTCGGAGGAGGCCTGTATATCGGTATCCGCTGCGGACGTTGCATCACCGCCACAGGCGCCACCACAGGATTTGCTCATGATACGACTCCACTTGAACAATGTTGTGGTACCATTTAAAACTATAAAGCTACTATAAGGTCAATAGAGTAAAGAATCCGTTGGGGAGGAGGCTGATGCGCATTGGTCAGTTGGCGCAGTTGGTAGGGGTCGAAACACAGACGATCCGCTTCTATGAACAGCAGGGCTTGTTGCCGCCGCCTGATCGGCAGGACAACGGTTACCGTGTCTATACCGAGAAGCATGGTGAGGGGCTGGCCTTCATCCGTCGCTGCAGAATCCTGGGCCTGTCACTGGCTGAGATTCACGAACTACAGAGCTATCAGGACGACCCTCATCAGCCTTGTACCGCCGTCAACGCCTTGCTCGATGATCACATCTCTCATGTGCGGTCGCAGATAACCGCTCTGCAAGCGCTTGAGAAACAACTCGTTTCACTGAGAGCGAGTTGCAACGATGACCGGGAAGTTGAGGCGTGTGGGGTTCTTGCTGGAATTAGCGAAGGAAACATGCACCAGCAGTAGGTGAAGCATCAACCAGATAATCCGATGAGATGCCGGTCTGTCTCACTCTCATGCAAAGGTAAGATCAACCATTTAATCCGCTTACCCAAAATAAAATAGCCAGATTTTCAACACACGCTAGTTACTTTGCTCAATGAAAATTTGACTAACATGCCATCCTTAAACAAAGCCTTTAGTGTGGCACAAACATCAATATAAGGTTCTTCATTAACTTGGAAGCAATCCTTTCTTCCTCGCCAATACTCATAAATCTTTGAGTCCGGTGTAATCAGTTCTTTGTGGCACACCATTTTCTCATAATGGTCATTTATCACCGTTACAGGCAATCCAAAATGCGCAGAAAATTCCTCTTGCGTATACCCAATAAAGCTATCTGCCAATTTTTCACTAACGCCAATATTCAGGCAATCATCTTTACTGTATGGATATTGGGTGCTCGCATACAAATCAACTCTGGTAATGGTGTACTCCGGTGAACCAGCAAGCTCTTCATCAGAAGCAAAAACCACGACTTGACTCACACTATTTTTTGAAAACGTGTAACACACAAATCTTTCTGAGTAAGCAGCATCACCCTGTTTTATCAGGAGAGATTTTCCAAATATATCTTGGACAGAATTAAGGCTGCTTTCTCCGAGCGTAACACCAAACAAAACATCGTTAATTTTCTCTGACTTCGCTTCTATTGAAGAACATGCCCCAGCAAAACAAACCAGAAAGAAACACACAAGCTTGACTCGATAGTTCGATTTAATGCTCATAATTTCTTCCCCGCTACGGAAGCACTGATCTACTCATGAAATCCGCCGCCCGGAAACGAAAAACACCGCCGCCGACGCGCAGTTTCACGCTGCCGACGATTTTTTCGCCGGAAGCGGTGGCGGCGGCGGCGCATTCACCCCGATTCGGGGTGATTTCGCCCGATTTCCCGTTTTCAAGGCGCACCTCCCCCGTGAGCGCGCGCCAGGTATCGGCGGGCGAGCATCAGGTTCGCCAGACCGAACAGCGTGAACAGCTGCGCGGCATTCTTGCCCAGTCCCTTGTACCGCGCCTTGCGGTGGCGGAACAGGTTCTTCACCACGTGGAACGGGTGCTCCACTTTCGCCCGCATGCTGGCCTTCGCCTTTTCCAATGCCTCCAGCGCCACCCGATACGCACTGTCTTGCGCCAGCTTCTTGATCGTGCCGCGCTTGGCCGCGATCTGCCATTCGACGTGCTTGCCGTCCAACTCGGCACGTCGCGGTGCCCCGACGTATCCCGCATCGGCGAAGGCGACCTCTTCTTCGCCGTGCAGCAACTCCGCGGCCTGCGTGACGTCAGCGACATTCCCTGCCGTGGCCACTACCGTGTGCACCAGGCCCGAAGCTGCGTCGACGCCGATGTGCGCCTTCAGACCGAAGTACCACTGCTGGCCCTTCTTCGACTGATGCATCTCGGGATCGCGCGCCTTGGCGCGGTTCTTCGTCGACGGGGCGGCGGCGATGAGCGTCGCATCGACGATGGTTCCCTTGCGCAACAGGCATCCGGCGGATTCGAGCCCCGCGTTGATCGTATCGAACAGGCGCTGCGTGAGTCCGTGCGTCTCGAGCAGCCGCCGGAACTTGAGCAACGTCGTCGCATCGGGCGCGGACTCGGCCGCCAGATCCACACCGACGAAGCGGCGCACGGAGCCGCTGTCGTAAATGGCGTCCTCGATTCCTTCGTCCGACAGCCCGAGCGCGTTCTGCGCCACGTACATGCGCAGCATCCGCTCGAGCCCGATCGGAGGACGCCCGCGCTCGCCGCTCTTCGGGTAGTGCGGTTCGATCACGGCTGCAAGCGCCTGCCACGGCACCAGACGATCGAGATCCGACAGAAAGCGCTCGCGGCGTGTCACTTTCTTCTTCGCCGCGAACTCCGCATCCGAGAAACTGACCTGCTTCATCCGGGAGGGCACCGTGTGGCTGCTTGACATGCGTATTATCGGTGATCAGGTGGTCGTATGTGCCGCTATCGCGGCGAATAAATCAGTTTTTCCCTACGGCGTCACTGTGATACTGCCACCCTCATTAACCAGAGTGGATCTTGTTGATCTACCGCATACAATACAGCCTTCCGAAGCATCACCAGGATGCTGACTGCTGTCACCATGAACCCTGAACGAATTAGGATCACGATTCATGTTAAACACATCGTTACCTGGCTGAGGAATAAGGTCAATTGTTAACGGACCTTTAGAACTATCGTGATTACCAATATCCCAACCACCCCTTGGTATTGGCCCTACATCGCGTTGATCCTGTTTTGATGGGTCATTTTTTCCACCACCACCCTGCGATCCAGAGTAACAACTACTATCATCAACTTTTTTCTGGCCGGTATTTGTGTCGTGACAAACTAAACGCCCTGCACTCTGTGAATAAGTACATGAGACATCAAGCCCAAGAGGATCGATCCAGTAGAGAGGATTGTTCAGGGCGTAGGTGTACGTATTTAAGCCACCAGCTAAGCCGATGGGGTCGCTGGTGATGTAGCGACCTGTGGCAGGGTCGTAATACCGGAAGTAGTTGTCGAACAACCCGCTCTCGGAGTCGAAGTACTGCCCGGGGTAGCGCAAGCGCACGTTCAGCGTGGTGCCGTCGCCGTCGGGGTCGGTCTGCGCACCGCCTTCGCCGAAGGCGCGCGCCTCGAACCGCCACACCACCGTGGCGGCGGCGTTGGTCGCCAGACGCGGCATCGCCTGGCGGTCCGTGTGCAGGTAGGCGAGGGTCTCGCTGCCGTCGAGGGCGCGCTCGATCTGCGCGATCGGCTCCGCGTCGGCCCACACGTACAGCCGCACCAGCGAGCCGTTGGCGCGGTGCTCGCGCAGCAGCCGGCCGGCGCCGTCGCGGGCGAACACCAGCGTGGAGCCGCTCAGCACCTTGCGGCTGCGCGCCCCGGTGTGGGCGTGGACATAGGTGGCCTTCGGCACGCCGGCGTCCGTGACCGTCGCCAACCGTCCCGCGGCGTTGTAGCCGAAGGCCTTCGCCCCCTGCAGTGTGAGGTTGCCGGCGGCATCGTAGGTGACCTGCGCCCCTGCGAGGGTGGCCAGGCGGTTGCTCTGCGCGACGTAGACCGCCTCGACGGCGGTGGCGTTGGTGGTCGAGCGGGTGCGGTTGCCGTTGGCGTCGTAGAGGTAACCGTAGCTCGTGCCGGGGCGCGTCTCGGCGCTGAGGCGATCGAGCGCGTCGTAGCCGAAGGTCGCCGCGACCGCGCTGCCCTGCAGCGACAGCAGGTTGCCGTTGGGGTCCCAGGCGCCGTAGCTGCGCGCATCCACCGCCCCCACGGCCTGCGAGAGCGCCCAGCCGCGCAGGTCGTGGCTGCGTGTCTCGGCGAGCCCGTTGCCGAAGACCTGCGCCGCGAGCAGCCCGTCGCCCCGGTACTGGCGGTTGGACACCAGCGTCGTCGCGACGCCGCCGACCGTGGTGCTCACCGCACTGATGCGCCCGAGCGCATCGCGGGTGTAGGAGACCAGCCGCCCGTCGGGGGCGTGCGCGATGGAGGCGAGGCGGTCGCGTGCATCGTAGGTGTAGTCGGTCTGGTAGCTCACGCCGAGCTCGGTGCGCTGCACGCCGGTGCGGTTGCCGAAGGCATCGTAGGCGTAGCTCTCGCTGCCGCCGGCGTCTGTCACCGCGCACAGGCGCCCGAGGCCGAGGGGGCAGGTGTCGTAGGTGTAGGTCACGTTCTCCGCGACGGCGTCGGGGTAGGTGATCGCCGTCGGCCGGTTCAGGGCATCGTAGGTGTACTGCGTCTGGACGGCGCGCGCGTCGGTGCGCGTGAGCATGTTGCCGGCGTTGTCGTACGTGAACGTCGTTGTGCCACGGTCCGGGCTCTGCTCGCTCAGCAGGTTGCCGAGGTCGTCGTAGCCGTAGACCGTGGTGGCCCCGTTGGGTGCCGTGACCTCGATCGGGCGGTCGAGCGCGTCGTAGACGAACGTCGTTTGCCCGCCCAGGGCATCGAGGGTCACGGTGCGCCGATTCAGCGCGTCGTACTGATGGGTGGTGGCCGGGTTGTCGTTGGGATCCTCGAGTGAGCGCAGATTGCCAACCGCATCGACGACGACATCGTAGCCGGTCACCGGGCCGCCCAGCTCGTGGCGTTGCAGGTGGTTGCGCGGGTCGAACACGCGATGCACCGTGCGCACCGGGGTGCCGTCGGGGTTGTGGTCCGTGATGTCCTGCAGGTTGCCGCGCGCGTCGTAGTCGTAGGACTGTTTGCCGCCGAGCGGATCGGTCACCGCCAGCAGCTCGCGCGCGTCGTTGAAGCCGAAGGTCTGCACCATGCCGTCGGGCCAGGTGCGGGTTTTCGGCAGCCCGTTGTCGAACCAGGTGTACGCGGTGCTGCGGCTGGCGCCCCCGCCCGGCGGGGTACGCGTCAGCGTCATCAGCCAGCTGCGGAACGAATACACCGCCGTGGTCTGCAGCCCGTTGGGATCGGTGAACTTCGTGAGCCGGCCGTTCGCGTTGTACGTATTGAAGGTGGTCACGCGCCCGAGTGCGTCGGTGCGCTTCCAGAGTTGCCCGAGCCGTCCGCACGCCGTTACGCCCGCACAGTTCGTGTAGTAGCTGTAGGTGAGCGTGTCGGCAACGTCCGTGCGCGGCCCGTCCACGGTCGCGAGCTGGCCGGCCGCCGCGTAGGAGAACGTCGTCGCACGGGAGACCGCCGCACCCGCCGGCGTGAAACCGCTCTCCGTGATGCGGGTAGGCAGGTACGGATGCGATGTATCCTCGTACGCGGTGGTGATCACGTGTGCGCCGCCCGCCCACACGCCAGGTTCGCTCACGCTGGTGATCAGGTCGAGATGCGGTGAGAGCCAGGTGAAGCTGCGTGTGCGTGTCGCGTCCGTGGTGCAGGTCGCGACATTCGCCAGACAGGGCGCGCAGGCACTGCCCGCGAGCCCGGAGGTCTGCGTCGCGACGTGACTGTCGTCGGCACTCGCGTAGGTGTACAGCGTGATGCGATTCTCCTCGTCCTTGCGGCAGAGCAGACGGTTGTTTCCGTCCCATTGCTGTTCGAGCGTCTTGCCGTCGCTGACGCCGTCGACGAGCAGGCTGCGCGCCACGAGCGGGAGCACGCCTTGTGTCGGGTTGCCGTAAGTGTGGACCGCCACGTGGCCGGCGGCATCGACGATGTGCGTTTGCGTCGCGGACGGATACGACAGTGTGAAGTGCCGCTGGCCACCGGCATGTTCGCTGAGGGTCACGGCGCCCGTGGCGGCGTCGTAGCCGAAGGTGGCGTAGCGCTTGCCGGCTTCGTCGACGATGCCGGTCAACGCTCTGGTGAACGTGGCGTGCTCGTACAGGTAGTAGCGGGTCTTGAGGCTCGGGTACTTCACGCTCAGCAACCGGTTCTGCGCTGCGCTGGCGCCGGTGTCGTAGCTGTAGGTATACGTCTTGCCGTTCGGGTCCGTGAGCGTGGCGATGCGCCCGTTCGCGTCATAGACGAGTGCGAGCGCAAGTCCGTTCGGGCCGGTCACGCTTTGCAGCCGCCCGTTGTCGGTACCGCCCGTGGCGTAGGCGAGGGTGGTGACCTGGCCGGCCGGGTTGGTCACTGTCACGAGCCGGCCGAAGGCATCGTAGCGCTCGACGCCGCCATCCGTGAGTCTCAGTTCCCACCCGGCCGGCGCACCCGAGGACAGCAGCCGGGTGAGCGTCTCGCGAACGTCCCCCGCACCGACCCACGCGCTACCCTGCAGGGTGTAGATCAGCGCCTGACCGTCCTCCCGGAAAACCGTCGCGCGCGCGGCGGTGCCCGAGTACGCGACCCGGCGGTCCCAGTTGCTGCGCCAGTTGTAGCCGAGGGCGCCGGCGGTGCGCAGGCGACTGTTGTAGTAGCGTGTGAACTCGAGCGCACCGAAGCCTTCCCCGCGATAGTCCGTCTCGGCCTCGAACTTGTTGCCGGTCGCATCGTCGCAGGGGTTGGTGCCGTTGCAGACGCGCGGGCGCCCCGCCATCCGGGGCAGGCAGCGCCCCGTGTCCGCGTCCACCGTGCCGCGCGGGCACAGATCGGGTTCGCCATAGCGGTAATTCGGGACAACGACCAGTTGGTCGGGCGCCCACACAGCATAGTTCGTGGCACGTTTTTCGATAGTGAAGATGCAGCGCGATTCCGCACCCGCAGACCACTCATCGACCGTAAGGTTTGCGTAGCGCCACTGGAGACTTGGTTGCTCTGTCCGTTTCGCCGCGACCCGTGGTTCCGCCTCGCCGTCGCGGCACGCGTCGGTCGAGGTTTCCCAGCGCTGCCCGAGGTAGGCATCGACCCAGTACTGCTCGGCGCGCGCGCCGCTGGATACCAGCGCCCCGAGGAGCGCGATGGGCAGGAGCCACCGCCATGGTGTGTGTGTGCGCATCGTGTTACCGACCCTCCGCTGTCCGGCTGTCGTCCCTGTCGATGCCGTTGCGGCACCGGCGAACCGGTTAGCCCGGATCGGAAATCCCGTCCGTAACCCGTTCGTGACTACGCATACCATGCGGCCCGGTGCGCTGTCATGATCCACATGGATCACGTGGCGCAAAAAATTCGTCCCACGGTATGTCCTTGGTCACTCCGGAAACTCGCTGGCGGCCGCTTCCCGGCGGCCGATCGTCACGATCGTTCGGCGTGCGCCATCGCGGTGAAGGACGGTGACGGTGCGCAGGCTGCGATCGTGGTGGCGCACGTGTGCGTAGACAGCGAAATAAGCGCTCCGCACATCGATCGACGTTGAGATCGGTCCGAACAGTCCGGCCGGGGTGACGTCGTCCGGATCGAGGGCCGGACGCCTGGTGCGCGCATCGAGAAACTGTGCCAGACCGTTCGTGGCGCCGTGGTGCTCCACATACGCGCGCAGCACTTCCGGTGTCGCCGTGTTGATGTTGAGCCGGGTGCCCTGCGGCAAGGCCGCGACGTGGGGCGCCAGGCGCCGCCAGTCCTCAGGCGCGAGCGTGAGGGCGGCCCGCAGCGTGGCGATGTCGGCCAGGGGGCGATCGAGGCACGCGGCAGCGGCCTCCGGGGTTCCCCGCGCCGTCATGCGGTCGGCATCGAGACAATCCGCCGCGTCGGTGGCCAGGGACGGGTCGAGTGCCAGCGAGCGCAGCAGGCGGGCGAATCGCGCCTGCGCGTCCGCGACCCGGTGGCCGCTCGCGTCGACCAGCGAGTTCACGTTGAAGCGGCCCGCGAGATCGACGATCCGGACCTCGACCTGTCCGTCCTCGACCGGCAAAACCGGCTGCCGTGCGGCCCACGGTTCCCCGAGATGATCGATCGATGCGCTCGACGCGTTCGATGCGGCTGTCGTGCTCGACGCGGCGTCGGCCGCGAGCAGGGCGCGCGCCAGTTGCCCGGCCCCGGCGGCGAGATAGTCTGCCTGGACCGAATCGACGAGGTTCCCCGTGCGGCGCAGCGCGAAGTAGCTCGCGGAAAGCATCTGCGTCATCAGGATCGCGGCGAGCGCGAACACCAACAGGACCGTAATCAGCGCCACACCCCGTTGCCGCATGGATGCACCTACCGGATCGGCAGCACGCGCACCAGTTCCCCCGCCGTCGGGTGAACGAGGCGCAGGCGCAACGCGCGTGGCAGGCGGTCCCCGAGCGTCTCGCCGCGGCCGGTGTCCGTCGGCGGCGCAGGCGGCCAGTCGCGTTGCCACGCCTTGCGGGAGTCGAGGAACTCGACGTCGAAGGCCGCGAGGTTCGCGCAGACCACTCGTGCACGCGGCGCGGACTGCGGATCGGCCGTCAGTGCGGAATCGCTTCGCCACAGGCGCCCGTCATCGTCCACCGACCAGCCGACGCGACGCAACTGGCCGGCGGAGCCGTCCAGGGCATGTGCCCGGCCGGTGCGGGTCAGCTCGATGCGCTGCGTGCCCGCGTCGCTGCGCACGACGAAGGCATGGGGGTCCGCGTGCGCCTCCGGGCTCCCCGGCATGACGATCCGCGACAGGTCGGTCTCGAGCAGCCGTAGCGCGCTCTGCATGGCCGCGAGCGTCTCGAGCGCGTCGTTGCCGTGGCGCTCGAGCCGCGCAGCCGAATCGAGCAGAAGGTACGCGGCCACGCCGATGAACGCGACGATCGCAAGCGACACCAGCGTCTCGATCAGTGTGAAGCCCGCTGCCGGATGGGGGCGAGTGTCGGTGGTCATCAGCGCTGTGCCTCGAAGCCGACCAGCCGGATCAGTGTGCCGGGCTCGTCCGCACGCCCGACCGTCACCTCGACGCGGTACAGGCGCGCGACGGACGCGTGTGTCACCGATCGGGTGACGACCCACTCGACGCCGGCCAGGTGCCGTACAAGACGCTCTTCGCGCGGCGCCGGCGCCGCGTCCTCGACGCCGAGTTCGTCGATCGTGTTCTGCGCGACCCACAGCGCATGCGTCTTGTCCTGCAGGCGACGCAGCAGCGACGCGTACGCCGCCCCCTGCATCACCACGGCCGCAGTGAGCACCGCGAGGATCGCCAGCGCGACCAGCACCTCGATCAGGCTGAACCCGCGCGTGGCACGCCCGCGAGGATCAACGCAGCCGGAGCGTGCCACTGCCATCGCTGCCGATGCTGCCCGGCGACTCTTGTGCACCGTCGAGCCGAAATTCCAGTTCGAACGGCGAGATCTCGCCGCTTGCGTGCAGCAGGATTGCCGGCGTATCCACGGCGTAACCGATGGCTCCCGCGGGCCGCGACGGCGCGGTTCCGTCCCGGCGCAGCGCCATGTGCAGCCCGGGCGCAAGCGTGTGCCCGCGCACGAACGACGCCTCGAGCGGCACCCAGTCCTCCCGTTGCGGGTCGAGGCGCAGCAGCGTGTAGGACGCATCATCCACCACCACCCCGAACTCCTCGCCCGACAGCACCGCCTCCTCGCTCATCAGGCGCAACACCCGGAACAGCTGCTCGATCTCCGATCGTGCCTGCCGATCGCCGGCACGCGTCACGGCGAGCGCGGCCAGGCCGGTGAGCACGGTGATGAGGACCATCGTCACGACCAGTTCGAGCAGCGTGAAGCCGCGTGCGTGGCGCCGGCCGGCGGCAGCGGGACCTCTGGGTGGTAACGGCATGCGGCTCCCTAGATCAGCTCGCTCAAGGTGAATATCGGCTGCAGGATGGCGATCACGATGCCGAGCACGGCAACCCCCATCAGGAGCAGCACCACCGGCTCCAGCAGCCCGATCAGGGTCGCGATGTGGTTGTCGAACGTGAACTGCTCGCGCTCCGCGATGCGTTCGAGCATGCTTTCGAGGGTGCCGCTCTGTTCGGCGCTGCCGATCATGCAGAGGGTCATCGGCGAGAAGGGGCAATGCTGCTCGAGTGCGACCGTGAGGCTCGCACCTTCGCGCACCTGCGCCGTGGCCCGCGTGAGCGTCTGCTTGAGCCAGGTATTGCCGAGGACCGAGGTCACGACGCCGAGCGCATCGACCAGCGGCATGCCGCTGTGCAGCAAGGTCCCGAGCGTGCCGGCAAAATGCGCGCTGCCGGCGGCGCGCAGCAGCTTGCCGACGAACGGGAGCGACAGCGCCCAGCGGTCGACCCGCTCGCGTCGTCGGGCGTTGCGCAATGACAGTCGCAGCCCCGCCGCGCCGCCCGCCACGACCAGCACGACCAGCACGCCCCAGTGCCTCAGAAAACCGCTCGTGGCGAGCAACGCGCGGGTCGGCGCGGGCAGCGGGTGGCCCTCCCGCGCGAACACGGCCACCACGTCGGGCACGATGTACGTGAGCAGTCCGGCCACGACCAGGACCGCCACCGCGCACAGCAGACACGGGTAGGTCAGCGCCAGCACCAGTTTCTGCCGCGCGCGATGGCGTGCCTCCATATGCTCGGCCAACCGGGCGAGCACCAGATCGAGGCGTCCGGTCTGCTCGCCGGCGGCCACGGTGGCGGTGTAGACCGGCGCGAACACCCGCGGATGGCGGCGCAGCGCATCGGCCAGCGTGCTGCCTTCGGTGATCTGGCGGCGTACCTCGGCGATCAGCGATTTGGCGCGTTCTCCCTCGGTCTGACGCACGATTGCCGCCAGGGCATCGGCGACCGGCAGCGAGGAGTGCAGCAGCGTTGCGAGCTGACGCGTGAACACCGCCGCCTGGAGTACCGAGAGTCCGGCGGGAGCGACGAGCCGACGGGATTGCCCCTCGACCTCGACGACGCGCACCTCGAGCGGCAGCATGCCCCGTGCGCGCAGCGTCTGGCGCGCGTCGTAGGCGCTGTCCGCCTCCACGGACCCGCGGTGCCGCTTGCCGGTGGCATCAAAGGCGGCGTAGCTGTATACGGCCACTCGAGCGACTCCGTCGTGTGCCGCTGCGACCGTCGCATGCGGCGATCATCGCGTCACGGTGCCCGGACGCGCAGTTGCAGGTTCGCGCGCCCGGGTGCCGCGGCGCGACTGATCGCCACCTGTTCGATGCGCAGCCCGAGCCCGCCCTCCAGCTGTTCCAGCCACAGCAGCGCCTGGTCGGCGCGTGCCGCATCCAGCGCCAGCGTGACGGCGCCGCTGGTCTCGTCGTTCGAGCGGGCGATCACCAGATCGTGCTGCCCGGCGAGCGCCGAGATCCGCGCGAGCGGCGAGCCCTGCGGCGGCGCGCCGCGCGCCGGGGTGCGCACCGGCGCCGCGTTGCGCACACGCGCGGCCTCCCGGTCCATCCACGCAAGAAGGGTTTCCTCGCGTGCCAGCGCGTGCGCCCGGGCACTGCGCCACCCGTGCGTGAAGGCGAGCACCGCTGCCAACAGGACTACGACCACCAGCCGGGCGGTCGGCACGTGGCCCGCCCATCCCGCCAGCGTCTTCGCCCGCTCGTGCACACCGGTCATTGCGCGTGCCCCGTGCCGAGGTCGATGCGCGCGAGTATGCCGTCGTCGACTGCGTCGGTGCTGACCAGGCGTGCCGGCCAGGCCGGATCGGTGAACGCAGAGCGGTAGCGCTCGGCGTGCTGCACGTCATCGAACCTGATCTGCAGCCTCAGGGTATCCGTTCCGGCATGGTACTCGATCGATTGCACACCGCTGTCGTCGGTGATCGGGGGATCGACGAGCGGTGCGAGGGCCTGGCGCAGGCGCTGCGTGAACAGCGGTGCCGGTGGCCGGTCGAGGGCGGCCAGTTGCGCCGCGAACTGTCTTTGCAGATGGACGATGCGCGTATCGTGCGGGAACAACTCCCGGTAGAGCGTGTGGGCCTGCGCGTTCAGGCGGGCGGCCTGGCGCGCATGCTGCAGCCCCCGCACGAGATCGAAGCCGATCAGCGTCGCGAGCACGACGGTTGCGACGGTCGCCACACGCAGCAGCTGTTTCAGCCGGGCGCGTCGCCCCGCGCCGGCGAATCGGCCTTGCAGCAAACCGAACCCGGGGGTGGCGTCGAGCACCCGCGCCACCAGCGCCGCGCGCACGTCCGCGGGCGCGGCGAGGTGCTCGACGATCCGGTCGTGCGCCGCACCCGGGGGCAGCAGATCCACCACGGCACGCGCTTCGGCATCGCCGCCGTACAGCACGACCCGCCGGCACGTCGACCCCGCCAGCAGGCGCGACAGCACCACCGCCGCGTTGTCCGACGCCACGGCACCGGCCGCCGCCCCCGGCAGTGCGAACAGCCAGCGTGACCCCGCGCACAGAATCCGCAGCGCCGACCCGTCGTCCGCGTCGATGAGCTGGGTCTCGGCGTAGACCTCGTCGGGGCGGATGCCGAGCGCGAGCACGCGGGCCAGCCAGCCGTCCAGCCAGGCGGCCTCCAGTGCGATGACCGGCGTCCGGCCGCCGGCGTCCCGGGGTCCGATCGCAACGTGCACCTGCTCGACGGCGGTGGCGAGATGCTCCTCCACGAGGTAGGTGATCGCGCGGGTGCGGTGGCGCGGGCGCAGCAGCGGTGCGGGGACCCACAGGTGCAGCAGGGCCTCGGCCGTCACGACACAGACGATGGGGTCGGCGGGAGAGAAATCCGCGCGTCCGGCGAGCGCCTCCGGTGTCCCGCAGAAGACCTCGACGGGCTGCTCGCCGGCGCAGCGATAGAACCGGATCGCGGCCTCGGGATCGGTGGCGGAGGTGTACGGCAGGATCAGCACCGCGACCGCTGGCGCCCGCGCGGCACCCGCCGTGTCAGTCGCCGTGCGTGACACGCAGCGCTTCCTCGAAGCTGGTGCGCCCGGCGGTCACCGCTCGCAGGGCGGAGGCGAGCAGTGCCGGTGCCGCGTCGCCGGCCAGGCGCGCCAGCGCCTGTTCGCTCGCCCGGGCATGAATCTGCTCGCGCAGCGGCGCATCGACGGCAATCATCTCGAACAGGGCCATGCGGCCGAGGTAACCGCTGCCGTGGCAGCGCGCGCACCCGGTGGCCCGATACCAGGGGCCGGCGCCTGCCGGCGCGCCGAGCCGCTGGCGTTGTTCGGCGGTGGGCAGGTGCGCCTCGCGGCAGTTCGCGCACAGCACGCGTACCAGCCGCTGGGCGATGAGCATGCTGAGCCCGGCACCGAGCAGGAACGGCTCGATGCCCATGTCGATCAGCCGCGTCACCGCGCCGATCGCGCTGTTGGTGTGCAGCGTGGAGAGGACCAGGTGCCCGGTCAGGCTCGCCTGCACCGCGATCTCGGCCGTCTCGCGGTCGCGAATCTCCCCGATCATCACGACGTCGGGATCCTGGCGCAGGATCGCGCGCAGTCCGCGGGCGAAGCTAAGCCCGGCTTTCGGGTTCACCTGCGTCTGTCCGATGCCCTCGATGTCGTACTCGATCGGGTCCTCGACGGTGAGGATGTTGCGGCTGCCGTCGTTCAGGTGCTGCAGGCACGCATAGAGCGTGGTGCTCTTGCCCGAGCCGGTGGGTCCGGTGACGAGGACGATGCCGCTCGGTCGCGCGAGCGCGTGGCGCAACGCGGCGTCCTGCGCCGCCGGCAACCCGAGCGCCGCGAGATCGAGGCGTTGCATGTCCTGGTCGAGCAGCCGCAGAACGACGCGTTCGCCGTGGCGCGTGGGCATCGTGGAGACACGGATGTCCACGTTCTTGCCGACGATCGCCACGGAGAAGCGTCCGTCCTGCGGAAGGCGTCGCTCGGCGATGTCGAGCCGGGCCATGACCTTCACGCGCGAGACGAGAAACGGCGCCATGGCGCGGGGCGGGGCTGCGCGCTCGAGGAGCACGCCGTCGATGCGAACGCGCAGCACGATGCGCTGCTCGAAGGTCTCGATGTGGATGTCCGAGGCGCCCTCGCGGATCGCCTGGGTGAGCAGCGCGTTCAGGTACCGGATGATCGGGGCATCGTCGGTCGGGTCGAGCAGATCCGCGCTGGCGGCCGGGGTGACGGCGTCGGCAGCGGCGCCGGCGTCGGCCACGGCGCCGAGCGACGCTTCCATCACGTCTTCGTAGCAGCGGCGCAACCAGTCGTTGAATTCGTCCGCGTCGGCCTCGCGAAACCGCAGCCGCGGTCCGACGAGGCGCGCGACCTCCAGCAGCGCCGTCGCGGGCGCGTCGGCCTTGACGAGCGCGACCGGGGCGCCCGCATCGCCGTCGGCCAGCACGATGATGCCGCGGTGCTTGACGAAGGCGTACGGGAGGCGGCGCGGGTGCGCGGCGCGGGGGCTCATTCGGGGCGTGTCCGCGGTTCGGCCGGTCCTGCGTCCCCGGCGGGCAGCGAAGGCAGCGGCGTCAGCGGGATCAGGAAGCGGTCGATCTGCGTGTTCAGGTCCGATTGCAGCGCCCGCATGCGATCGTAGCGCTGGCGCGTCTCGAGCGCGTTGTCCGAGCGCGAGCGCAGGATCCGCGGGTGGATGAACACCATCAGGTTCTTCTTCACGTTCTGCGTGCTGGTGCTGCGAAAGGCGCGCCCGATCAGGGGGATGCTTCCGAGCAGCGGGACTTTGTTGATCTTTTCCGTCACGTCGTCGCGGATGAGTCCGCCGAGCACCAGCAGTTCGTTGTCGTCGATGAGCACCTTGGTGGCGATGCTGCGCTTGCTGGTGACGATGTCGGCGGTCTCCGCTGCCGAGTCGGTCACCGCCTCGACCGTCTGCACGATCGAGAGCGTGATCGAATCGTCGCGGTTGATGCGCGACTTCACCTTGAGCGTCACGCCGACGTCGTGGCGTTCGATGGTCTGGAAGGGATTGTTCGTCGTCGATGCGGCGCCGGTCGATGAACCGGTGATGAACGGCACGTTTTCGCCGACGAGGATCTCCGCCTCTTCGTTGTCCAGCGCCACCACGGTGGGCGTGGACAGCAGGTTGGCATTGGCATTGGATTCCAGCGCACGCAGCAAGGCGCGTAGCGTCCCGTCCTCGTTGGCCCCGACGGTGAGCCCCTGGCCGAAGTCCGGCGGATCGGGTGTGGGCAGCGGGGGCAACAAACCGATCGCCCCGAAGACGCCGTCGCTCGGCACCTCGGAGACCCACTTCACCCCGAGATCCCGCAGGCCGTCGCGATTGACCTCGACGATGATCGCCTCGACCACCACCTGCGGGCGGCGCACGTCCAGGGCGGTGATCACCGAGCGCAGCGAGTCCAGCACGGGTTTCGGCGCGGTGATTACCAGGGCATTGGTGTCGGCGTGCGCATCGATCTTGAAATCCAGTTCGGTGAAGGTCGCATCGAGGCCGGAGCGCACCGCGCTGGTGCCCAGTGTCTGGAGAATCGGCAGCAGCGACGTGGCATCGGCGTAGTCGAGGTACACGACGTGCGTGTTGCCGTCCTGGGCGCCGGCGAGCGGGATGTCGAGCCGTGCGATCAACGCCCGCAGCGGTGCGCGCGCGGCGGGATCGCCGCTCAGCAGCAGGCTGTTCGAGCGTTTGTCGGCGACCACATGGAATGCCTGGGGTAGCTTGCGTTCGGCCGGCAACAACGTTTGCAGCGTCGCGTACAGCTCCGGAGCATTGGCATGGCGCAGCCGCAGCACCTCGACGTCGAGCGTGGTTTCCTGGTCGAGCCGCGCGACCAACGCCAGCAGCCGGTCGATGTCCGCCTTGCGATCGGACATCAGCAGCAGGTTGGAGTCGGGGTAGGCGGTCAGCACCGCGCCCGGCGATGCGAGCGGCTTGATCACGGTCACCAGTTCCGCGGCCGGGACGTTGCGAACCTTCACGACGCGCACGATCACATCGTCGGCGAACCGGCCGCCCGCGCGCTCGGGATCCGGTGCGGACGCTTCGCGGTTGAGGTCCTCGGCGGGCACGACCTTGATCGCCGCGCCGGTGTCGATCACCCCGAGCCCGTGCACCTGGAGCACCGACAGGAACACCCGGTACGCCTCGTCCGGGGTCAGGGGCTCGCCGGCGATCAGCGTCACCTCGCCCTTCACCGACGGGTGCACGATGATGTTGCGACCGGTCAGCTTCGCCACCCAGCGGACCAGTTCGGTGATATCGGCGTTCTCGAGATTGAGGGCCACGGGCGGCGGCGAACCCGCCGCCGCGGCGGGTTCGGTCGCGTGCGTGGTAGGCGCCGGCGCGCACGCCATCGCCACGGCGAGCAGCACGACCTGCGCGGCATGCGCGAGGGGCGGTGGGGTACGGGGTGCGTTCATTCGGTTCCTCGTGCCGGCGTGCCGGCGTGCCGGCGCAGCGCCTCGAGCCGCTCGGCCAGACGCAGGCGAACCTGCGCATCCGACGCCGACGGCGGTGACGCGGCCATGGCCGGACCGTCGTGCGGTGCCGCTGCCGCCGCCGGTGGTACGCTCGCGGAAGCCGCGGTGCCGGCGGTGGCCTGCACGCGCTCCGCCGCCGCCTGTGCGGAGGCGAAGGTGAGCGTCTCGAGCCGTCCGTCACGCAGCATCACCACGTGATCGGCGCTCAGTTCCTGCAGCGTCGCGCCGCCCGGCAGCGCATCGCCCGCCGCGTACGCCGTCGGCTTCACCCCGGGAGCGGCGATCACCGCGTAGGTGGCTTCCGGGCGTTCGTGCGTGAACACCGCGTGCAGGCGCAACTGCAACGGTGTGGGCGGCAGCGCCTGCGGCGGCTGCGGCTCCGGCACGTAACGCCCGAACAGCGGCTGTGCCGCCAGCGCGGCCACGGTGGGCAAGGTCCGGGGGGCAGGGGGCGCGGCGTCACCCGCGGCGGGGGCCGGCGCGGCGGCTGCGGCGAGCGCCTGTTCGGCCGGCAGCAACGCATCCGCCACGTACGCGAGGCCCAGCGCCAACGCCGCGGTGATGGCGACGGGCGCGAGCGTGATGCGCTCGGTGACCTGCCTGACGACGCGCCGGCCCGCACCCGGCGCTGGCCGCAGCCGCCCCCGCCAGGCCATCAGCGCGACGATTCTTCGTCCCGGGCAGCGGCGGCCTGCGCGGACAAGGCGTCGGCCGGTTCACCCGCGTGGACCGCGGCGTCGCGGCCGATCTGCGCGTCGCGTTCCATCTGCGCGCGCGCCGACGGCGGCAGACTGCGCTCGAATGCGCTCATCCGGTCGCGACAAAGCACCCGCGGGTCCGAGCTCGCATCGCGCGCATCGGCGCCGCTCGCGTGCTGCTGCGCGATGCACGCCTGAAAGGCGTTCAACTGCGCTTCGATGCTGTTCGGCGTCACGTGCTGCTGCAGCGCCTGCATCACCGCCGCGCGGTCGATGGTGGCGTCGGCGCGTGCGTCGATCGCGCTGGTCGCGGCGGTCGCGTCGGTGACGGACTGCGCGGTGGCAACGGACATATCCAGCGCGCACGCCGCGACAACGGCAAGCGCGTGGAGACGGAGGAAGGCATGGCGGTGGTGATGCGGCATCGGTACAGTCCCTTGACGGTGAGCAAGCGTCCTTCGTGCCTACGATAGCCGCCGTGTGAACACGAGGCAACCGGCCGGGCGGTCGCGCGCGGGGAACAAGGTTACGGAATGTTCATGTGCCACGCGGTGGATTGGATTGGCGTTGCCGGATGACTATGATCCCCCGCGACGACGTCTGGACGGCATGGATCGCTGCGCTGTACGACTGCCCTCCCCAACGGACGAACAGGACCCGCTGCAACGGCGATGCGCGGGTTTGGTGTGGCTGCGCACAGGGACCGGGGAGGCAGGGATGAAGGCGATCGGCACAGGGACGGGCGGATGGGGGCGGATCGTGGTGGCCGCGGTGCTGCTGGCGAGTGCGGCGCCCGGCTGGGGCACCGTCAACCCCGATCCCGCCACGCCGCCCGATGCGGTATCCGACGCGGTCGGGTCGCTGGGTGGCGCGTTCCGGGTGAACGAGCAGGGGGCGGCAACCTACACCGTGCCGCTGGTGGTGCCGCCCGGTACGGCGGGCGTCGCGCCACAGATCGGGCTGATGTACTCGAGCAGCGCCGGCAACGGGTTGGTGGGACAGGGCTGGTCGCTGACGGGGTTGTCGGCGATCACGCGCTGCCGGCAGACGAAGTACCAGGACGGGGCGGCAGCGCCCATCACGTGGACCGATGCCGACCGGTTCTGTCTCGACGGTCAGCGCCTGGTCCTGGCGAGCGGTGCGACGTACGGTGCCGTGGGCGCCACCTACCGCACCGAAACCGAAAGCTACGCAACGATCACCGCCGTCGGCGGCACGGCGGGGCACCCGGATTACTTCACGGTCCAGGGCAAGGACGGCGTCCTGCGGACCTACGGCGAAGCGGGTGCCGGCAGCGGGGTCGACAGCGAGCAGGAGGCGCGCGAGGGCAGCGTCGAAACCGGCAAGGTGCTGAGCTGGAACCTCGACACCCTGGCGGACAACGTCGGTAACCGCATCGATTTCCTCTACTACGATGAGGTCCAGGGGCACCGGATCAAGGAGATCCGCTATGCCTACGGGGCAGGTTCCAGCGTGGGGGCGAAGCTGGTGTTCGTCTACGCGGAGCGCGACGACGATCTGCGTGGCTACGTGGCGGGCCACGAGTTCCGCACGGAGAAGCGGCTGGCGCGGATCGATGTCCACGGGCGCAGCTACAGCTATACCGGAAGCGGGGGCACCACGTTCACCGAGCCCGGGCTCACGGTGGTGCGCAGTTATCTGCTCGCCTACGGCGCGTCCAGCGGGGCCGATCCGCTCAGTCGGCTGACGAGCCTGCAGGAGTGCAACGGCACCAGCGGCACGGTGGTGTGCTACCCGCCGACGAGTTTCGCGTGGACGGTGCCGGCGGCGGGCTTCCTGGCGAAGCACGTCAGCCAGCCCGATGCGTTCGACACCGAGATTCCGGTGGTCTCCAAACCCGGGGACGTGAATGGCGACGGCAAGATGGACCTGGTCTGGATGCAGGGGGATCCCGGGGAGAGCCCCAGGATCCGCTGGGCCAAGTCCAACGGGACCACGCTGGTGCCGCAGTTCGGTACCAACGACATCAACGTCGTGATGCCCGAGAAGGAGGACTACACCTACACCTTCCACGTCATCGATTACAACAACGACGGCTACGCCGATCTGCTGCGCCCGAACCAGGCGACGAACACTTGGGTGGTGCATCCTTCCGTCAACGGACAGCTGACGAACACGTTCACCGATACGGG
This sequence comes from Pseudomonadales bacterium, assembly GCA_022072145.1. Classification (GTDB taxonomy): domain Bacteria; phylum Pseudomonadota; class Gammaproteobacteria; order Pseudomonadales; family UBA5518; genus UBA5518. The sequence goes on from JAJVIG010000040.1 coordinate 20,594, forward strand.
CATTGCGCTGATGAATGCGGACTCTGCGATCATCGCAGACCTGAGTGGGGACGGACTTCCCGATTTGTTTTACGCTAAGGTCGACGCGCAGAGCGGCCAGCAACAGTACGCGGCGCGGTTGATGACTTGGGTGCCCAACAACGGCGTTGCTGGATTCAACGGCAACGAGATCCCCGTCACATTTCAGTCGCTGCCTTTCACGCCTGGGGATCCTTTCCCGGTTGTCGCTGGTGAGTGGCTGAGCGCATTCAAGAACGCTCGCGTCGTCGATTTCAATAGTGATGGTTTGGCTGATGTGGCCGGTGTGGTCTCTAGAAGGATTCTCAGTGAGGGCTTTGGGGCCTACGGGACGCAGGTGACGACTGAGAAGTGGATGGTGCTGTTCCAGCAATCCACGCCCGGGCATTTCATCATCCGCTCGGCACATGAACTTGACGATCAGGTCGACCCCGAAAAGGTCTACTTCGTGCCCGGGGACGTCAACAACGACGGGCTGACGGACTATCTGTTTTCGGAAAACGAAACAGCCGACTGGCGCTACTACATCAACACCGGGACCGGGTTCGTGCTGCAGGACCAGAACCTGGGTGATCTTCCCGGGGACGAGGCGGTGCAGTTCATCGACTACAACCGCGACGGCTTCGTGGACATTCTTCACCCGCCGGTGGTGAGCAACACCGGGGTGCTGCGGGTGCGGCTCTACAACCCCGACACGGGCGGGTTCCGTACCCCGCAGGACACCCCCATCGCGTACAAGAACCTGAACCGCGATGTCTACCATTTCATCGACGTGAACGGCGACGGTCACGCCGAGGGCGTGCGGTTGTACACGGGGGTGGACAACGCCAACATCGAGATCCACCACCCGGCGAGTCACGGCCCGACGACGGCGGTGAACACGATCGCGGGCATTGGCGACGGCGTGGGTGCGGCGACGGCCATCACCTACGGCTCGCTGAACCAGCCGTTGGTGCACGTGGTGGAGCGTGACGCGAACGCGGTGTGGCCGCTCTATCTGGCGCAGACCCTGGGCAAGGATCACCCGGTGATCGACGTCATGCCGCCGACGTTCGTGGTGACCCATGCCGCCAGCAGCGCGCCGCGGGCCGGCACCACAGCGGGGCTCGCGCAGGTCGATGCCGGTGCGACGAGCGCGGTGGATTATTTCTACACGGGCGCCAAGATCCAGGGGGCGGGGCGCGGCTTCCTGGGCTTCCACAAGATCACCAGCATCGACGGGCAGACGGGGCTGTGGACGACCACGACGTACCGGCAGGACTATCCGTTCGTCGGGCGGCCGTACACCACGGAGGTGTTCAGGCAGGACGGCTTGTACCTGTTGCGGCCGGTCAGCACGGCGGTGGACGTCTGGGCCTTCCAGGACTGGGGCACGCACACCAGCGCGCCATACCCGCTGTACAAGCTGTTCTCGTTCGAAGTGGGCTACGATCCGGATGTCGATCCGGGCGATCCGAACACGAGCAATCTGCTGAGCTACGCCTACACCAACATCCCGATCACCAACAACGTGCCCAGCATCGATGCGTGGGGGAACGTGACCGATATGCAGGCGGTGCGCTGTGATCCGAAGGCAGCGGATCCGTGCGCGGTCGCGCTGGCGACCACGCGCACGCAGAGCACCTACGGCACCACGGAGGCGCAGCGACGCATGGGGCGGCTGACGGAGGCGGTGGTGACGCACTCGCGTGAAGCAGTTCCGGAAGCTCCCGGGATGCCGGATCCGCCGGATCCGACGGACATCGTGCGCACCACGCAGTTCACGTACCACGCGAACCAGTTGCTGGCGACGGAGCGGGTGGTGAGGAACGTGGCGGAGGGTGGTGACCGGGTCACGAGCCACGAGTACGACGATTTCGGCAACCGGACGCGCACCAGCGTGACGGCGCGGGTCGACGAGACGACGAACCAGACGCGCTACACGCGCTGGCAATACGACGCGCGGGGCCGGTTCGCGGACCGCAGCTGGGTGGGGACGGGGAACGCGGCGTTGCCGGAGGTGCACACGCAGGCGGTGTGGGAGCGCACGGCGCTGGGGCAGCCGGTGCGGGTGCAGAGCGAGGATGCGCTGGAGACGCGGATCCGCTACGGGTATCTTGGGCGCGAGTACGAGCGCTACGGCAGCGACGGT
>JAJVIG010000060.1 GCA_022072145.1 Pseudomonadales bacterium
CGGTCGAGCGCGGCGTGCCCGCTGGGCAGCACCGTCGCGGCCGCCGGGTCCGGGTCGGACGGGCGGGCGCGCGATGCCTGCCACACGTCGGGGCGCGCGAGCAGTGACTGGAGCAGGGGGTTCATGGCTGAATACTGTATAAAAATACAGCTGATCAGGCAAGTCGGGTGCGCGGCCGGTCCGGTTTGCGGCCGGCCCGCGGCAGGTGAGGGGGTCGCAGCTGTCCGATCACGCCACCGGCGGCGCGAAGGTGGGATTGCGGCCGGCGCGGATGTCATCCAGGCGGGTGTGCGCCGCCTCGCGCCAGCCGTCCTGGGAGAGGATGTAGAAGCGCTCCTCCCGGATCGCCTCCAGCACCCGTTGCGCCATCACCCGGGGGTGGATGCCCGTGGCAACCGACTGCGCCAGGCTGTCCATCACCAGGGCACGGGCGCCGGATTCGACGATGTCCCCGTCGCCGCGGTAGTGCGCCGGGCGGTTGCGCTCGGCCGCGGCGATGCCGGTATCGACCGACTCGGGACAGAGCACGGAGACCTTCACCTTCGGCGCGTGGAAGGCCAGTTCGTGGTAGAGCGACTCGCTCAGTGCCAGCACCGCGTGCTTGCTCATGTGGTAGATGCCCGAGTAGGGCATGGCGGTGACGGCGGCCATGGAGGCGGTGTTGACGATATGGCAGTCGCAGTCCTGCCCGATCATCATCGGCACGAAGGAGCGGATGCCGTGCACCACGCCCCAGATGTTGACGTCCAGCAGCCAGTGGTAGTCCGCCAGGCTCTCTTCCCACAGCAGGCCGCCGGTGAACACCCCGGCGTTGTTGCACAGGATGTGCACGGCCCCGAACTGCGTCCTGGCACGTTCCGCCAGCGCCTGGACCGCGTCTGCCTTCGACACGTCGGTGACCACGCCGAGGCACTCCGCCCCCTGTTCCCGGAGCCTTGCCACTGCCGCGTCGAGGGCGCCGGCCTCGACGTCCGCCAGCACGATCTTCATGCCCTGGGCCGCGAACAGTTCACCCATCGCCAGGCCGATGCCGCTGGCGCCGCCGGTGATCACCGCCGTCTTGTTCGCGAACTCATTCATGCTCCCTTCCTCCCGTGTCCGTTCAGCCACGCCTCACTCTACTCCAGAGCCCTGCTGCGCAGGTACTCGTCGTAGCTGCCGCTGAAGTCGACGATGCCGGCCGGGGTGAACTCGAGGATGCGGTTCGCCAGCGAGGAGACGAACTCGCGGTCGTGGCTGACGAACAGCAGCGTGCCGGGGTAGTTCTCGAGGGCGAGGTTCAGCGATTCGATCGATTCCATGTCGAGGTGGTTGGTGGGTTCGTCCAGCACCATCACGTTGGCGCGCTGCAGGATCAGCTTGCCGAACAGCATGCGGCCCTGCTCGCCGCCGGAGATCACGTGCACGGACTTCGTGATCTCGTCCTGCGAGAACAGCATGCGCCCGAGCGTGCCGCGCACCAGCTGTTCGTCGCCCCTGGTCCATTGCTTCATCCAGTCGAACAGGCTCGTGTCCCCGGCGAAGTCCGCGGCGTGGTCCTGCGCGTAGTAGCCGATGTCGGCCATCTCCGCCCACTTCAGATCGCCGTGCTGCAGCGCCAGCTCGCCCATCAGGCAGCGCAGCAGCGTGGTCTTGCCGGCGCCGTTGGGGCCGATGATCGCGATGCGCTCGCCGGCCTCGACCTGGATGCTGAAGTCGCTGAACAGCGGCACCGTGCCGTAGCCGAAGGCGGCGTCGCGCACCGTCAGGGCCTGGCGGTGCAGCTTCTGCTTCTGGTCGAAGCGGATGAAGGGGTTCTGCCGGCTGGACGGCTTGATCTCGGCGAGTTCGATCTTGTCGATCTGGCGCGCCCGCGAGGTGGCCTGCCGCGCCTTCGATGCGTTGGCCGAGAAGCGGCTGACGAAGGCCTGCAGCTCGGCGATCTGCGCCTTCTTCCTCGCGTTCTCGTTCTGCAGCAGCTCGCGCGCCTGCGTGGCCGCGAGCATGTACTCGTCGTAGTTGCCGGGAAACAGCTTCAGCGCGCCGTAATCGAGATCCGCCATGTGCGTGCACACACTGTTCAGGAAGTGGCGGTCGTGGGAGATGATCACCATGGTGCTGTCGCGCGCCTTCAGCACGCCTTCGAGCCAGCGGATCGTGTTGATGTCGAGGTGGTTGGTGGGCTCGTCGAGCAGCAGCACGTCGGGATCCGGGAACAGCGCCTGCGCGAGCAGCACGCGCAGCTTCCAGCCCGGCGCCACCGCGCTCATCGGGCCGGCGTGCTGCTCCACCGGGATGCCGAGGCCGAGCAGCAGTTCGCCGGCGCGCGCTTCGGCCGTGTAGCCGTCCAGTTCGGCGAAGCGCACCTCGAGGTCGGCGACCTCCATGCCGTCTGCCTCGCTCATCTCGGGCAGGCCGTAGATGCGGTCGCGCCCGGACTTGACCTGCCACAGCTCCTCGTGGCCCATGATCACGGTGTCGAGCACGCTGAACTGCTCGTAGGCGAACTGGTCCTGACGCAACTTGCCGAGGCGCACGCCCTCGGGGCGCATCACGTTGCCGGAGCTGGGCTCGAGGTCGCCGCCGAGGATCTTCACGAACGTCGACTTGCCGCAGCCGTTGGCGCCGATCAGGCCGTAACGGTTGCCGTTGGCGAACTTGACGGACACGTTCTCGAACAGGGGGCGGGCCCCGAACTGGATGGTGAGGTTGCTGGTGGCGATCACGGGAATACCTGCAGTGGCGACGGCGCATACGGCGCGCCGGAGGGGCGGGCAGTGTAGCGGCTGGCCGCGAGATCGCAATCGCGCAGGCGGGTACTAGTGATGCTCAGGCGAGCTTTCACACCGGTGACGGCGCGCTGCTGTGCTAGCATCCCGCGCGTTCGCCACCGCCGTCGCCAGGAGCCGCGCCGATGCTGCAGCAGCTGACCACGATGCTCGAAATGCAGGACCGCATGAACCGCAAGGTTCACCCGGACTGGATCGCGCAGGACTTCGCGTGGTACCGGGCGCTGTGGATCGAGTGCGGCGAACTCATCGAGCATTACGGCTACAAGTGGTGGAAGCACCAGCAGCCGGCCTGGGACCACGTGCGGCTCGAGATCGTCGACATCTGGCATTTCGGGATGAGCATGCGTTTCGACGGGCAGAACACCCCGGCCACGATCGCCGCCGCGATGCTCGGGGAACTGCAGGCCGGGCCGCCGCGCCCGCTGGAGCTGTGCGAGGCCGTCGAGGCGCTGGCCGGTTGCGCGCTCGTCGAGCGCCGTTTCGCGGTCGGCCACTTCTGGTCGCTGCTGCAGGCTGCGGGAATGAGCCCCGACGAGCTGTTCGCCGCCTACGTCGGCAAGAACGTGCTGAACTTCTTCCGCCAGGACCACGGCTACCAGCAGGGCAGCTACCGCAAGTGCTGGCAGGGGCGCGAGGACAACGAGCACCTTTCGGAGCTGCTCGGCACCCTCGACGCCGGTGTTCCGGACTACGCGGACGTACTCTACCGCGCGCTGGCGCAGCGTTACGCCGACGCGCTGGCCGAAGCACGCTGAGCCGACTGTTATGCACATCGTGGCATCCACGTCAACACGGGATGTCGAAACGTCATAAATGCGTCATACAAGTGAAAGCCGACATTAAGAAACACTCATAACACATTGATTTAAAAATAGAAAAACACATTTGATCACTATTTGACCAATTTAAGACAAGCTCAACAGTCATGCGGTGTAGAGCTCCATACTCAGAACTTACGCCCAGACTTATCCACAGAATCTGTGGACAACTGGAGGTGTAAAAGCGGTGCAGCAAACGGATCAATACCTGTCCGGATCGGCGCTCGCACGGCGCCTGAACATCCCCAGTCGCGAGCTGTTCGCGTTACTGGTCGAAAACGGCTGGATCGTGCGCCAGGGGGAGCAGTGGCGGCTGACGCGCAAGGGGGAATTCGAGGGCGGGAAATACCTGAACAGCGAACGCTTCGGCACCTATATCGGCTGGCCCGAGCAGGTGCTGGAGCACCGCCTGTTCACCACCGGCCTCGAGCAGACGCAGCTGACGGCGGCGGCGCTCGGCTTGCGGCTGGGGCTGTCGGCTCGCCAGACGAACCTGCTGCTGCTCGAACTCGGCTGGATCCGCAAGGGCGTCAAGGGGTGGGAGCTCACGGCACAGGGCAAGGCGCTGGGGGGCGTGCAGGAGGAGTACCCGGACACCGGCGTTCCCTACGTGCGCTGGCCGGGCACGCTGAGCGGCAACCCGGTGCTGACCGAGAACCTGCGCATCATCCATGCCTACGAGCACCTCGGCGAGGCCACCGCGGGCGATCTGTTCGGTGACCCCGAGAGCGAGATCCGCATCGACGGCGGCACCGGGCTGCGCGCGCTCGACGGGCACGTGCTGCACAGCAAGGCCGCGCTGATGATCTGCCACTGGCTGTACATGTCCGAGATCGTGCACGCCTGCGGGCGCCGCCTGCCGGTCGAGGGGGACTACCGCTGCGACTTCTACCTGCCGTCGCTGCACCTCTACCTCGAGTACTGGGGCGACGAGTCGGCGCCCGGACAACTGCGCGCGAAGCTGGAGAAGAAGGCCGTCTACGAACGCAACGGTCTGAAGCTGCTCGAGATCGGTGCCGATGACCTCACGCGGCTCGACGACGTGCTGCCGCGGCGGCTCTTGAAGCACGGGCTGGCGGTTTATTGAGTCCGATCCTGCACGCACATGTCCGGTCGGAGACCGGAGTGTCTACGAAGTTCGCCGGCGCAGGCTGACGCCGCACTCGAGGTGGGGGGTGTACGGGAACTGGTCGAAGGCCGCGCAGCGCTCGATGCGGTGCGTCGGGGCGAGCGCGCGCAGGTTCTCGAGCAGGGTGCGCGGGTTGCACGAGATGTAGACGATGTGATCGAAGCCGGCCACCTGTGCCAGCGTGCGTGCGTCGAGCCCGGCGCGCGGGGGGTCCACCAGCACGGTGCGCGGGGCGAACCGGTCCAGATCGAATCCCTGCAGGCGGCGGAACGGTCGCGTGCGTGCCAGCGCCTCGGAGGCTTCCTCGCTGGAGAGCCGCGCGATGAAGGTATTGTCGATGCCGTTCGCCCGCAGGTTGTGCGCGGCCGCCGCCATGGCGGTCTTGTTGATCTCGGTCGCCAGCACGGCATCGAAGCGTTCGGCGACCGCGACCGTGAAATTCCCGATGCCGCAGTAGAGTTCGACCAGGCCGCTGTCCGTGGCCGCGCACACCGCGCGCGCCCAGCCGAGCATCGCGCGGTTGACCTCGGCATTGGGCTGCGTGAAGCAACCCTCGGGCTGGCGCAGCACGAGTTCGCGGCCGTCGAGGCGCAGGCGCTCGGTCACGAAGTCCTCGCCGATCGTGATGCGCTGCCCGCGCGAGCGGCCGACGATGCGCACGTCCAGCGCGCCGGCCAGTTCACGGGCAGCGTCCTCCCACGCCGCGTCGAGCCGGCGGTGATAGACCAGCACCAGCAGCGACTCACCGGCCAGCGTGTCGAGGAACTCGACCTGGAACAGCCTCGACTTCAACTCCGGTGAACGCAGCACGGCCGCGCGCAGCGCGCCCATCAGCGCGTTGATGCGGCGCGAGGCCGGAGGGAAATGGTCGACGCGCAGCGGTTCGCGTGGCGCGGCGGGGTCGAACATCGCGTGGAAGGCATCGTCGCCGGCGTGCCAGAAACGGAACTCCGCACGCTGGCGGTAATGGTCCGGCGGCGAGCGGAACACCTCCGGTGCGGGCGCGCCGAACTCCGCGAGCGCCGCTTGCAGCGCGGCGAGCTTCGGTGCGAGCTGCGCTTCGCAGGCGGCCTCGGAGTACTCGATCCCCACACTCATCGCGCAGTGGCTCCCGGCAGCGTGCCGCGTTCGTGCCAGTAGCCGCGCGCGATCTCCAGGGCCTCGGGCAACCCGTCGGCGCAGCGCATCGCGATCAGTGCGAGCGCGGCGGTGCCGATCACCGCCGCCTCGCCGTAATCGTCGGCGCGCTCGCCGCTCCACAGCGCGCCGAGCAGGCCGGCAGCGGGCGCGCAAGGCGCGGGGCCCGCGGTCGCGAGCAGGCGCGGAAAGAGGATTTCGCGCTCGCTGCCGGCCACTACGTGCAGGCAGCGGCTGTCGGCCTGCGGGCGCAGTTCGCATTCGCCGCCGTCGCCGCGGAAGATCATGGTGGAGGCTTGCCCGAGCCGGCGCGCGGCACCGCCGTGCAGTCGCGCGTAGGCCGGATGCTGCAGGCTCTGCATGCTGGCGGGCGCGCCCAGCGGATTGAGGTGGCGCACGAAGGTGTTGACCGGCGAGCGCAGGCCGAACACGCGGCGCAACGCGAGCAGTTGCTGCAGCACCGGGCTCGGCAGCGCGAGCGGCACGTAGGCGAAGCAGTGGGCATCGAGAGCGCGCGCCGCGTCGTCCCAGTCGTGCGCCGGCGCGATGCCGAGCACGCCGAGCGCCTCCGGCGTGTACAGCCGGTCGGTGGTCTGCGGCGCGCCGCCGTGCATCAGCACGCGGTGTCCGTGCGCGGCCAGCAGCAATGCCGCGAGCAGGAACCACGGCGGCTGCTGACGCTTGCCGGCGTAGCTGGGCCAGTCCAGATCCACTGCCGGCGGTTGCGCCGGAAGGCGGGCACGCTCGCGCGCCGCGAGCGTGAAGCCGGCGATCTCGTCGGCGGTTTCCTCCTTCATGCGCAGCAGCATCAGGAAGGCACCGGTCTGCAGCGGATCCGTCTGACCGTCGAGGACCATGCCCATCGCGGTGCGTGCCTCGTCGAATGCGAGCGAGCGCGCGCTGCGCCGGCCGCGACCGAGCGCGCGCACGTACGCGGCGAACGGATGTTCGTCGGGCGAGGCGTGATCCGCGTCTTCGGTGGCAATCGGCAGACGTTCGCTCACAGGCAGTGCTCCGGCCTGGGCAGTCCGGCGATGCGCGCCGCGATGCGCGCGGGGCTGCCCGGGAACAGGCCCAGCAGGTACACGCTGTTGCCCTTGTCGGGCCCCAGCCGGCGCCGCACCAGGCCGACCAGCGCGCGCATCGCCGGCGCGTGCTCGTGCGCCGCATGGTACTCGCGCAGCAGGTACAGGATTTCCCAGTGCGCCGCCGCCAGCCTCAGGCCTTCCTCGGCGGCGAGAACGCGTGCCACGTCCTCGTTCCAGTCCGCGCGATCGAGCAGGAAACCATGCGCATCGCGCGCGGGGAGGCGCATTTCAGAACCACGACACGCTGCGCTCGTGCGCCAGCGTCAGTTCGATGAAACCACCGTAGTCGATCGTGCCGAGCCCGGGCACCGCGGCCGACTCGACGCCGCGCGCCGCACAATCCTCGGCGAGCGCGAACAGCGCGACGCCGTCGGCGCGCAGCGCCTGCAGTGCGTCGGCCGCGGTGCCGGCGAGCGCGTACACGCCGTCGCCGGCGAGCAACAGCGCATCGCCCGCGCTCGCCACGCGCCGGCATTCCTCGAGTGCGCGCCCGGCGAACGGCGATTCGAACAGGATGTGCAGCGTCATCGGGCGCCTCAGACGGTGATCACGCGATCGTGGGTCGCGAACAATTCGCGCAGCGTGTCGTCGTTCGCGGGTTCGGCGGCGAGCGCGAGTGCGCGCACCGCGAGTCCGCGCTCCGCGAGCGCCGTGACGTCGGCGAACACCTGTCCGACTCCGTAATCGGCCAGTGTGCCCAGCAGTTTGCCGAGGTGCCGGATACCGGCGGGCGGCTGCTGGCCGCCGGCCAGCGTGAATACGCCCTCGCCGAGGAAAAGCAGCGTGACCGGCTGTTCGAAGGCCGCGAAGGCCATCGCGAGGTCGATCGCATCGCGTGCGCGCGAACGTCCGTACGGTGCGTTGCGGCACACGACCAGCACGCTGCGCGTGCGCTGCGCGCTCATCCGCCGAACACCACCAGGCGGTCGCAGCGGATGCTCGCCTCGACCAGCTGGCCCAGCCCCGACAGCTCGAAGCCGTCACGCAGGTTCGCGGCCTCCAGCGCATGCTGGCGCGCCTGTGCCTCGTCGACGATGCCGCGGCGCAGTGCCGAGCCCACGCAGCTCACGAGGTCCACGCCGAGTTCGGCGGCGAGCCGGCTCCACCGCTGCGGCAGGTCGGTCTCGTTGCCCGGCGTGAGGTTCAGCCGTGTGCTGTTGTGCACCCCGTCACCGAAGAAGAACACACGGAACAGCGTATGTCCGCCTGCCAGCAGCTCGCTCGCGAAGCGGTACGCGGCCTGGCTGGAATGCCGGCCGACCGGGGCGTCGTGCACCAGCAGCGCGAAGATCATCGGGGCGTAAACGAAACGGCCCCACGCGGGGGCCGTCCGGTCGCGATGGTTGCGGGGTTCATTCGTCGCCGCCGCCGAGGAAGCTCAGCAGCACCGAGAACAGGTTGTAGATCATCACGTACAGCGTCACGGTCGCGGAGATGTAGTTGCGCTCGCCGCCGTGCACGATCTGGCTGGTCTGCCACAGGATCAGTCCCGAGGACAGGAACATGAACATGCAGCTGATCGCCAGCGACAGCGCCTGGATCTGCAGGAAGTAGTTCGCGATCGCCGCGACGAACGCCACCAGCATGCCGATGCCGAGGAAGCCGGTGGCGAAGCTGAAGTCCTTGCGGGTGGCGAGCACCCAGCCCGAGAGGCCGAAGAAGATCGCCGCGGTGCCGCCGAGCGCCATCAGCACCGGCTCGAAGCCCGAGACGCCGATGTAGTGGCCGAGGATCGGGCCCAGCGTGAAGCCCAGCCAGCCGGTCAGTGCGAACACGAACAGGATGCCGGCCGCGGAGTTCTTGTTCTTCTCGACCAGGAACAGCAGCACGAAGTAGGGCAGCAGCGTCCACAGCCCGAGATAGGGCACGGACAGCGCCATCGCGATGCCGGCCGTGACCGCGCTGAACAGCAGCGTGAGCGCCAGCAGCAGGTAGGTGTTGCGCAGGACCTTGACGGCGCCGGCGTCGAGGGTGGTCGCCGTCGCGTTGCGAATATCGGTGGTGGCCATCGTCGTTAGCGCTCCTTGTGGGTTGCCGGGGGGAGTGTAGTCATTTACGCACGGAAATTGAACCGGATCAGTGGTTTGCTCCGCAGTCGTGCGGCCGGTCCGGCGGCGGCAGCGCCGGAGTGTGGGAAAATTACACGCTGTAGCCTGCGCGCGCCGGAGACTGTGTTCTACTCGGACCGACCGGCGGGGAGGCCCCGTCACGCCGACAAGGAACGAGCCACCGCGATGAACGATTCGCCCGCCCGCGACTGGGATCCGCGCAGCGCCGAGGTGCAGCGGGACCAGATCGCCGCCTATGACGCGCTGCGCCGCCGCTGCCCGGTGGCGTGGAGCGAATCGCTGCACTGGTCGGTGCTGGCCCATGCCGACGTGCTGCGGGTGCTGGAAGACCACCACACGTTCAGCAGCGTCGTGTCGTCGAGCCACCTGTCGGTGCCGAACGGCATGGACCCGCCGCGACACGCGGTGTTCCGCCGCCTGATCGAACCCTACTTCGGCGACGAGCCGATGCGTGCCTTCGAACCCGTGTGCCGTCGCGTGGCTCGGGAAGCGATCGCCGCCGGCCTGCATGGCGGCGAGGTGGAGCTGATGGAGCGCCTCGCGCACCCGTTCGCGCTGCGCATCCAGTGTGCGTTCATGGGCTGGAGCGCGGAATTGCCGGGCCCGCTCGACGACTGGATGCGACGCAGCCAGGAGGCGACGGCGAGCGGTGATCGCGCCGCGATGGCCGCCGTCGCGCAGGAGTTCGACGCCCACGTGCGTTCCATCCTCGGCGCCCGGCGCGCGTTGGGCGACGCAGCCCCCGACGACGTCACGACCCGCCTGTTGCGCGAGCGCGTCGAGGGGCGGGCACTGAGCGACGAGGAGATCGTCAGCATCCTGCGCAACTGGACTGCGGGCGAACTCGGCACCATCGCCGCCGCGGTCGGCATCCTGGTCGAGTACCTCGCCGCACGTCCGCAGCTTCAGCAGCGCCTGCGCGAGCAACCCGCGCTGCTGCCCGCGGCGATCGACGAGATCCTGCGTATCCACGCGCCGCTGATCGCGAACCGGCGCGTCACGACCTGTCCGGTGGAACTCGGGGGGCGGCGGATCGGGGCGGGCGAGCGTCTCACGCTGCTGTGGGCCGCGGCGAACCGCGACGAGTCGGTGTTCGGCGATCCCGATGCGTTCCGCCTCGACCGCGATCCGGCGGCGAACCTGCTCTACGGCGCGGGCATCCACGTCTGCCCCGGTGCGCCGCTGGCGCGCATGGAACTGCTGCACATCATGGAGGAACTGCTGGCCGCCACGCGATCGATCGCGTCGGTCCCGGGACGAGCGCTGCGGCGGGCGACGTATCCCGCCAGCGGTTTCGTGGACGTGTGGGTGAGGGTGGGCCAGTAGCGTCCGGACCTCGTTTCGCTGCCCGGAGAGTGAATGAGCCGCCAGCCGCCGGGAACACCGTTCGCCCATCGCTACTGGTTTCCCCTGGCGGCGCTGTACTCGGCGCTGATCGTGCCGTGGTCGGTCGGTGGCCAGGTGGGCTGGTGGCTGGCACCTGCAGGGCTGCGGACCGGCTGGGGCCACGGCCATGAAATGCTGTTCGGCTACGCGTTGGCCGTCGTCGCCGGCTTCCTGCTGGGTCCGCAGCCGAGACGGCAGACCGTGCTGCTGTGCGCCGTGTGGCTGTCGGCGCGGATCGCGTTCCTCTACTGGCCGCAGGGTGCGCTCACGGGCCTGCTGAACGCAGCGGTCGTGCTCGCCCTGGCGTACAAGCTCGTGCCCGTGTTCCTGAAAACCGCGAAGAAATGGCGCAACCGCTCGGTGGCCGTCATCGTGATCGGGCTGGCGCTCAGCGTGGCGGGGTTCCATCTGGCCGTCCGCGCCGCCGGCGCATTGCCGATCGCCCGCAGCATGCTGCTCGAGGCCGTGCTGCTGCTCAGCGCGCTGATGTTCTTCATCGGCGGACGCATGCTGGCGCCCGCGATCGCGGGTCATCTGCAGGACAAGCACATTCGTCTCCAGGCGCGGGTGCAGCCCACGCTGGAGGCAGCCGTGCTGCTGCTGATGGCGACGCTGCTGCTGGTCCGGCTGCTACCTTTCGGCTGGATCGGTGCGGCCGTTGCCGTGCTGCTGTTCGCCTGCGCCGCACTCACCGCGATCCGGATGTGGCGCTGGCGCCTGCGGCATTGTGTGGACCGGGTGGATTTCCTCGCGTTGCTGCTGGGCTACGGCTGGCTGATCGTCGGCTGGTCGGCTGTAGGCTGCAGCCTGATCGGCTGCGCCGTGCCGCTCCCGGTGGCGCTGCACGCGATCACCGCGGGCGCGCTGGGTACGCTGAGTGCAAGCGTGATGATCCGCACGCGCATGATCCGCTGCCTCAAGGATCCGAATGCCATTCCGTGGGCCTATGCACTGCCGGCGCTGGTTTCGATCGCGGCGCTGCTGCGCCTGTGCTTCACCCTGATGCCCACCGACGAGGTTCTGATGGCGGCGGCCGCTTTGTGGAGCGCGGCGTTCCTGGGAGTCTTCGCGCTGCTGTCCTGGCTGGACAGGCAGGCCGACAAGGGACCGGGATAAGCTGGCGCACCCTTGGCATTTCACGTGCCGGTGAGCGAAGCGAGCCGCTTGCCCGCCGCCGTCTCGAAGTACCACTCACCCGCGGCCGTCGATCCAGTGCATCACGTGATGCGCCTCCAGCCAGCGCGTGTGCGCGCAGCCGGGATAACAGCAGTGCCGGTCGCGCGCCAGCAGCGCACGGCGCAGCGCCGGCTGCACGACGCGGTGCTTGCGCCCCAGGTCGAGCGGATTGCCCCCGGCGTCTTCCGTGACCACCACCACGCCGGCGTCGCAGCACAGGCGACGCACGCTCTCGATCGGCAGCTCGCTGCGCGCGCCCGGGACCGGTTCGGCGTGCAGCGCCGCCTCGTCGACATGCACCACGACCTGGTAATGATCCGCGGGCGAGGCGCTCCTGCCCGGTTCCCCCGCGAGATACGCCCGCGCCACATCGACCAGCGCGTCGGCCTGGCGCGCGGGCAGGGACGCTTCGTCCTGCGGGTCCGACGCATCACGTGGTGCGTCGGCCAGCGCGCGCTCCAGCGCCGCCATCACCAGCGCGCCCGCCTCCTCGGTGAGCCCGACGGTGATCGTCATCCACCCGGAGCCGTCGAGCGAGCGGACCCTGGAGTACGACAGCTCGCCCGCCGCGAAGGCACGCGAGATGCGCGGCAGATCGAACAGCGCGGTCATCGGAAGCTCCTTTTCGCGCGTTCGCGAGCCGGATCGAGATAAGCTGTCGCATCGTTTGCCGGAGGGAGAGGCGATGGGCATTCTGATACGCGAGATCGGGGCGAACGGCATGCGGTTCCGTTGCCGCGAGGCGGGCGCCGGCGGCGAGCCGGTGATGTTGCTGCACGGATTTCCGGAAACCTCGTGCATGTGGCTGCCGCTGCTCGAACGGCTGGAGGCCGAGGGCTATCACGCTCGCCGACGCGCTGGACTGGCACCGTTTCCACCTGCTCGGGCACGACTGGGGCGCCGGCGCCGGCTGGTCCGCGCTGGCGGTCGATCCGGCGCGTATCGCGAGCTGGACGGCGCTCTCGGTGCCGCATCTCGGCGCCTTCGGCAACGCGATCCGCAGCGACGCGGACCAGGCCCGGCGCAGCGCGTACATCACGCACTTCCAGACGCCCGGGGTCGCCGAGGCGGAGTTCGCCGCGAACGGTTGCGCGCTGCTGCAACAGGTCTGGAGCGCCTGCGACGACGCCACCCGGGCCGACTATCTGGAGGTGTTCTCCCAGCCCGGGGCGTTGCGCGCGACGCTCGACTGGTACCGCGGCACGCGGGGCATCGATCCGCACGACGAGCGCGTGCATTTCGGCCCGGTGGCCACGCCGACGCTGTTCATCTGGGGCAACAGCGATATGGCGATCGGCCGCGCCGCCGTCGAGGCGGGACATCGGTCGATGAGCGGCCCGTACCGCTTCGTCGAACTCGATGCCGGGCACTGGCTGATGCAGGAGGCGCCGCAGCGTGTCGTCGCCGAAGTCCTGGAGATGTTGCGCGCGAATGCGATTCAGGACAGCGACGCGAGCCGCTCGCGCAGCCAGTGAAATCCCACGCGCTCCTGCTCGAGGCGCACGCGCGGCTGGATGCGGTCGAAGCGCAGATCGTCGTATAGCGCGGCTTCGTCCGGTGTCAGCCGAGCCAGCGCATGGCACGCCGGGTGGGGTTCCTCTGCCCAGTGTTCGCGGTGGGCGAGCAGGGTCGCACGGTCCATCAGGAACGATGCTGCCTGCGGCAGGTGAGCGCGCAACTGGTCGAGGATCGCGAAACCGTGCGTGTCGATGTCGCCCCAATAGTACACCGCACAGCGACCGAGCGATGTGACGTCGGCGAGGTTGGCCCATCCGTAACCGCCACCGAAGAGGACGATGGACTCGGGGACAGGTGCAAAGGCCAGGAAGTTCGTTTCGTTCTCGGTGATGAACACGCGGCTCACCGGCAGCGTCAGTGCAGCGAAGCTCTCCGCGTCGAGCGTGATGTCGGGATGTCCGTGGCAGCCGGGGATGCACTGCAGCGCCGGGTCGAGCACGCGAAAGCGGATCCGCAACGGCTTGTCGAGGAAACCGAACCGTCGGGTGAACCGGGCGACGCCGGTCGCCGTGGCATCGATGGCGTCCGGAAGCAGGGCCAGGTCCAGCAATTCGCCCAGTACGCCGCGGTGCGCCTCGATGAATTTGCTGTCCACTCCCGGTGCATCCACCTGTCGCAGGTAGATGCCGGGACGCGGGTGCGCCTGCAGCCATTCGACGACGGCCAGCAGACGATCCCAGCGTGCGTGGAGTTCCAGCGCCTGGTGTGGTCGCCGCTCGAGCCATGCCAGCACAGCGGGCTGCCTTGCGGCGGTACGCTGCCACAGGGTGCGGAACCGCTGTGCCGCGGGCGCCTGGCCGATCAGCGCCAGCGCATCGTCGAGCGAATCGATCCAGACGGCGGCCGGTATGCGCTGGCGGCCCTGCACCCGATGCGTCCACTCACGCCACTCGATGCGCACCCGCGGTGTTTCGGTGACGGTGCAGACCCAGTCACGCACCGCCTCGAAGCGATCGGACAGATCGTTCGTCTGTGGTGTCTTCAGTTGCAGGCGCAGCGGCCAGTCGAGCGTGGGTCCTACGCAGTCGCGCAGCAAATCACCGCGATCCCAGCGGCGCTGCACCTGTGCACGCAACTCGGTCGCGGTGGACCAGTTCACGGTGGCGCCACGCCTGGCGTAGCGTTGCGCGCCCGGAACTCCTCGATCGTGAGGCACCGCAGTCGCGAGTCGCGTCCGCCCTCGTTGTGCACGAAACCCACGCTGGAGACGAAGGGTTCGATGATGTGGATCTTCTGCAGCGGCGTGACGATCAGCAACTGCAGATTGAGCTCCTGGAACAGTCGCAATCCGTACTGGGCCGATTCGTCCGAGCCGCGCCCGAAGGCTTCGTCGATCACCACGAAACGGAACGAGCGCGAGCGTACCGCTCCCCACTCGAGACCGAACTGGTAGGCGAGGCTCGCGGCCAGCACCGTGTAGGCCAGTTTCTCCTTCTGGCCTCCCGATTTGCCGCCCGAATCCGAGTAGTGTTCGTGTTCGCTGTGGTCGGCGCGCCAGCGTTCGCTGGCCGAAAACAGGAACCAGTTACGCACGTCGGTCACCTTGGCGGTCCAGCGCCGATCCACGTCGGACAGGCCCTCGCGTCCACGGAAACGGTCGATGATCGCCTTGACCTGCAGGAACTTGGCCTCGGAATACTGCTCGTCCTGCGATCCGGTCAGCGCGCCTTCGGTGCAGGCGCGCAATTCCTGCTGAAAGTCCCGGATCTCGCCGTCGGGGCTCGGTTGCGCGACCAGTCTGATGTAGCGCCCCGGGTTGTAGTCGATCACCTGCAGCGAGCGGTTGATGAAGTCCACACGTTCGCGGATCGTTTCGCGCTCGCGTGCGAGCTGTGCATTGAAGTTCGCGATTTCGTTGATCGTGTTGACGTTCAGCAGCTCCTTGAAGCGGGCCTCGAAGCGGGGCAGGTCGTCGCGCTGCAGTCCATCGAGCATGCGCGCGTACTCGTCCAGCGCCGCGAGGCTCACGTCCATCTCGACCGTCTCGGCCTTGAACTCCTCCTTGAATCCGCGCATGGCGTTGGCTATCCGCACGGTGAGGTTCGCGAGGCGCTTGTCACTGGCGTCGATGCGGTCCTGCAGCCAGGTGCGCAGCTCGCGTTCCCGGTTGTCACAGGACTCGACCGACAACTGGTGTTCACCGAGCGCCTCCCGACGCCAGCCGTCGAGACGCGTCGCGCGAGTCCCGTCGATCGGTGCGGCCTCGCACACGGCGCGCTCCTGATCCCGGAGCTCCTGAGCCGTTTCGATCCGGCCCTTGATCTCGCCGCGCCGCCCGAGCGCCTCGTTCAGTCTGGTGTCGATCCCGCTCAGCCGCTCGCGCGCGTCCTGCAGCTGCCGGCCGAGTTCCTGCAGCGTATTCGACGCCCGCTCGAGGCGATCGCGCTCGTCGGTGAGCGCCGCGATCTCGCGCACCGGGCTTTGCCAGTCGATGTCGGCGAAGCGCGTGAACTCCTCCAGACGGGCCAGTGCGTCGAGACGGTCCTGGAGCTGCCTACGTTCCTCGAGGATTCCGGCGATGCGCGTGCCCAGCGCGGCCAGCTGCGCTTCCAGACGTTCGCGCTGGTCCTGCAGCGCGCGCAGCTTGTCCGTGTTGCTCCACCCCAGCACGTAGCGGCTGCGGTCGTCGATACGGCTGCGGTCGTCCTTTTCGTGGCGTCCGGTCGGATCCTTGATCTGGCCGCTCAGCGTGATCGCGCGCGCCTCGCGACGGAACTGCTCGGCGGTATCGCAGCAGGCCATGTCGAAGCGGTGGCGCAGCTCCCGCTCGAGCCACTCGTAATGCGCCGAGTCCGGTTTGACGGCGAGCTTCGTCACCAGCGACTGCGGGTGAAGACGGGCGCCGGCGCTGTCCTTTCCGGGGCGTACGTGGAAATAGACGAGGCGGGCGTTCAGGTGCTGGCGGTTCACCCAGTCCGCCACCGCGCGGTAGTGTTCCTCGGGTACCAGCAAGGAAAGGCCGAAGCCGCGCAGCAGGCGCTCCGCCGCACCTTCCCATTCGCGCTGGTCTTCGCGCACCTGGATCAGTTCGCCGGCGAACGGCAGCTCGTCCTCCGCGATCGCCAGCGCCTGGCACAATGCGTCGCGGATGCGCACCTGTGCTGCCTCGATATTGCTCCTGCGACGCTTCAGGCTCTCGATCTCCTGGGCCAGCCTGCCATGTTCCTCGCGCCCCTTGCGCAGCGCGAACGATTCCTCGCTCTCACGGTTCTCGAGATCGGCGATACCTTGACGCAGCGATTCCGCGCGCGCACCGATCGACGCCTGGCGGCCCAGGAACTCCGCCTCGTCGGCGGGTGGCGGCTCCTCGATGCGCGCCAGCAGCTCGGCGTAGCGCCCGGCGCGCTGCAGGCGCTGGTTCTTGTCCGCTTCCTTGCGACCGATCTCGGCGTTCAGGTGCTCGAGACGGTCGCCGCCGTTGTCGCGCACGGCGCGCTCGAGGTTGCCGACTTCGGCCCGCTCGGCGTCGCGCTCGACGCTCAGCCGACCGATCTGCGCCTCGAACCGCGCGGCATCCTGTGCGAGCAGCGCGAGTCGCCGCTCGAGCAATTCACCCTTGAGCGTGGCGAAATAGGGCCGCAACGCATCGCGCCCGTCGCGGAGCTCCCTGATTTCCCCGGTGAGCGCTTCATGCCGATTCCCGTCGGCGACCAGGGGTGTAAGCAACTCGACCTGACGCTTGGCCCGCAGCACGGAGCGATGCGCGCGGTCGAGATCGTCGAAATGATCGATCAGCGCTTCGAGACGACCGCCCACATCGAAGGGCTCCAGCATGTGGCTGCGAACGAAGTCCGTGAGGTTGCCGACCGATTTCATCGAAACCGTCTGGTGGAACAGTTCCAGCGCCTGCTCATGCTCGATGCCGAAGCGCCGGCGGAACCATGCGCCGTAGGGTGGAAAGCTGTCCCAGAGCTCGCAGCTTCCCGCGCGCAGCCGTTTGCGCAACGCGCCGACGTCGCTGCCGAAGCCCGCGAAGTCCCCGGCGATCGACAGTGCCCGCTCGGACGCGACGAACAGGCGCGCCGGCTGACCCTGCGGCTCCCTGAGCCAGAACACCTGCGCCAGCGTCACCGATTGCCCGTAGCCCTCGTTGCGAAACACGCCGAGAATCACCGTGTAGCTGGACGCATCGCGCAATGCCACGGGGCGGGAAGTGCCGGTTACCTCGTTGCGTTCGCTCTTGTAGTGGCCGAGCACGTAGGATCGCAGGCTGCGCTCGCGCGAGTCGGCGCCGGCCGCCTTGTTGTAGGCGACGCGGTGCGCCGGTACCAGCAGGGTGGTGAGGGCATCGACCAGCGTGGATTTGCCCGAACCGATGTCGCCGGTCAGCAGGCCGTTGTGGCCGTCGAGTTCGAAGCGCCACACGCGTCGGTCGAAGGTGCCCCAGTTCAACACCTCGAGCCGCTGCAGTCTGAACCCCACACGGGTGTCGTCGGCCACGAAATCCAGCGCGAGACTCGCTTCGTCATTCATCCTTCGTCCCCTTCGCATCGCCCGCCGTGGCCAGCGCCGTGCGGTAGCCCTCCAGTCGCGCATCGAAGTCGGCCAGCCACTGCGCGTCGACGAAGGCTTTCAGGATGCGCCTGACCTCGTATAACCCCCGATCCTGCGTGCTGCCGGCAGTGGGCTTCAGCCGGCGCAGGAAGCCGAGATCGACCACCTTGCCGATCGTCGCGTCCACGCGGTCGACCAGACGTGCCTCGTTGCTGCCGTCGGGGAGGAATACCCGCATCAGTTCCGCGATTTCGTCGCGCGACAGGACCAGGCGCAGTTCGCCACCGCCAGCGTCGAATTCCGCGAGGCGCTTGCGCAGCAACGCGAGCATCAGGCTCACTGCGTAGGAAAGCGGCCGGCGCGCGACCAGCCTGGGCAGGCGGGGCCCGGCGTCGGCCTCGCCCGGATCCGGACGGCCGCTCAGGAACGCATGACCTTCGGCCTCGTCGAGCACCAGGTCGAGCAGCAGCACGGCGGCGTATTCGCGAACACGCGCCTGCAGGCGCAGCAGGCTGGCCCACACGTGCTCGTCGTCGTCGCGATACAGCACGCCCTTCAGCAGGTACACCAGCAAGGTCGACAGTTCGGGCACCGCGGGCAGCGCGCCGAGCGTGGGATCGGGTTCGGGCGCATCGAACGCCTCGCTGTTGATCATCGTGTTCTCCGTCGGTGCAGCGTCAGCGGATGAAGATCACGCGGGGCAGCAGCGCGCGGCGCTCGACCGGCGCGCCGTCCGGGTCCCTGGTTTGCCAGTGGATCGTGTCCTGCAACGTCTCGTCCACGACCGCACGCAACGCTTCCGGGCTGCCTGCCGACGCCTGCTCGTGCGCCAGTTCGAGGTACGCTACCAGTTCGGCGAGCCCCTGCTGCAGTGGTGCGTCTTCCAGCAGTTCGCGCAGCGTGACCTGCTCGCTGGAGCGCAGCGCACGTCGCACGCAGTCGCGCAGCCGCGACTTGTCCACCACGATCCGCTCGAACAGGCGCGCGGTGTCGATGTCCTGCTCGGCGTCGTCCAGCATCAGTTCGGCCAGCCGCGGTCTTGTCGCTGGCGTGAACAGCGGCCGCTCGAGCGGCAGTTCGATGTCCGCCCCCATCGCGGGAATGGCCATTTTCACGCCAACCGGCGGCGTGTCGCGGATCGCCAGCGCCTTGCTCTCGATGCCGTGCAGCAGTTCCACGATGCGCCGGTTTTCCAGGAATGCACGATCGTCGAGGAAACGGCGCAGCTGTTGCGATAGCCGGGCGACGGTGCGTTGTGTGTGTTCGCCTGCCTCCAGCCAGTCGTGGTGCACGCGCCGGGTGCGCGGGTCGGGTGCGAGCACGGCCACGGCCGGCAGCGCCAGCACCTGGTCCAGCCGCTCGGTGAGTTGCTCCTGGCGCGAGCTGGACATCAGGAAATCCCAGAAGGCGCGGAAGCTGCGCCCCTGGTCGGAGTCACCGATGGCATCGCGCTCGCCCATGATCTCGTCGAGCAGGGAACCCCGCGAGCCTTCCCACAGCGCGATCTTCTCGCGCACCGTGCGATCGAGCGCCCGAAAGTTGTGCTCCACCTCGCGGAAGTCGGACAGCAGCTCGCGTGCCAGTTGCTGGAATTGCAGGAAGCGGTCCCTGATCGCCGAATCGTCGAGCAGCGGCACGTCACCTGCCAGCACGCGTGCGATCTCGGCATCCAGTTCGTCGCGCTTGCTCCGCAGTTCCCCGGCGCGTTTCAGCGGATCGGTCTCGGTGCCGGTGCCTATCTGCTCGAGCAGTGCGAACAGTGTCATCAACCGCGACTCGGTACCGACGAACGGACGCTCGCCCAGCGAGCGCAGCCACCCGATCGCCTTTTCGGTCGCCGGCGTCAGGTCGAACTGCGCCTCATCCGTGCCGGGTTTGTAGAATTTGCGCAGCCAGCCCTTCTCGGGCGATGCCCAGTCGTTCAGGTAGTCGCGCGCGCCCCTGGGATACGCCTCCGCCCCGAGTTGCTCGCGCAGCGCGAACAACTCGTCCTCGAGTGCTTCCGTCAGATCGGCCTCGTTCATCACGCGCACGTTCGGCGCCACGAACACCCGATGCAGGAAGCTCGCCACCAGCGCGGCGTGCGCCGATGCCAGCAGTCGCCAGGCGGGGTGGTGCTCGCGCAGGGTGGCAAGGGTGGTGTGGTCCAGTGCGTATCCGTTGTGCATGTTGCGGAAAACACAATTGTGATGCGGGACCGTCGTGCGGGTTCGGTGGCACGGCAGCCCCGCTGCAGTGCGCATGATACGCGTGGAGACGGACGATGCGTCGGGTGTCGAACACCATTCGTGCGGCCGCTGTCTGGAGGCGTCAGGCGGCTTGGGGGCACGACCGAGTGACGCCGGGCGCCCAACGCTGCACAATCGGCGGCATTCACGGCTTCCCGGGGCAGGGGGATTCCAGATGCAGGCGGCTAGCAGCAAGGTGGCGGTGGTGGCAGGTGGCGGCGGTATCGGTGGAGCGACCGCCCGCAGGCTGGCCGAGGCCGGCGTGTCGGTGGTCATCGGCGACCTCAGCAAGGACAACGCGCAGGCCATCGCCGCCGGGATCCGCAACGGCGGCGGGCAGGCGCGCGGTGTTGCCTGCGATGTGCGCGAACAAGGCTCGGTCGACGCATTGATCGCGACCGCCATCGATTCCTTCGGTGGTCTCGATTACCTGCACGTCAACGCAGCCGACCTGCAGATCATCTTCCAGGACAGCAACGCGGTGGACGTGGACCTCGCGGTGTTCGACCGGACCATCGACGTCAACCTGCGCGGTCATCTGCTGTGCACGCGCGCCGCGATTCCGCGCATGCTCGAGCGTGGCGGTGGAGCGATCGTCTACACCACGTCGGCGGCCGCGTTCATCGGGGAAGCCGAGCGCCCGTGCTACGCAATGGCAAAGGCCGGCATCAACGCGCTGATGCGCCATGTCGCGAGCCGATGGGGTGGTAGGGGAATCCGGGCCAATTGCGTGGCCCCGGGGTTCGTGGCGACCGAGAACAATCGCAAGACTCTGCCGGCCGGCTTCCTGGAAGAAGCCGTCAAGCGCACCCGCAGCACCCGTGTCGGCACGCCGGAAGATATCGCCGCCATGGTGGCGCTGCTGCTGTCGGAGGAGGGCTACTGGATCAACGGCCAGGTCATCAGCGTGGATGGCGGGGCCACCACGCGGTGATGTGTTCTGGCGGGGACGATGGCGGAAGGGGTGGGATTCGAACCCACGGTAGGCTCTCGCCTACGCCGGTTTTCAAGACCGGTGCATTCAACCGCTCTGCCACCCTTCCGAAACGGCCCGCAGTATAGCCGTTGCCGGCGTGTAACCGGCAACGGCGGGTGGCGGATCAGTTGTTGCGCTCAGTCGCTGCTCACCTCTGCCTCGTGCTGCGGCGTGAGATCCAGCGCGGCGTTGCCCTGCGCGAGGTGCGGCGTGCGTCCCAGGCGCGGATCGTTGGCCGAGCGCGGCGGTGCTGCACGCGTCGGACGCGGCAACTCCACCGGCGGGAAGCTCGAGGGATCGATCACCAGTGATTCGGTGACGATCTCGACTTCCCTGACCGGGCGCGGCGTGATCCGTGGATCGTTGGGTACGCGGCCTGCGGGCCGCGGAACCGTGGTGCGCGCGGGCGCGGCCGCTTTGGCGGGAACCGGCGTTTTTGCCGGCGCCGGCGCCGCGGCAGGTGCTGCCACCGGTACGGGTTCCGGTTCCGGTGCAACGCTGGCATGCGGCGCCGTTTCCGTCACTGCCTGCGGTGCAAGCGGCTCGCTCAACGCCGGGCTTTCGCTCGCGACCGGCGGCTCCGCCTCCGCGGCCTGCGCCTCCACGGCCGGCGGCTCCGCCTCCGTGGCCTGCGGCGCGGCGTCGATCAGTTCCATCTGGCCGGGCGACTGTTCGCCGTCGATCTCCTCGGTCGAGGTCGTGTCCGTGGTCACGCCCGTGCGGCCGCGGCCGCGGCCGCGGCGTCCGCGCGAACGCCGGGTGCGCTCACCCTCGGCGGAGGTGCCGGCCTCGGATGCGTCCACCTCGGCCAGCGTCTCAGCGCGGGTTTCCTCGGTTTCGGGAACAACCAGCGCCTCGCGTACCGGCGCCGGCGCACGGTCGGCAACGGCGGCTGCCAGCGGCTGCGCCTCTACCGGCGCTTCCGCCGCGATGGGTGCGGCAGCCAGTTCGCCACGTTGGCGAGGGCCGCGCTGGCGTGGCTGGTGGCCGGCCGGACGGCGTTCGGGGCCGTCCTCCTGGCGCGGGGCAGGACGCGGCTCGCGACGCGGCTCGCCGCGTTGCTCGGAGCGCTGCTCGGGGCGACGTTCCGCGCGAGCACCTTCGCCGCGCGGTGCGCGCGGTTCACGTGCTTCGCCTTCCTGCG
>JAJVIG010000039.1 GCA_022072145.1 Pseudomonadales bacterium
ACCGCCGCTGCCGCGGCCGGCCGCGACGCGCGGCGCGCGCACCGGTGCGCGCGAGCGTGGCACGGTCGAGGTCGCGGGCCTGGACAACGTGATGACCACGCTCGCGCGCTGCTGCGCGCCACTGCCCGGCGACGTGATCGCCGGCTACGTGACCGCGGGGCGCGGCGTCAGCGTGCATCGCGCGGACTGCGCCAAGCTGCAGCGGCTGGTGCAGCAGGCGCCTTCGCGTGCGATCGAGGTTCGTTGGCACGCCGGTGCGCAACGCACGCACGAGGTGCAGCTGCGCGTGGTCGCGCACGACCGGCCGGCGTTGCTGCAGGACCTGGTAACGCTGCTCGGCAACGAGCGCGTGAACGTGTTCGACCTGGCGACCACGGTCGATCGCCGCCACCGCCTGGCGACCGTGCATCTGACCATCGAGGCGGCATCGCTGGAGGCGCTGGGACGCATCCTCGACAAGATCGCCCGCGTGAGCGGCGTGATCGGTGCCGGGCGCCACGTCGAATGAGGCGGGAGGCCGGATGAGTCGCTACGGCATAGAAGATCTGCGTGAACTGATGCGCCGGCTGCGTGATCCGCAATCCGGCTGCCCGTGGGACCTGCGGCAGGACCACGCCTCGCTGCTGGAGCACACGCTCGAGGAGGTGTACGAGTTCGCCGACGCGGTGGCGCGCACCGACGACGCCGCGATGCGCGACGAGCTCGGGGATTATCTGTTCCAGGCGGTGTTTCACGCGCAGGTGGCGGCCGAGCGCGGCGCCTTCGATTTCGGTGACGTGACCGACGCGATCGTCGCCAAGCTGCTGAGGCGCCATCCGCACGTGTTTCCGGACGGCACGCTGGGTGCGCGGCGCGATCCGCAGGCCCGCGTGGAGGTCCACGAGGTGCGCGCGGACTGGGAGCGTGCCAAGCAGGAGGAGCGCGGCCGGCGCGCGCTGCACGGCGTGCTCGACGACGTGCCGCTGGCGCTGCCGGCGTTGCCGCGCGCCGCGAAACTGCAGCGGCGCGCGGCTGCCGTCGGTTTCGACTGGCCGGAGGTCTCCGGCGTGATCGCCAAGCTGCACGAGGAGATCGCCGAGCTCGAGCAGGCGCGTGCCGGCGCCGATGCGGTGGCGATCGCCGACGAACTCGGTGACCTGCTGTTCAGCTGCGTCAACCTCGCGCGTCATCTGGGCGTCGATGCCGAGAGCGCGCTGCGGCAGGCGAACGCGAAGTTCGAGGCGCGTTTTCGCGCGCTCGAGCAGGAAGTGCGCCGGCGCGGACTCGCGTGGGAGGACTGCTCCGAAGGCGTGCTCGACGCGATCTGGGAGGCGGTGAAGCACGGTGAGCGCGGTGAGCGCGGTGCGGACGGCTGAGCGTCGCGAGCGGATCCGGCTTGTGATAGCCCTTACCCGCGTGTAATGTTCTGCGCCTTCGAACGAACCATTCAACGAGATCGCGCCGCCGTGCGGCCCGGTCCTGCAGGAGACAGGCGATGCGGGTGATTCTTCTGGGCGCTCCCGGAGCGGGCAAGGGTACCCAGGCGCAGTTCATCATGGAGCGCTTCGGCATTCCCCAGATTTCGACCGGCGACATGCTGCGCGCCGCGGTCAAGGAGGGCAGCGAGCTCGGCCTGCAGGCGCGCGAGATCATGGCCAGCGGCCAGCTCGTTCCCGACGACATCATCATCGCGCTGGTGAAGGAACGCATCGCGCGCGACGACTGCGCGGGCGGTTTCCTGTTCGACGGCTTCCCGCGCACGATTCCGCAGGCCGAGGCGATGAAGCGCGCCGGCGTGCGCATAGACCACGTGGTCGAGATCGCCGTGCCCGACGAGGTCATCGTCGGCAGGCTGGTCGGGCGCCGCGTGCATCCGGCCTCCGGGCGTGTCTATCACGTGGACTTCAATCCGCCGCGCGTGGCCGGACGCGACGACGTGAGCGGCGAGGAACTGGTGCATCGCGAGGACGATCGCGAACAGACCGTTCGCCATCGGCTCGGCGTCTACCACGAGCAGACCGCGAAGCTGATCGACTACTACCGCGGCGAGCAGGCGAACGGCACGCGCTATCACCGCATCGAAGGCGTGGGAACGGTCGAGGAGATCCGCGCGCGCGTACTGAAGGCGCTGGCCTGAAGCCATGGCGCCACGCGCGCAGGGTGTGGCCGTGGACGCGTCCGTGACGGCGGAACAAAGCCCTGGCTGGCAACCCGGCGCCGCGGTGATCCTCGTCAATCTCGGGTCGCCGCGCGCACCCACTCCCGCCGCCGTCGCGGCGTTTCTCGCCGAGTTCCTGTCGGACCAGCGTGTCGTCGAGCTGCCCCGGCTACTCTGGCAACCGGTGTTGCGCGGCATCGTGATCCCGTTGCGGGCCAAGCGTGTGGCGCACGCCTACGCGTCGATCTGGGACGGGGACTCGCCGCTGCGCGCCATCGCGCTGCGCCAGCGCGAGCGGCTGCAGCAGCGGCTGCGCGCGAGCCTCGGCGACGCGGCTCCGTGGGTGCGGTTGGCGATGAGCTACCAGGGGCCATCGATCGCCGCCACGATCGAGGATTGCCAGCGTCGCGGCATCGAGCGCATCGTCGTGCTGCCGCTCTACCCGCAGTATTCCGCCACCACCACCGCCGCGGTGTTCGACCAGGTCGCTCGTCATCTGCTGCACACGCGCTCGCTGCCGGGACTGCACCTCGTGCGTGATTACCACGACGCGCCCGGATACATCGCCGCGCTGGCCGCCAGCGTGCGCGAGCATTGGGACAGCCAGGGCCGTGGCGCGCACCTGCTGTTGTCGTTTCACGGCATTCCCGAGGTCAACGTACGGAAGGGCGATCCGTACGCGCGCCAGTGCGAGCGCACCGCACGACTGCTTGCGGATGAGCTCGGCCTGGGCGACGGCGACTGGACGCTCGCGTACCAGTCGCGCTTCGGGCGCCAGCGCTGGCTGATGCCGTACACCAACGAGACGCTGCACCGCCTGGCGGCCGATGGCGTGCGCTCGGTGGACGTGTTGTGCCCGGCCTTCGCCGCCGATTGTCTGGAAACGCTGGAGGAAATGGTGGTGGAAAACCGCGCGGTGTTCCTCGAGGCCGGCGGCGCCGAGTACCGCTTCATCGCGTGCCTGAACGATCGCGACGACCACATCGCGATGCTGCACGACATCGTGCTCGCGAGCGGATGCGTCGATCGGCGCGCGCGCGATCGCGCCGATTGAACTGCCATCGCGCGTGCACACGCGCTTTTCGTGTGCGCTTTTGTTGAACGTGCGCGAGCGAAGTGCTATTTTTCCAGCGGGTTGTGTAGTGCGCTGAAAGTGTTCGTCTCGTTCCAATCGAAACAAGGAGTCCGATAATGGCTAAAGCAGCGGCGAAGAAAGCTCCCGCGAAGAAGAAAGCGGCCGCCAAGGCCGGAGGGAAGAAGAAGCAGCAGCGTCTGTCGCTCGGCGAGCGCATCATGCAGCTGGAGAAGAACGCCGAGAAGGAGATCAAGGGTCTCGCATCGGCGCTCGAGAAGCGCGCGAAGGCCGATCTGCGCAAGGCCCTCGACAAGTTCGAGAAGAAGTGGCTGAAGGAGCGCAAGAAGAAGCACGCCAAGCGCATCGGCGACGCGCAGAAGAAGATCAAGGCCAAGGTCTCGGCGCTGAAAAAGAAGGCGAGCGCGAAGGCGAAGAAGAAGCCGACCGCTCGCGCACGCAAGCAGTCTTCGGCGGCCGCCCAGGCATCCTGAGCCGTCGCGTCCCCCGGGACCGCGAAGCCCGCCTCCCGCGCCAGCGGGGGTGCGGGCTTCGCTGTTTTCAGGCGCCTGATCTTCCCGCGATCGCAGCGTCCGGCACCCGGAGTCCTGTCGCATGACACTGCTGCTCGGTATCGAAACCTCGTCGTCTCGCTGTTCGGTCGCGCTCGGCGACGGCGAGGCAATCGAGGAACTCGTCGAGGACCGTCCGCGCGAACACCACGCGATCGTCCTGCCGATGGTCGCCGAACTGCTGCGCGGCGCGGATGTGGACCTGCGCGAACTGGACGCGATCGCCTTCGGCCGCGGCCCGGGTTCGTTCACCGGATTGCGCATCGCCGCGAGCATCACGCAGGGGCTGGCCTTCGGCGCCGGTCTGCGCGTGATACCGGTTTCCTCGCTGCAGGCACTCGCCGCGGACGCCGGCGAACGCTCGGGCCGCGCGGTCTGCGAGGTGCTGGTGGCGGTCGATGCGCACATGGGGGAGATCTACTGGGGGCGCTACGCGTGGACGCCGTCCTCGCTGCGGGTCCTGTGCGACGACGGGCTGGTGCGCACGGACGGCTTCGACGCCGGCGTCGGCGATGCGACGGTCCTCGCCGGTGATGCGTGGACCGTCTATCCGCAACTGCAACTGAAGCACGACGCACCGCTGGTTGCCGCGGCTCCCGCGGCGCGCCAGGTGGTTCGCCTCGGCGCGCGCGTCGGACGTGAACATTGGGTCGACGCGCTGCACGCCGAGCCGCTTTACGTGCGCAGCGCCTCGGTATGGAAGAAACACGGCGAACGGACGGGATAGCCCCGACGCAGCTGTTTATCGGTATCCCGCGCGGTTGTTATACTCGCGCGCGATCACCGCCATACGGGCACGGGGCCCGCTGACACGGCATGCAGATCAGTTCACGCCCAGGACTCTCGTCCTTGCCGCCGGCGCCGTACGGTGGCGCCGCGCGCGCCGGCGATTCCGCCGTCGTAGCTCCCGGACGGCGTGACGGGCCGCGCTCCGGGGCGGCGCGCGACACCGGCGAGCGCAGCGATGCGGGCCGCGCGACGGCGGCGGAACGCGTGCGCGTGCAACGCATCGACGATGCCGGTCTCGCACCGGGCCCCGCGCGCAATGCGGTGGCCGCGTATCTCGCCGTCGCGCGCACCGCGGTGTTCGATCCCGCTGCCGGCGTCATCGCCGGCATCGACGTGATCGTCTGAGCCGCGTCCTGTCGTCCATCCACCCCAGTTCGTTTCCGGAGGATTCGTGACGCGACTCGCTTTCATCGGCCTCGGCGTGATGGGTTACGCGATGGCCGGGCATCTGGCACGCGCCGGTCACGCGCTGCGGGTGTTCAACCGCACGCCGGCGAAGGCCGAACGGTGGGTGGCCGAGTTCGGCGGTGAACTGGCGCTCTCGCCGGCCGACGCCGCGCAGGGTGTCGAGGTGGTGTTCTGCTGCCTGGGCGACGACCACAGCGTGCGCGAGGCGGTGCTGGGCACCGGTGGCGTGCTCGCCACGCTGGAGCGCGGCGCGTTGCTGGTCGATCACACGACGGCGTCGGCGGAACTCGCGCGCCAGCTGGCCGGGCGGCTCGCGGCGCACGGCGCCGGCTTCATCGATGCACCGGTCTCGGGCGGGCAGTCCGGCGCCGAGCGTGGCGTGCTGACCGTGATGGCCGGTGGCGACGCCGGCGATTTCGAACGCGTGCGCGCGCTGCTCGACTGCTACGCGCGCAGCGCACGGCTGCTCGGATCCGCCGGCGCGGGGCAACTCGCGAAGATGGTCAACCAGATCTGCATCGCGGGCCTGCTCGAGGGGTTGGCCGAAGGGCTGCATTTCGCGCGCCGCGCGGGGCTGGATCCGGAGGCGGTGATCGAGGTGATCGGCGCCGGTGCAGCGCAGTCCTGGCAGATGGACAACCGGCACCGCACGATGCTGGCCGGCGAGTACCGGCACGGCTTCGCGGTCGACTGGATGCGCAAGGACCTGGCGATCGTGCTCGCCGAGGCGCGTCGCAACGGCGCGCGGCTGCCGGCCACGGCGCTGGTCGACCAGTTCTACGCCGAGGTACAGGCGATGGGCGGCGGACGCTGGGATACCTCGAGCCTGCTGGAGCGCCTGGAGCGCGGCCCGGAGGATCATCGATGAGCGAAGACACGCAACAGGATTTCACGCCGGATCTGCTCGGCTTCCTCGCCGCTTCGCCGACGCCGTTCCATGCGGTGGAACAGCTGGCCGGGTTCCTGACGGCGCGGGGTTTCGGCGAACTCGCCGAGACCGCGCGCTGGAACTGCGTCCCGGGCGGGCGTTACTACGTGCGGCGCAACGGCTCCTCGCTGATCGCCTTCGTGAAGGGACGCACGCCAGCGCCGGATGCCGGTATCCGCCTGGTCGGCGCGCACACCGACAGCCCGTGCCTGAAGCCCAAGCCCTGTCCCGAACTGCGCCGCAGCGGCTATCTGCAGCTCGGCGTCGAGGTCTACGGCGGCGCGCTGCTGAACACCTGGTTCGACCGCGAGCTGTCGCTGGCGGGGCGCGTGAGCTACGCCGGCACCAGCGGTGTTCGCCATGCGCTGGTCGATTTCCGCGCGCCGCTGGCCGTGATCCCCAGCCTCGCGATCCACCTCGACCGCGAGGCCAACGCCGGGCGGGCGGTCAACGCGCAGAACCATCTGCCGCCGGTGCTGGCGCTGGCGGCGTCGGAGGCGCGCGATTTCAATGCGCTGGTGCTCGCGCGCTTGCGCGAGGAACACCCGGAGTGCGCGGCGCTCGGCGTGCTGGCCTGCGAGCTGTCGTTCTACGACACACAGGCGCCGCGGCTGGCCGGCCTGCAGCGCGAGTTTCTCTGCGGGGCACGCCTCGACAACCTGTTGAGCTGCTTCGCGGCCGTGCGCGCGCTGGCCGGGTGCGCGGGCGAGTTCGATGCGGTCGCGGTCTGCAACGACCACGAGGAGGTGGGCAGCGTGTCGATGGCGGGTGCGCAGGGGCCGATGCTCGCGGCATTGCTGGCGCGTCTGTACCCGGACCGCGAGGAGCGCGAGTGCGCGCTGGCGCGTTCGCTGCTGGTGTCGGCGGACAACGCGCACGGGGTGCATCCCAATTTTGCCGACAAGCACGACGGCAACCACGGTCCGCTGCTGAACGCGGGGCCGGTGATCAAGGTGAACTCCTCGCAGCGCTATGCGACCTCGAGCGAGACCGCGGCGATCTTCCGCTGGCTGTGCGAACGCGAGGGCGTGGCAGTGCAGAGTTTCGCGGTGCGCAGCGACATGG
This sequence comes from Pseudomonadales bacterium, assembly GCA_022072145.1. Taxonomy (GTDB): domain Bacteria; phylum Pseudomonadota; class Gammaproteobacteria; order Pseudomonadales; family UBA5518; genus UBA5518. Next base: position 6,972 of record JAJVIG010000039.1, read on the forward strand.
GCTGCGGCAGCACCATCGGGCCGCTGACGGCGGCGAACATCGGCGTGCGCACGCTGGACGTGGGCGTGCCGATGCTCGCGATGCATTCGGCGCGCGAGTTCGCGGGTGTGCACGACCTGCCGGCGCTGACGCGCGTGCTGCGGCGACTCTTCGACGAGCCGGTGGTGTAGGTCGGGCTCCACAGGCTGCCGCAACACCCTTCGTCGTGTGATGGTGCCAGTGTGCGGCGGCATGAATGCCGACCTGCGTCCGGCGCGAACGGCGGTGGGCGGATGCGCAACCGGCGCGTTGCGATGCGCTAGTTCCCGGTGTAGACCGCTGCGCGCTTGGCGAGGAAGGCGGCGACGCCCTCCTGGCCGTCGGCGGTGACCGCGGCGGCGGCGATTTCGCTGCCTTCGAGGTCCAGCTGCGCCTCCAGGGTGTTCTGGCAGGTCGAGACCAGCAGCCGCTTCACCGCGCCGTAGGCCTGCGTCGGGCCGGCAGCGATCTCGCTGGCCAGCGCCGTGGCCGCCGCGGGCAGTTCGGCGTCGTCGACCACGCGCGTGACGATGCCCCATTGCAGCGCCTCCTCGGCGTTGAGGCGGCGGTTGGTCAGGATCAGTTCCTGCGCGCGACGCAGGCCGACCACCCGCGGCAGGAAGTGGCTGGCGCCGGCGTCGGGTACCAGCCCGGCGGCGGTGTACGCGAGGGCGAACTTCGCCGAGCGCGCCGCGAGCACCAGATCTCCGGCCAGCGCGAGGCTGAAGCCCGCACCCGCTGCCGCACCATTGACCGCGACGATCAGCGGTGCGCGCATGCGCGCGAAGTTAGAGATCGCGCCGTGCAGCAGCAATGTCAGTTCCTTCAGGTGGCTCTGCAGGCGCGCGGCGTTGGCGACGAAGCCGTTGAGGTCCCCGCCGGCGCAGAACATGCGTCCGTTGGCGCTCAGTACGACCGCGCGCACACCGGCGTCGTGGCGGCAGTCGAGCGATGCCTGCAGCAGTTCGCCGGCCATCTGCAGGTCGATGCCGTTGGCCGCCCCGGGGCGGTTCAGCGTGATACGGGCGATCGCGCCCTCGCGCGCGACGTCGATGGTTTCGAAAGCGCTCATCGATCGGGTCTCCTGCCGGCGGGTAGCGACGAAGGCGCGAGTATGGGCAGCGTGTACGGGGCGGTCAATCGAGGCGGCGGCGGATTGGCGCGGCCTTGCCGCGGCACGTATCATGAGCGGCCTTGCGCGGGAAGGGTAGGCATGAGACAGCAACGTGTTCTGACGGGAATCACCACCACCGGCACGCCGCACCTCGGCAACTACGTCGGTGCGATACGGCCGGCGATCGAGGCGAGCCGAGAGCCCGACGTGCAGTGTTTCTATTTCCTGGCCGACCTGCATTCGCTGATCAAGAACCAGGATCCCGAATTGCTGCGCCGCTCCACGCGCGAGATCGCCGCGACGTGGCTGGCCTGCGGCCTGGATACCTCGCGCGCGGTGTTCTACCGCCAGTCCGACATTCCCGAGATCACCGAGCTGAGCTGGCTGCTCAGTTGCATGACCGCGAAGGGCCTGATGAACCGCGCGCACGCCTACAAGGCCGCCGTGCAGTCGAACCAGGAGGCAGGGCAGGACGACGATTTCGGCATCACGATGGGGTTGTACGGCTATCCGGTACTGATGGCGGCCGACATCCTGATGTTCGGTGCCGACCGCGTGCCGGTGGGGCGCGACCAGATCCAGCACGTCGAGATGGCGCGCGACATCGCGCAGCGGTTCAATCACCACTACGGCGATCACCTGGTGCTGCCGACTGCGGTGGTCGACGACGAGGTGGCCGTGCTCGCCGGGCTCGACGGCCGCAAGATGAGCAAGAGCTACGGCAACACGATTCCGCTGTTCCTGCCCGAGAAGCAGTTGCAGAAGCACGTCAACCGCATCAAGACCAACCTGCAGGAACCCGGCGAGCCGAAGAACCCCGACGAATCGACCGTGTTCCAGGTCTGGCAGGCCTTCGCGAACCCCGGGCAGCGCGAGGAGATGCGGCGCGAGTTCGCGGCCGGCATCGCGTGGGGCGAGGCGAAGCGCCGGCTGTTCGAACTGCTGAACGAGCAGTTGCGCGAGCCGCGTGCACACTACGAGGAACTGATGGCGCAGCCGGCGCTGATCGAGCGGTTGCTGCAGGAGGGCGCCGAGCGCGCGCGCTCGTACAGCCGGCCGTTGCTGGCGAGGCTCAGGGAAGCGGTGGGGCTGCGCCGGGTCGACGCCTGAGCGGGGCGTGGCTGCGCGCCCCGCTCGCCTATACTTCGGCGGGGCGCCGGTTCCGGCCCGACGCCGGCAGCAACAGGGGAGGGCACGCGCATGCTGGGGTGGATCGCTCTGACCGTCGTGGTCGTCGCGCTGGTCGTGGGGCTGCGTATGCGCAGCCGCTCCCGGCGCCAGCGGGCCGCACCGGCCCCGACGCCTGCCATCGAATCCGCACGCGGCGCGGCGCCGCGCGCGAAGCCCGCCGCCAGCGTGCTCGACGCCTTCCAGGGCTGCATGGTGATGCCGCAGAAGGACTGCTGCGAGGCGATCCAGCGCCTGCGCGGCCAGACCTTCCCGGTCGATCGCGTGATCACGTTGCCGGTCGCCGGCTGCGATCGCGCGTCCTGCGAATGCCAGTTGCACCGGGTGCTGGGACGCCGCCGCGGTCCGCGTCGCGTGCAGACCGACCGCCGTTCGGATGTGCGTTTCAAGGAGGACCGGCGTTCCGGGCGTGACCGGCGCAAGGGTGTCGACGTCTGGAGGAGCAACGCATGAAGTCCGCGATTCCCGCGCCAGGGGGGATTTTCTACGGCTGGTGGCTGGTCGGTGCGGGCTTCCTGCTGCAAGGAATCGTGACCGCGGCCGTCAGTTATTCTTATGGCCTGATCCTGGCACCGCTGGCGACCGAGTTCTCTGCGGGCCGGTTCGACATGATGCTCGGCATCACGGCGTGCACGCTGGTCTCGGGCGCGATCTCGCCGTTCCTCGGGGTCGCGGTCGACCGGCAGCCGCTGCGTGTGCTCGCCTGTATCGGCGTGGCGATGCTGGCGGCCGGATTCTTCCTGCTCTCGCTGGCCGGCGCGATGTGGCACGTGACGGCTACCTACGCGCTGTGCATGTCGTTCGCGATGGTGCTGATGGGCCCGACGCTGGTGTCGAGCATGCTGGCGCGCTGGTTCACCCGGCGTCGCGGGCTGGCGATGGGGATCGCCTCGCTGGGCACCTCGGCGTGCGGCTTCCTGCTGCCGCCGCTGCTGCAGTGGGGCATCGACGGCTGGGGCTGGCGCGAGGCGTTCCGCTTCTTCGCGCTCGCCTCGGCGGCGGTGATGCTGCCGCTGACGTGGCTGTTGCTGGAAGACAGTCCGGCGCGCCGAGGGCTCGCGCCGGACGGCGTCGCGCCGGTACCTGCCGCTGACGCGTCCGTGTCCGTGCTGCCCGCGGCGGGCAGCACGTCCGAGATCATGCGGCAGGCGAATTTCTGGGTGATCGCGCTGGTACTCGGCGTGCTGTTCTCGGTCTATAGCGCGCTGCTGAGCAACCTCGCTCCGCTGGCGACCGGTCGCGGCCTCAGCGCCGGGAACGCCGCCTACCTGATCTCGACGCTGGCGGTGTGCGGCATGATCGGCAAGGTGGTGTTCGGCATGCTGGCCGATCGCATCGACCTGCGGCTGGGACTGGCAGCGGCGCTCGCGCTGGTGATCGTGACACTCCTGCTGCTGATCCACGCGAAAGGCTTTCTGCTGCTGTTCGCAGCCAGCGCGGCGCTGGGACTCGCGGCCGGCGGTATGCTGCCGGTCTGGGGGGCGCTGATGGCGGTGCTGTTCGGCGCGGCGAACTACGGGCGCGTTATGGGCTTGATGAACCCGGTGATGATGCCTGTCGTGGTGGCGGGTTCGCCGTTCGCGGGCTGGTCCTTCGACGCCACCGGCGATTACGCGCAGGCCTTCTGGGTCTTTGCCGGGCTGTGCGGACTGGCACTGCTCGGGCTGGCGCGGGTACGCCTGCCGGCGACGGCGTCGTGAGCGGTGCGCCACGATGATGAGGCGGGGGTTGATCGCCATCGTCGTGCTGGTGTTCGCCGCGGCGCTGTCGCTGCAGTCGCGCGCGGTGCAGGCGGTCCTGCTCGGCTGGTACCTGCCGGAGTTTCCGCACCCGGAACGCGTGCTCGAGCGGCTCGCCGACGGCGTGTCCGGTGAGGTGCACTTCCCGAGCGCCTCGCCGTTCGACCTCGAAGTGGTGCTGGACGGGATGCGGGGCGCGGTGCCGACCACCGGGCTGGGTCACCTCACGCTGCCGCCGGGCGCCACCCGCGAGCGACCGGTGCCGGCGCTGGTGATCCTGCCCGGCAGCGGCGGCATCGCACCGGGGCGCGAGCGCGACTATGCCGAGCTGCTGGCGCGTCATGGCATCGCGTCGCTGATCGTGGAGTACTACCTGCCGCGCGGCATGACGGAGGATTATCCGTACCGCGTGCGCACCTCGACCGTCACCGAGTTCGACGTGGTCAGCGACGCCTATGCCGCCTTGCGGCTGCTGGCGAGCAGTGCGCTGATCGACCCGCGACGCATCGGCGTGATCGGCTTTTCCTACGGCGGGATGGCCGTGCGCTGGACGATGGACCGCCGGCTGCAGCGCATCCTCGCGCCGCATACTGCGGGCTTCGCGCTGTACGCGGATTTCTACGGGCCGTGCTTCCAGGTTCCGGGCAGCACGGAGATCGTGGCCGCTCCGCTGCTCACCGTGCGCGGTGACGAGGATGCGTCGAACGATCTCGCCGCGTGCGCGGCGCGCGAGCACGAACTGCGCCTGCTCGGTGCGTCCGTGGAAGCGCACCTGATCCCCGGGGCGGGGCATGCGTGGGAGGTCGCGCGCCCACGCGCCGAGGGGAACTATCCCTACCTCGTCGGTTGCGAGCTGCGCTACGACGAGCTTGGCAGGGCCTGGCTCGACGGCGAACGCGTCGCGGCGGTCGAGTCCGATGCCTCACGGATGGAACGCATCGCCGCGCGCATCACCAGCGGCGGTGCGTATCGCGACTGCCTGCATTACGGGTATATCGTGGGACGCGACGACGTGGCCAGGCAGCGCGGCTACGAGTTGCTGCTGGATTTCCTCGCGCGGCATTTCGGCGCGCCGGACGTGTCGCCGCGTCAGGACGCGGAAGCGGACCCGGTCCGCGGGCCGGACGCAGCGGAGGCGGCGAAGGGATGAACGGAGGCAGCATGAGCACGGTGTCGGTATCGGGATTCGTGGCCAGACGCGCGCGCGGGCGCGACATCCTGAACCGCATCGCGGTGCCGTGTGACCTCGACGAGGTGACGCGCATCGATCGCGCGGCCGAATGCGACCCGCGCGAGGCGGGGATCGCGCTGCGCGACGCCCGGGCGGTGTGGGACGCGGTGTGCGCGCTGTACCGCACCGGCTACTACCCGGCCATCATGTTCAGCCTGCGCCGGCGCGGGCACATGGTGTTCAGCCGCGCGCTCGGGCACGCGAGCGGCAACGCACCCGGTGCCGCGGCGGACGCGCCGAAGCGCCCCGCCACACCGGACACGCCGAGCTGCATCTTCTCCGCCTCGAAGGCGCTCACCGCGATGCTGATCCATCGCATGGAGGAGCGTGGCGAGCTGAACCTGTTGAACCCGATCGCGCATTACATCCCCGAGTTCGCGCGCAACGGCAAGGACCGGATCACGATCTACCACCTGTTGTCGCACCGGGCGGGGATTCCCGGCATCGCCGGCGTCGACGACCCGCGCGTGGTGCTGGACCACGAGCAGTGCCTGCGCATGCTCTGTGAGGCCGAGCCGCAGCACCTGTTCGGGCGCCAGCAGGCGTACCACGCGATCACCGGCGGCGTGATCCTCGCCGAGATCGTGCGGCGCGTGAGCGGCATGGACATCCGCAAGGCCTGGCGCGCGTGGTTCAAGGAGCCGATGGGCTTCACCGTGCTCGACTACGGCGCCGGCGCCGCGGTGCGCGCACGCATCGCCGAGCAGGCGCTGACCGGGATCCAGGGCGTGGGGCTGGTGGACGATTTCGCGCGCCGCCTGATCGGGGCGCGCTTCGCGGACGTGCTCGAACTGATCGCCGATGCCGGCTTCTACAAGGCCGTGATTCCGTCCGGCAACATGGTGGCCACCGCCGGCGAGCTGACCGCGTTCTACCAGATGCTGCTCGACGGCGGGCGCTGGAACGGCCGCCAGATCCTGCGCCCCGAGACGATCATGCGCGCGACGATGGAAGTCGGTCCACACACGCGGGATGCGACGATCGGACTGCCGATGCGCTACAGCCAGGGATTCATGCTCGGCGGCACGCCGGTCGGGCTGTTCGGTCCGCATTCGCAGCACGCCTTCGGGCACATCGGCCTGTCGAACAATCTGAGCTGGGCGGATCCTGAGCGCGGGGTCACGGTGGCGCTGCTGGTGAGCGGGATCCCGGTGCTGGCCACCAACGTGGTGGCGTTGCTGCGCCTGGTCGCGCGCATCGCCGCCGCGTGTCCGCGCACGGATACGTAGGTTCGGCCTGTGGCCGAACGATTCCTGTCCGGGCGCAGCCCGGACCTACGCGAACATGTCCGGGCACGGCCCGGACCTACGGGACGCCGAGCCAGGAGCGGATGCGGGGGTCGCGCTGCAGGCCGGTCACCAGCGAGGCGCCGGCGTCGCGTAGCGCGACCACCGTCGCGGCGCGGATCGCGTCCTCGTCGGAAGTCAGCGCCGCGGTGGGGGTCTTGCCGTAGGCGGTGAAGTTCCAGTGCCCGATCGGCTCGCCGGCGCCGTCGCGGATTTCCAGGTCGTACTTGATCCAGATCTCGAACACCTTGGCACGCGTGTCGGCCGGCAGCGCGAACTGGAACTCCGCGACGCGCGGCACCACGATCGCCGTCAGCGCGGCGTCACCAGCCACCGGCGCGGGCAACTCGTGCAAGGTGCGGAACGCGCTGCCGAACACGCTGCGGAAGGCCTGCATCTGCGGCTGCCCGAGGTTGATCGTCCACTCCTGCCCGGACGGACCCGGGCGCTTTTCCTTGTGCGTGAACGAGGCGAATTCGACCGGAAAGTGCACGCCTACCGCGAGCGGCAACGGATCCACCAGCGGTGACGGAAAACCATCCAGCGCCTGCATCGTGACCACCCGCGGCCCGCACGCCGCCAGCGCCAGTCCTGCGCCCAGCACGGCGAACAGGCGGCGTCGCTGCCGGCCGTGCCCGCGTGGTGGAGTCTCGATCGCAACGCTCACTCGAAGTCCTCCAGTCCGACGAAGGTGCCGCCGTTGCGCCACGCGAGCTCGCGCATCAGCGAGGCGAAGCGGATGCCGGTGACCTGCTGGTTCGCGGGGCGCGCGAACTGGGTCGGGAAGCCCACCGCGTGGATGCGCACCAGCCGCTCGCCACCGGATTCGGCGTTGATGCGATCGACGACGTCGATCACCTGCGCGATCGAGTTGCCGGTGAACTCGTCGCCGAGCACGTAGATGCTGATCCGCCGGCCCGGTTCGTGGAAGGCGCGGATCGCCTGCACGATACCTTCGGCCGGACTGCTGTTGCTGTACGGGTTCCAGGTCGCGAAGCGGGCCACGATCGCGCGCCGGCGCGCCGGCGTGTCCGGGATCCACTGGCCGCGATAGCTGGAGAACATGTACTCGCCTTCGTCGCTCATCACCTGCACGCCCTTCAGGCGCGGGTAGATGTCGAGGATGTGGATCATCTCGCGCTGAGCGCGTGCCCAGGCGTAGTTGAACATGCTGCCCGAGGTGTCGATCACGAAGATCACGTATTCGCTGTCGACCGGAATGCCGCCGATGGTGTCGTCGCGCCGCTTGCCCTGCGCGCCGAGCAGGCGCTTCATCTCCGCGGTCAGGCGCTGTTTCGCGCTCTCGAGCTGTCCGATCAGCCGGCTCTGGAGCTCGTCGCCGCGGCCGGAGGGTGCGCGTTCGCCGGGGATCGCCGATGCGGCGCCCTGCAGCCGCGCGACGGCCTCCAGCGCCTCGGAGAGCTGTTCGCGGCGCGCATCGAGGTCGCGCTCGAGCACCACCGACTCGCCGCGCAGGCGGTGCAGTTCCTCCTGCAGCGCGGCGATGCGCCCCTGCATGTCGCGCGTGTCGCGCTCTAGCACCTGCGGCGCGGTGATCCGCGTGATCATCAGCAGCAGGATGATCGCGCCGAAACCGCAGCAGATCACGTCGAGGAACGACAGGCTGAACTGCTCGCCGGCGCGCCGGCGCAGCCTCATGGCCAGTCTCCGGCCGGGGACAGGAAGGCACCACGGGTGGCGATCGCGAGCTGCCAGAACGCCGAGGCGGCCATCGGGTCGCCTTCCATCGGCGCCAGGATCACGTTGACCGGCATGCCGCGCGGCAGCGCGGCGAGCGCCTGGTTGAAGTATTTCATGCGGTCGCGCCCGCTCGCCTTGGCCGGCACGGGGCCGCTGCCCTGGGTCGGCAGGCCGTCGGTGATCAGGTAGACGTTATCCGGTGGCGGCTTCATCTCCGCCGCGGCCCGGAAGGCGGCGAGCAGGCTGGTGCCGCCGGCGGGCGTGACCGCATCCAGCGCCTCGATCGCGCGGCTCAGCCGGTCGCGATCCGCGACCGGCAGCCATTGGCCCTTCGTGCCTGCGAGCGCCGGTTCGACGCCGGTGCCGAACAGCAGGATCTGGTACTCGCCGTCCGGTGGCAGGCGCGTGCTGATCCAGTCGACCGTCGCGACCGCACGGCGCCACTTCGGCGCGCGCCGCTGCACCTGCTCCGGCATGTTGCGCAGGCGGATGATATTGACCAGCGAGTGGTCGAGCATGCTGGCCGAGCGGTCGAGCAGCACCAGGATGCGCCGGCCGCCGAGCTTCAGTCCGGTCAGGTACTGGCGGTCGCCGTCGCCGGTGAAGCGGCGCACGTCGCTGCCGGACTGCTGTCCGGTTTCCGCGCGCAGCTGCTCGTTGCGCGCCTCGAGTTCGCGCAGCTCCGCCTGCAGGCGGTTCAGGTGTTCGCTGCGCGAACTGCTGTCACGGTCGTCGCGCGCGAGCTCCTGGCGTTGCTCGCGGATCCGCTCCTGCAGCTCGCGTGCGCGTCCGCGCGCCTCGACGGTCGAGTCGTCGACCATCGCGATCGTGTTGCGCAGCTCCGCCAGTTGCTCGCGGCCCTCGCGCACCTCGCGGTCGAGGAACTCCGCCTCGGCGATCAGCTCGCGGTTGGCCTCCTGCGCGCGCAGTTCGCCCGAGTGGTCGATGATCAGGAACACGAGGATCGTCGCGCCGAATCCGCACGACATGATGTCGAGGAACGACAGGCTGAAGATGGAGAATTCGCGCCGTCTACGCGCCATCGTCGCCGACCGCCGATTCCGCGACCAGCCGCAGCGCATCGGTCCCGGCGTCTGGCTGCAGACGCTGCCCGGCGCGCAGCGGCAGCGGCGCACGCACCGCGCCGCCGTCGAGCCTGAGCGCGCTGCCCGGCGCCGGGACCAGCAGCCAGCCGGCGCCGTCCCAGGTCAGCGTGCCGGCGAAGGCGTGCGGCATCTGCCGCGACAGCGTCCAGCCCTCGGCGTCGCGATGCAGGTACAGGCTGCCCGGGTCGAGCCGCAGCGCGCGCGCCCCGACCACGAGGTGGCTGGGGACGGTGGCTTCCGCGCTCACCAGCGGCGCCGGAGCCGCCGTGCCCGCGACCGCATGTGCCGTGGCGTCTTCGCCGGCCGGCAGCCGGGTCACGAAGCGCAGCGCCGACTCGTCGCTGCAGATCAGCGCCGCGTGACGCAGGCAGCCGCGGATCACCGCCTCGGCATCGAGCCGGGTGAACGCGGGCAACAGCGCCTCGATGCGCGGCAGAGCGGCGAAGCGCGCGCTCGCGAGCACGGTGGCGCCGGCGCGTTCGCGGCGCACCGCGTCCTCGATCTGCGAATACACCGGCAACGCCGCCTCGAGCACGTCATGCGCACGCAGCTTGGCGTGATAGCCGGTGCCGCCGTTCAGCAGTTCGGTGGCCACGTCGTCAGCGGTCTGCAGCGCCGCCAGCCAGTGCGGCAAGCGGTCGTAGAGCTGCTGTTCGCTGGCGGCGGCGTGCAGCGGGTCGAAGCGGCTCTGCTCGATGAAACGCGTGGCCAGCAGCTGCGCCCATCGCTCCTGGAGTTGCGCCAGGCCGCAGCCCGGCAGCGTGCGCACCTGTTCGCGCGCGAGCATGCCGTCCGCTCGCGTGATGCGCGTCAGCACGCACTGGTGCAACTGCAGGTCCAGGTGCAGCGCGGCGGCGCCGACCGCGGTGGTGGTCGCGGCAGCCAGCGCGCTGTCGGTGAGCCCGACGGCGCGGAACGAGGTGCGTTGCGCGATGCCGAGCAGCACCGCTAGCTGCTCGCGACTGAAACTGCCCGGCACCGCGAGGATCACGCGTTGCGGCCTGCCGGCGGCGTTGGCCAGCTGCTGCAACTGCGACCACGCGAGGTCGGCGTGGTGGCGCGCGTGCGCGCGCGCCTCGTGCAGCGGCTCGGTGCCGAGGCGCAGCCAGAACTGGTTCAGCGTGTGACGCGGTTCGATGCGTGCACGCGCCAGCGCCGGCTCGCCGGTGACCACCTCATGACGGGTGACGGTCGCGTAGCCCGGGCTGCGCGCGGGCGGCCCGCTGCCGTCGCCGAGCAGCAGTGCGCTGTCGTTCAGTTCGAGCACCCAGGTACGCATGCTCAGGACTCCCGCGTGACCTTCAGGTGCCCGAGCAGCCGCTGGTCGCAGTATGCCTGCGCATCGAGCACCAGCCGTTCCTGCTGCAGTTGCAGCTGGTGCATCAAAAACATCAGCAGGATGCTGATCATCAGCGCGACGAAGGTCGAATTGAAGGCCACGCCTAGCGCCGCGGTGACGCCCGTGATGTCTCCCTCGACCGCGCGGTGCGCCTGCGTCAGCGCCATGCCGATCCCGCGCACGGTGCCGATGAACCCGATCGACGGAATCGCCCACGCGATGTAGCGCACCATCGAGAGCTCGGAGTCCATGCGCTCGCCTTCGGTCTCGCAGACCTCGCGGATCGAGCTCGCGGCGTCCTGGATGCTGCGCGTGGCGGCGAAGCGCTGCAGGCCGGCGACCAGCGCGCGTGGCAGCAGCGCGCGCCCGCTGTCGGGCGGCAGTGCCTGGATCGGTCGCAGGTACTCGCGCGCGTCCTCGGGCAGGATGCTGGTGCCGCCCGGAACCTGCACCAGCGGTTTCTCGAGCAGGCGCTTCTCGCGGCGCAGGGTCGCCCCCTTGTAGCCCATGATCGCGATGCACCAGAGCATCAGCACGAAGCAGATCTCCTGCTCGTAATCTTTCATGATCACCCACACCGAGGGCGCGCGCGCGCTGGTATCGCCGGCCGCGAGCCGCGCCAGTTCGGCCGCAATCACCGCCTCGGCCCCCGGCGCCACGACCGTGACGTAGAACGCGTGGACCACGATCAGCGCGACCAGCAGGGCGAACAGCTGGAACAGGAACTCGGAGGCGAAGAGGCGTTTCATGGTGGTGCGTTCAGGGCTCGCTCAGATGTCCGACGGGAATGATACGGAGAGATCCTCCGAGATGTCCTCGCTGGGAACGAATCGCTCATCCGCCGGTTCCCGCGGCACCGGTGGTTGCGATTCCTCCTTGCGGGGGACGGCTACGCGCGTATCGGCGCCCGTTGCGGCCGCCGTGTCCCGGTCGGGAGCCGCCGGTTCCTGCGCGAAGACCACGCCTGCGAGCAGCAGTGCGATCCCGAGCGCGTGTCTCATTCGGCGTACCTCGCGATGCGAAACCCGAGATCGGGGCGGGCATCCTTGCCGTAGTCACGGAACGCGAGGCGCAGTTCCGTGATGCCGCCGTGGCGCCAGCTGGCGCCTCGCACCACGTGCAGCTCGCCGGTCTGCACGCCCAGCGGATCCGTGGTGCCGGCCGCCGGCAGCGGCTCGTAGACGTCGTGCGCCCATTCTGCCGCATTGCCGTCGAGGTCGAAAATGCCGTGCCGGTTGGGCGCGAAACGGCGTCGCGGCGCGGCGGCCGGGAAACCGTCGTCGTAGCCGGCGACGACCGTACCGAGCACGGTGGCGCCGCTGCGGTCGGCGAAGTTGCCGGCGCGCGCCGGCGGCGGCAGCTCGGCTCCCCACGCGAAGCGGTGCACCGAACCGTCGGCCATCACGGTGGCCGCCCACGCCCACTCGGCCTCGCTCGGCAGGCGGTAGCCGCGGCTGCCCGGGTCGAAACCGGTGACGCGGCCGTCCTGCACGCGGTAGAACGGCGCCAGACGCTCGCGCGTGCTGAGCCAGTTGCAGTACAGCGCCGCGTCCTCCCAGCCCACGTTCACCACCGGCAGGTCGTCGCCGCCGAGCGGCTTGCCCTTGAATTCGCCGGCCGCGTGCGCGGGACGAAAGCGGCGGAACTCGGCGTTGCCTACTTCCGCGACGCCGAGGAAGAACGCCCGCTGCAGCTTCACTTCGCGCAGCGCCTCGTTCGCGCGTCGGCCGACGTCGCGCCGGGACGAGCCCATGGTGAATGCCTGCGGGCGCAGCAGCACCAGTTCCTGTCCTTCGGCAGTCATGATGCGCTCGGCGGGCCCGGTGGTGGCGGGCTTCGCCGCTGTCACTGCCGCTGCCGCGCGCAGCGTGAGCTGCAGTCGCTGCGGGAACCCCGGGCGCGGCGTGAAGCGGATTTCCCTCGGCTCGAGGCCGCTGCGCTCGGCGCGCAGCGTGTGCGGCACGCCCGGCAGCGTCAGCGTGCGCGTGCCGGGCGGCAGCGGTCGCCTGTCGAGCAGCAGCTTGGCGTCGGGCGGTTCGACCGCGAGCTCGACCTCGCCGGTCAGCGCGGGCAACGCGAGCTCGATGGCGCGCGAGCCCGAGCCCGAGCCAGCGGACAGCGTGCGCAGCACGCGGTCATGGCCCGCCTTGAACGCGATCAGCTCATGCGCGCGCGAGGAATCGATCGCGAGTTCGAGCGGCGTGCGTCCCTGGAACACGCCGTCGAGCGTCACGCTCGCGCCGGAGGGGCGTGTAGTGATGCGCAGGCGCGCATCGGCGCGCTCGAGCACCAGCGGATCCAGCGCGCGTTCCTCGCCGGCCACCGCATCGACCATCATGACCCCGTCGCGGTGGCCGTCGAGGCTGAGGCGCAGGTGCCGCGGTCCGGCCAGCAGTTCCACGCGCGCCGGCGTGGTGCCGAGCGCGACGTCGTCGACCACGATGCGCGCACCCGACGGGCGCGAATCGACCTGGTAGCTGCCCCAGCCCGGAGCGAGCGCGATCTCCAGTGCCTGCAGTTCGTCGCGGCCGCTGATCGCCAGCGTGCGCTCGTGCGGCAGGAAGCGCTCGGCCTCGATGCGCAGCCGGTGCTCGCCGGCCGCGATCACCAGCGGCTCGCCGTTGCTGTCACCGACCGGGGCGCCGTCGACCACCACGTGCGCCGCCACCGGGGTGGTGCGCAGCGCGAGGCGCCCGGGCAGCGGCGCCAACCTCAACTCGAGCCGCTGTCCCGCACCGGCGTCGACCTGTACCTGCCGGCGCTCGGTCCGGTATCCCGACGCGCTCGCCTCGACCGTGTAGGCGCCGGGCCGCAGCACGAAGCGGCCGCCGAATCCGAGGGCGAGACCGCCGTCGATGTCGATGCGCGCTGCCGGCGGATCGACCCGCACTTCGAGCACGCGTGCACCGAGCACGAACCACGCCAGCGCGAGCAGTGCGGCCAGCAGTGCGCCAAGCGCGACTGCGCCGCGCCGCGGGCGCACCGCGGCGCGGCGCAGGGGCGCCGGCGGGGTGTACGCGAACGGCGCGATCGCCTCGTCGTCTCCGGCGCGCGGTGCGCCGTCCGGCGTGCTCACACTTTCTCCGCGCACTGCACGCGCACCTCGGCCGGTGCCTGGCCCGGACGCAGCCGGAATTCCACGCGCACGTCGCGGTAGCCGCTGCGCCGTCCCACCGCGACGTAGTCCCCGGGCGGCAGTTCCAGCGTGCGTTCGGTGAGTGCACCGTAGCTGCCGACGCGCAGCACGCTGACCTCGGTCTGTCCGTCGGAGCGCAGGCGCAGTGCGAGCGGCGCCCGGTAGCTTGCGAGCAGGCGGCGCGCCGTGGCCAGCCGGGTCTGCAGGCGCGGCCCCGGATCGGCGATCGTCTCGGCACGCGCGATCAACTCACCCGTGCGCTCGCGCGTGGACGCGTCGAGCAGACGGTCGGGGCTGCGCTCCAGTGCAGCGAGCGCCTCGTCGAGAGCGAGCCGCCCGGTCGCGTCGCGGCTGCCTTCGAGCGCCGGACCGAGCGCGGCGTCGATCGCGAGCGCGGCGTCGAAGTCGCGCTTCGCCTCGGCCCAGCGCTCGCTGGCGACCGAGCGCCGGGCGCTGGCGAGCAACGCCGTGATGCGCTGCTGGCTCAACTGGAACTCGGCCTGCTGCAGGCCGTCGCGGGCCTCGGTGCTGTCCTTGCGCAGCGCCAGCGCGGCGCGGAACTCGCGCGCCGCCGTCGCGTGATCGCCGGCCGCGAGCGCGCCGAATCCCGCCGACAGGCGCTGC
>JAJVIG010000014.1 GCA_022072145.1 Pseudomonadales bacterium
AATCCCTGGTCGCGCCAGCGGGCGCCGGGGTCGGCGGCCAGCGCTGCGGCCAGATGACGCTGGATGCGTGCTTCCACGGCATCGAGGTCGCGCTCGTCGGCGGTGGCCGAGGCCACCCAGATCCCGTGCGCGGCCGCCGCCTCCAGCCCCTCGCGGCCCGGGCGCGCGAACACGCGGCGCCCGTCGGCGCCGGTGACGTAGCCTCCGTCGGCGCTGCGCAGCGGGGCCGGCGCGTCGTCGCCGAAGACCAGCAGCAGCGGCTCGCTGCCGCCGCGCGAGCGCAGCTCCACGAAGCGCTGTGCCTGTGGTGCATCGAAGCCGTCGGTGAGGAACAGGATGCTGCCGGGCGTGGGTTCGCGCTCCAGCATGCGCGCTGCCAGCGCCAGTGTGGCGGCGATCGCCTTCGGGGCCTGCGGGTCGGCGGCCGGCATCAGCGCGGTGCCCAGGTCCGGCACATAGGTGAGCAGCACGTTGGGGTCGTCGCTGAGCGGCAGCACCCGGTGCGCGGTGGCGCCGAACACCAGCAGCGCGGTGCGGGCGCCCTGGCGGCGCGCCAGCAAGGCGCGCAGCTCGAGCTTCGCGCGTTCCAGCCGGGTCGGCGACACGTCGACGGCGTCCATCGAAGGCGACAGGTCGAGCGCCACCACCAAGGGGGCGCGGTCCTCGACCAGCGGCATCGGCTCGCGCTGCCAGGCCGGTCCCGCCAGCCCGAGGCAGGCCAGCGCCACCGCGAGCAACAGCGTATGGATCGGGCGCAGTCCGGGGCGCCGACCGCCACCGACGGTCAGCGCCGCCAGCAGGTGCGCATCGATGCGGCCGCGCCACGCCGCCAGCCGTCCCGCGAGCTCGCGCCGGGACGCCAGCCAGAGCAACGGCAGCAGCGGTGCGAGTCCCCACAACGCCCAGGGCCGCAGGAAATGGAACTCCACCGGCAGCCAGGCGGGCGTCATGGCGCCTCTCCGCGGCGTGCCACGGACCACCTCTCGATCCACGCGCGCAGCGCGCCGAGCAGCGCGGCTGCCAGATGCCAGCCCAGCAGCAGCGCGACGGCGGCGCCAAGCGGCCACGCGTGCAGCGCTCGCTGCGGCCGCCACGACAGGGTCTCGAAGTTCTGACGCTCCAGTGCATCGAGTTCGCGGTAGATCGCCGCGAGCGCGGCGCGGTCCTCGGCACGGTAGGCACGCCCCGCGGTCGCTTGCGCGATCGCGGCCAGCGCCTCGAGGTCCACCCGGTCCTCGCCCGCGGCCCGCGGGTCGCCGATGGCGACCGTATGCACCGTGATACCGGCGCGCCGGGCGAACTCCGCGGCTTTCAGCGGCGGCACGCGGGAGCCCGTGTCCGCGCCGTCGGACAGCAGGATCACGACCTTGCCGGGCACCGTGCTGGCCTCGAACATGCGCAGCGCCAGCCCCAGCGCGTCCCCGATCATCGTGCGCCCGCCCGCCATGCCGGGCTCGGACTGCGCCAGCAGTTCGCGCACGGTCGTGTGCTCGAGCGTGAACGGGGCCTGCACGTAGGGCTGCTGGCCGAACACCAGCAGCCCGATACGGTCACCGCCGCGCCGGGCGATGAACTCGTCCAGCACCTCACGCACCGCTGTCATGCGCTCCCCCGGCCGGCCGTCACGGTCGCGATAGTCGCGTGCGCGCATCGACGGCGAGATGTCCACGGCCAGCAGCAGGTCCCGTGCCGGCTGGATGCGCGTCAGCGGTGGTTCCACGTACACCGGCCGTGCCAGCGCCAGCAGCAGCAGGCACCAGGCCAGTACGCTCACCACGGTCTGCACGCTACCGGCCGACACCACCACGGCGCCGGGTTCGGGCGCCCGGCCGACGCCGCGCACGGCCAGCGCGAAGAACGCGATGCGCAGTGCCGGGCGCCGCTGCCGGTACGGTGGCAGGCGGCGCAGCAGCAGCGGCAGCGGCAAGGCCAGCAGCACCCACGGCGACAGCCAGTGCAGGTGCGCGAGCACGGCGGTGAGGCCGGAGGTGTCGAAACCGATGCCGTTCATTGCCGCCCGTCCCGCCGTGGCGCGCGGTGCGCGCGGATCCACTGGCGGGCCGCCCCGAGCAGGGCCGCACGTTCGCGCGCATCGGTGGCGCAATGCGCCCGGTACGCGGACTCGAACAGCGGATCGCAGGCGGCGTCGGCGAACCCCGGTGCGCCGCTGGCGCACAGGAAGTCCCGCCACGCGGTGCCCGCCAGCGACGCCACCGCCTCGCGCGGGTAGGCGACCAGCGCGGTGCGCTTCAGCAGCGCGGAAATGGCCAGCAGCGCCTGCGGGCCAGCGGGTGCCTTCGCCAGCGCCTCGAGCTCCGCCAGCGCCTCGCGGCGGTAGCGGGTGCGGCGACGCCAGTGCCCGATCCGCCGGCCGGCCCAGGCCAGCGCCGCCAGCAACAGCAGACCCGGCAACACCCAGCCCGGACCCTCGGGCGGCAGCCACGACGGGGGGGGCGGCACGGCCAGATCCTGCAGCCCGGCCAGCGGGTCGGGGCCGTTGCCCGCCGCGCGGGCCAGCGCTTCAGCTGCCATGGACCTGCAGACCCGGGTCGATGGCGAGTGCCCGGCGCAGCTGCGTGGCCACGTCCTCTGCGGTGTCCAGCGGCAGTACCGGCACCGCCAGTTCCTCGCGCCAGCGCCGGATGCGGTGCCGGTGCGCCTCGGCGAGCTCGGCCAGGCGCCGGCGCTCGGCCGCGTCGCCCGCGGTCAGCGCCAACTGCAGTACCCCGTCGCTGACCACGTACTGCCCGTGCTCGGGCCAGCGCTGCGCCCCCGCATCCCGCACCGGCATGGCCAACAGATCGTGGCGCCGTGCCAGCTGGGCGAGCAGCGCGTGGCTCACCTCGCCCGCGCCGTCGAAATCCGACAGCAGCACGATCAGATGGCCGGGGGTCAGCACGCGCAGCAGCTGCGCCAGGACGCCATCGAGCATGGCCGGCGCCTGTGCCGTGGTGGCGCCGGCGTGCAGCGCCTGGTTGCGGCGTGCGATCTCGCCCAGGATGCGCAGCCAGCCGGCGCGTCCGCGGTGCGGGGCGAACAGCGCCGCGCCGGCATCGTCGAAGACCAGCGCGCCGATGCGGTCGCCTCCGCGGCGCAGGTTCCAGCCGAGCAGCGCGGCGGCCTCGGCGGCCACCACCGACTTCATGGCGCGCCGCGTCGCGAAGAACATGTTCTGCCGCTGGTCCACCACCAGCACCACCGGCCGGTCGCGCTCCTCGGCGTGCACGCGCACGTGCGCCCGACCGGTCCGCACGCTGACGCGCCAGTCGATCGCGCGCACGTCGTCGCCGGGAAGGTAGGGGCGCATCTCGAGGAAATCGAGTCCGCGGCCGCGCATGCGCGAACCGTGGCGCCCCGCGAGCAGGCTGTGCAGCGGCCGGTGCGGCGTGTTCGTGGCCGCGAGGCCGCGATGCTCCAGCGCCACCAGTTGGGCGAGTCCGACGTGGACGCCGGGCGTGCCGGCGGCAGATCCGGTGGGCCGGTCGCCGGGCGGTGTGGCACGACGCTGGCGGAACATGGTGTTCAGGCCACGGCCACCCGCTGCAGCAGCGTGGCGATGACCCGATCGGCATCGACACCGCCGGCATGGGCTTCGTAGCTGAGGATGATGCGGTGGCGCAGGCAGTCGATCGCCACCGCCCGCACATCGTCGGGGGTCACGTGGTCGCGGCCCATCAGCCACGCATGGGCGCGCGCGACGCGATCCAGCGCGATCGCACCCCGCGGGCTCGCGCCCACCTGGATCCAGCCGGCCAGTTCGTCGCCGTAGCGCCCTGGGTGGCGCGTCGCATCGACCACATCGACCAGATAGCGGTCGATCGCCGGCGCGACGTAAACCTCGTGCACCAGGCGCCGCGCGGCGAACACGATTTCCGGCGCCAGCCGCGGTTCGTCGCGGGTGTCGGGGCGGCTGCCGTCGGGGCGCTCCTCGTCGCGCACCAGGCGCAGCATGGCGGTCTCGGCCTCGACCCCGGGATAGCCCACGCGCAGCTTCATCAGGAAGCGGTCCATCTGCGCCTCGGGCAGCGGGTAGGTGCCTTCCTGCTCGATCGGGTTCTGCGTCGCCAGCACCATGAACAGCGGCGGCAGCGCGTGCGTGGTGCCGGCCACCGTGACCTGGCGCTCTTCCATCGCCTCCAGCAGCGCCGCCTGCACCTTGGCCGGCGCGCGGTTGATCTCGTCGGCCAGCACCAGGTCCGCGAACACCGGGCCGGGGGCGAAGCGGAACGTGTCGCGGTCGCCGTCCTGGTGGTAGATCTCGCTGCCGGTGATGTCCGCGGGCAGCAGGTCCGGCGTGAACTGGATGCGCGACAGCCGCGCCGACAGATGGCCGGCGAGGCTGCGCACCGCCCGCGTCTTGGCGAGCCCCGGCACCCCTTCGACGAGCAGGTGGCCGTTGGCGAGCAGGCCCAGCAGCAGCCGCTCGACCAGCGCCGGCTGCCCCAGCACTTCCTGCCCGAGGCGGCGCTGCAGGTCGAGAACGGCGCCGCGCGGGTCCGCGCTCATTCGACTTCGATCATCAGGCTGCCGCCCTTCTGGCGCGGCGGATACTGCTGCAGGCTCAGCATGTGCTGGCCGATCACATCGCGGAACATGCCACCGATCCAGCTCTTTTCCATCGCCATGTGCTGCGTCTTGTGCCCATCCTGTTTTTCGAAGGGATCCATGCGCAGGTTGAACAGCAGGGCTGCCGGCTTGTTCCAGTCGAAGAAGCCTTCGCGCGTCTTGAAGTGGCCCTTCCAGGGACCGACGCGCACGGCAGTCATTTCGCGCTCGTTGTAGTAGATGAAGAAATTGCGCGCGGAAGGACCCTTGCCCCGCCAGTGGTCCAGGTTGTTCACGCCGTCGATATGCACCTTGTGGCTCGCCTCGAGTTCCTTCGCCACGGCGTGCGCGCCGCCGGCGGCGGCCAGCGTGGTGAACATGTCGAGGTGGCTCTGGATGCCGTTCGAGACGGAGCCCGGTGCGATCTTCCCCGGCCAGCGGATCAGCATCGGCACGCGTACGCCACCCTCCCAGGTGGTGGCTTTCTCGCCCCGGAACGGCGTCGAACCGCCGTCGGGCCACCAGGCGGACATGGCGCCGTTGTCGGTGGTGAAGACGACGATCGTGTTGCCCGCCAGTTTCTTGTCTTCGAGCCACTGGAGAATGCGTCCGACATTCTGGTCCAGTTCCATCATGCCGCTGCCGTAGATGTCGTAGTCCGACGAATACGGTTGCGCGAGGTAGCGGCTCTCGGGCTTCAGGTGCGTGTAGACGTGCATGCGGGTGGTGTTCAGCCAGGTGAAAAACGGCTGGCCGGCCTGCGCGGAACGGTCCATGAAATCGAGCGCCGCGGCCGTGAATTCCTCGTCGATGGACTCCATGCGCTTGCGGGTGAGCGGGCCCGTGTCCTCGATCTTCTGCTTGCCGACCTTGCCGAAGCGCCGGTCGACGGTGGCGTCGTCCTCGCTGCTCGCCGTGGCCCGGATCACCCCGCGCGGGCGGTAGCGCTCGCTGAAGCCCGGATCCTTCGGCCAGTCCATCTGTTCGGGCTCTTCCTCGGTGTTCATGTGGTAGAGGTTGCCGTAGAACTCGTCGAAACCGTGCACGGTGGGCAGGAACTCGTTGCGGTCCCCGAGGTGGTTCTTGCCGAACTGGCCGGTGCGGTAGCCCTGTTTCTTCAGGATTTCACCGAGCGTGGGATCCTTCTCGCTGATGCCGAGGCGATCCCCCGGCTGGCCAACCGTCGTCAGGCCGGTGCGGATCGGGATCTGGCCGGTGATGAACGCCGCGCGGCCCGCGGTGCAGCTCGGCTCGGCGTAATGGTCCGTGAACAGCATGCCCTCCCGGGCGATGCGATCGATGTTCGGCGTGGGCACCATCATGCCGTGGCTGTAGGCGCCGACGTTCCAGTAGCCGATGTCGTCGGCCATGATGACCAGGATGTTCGGCTTCTGCGCGCCATGGGCGGCAAGGGCCAGCAGCAGGGGCAGCGCCCCGAGAAAACGCACCATGCGCATCACGCACCTCCTCCGTTATCCGAATGCCGCCACCCTGATGGCCACGGCGGCGGGGCGGCGACTGCCCCGCCTACGGTATGATACCCGCTCGGAAGACGTCATCCGACGTCCTTGATCACCGCCTCCTCGCACACCAGCAGCGTCATGCGCTCGCGGTCGATGTATTTGCTCTCGATGTCGACGACCGGCCGCCCCTGCTCGCTGGCGGTGAAGGCCATCACGCGCTGCCATGCCGCCATGTCCTCGAGCCAGAGTTCTCCCACCCCGTCCCACGGGGCGTCGCTGCCGTCGCGCAGCTTCGGGTGGTGGTTCTGCACGTAGCGGAGCACGCCGGGAACGTTCCGTGCCACCGCCGGCCCCACCTCCTCCCGGTAACCGCGTGCGAACTCCTCGTGCGTCAGCCCTGCGCGTCGATGCACCAGCACCAGCACCTTGATCATCGTCGTGTCTCCTTCCAGGCGAAGTCTGCGAAGTGTCGCAACGCGCGCGGCGGTGGCCGCGCACCGGTGGGCGTACGCCGCAGGGATGCGGCGTTCGAGCCTGCAGGGACGCATTCACGGCGTCCCACGGGTGCGCAGCCACCGCCGCGCGCCAGGATGATCGCACGATTGCAGGGCCTCACGGTCGCATGGTGCTCAGTCGAGCCGGAACGTGTACTGTACCGTCGCCTGCGGCGTGCCGGCGGGGTCGAAGCGGCGCTCGGTGAAATCCGCCTGCCCGTCGCGGCGCACGCGCACGCAGGTCGAGGTGCGCGTGCCGTAGGGCGCCGAACACACGAAACGCGGGCCGAGCAGGCGCTCCTGGTCGAGCCCCACGCCGGTTGCGGGCAGCGCGTGATCGGGTGGCACGCCGCGGTCGGCCAGTACGGCCAGCACGCGCCCGGGGTCGGGGTCACCGGCGAGCAGCGCCGCTACTTCCTCGCGCGCGCCCAGCAGCTTCGGCCACGGCGTGTCGAGCATCGCGTTCGACAGTCCGTAGACGCCGGGCGGCAGCCGCTCCAGGCGCGGGCCGTGGTTGCCCAGGTAATGCAGCTCGCCGTGTACCTCGCCCACCAGCAGGTTGAAGCCGGCGTAGCGTTCGCAGTCGGCGGCCAGGCGCTCCGCATAGTGTCCTGGCGTGTCGTCGCCGAGCAGGAAATCCAGCGTCAGCATGCCGCGCGAAGGGGCGCCCGCGGGCGCTTCGTGGCCGCGGCGGTTCGTGATCGCGGCGAAGCGGCCGCCGCGAGTGAGGCCCAGCCAGGTGCCGCCGGCGCGCAGGTCGCGCCCCGCCAGCAGGCGCGGCTGCGTGCGCCAGAAGGCCGCGGCTTCGCTGGGGCGTGCGTGGTACTCGTCGCGGTTGGCCGCGATCACGAGCGGGAACCCGGCGTGCTGCTGCCAGGCAATGACGATCAGGCACATCGGTGCGGTGGCCGGGTTTGGGGGTGGCACGGCATAATAGCCGCGGTTCGCATCCACGGCAGCCGCTCACGCGCGTGAGGCTGTCGCAGCCAATGGAGCCCCCGATGCCGCGTCACCCCGATTTCGATCCGGTCGCCATCTCGCTGGGGCCGCTCGACGTGCACTGGTACGGCCTGATGTACCTGTGCGCGTTCACGGCCGCGTGGTGGCTGGGGCGGCGGCGCGCGCGCCGGCCCGGGGCGCCCCTGACACCCGACCAGGTCGAGGACCTGGTGTTCTGGGGAGCGATCGGCGTGGTGCTCGGCGGCCGGCTCGGTTATGTGCTGTTCTACGGCTTCGACCACCTGGTCGATGATCCGCTGTGGCTGCTGCGCGTCTGGGAAGGCGGCATGTCGTTCCACGGCGGGCTGCTCGGCGTGATCGTCGCGCTGTGGTGGCTGGCGCGACGCACGCAGCGCCCGCTGGGCGAGCTGATCGATTTCGTCGCGCCACTGGTACCGCTGGGGCTCGGCTTCGGGCGCATCGGCAACTTCATCGGCCAGGAACTGTGGGGCCGTCCGAGCGAGGTGCCGTGGGCGATGGTGTTCCCGCGCGATCCGCTGGCGCTTGCGCGCCACCCCTCGCAGCTCTACCAGGCGGCGCTCGAGGGGCTGCTGCTGTTCGCGTTGCTGTGGTGGTACTCGGCGCGGCCGCGTCCGCGGCTCGCGGTGAGCGGGCTGTTCCTGCTGTTCTACGGGACATTCCGCTTCGCGGTCGAGTTCGTGCGCGAGCCGGACCCGGGGCTGGGTTTCGTGGCCTTCGGCTGGCTGACGCGCGGGCAGCTGCTCAGCCTGCCGATGGTGATCGCGGGTGTCGCGATGTTCGCGTGGGCGCAGCGCCGCGGCGCGCGTGGCGCCGACGGCGGCGCCGGCTGAGCGGAAGCGCATCGATGCACCAGTACCAGCAGCTGCTGCGCCATATCCTCGAACACGGCCGCCCGCGCTCGGACCGCACCGGCACCGGCACGCTCAGCGTGTTCGGCTACCAGATGCGCTTCGATCTGGCGGCCGGCTTTCCGCTCGTCACCACCAAGAAGCTGCACCTGCGCTCGATCATCCACGAGCTGCTGTGGTTCCTGCGCGGCGACACCAATATCCGCTACCTGAAGGAGCACGGCGTCTCGATCTGGGACGAATGGGCCGACGGCAACGGCGAGCTGGGACCGGTCTACGGCTACCAGTGGCGCAGCTGGCCCACGGCCGACGGGCGCCACATCGACCAGATCGCGCAACTGCTCGCGCAGATCCGCACCACGCCGGATTCGCGCCGGCTGCTGGTCAGCGCCTGGAACGTGGCCGACCTGGACCGCATGGCGCTCGCGCCGTGCCACGCGCTGTTCCAGTTCTATGTGCAGGACGGCCGCCTGTCGTGCCAGCTCTACCAGCGCAGCGCCGACGTGTTCCTCGGCGTGCCGTTCAACATCGCCTCGTACGCGTTGCTCACGCTGATGATCGCGCAGGTCTGCGGTCTGGCGCCGGGGGACTTCGTGCATACCTTCGGCGACGCGCACCTCTACCGCAATCACCTCGAGCAGGCGCGGCTGCAGCTCGCGCGCGAACCGCTGCCGCTGCCGCGCATGGTGCTGGACCCCGGCGTGCGCGACCTGTTCGCGTTCCGCCACGAGCACTTCGAGCTGCAGGACTACCGCAGCCATCCGCACATTCCGGCGCCGGTCGCGGTATGAACGTCACGCTGGTGGTCGCGATGGCGCGCAACCGGGTCATCGGACGCGGCAACGCCTTGCCGTGGCGCCTGCCCGAGGACCTGCGCCATTTCCGCGCGCTGACGCTGGGCAAGCCGGTGGTGATGGGGCGGCGCACCTTCGATTCGATCGGACGCCCGCTGCCGGGGCGCAGCAACATCGTGATCAGCCGCCAGCCCGCGCCATCGCTGCCCGAGGGCGTGCTGCTCGCGCGCAGCGTCCCCGATGCGCTGCTGCTCGCGCACGAGCTCGCCGCGCGCGCCGGCCGCGACGAGTGCATGGTGATCGGCGGCGCCGAGATCTACCGCCAGTGCCTGCCGCTGGCGCAGCGCATCCACCTCACGCTGATCGAGCGCGACGTCGACGGCGACGTGCTGTTCCCGCAGTGCGCCGGGGGCGACTGGCAGGTGGTGCGGCGCGAACCGGGGACGAGCGAGACCGATCCGCAGCTCGACTTCGCGTTCCTGACCCTCGAGCGTCGCGCCGGCGCTTCCCCGGGCACGCCCGATGCGGTGTGATACGGTGATGCACCGGGGGCGCACCAGCCGAGTGGAGACCGCTTCGATGAACAGGATCGCGACCATGCGCCGGGCGCTGCGTCTGGCCTGCGCGGCCGCTGCGCTGCTCGCGAGCGCGGCGCTGCCCGCACAGCAGCTCGAGGAGGTGCTCGACGCCGCCGAGGCGGGGACCGCCGAGGCGCAGCAGTCACAGCGGCGCATCGACGAGCTGGCCGAGGAGACACGCGCGCTGCTCGAGGAATACCGCGCGCTGAACCGCCAGATCGAGGGGCTCGACGTCTACAACACGCGCCTCGAACGGCAGATCACCGCGCAGGAGCAACGCATCGAGGCGATCGACGCCTCGCTCGGGGAAGTCACGGTGCTGGCGCGGCAGATGCTGCCGCTGCTGGTCCGCATGATCGATTCGCTGGAGAGCTTCATCGCGCTGGACCGGCCCTTCCACCTGCGCGAACGGCGCGAGCGCATCGCGTTCCTGCGGCACAACATGGACCGCCCGGACATCGCGCTGGCGGAGAAATTCCGCCAGGTCATGGACGCCTACCGCATCGAGATCGAGTTCGGGCGCAAGATCGACACCTACCGCGACACGATCGCGGTCGGGGGCGAGGAGCGCGAGGTCGACGTGCTGCGCGTGGGACGCATCGCGCTGCTCTACCGCACGCCGGATGGTGGCGCCTGCGGGCTGTGGAATCCGCAGGCCCGCGCGTGGGAGCCGCTCGACAGCGGCGATTTCGACGTCGCCATCCGCGACGGCATCCGCATCGCCGGGCGGCAGGCGGCGCTCGCGCTGCTGCCGTTGCCGGTCACGGCGCCGGAGGCTGCGCCATGAAGCGCCTGCTCGGAGCACTGGTGGTGGTGATCGCCTGCGGCGTGTCGGTCGCCACCGTGGGTGCGGAGCAGCAGGCGCCGACGGCCGAACGGGGCACGCCGCGTTCGCTCGGCGAACTGCTGGAATTCGTGCGCCAGGGGCAGGCCGGGGACGCGCGCGAGGCACGCGAGCGCGAAGCGCGTTTCGTTGCCGATCGCGGCACGCAGCAGCAGGAGCTCGCGCGCGTGCGCGCCGCGCTCGCCGAGCGGCAGCAGCGCTCCGCGGTGCTCGAGAAACGCTTCGAGGCCAACGAGCGCGTGCTCGGCGAGCGCCAGCAGCAGCTGCGCGCGCGGCTGGGTTCGCTGGCGGAACTGCTGGGGCACCTGACTGCGGCGGCCGGTGACGCGCGCGACGGTTTCGGCAGCTCGCTGAGCGGCGCCGAGTTCGGCGCCGCGCGCGTCGAGAGCGCCGCGGCGCTGGTCGAGCGCGCCGGCAGCGGCGTCGAGCTGCCGACGATCGCGGATCTCGAGGGCTTCTGGTACGAGCTGCAGCGCGAGCTGGCCGCCGCCGGCGAGGTGCGTTCCTTCGAGGCCACGGTGGTGCGTCCGGACGGCAGCCAGGCGCGCACGCCGGTGGTGCGTGTGGGCGTGTTCAACATCGTTTCCGCCGACGGCCGCTACCTGCAGTACGAAGGCGGCTCAGGCGCGTTGTCCGAACTCGCGCGCCAGCCCGAGCGGCGCTTCGTCGCTGCCGCGGCCGGACTCGCTCGGGCCACCGACGGCGTGCACACCTTCGCGATCGACCCCACCGGGCCCTCGGGGGGCAGCTACCTGACGGCGCTGACCGCCACACCCTCGTTCGGCGAGCGCCTGCGCCAGGGCGGGCTGATCGGCTACCTGACCATGGCGCTGGGGGCCTTCGGCGCCGGGCTCGCCCTGTACCGCTACGTGGTGCTGCTCGGCACCCAGCGGCTCATCGATGCACAGCTGCGCAGCCAGCGCGCCAACCCGGACAACCCGCTCGGACGGGTGCTCGCGGTGCACGAGGCGAACCCCGGCATGGACACCGAGACGCTCGAGCTCAAGCTCAGCGAGGCGGTGATCCGCGAACTGCCGGCGATCGAGCGCGGGCTGTCGCTGCTGCGCATCATCGCGACGGTCGCCCCGCTGCTCGGGCTGCTCGGCACCGTGACCGGCATGATCGTCACCTTCCAGTCGATCACCATCTTCGGCGCCGGTGACCCGAAGGCCATGGCCGGCGGCATCTCGCAGGCGCTGGTCACGACGGTGCAGGGACTGTGCGTGGCGATACCGATCGTGTTCGCGCACGCGGTGCTCGGCAGCCGCGCACGGCGCATCACGCAGATCCTCGAGGAAGAGACGACCGGCATCATCGCCGAGCACACGGGGTACGCCCGGGGAGCGCCGTGATGGACGCGCTGGACGGCACGCTGCGCGGTCTGCAGGCGTTCCTGCAGGCCGGCGGTCCGGTGCTGTACGCGGTGGCCGTGCTGACCTTCCTGATGTGGACGCTGGTGTTCGACCGCCTGTGGTACCTGCGCGTGGTGCTGCCGCACGACCTGGCGGCGACCGTCGCCGCGTGGGAGGCACGCGTCGAACGCCGCTCGTGGCACGCACGGCAGCTGCGCCGCGCGCTGCTGGCGCGGCTCGATGCCCGCGTGCGACGCAATGTCGCGCTGATCCGTGCCTGTGTCTCGCTGTGTCCGCTGCTCGGGCTGCTCGGCACCGTGACCGGCATGGTGGTGGTGTTCGAGGTGCTGGCGCTCGGTGGCGGCGACACGCGCTCGCTGGCCGACGGGGTCGCGCGCGCGACGATTCCGACCATGGCCGGAATGGTGGCGGCGATCTCGGGCGTGTTCGCCAGCGCCTGGGTCGCGCGCGCGGCGCAGCGCGAACTCGCGCTCGCCGAAGACCGCCTGACGGCGAACCACTGAGTCACGGCGATGCGGCGGTTGCGTATCTTCGGCGGTACAGGCGCTCCGGCACCGGGGGCGATCGACCTCGCGCCCATGCTCGACGTGGTGTTCATCCTGCTGATCTTCTTCATCGTCACCGCGTCCTTCGTCGCCGATACCGGCATCCAGGTCGAACGCCCGGTCGCGGCGACCGCCGAAACGGCGCGCAGCGTGCGGATCCTGGTCGCGGTGGCAGCCGACGACCGGATCTGGATCGACGGGCACCACACCGACGCGCACCGGCTGCGGCTGCGCATCGAGGCGCTGCGCGCGGAGAATCCGCACGGCACGCTGGTGGTGCAGGCCGACGCCCACTCGAGCGCCGCCGCCGTGGCCAGCGTGCTCGATGCGGCGCGTGCCGCCGGCATCGCCGATGCGGCGCTGTCGGTGCAGCGGAAGTAGCGGCCGTGCGTCGCTTCGGCCCGCTGGTCGCGACGCTGCTGGGCGCCGTTGTCACGCTCGCGCTGCTGCTGACCATGCAGGCATTGATCGGCAGCGGCACGCCGCGCACCGAGGCCGGCGCGCGCGTGCGGCTCGCCGACGTCACGATGCCCGAGGCGCGCCGCGAGGCGCTGGTCGAGGTACGCCGCCCCGAGAAGCTGCCCGACCCTGCCCGCCCGCCGCGCCTGCAGTTGCCCGAGCCGGAGCAGATCGATGCCGGCGGCGGTTTCGCGCTGGACATGGGCGGTTTGCCGGCCCCGGAGCTGCGCATCGATCCGGGCCTGGGGGCCGGATCCTCGGACGGTGACTACCTGCCGATCGTGAAGGTCGCGGCGATGTACCCGCGGCGCGCGCAGGCGCGCGGCATCACCGGCTACTGCATCGTCGAATACACGGTCACCGTGAGCGGCGCCACGCGCGATCCCGTGGCGATCGACTGCCAGCCCCCCGGCGTGTTCGAAGACGCCTCGGTGCGCGCCGCGCTCAAATTCAAGTACCGCCCGCGCGTGGTGGACGGCCGGGCGGTCGAGGTGCGCGGCGTGCGCAACCAGTTCGTCTACGAGCTCGACCGGTGACGGCCCGCCACCGCCCCCGGGTGCTGGTCCGCTCCGCATTGGCGTTGCTGCTCGCGGGTGCCGTCGCGGGCGGCGTCGATGGCGCGCACGCGCAGGGCGCACAGAACGCGCAGCCGCTCGAGCTGCGCCGCACGCGGGCGACTCCGACGCTGCGTCACGACGTGTTCACGCGGCTGGCGGCGGCACAGCGCGCGGCCGAGGCGGGCAACCTCGACGGCGCCGAGCGCCTGCTCGCGGCGCTGGAGCGCGAGTTCTCGGGCGCGCGGGCGCTGAACAGCTACGAACTCGCCAACGTCCACAATTTCCGCGCCTACATTCATTACACGCGCCAGGATTACCCGGCAGCGATCCTTGCCTGGGAACGGGTGCTGGCGCAGCCCGATCTGCCGCAGGCGATGGAGGCGGGCACCCGCTACAGCCTTGCGCAGCTCTACGTGGCGACCTCCGACTGGAAGCGCGCGGCCGCGATGCTCGAGGCGTGGTTCCGGCTCGCCGACGATCCGGCGCCCGAGTCGCATGTGCTGCTCGCCCAGGCGCACTACCAGCTCGGGCAGCACGCCGAGGCGCTGGCCGCGATCGAGCGCGCGCTCGCCGAGGCGCGCTCGCGTGGCCAGCCCCCGCGCGAGAACTGGTACCTGCTGCAGCGCATGGCGAGCTATGCGAGCGGTGACCTGAAGGCCACCGCGAAAGCGCTCGGCGTGCTGGCGGAGCGCTGGCCGCGCAAGGAGTACTTCGT
This sequence comes from Pseudomonadales bacterium, assembly GCA_022072145.1. GTDB lineage: Bacteria > Pseudomonadota > Gammaproteobacteria > Pseudomonadales > UBA5518 > UBA5518. The sequence continues at coordinate 14,197 of JAJVIG010000014.1, forward strand.
GCAGCTCGCGGGGATCCTCGGCGAGCTCGGCGATGCGGGGCGCCAGCTCGCGGCGCTGGAAATCGCGTATCGCGGCGGCTGGCTGGACGGCGAGCGCGAGCTGCTGAACCTCGCCTACCTGTACCTCGGCAACGAGACGCCGATCCGCGCCGCGCGCGTGCTCGAGCGCGGCCTCGAGGACGGGCGCATCGCACCCGGCGCACGCAACCTCGAGCTGCTCGGCGCCGCGCTGCGCCAGGCGCGCGAGAACCGGCGTGCCATCGAGGTGCTCGAGCGCGCCGCCCGGGACGGCGGGGACGCCGAGCTCTGGGTGCGCGTCGCCGGCCTGCAGCTCGAGGAAAACGCCGACGAGCAGGCGGTAGCCGCCGCGCGCCGGGCGCTCGAGCTCGGCGGTGGCCGCCGGCCGGACAGCACCCGCATCGTGCTGGGCATGGCGCTGTACAACCTGGGCCGCCACGCCGAGGCGCGCGCGGCGTTCGCCGAAGCCGCGCGCGACGAGCGTTCGCGCCAGTCCGCCGAGCAGTGGTTGCGCTTCCTCGACGCCGAGATCGCGCGCGCAGAGCAACTCGCCCGCGACCTCGATCGCTGAGCCGGTACTGCCATGGATCCGGGCCGTGCCGGGACGTTCGCCCCGTCCGGGCCGGGACATTCGCCCCGTCCGGGCCGTGCCGGGACGTTCGCGTGTAGGTCCGGGCTGTGCCCGGACATTTGCAGGGAACCTACACACACGTTCGGCCACAGGCCGAACCTACGGGACCTGTTCCGCAATGGGCTGCAACCACGCGGACGTGACCGGCAACGGGTTTCGCGGGACCGGAATCTGCGAGCCTAGTCCCGTCAATTCAGCCAGAGGCGCCATCCATGACAGGCAGCAAAGTCCGCGGCAAGGGCATGCTCGCGGCGATGATCATCGCGGCCGCGACCATTCTCGCGGGGTGCAACACGATGAAGGGTGTGGGCAAGGACGTCGAGAAAGTCGGCCAGAAAACCCAGGAAGCGGCGCAGAAGGTCAGCGAGAAGCTGTGACGGGCGGACTTTGTGGTGTCCGGGCCGCACCCGGACGTTCATGCGGCCCCGTTCGGCCACAGGCCGAACCTGCGGGCGTGTTCATGTAGGTCCGGGCGTGTTTGGCCGTGGGTCGAGCCCGGCGTCACGGGATCTTCGTGAGATCGCGCACGGCGCCGCGGTCGGCGCTGGTGCACAGCATCGCGTAGGCGCGCAGCGCCACCGATACCTGGCGCGCGCGCGGCGCGGCGGGCTTCCAGGCCGCGGCACCGCGTGCCTCCATCGCGCTGCGCCGACGCGCCAGCTCGGCATCGTCCAGGACCACGTCGATGCGGCGTCCCGGGATGTCGATGCGGATGCGGTCGCCGTTCTCGACCAGCGCGATCTCGCCACCGCTCGCCGCCTCGGGCGAGACGTGTCCGATCGACAGCCCGGAGGTCCCGCCCGAGAAGCGCCCGTCGGTCAGCAGCGCACAGGTTTGCCCCAGCCCGCGTGACTTGATGTAGCTGGTCGGATAGAGCATTTCCTGCATGCCGGGCCCGCCGCGCGGTCCTTCGTAACGCACCACCACCACGTCACCGGCCTTCACCGCGCCGCCCAGGATGTGCTCCACCGCCTCGTCCTGGCTTTCGCAGACGTGCGCGGGGCCTTCGAACACCCAGATCGATTCGTCCACGCCGGCGGTCTTCACCACGCAGCCGTCGCGCGCGATGTTGCCGTAGAGCACGGCCAGGCCGCCCTCGGTGGCGTAGGCGTGCGCCGCGTCGCGGATGCAGCCCGCGGCGCGGTCCAGGTCCAGGTCCGGCCAGCGGGTCGACTGGCTGAAGGCCTGCTGGGTCGGGATTCCGGCCGGGCCGGCGCGGTAGAACTCGTGCACCGCGGCGTCGGCGGTGCGCTGCACGTCCCAGCGTGCCAGCGCCTCGGCCAGCGTGGCGCTGTGCACGGTCGGGATGTGCGCGTTCAGCAGACCCGCGCGCTCGAGTTCGCCGAGGATCGCCATGATGCCGCCGGCGCGGTGCACGTCCTCGACGTGGTACTTCGGTGTGCTCGGCGCCACCTTGCAGAGCTGCGGCACGCGGCGCGACAGGCGGTCGATGTCCGCCATCGTGAAATCGACGCCGGCTTCCGAGGCGGCGGCCAGCAGGTGCAGGATGGTGTTCGTCGAGCCGCCCATCGCGATGTCCAGCGTCATCGCGTTCTCGAACGCGGCGCGGCTGGCGATCGCGCGCGGCAGCACCGAGGCGTCGTCGTGCTCGTAGTAGCGCCGCGCCAGCGCGAGCGCCAGCCGCCCGGCCTCGAGGAACAGCCGCTCGCGATCGGCGTGCGTGGCGACCACGGTGCCGTTGCCCGGCAGCGCCAGCCCGAGCGCCTCGGTCAGGCAGTTCATCGAGTTCGCGGTGAACATGCCGGAGCAGGAGCCGCAGGTCGGGCAGGCCGAGCGCTCGTACTCGGCGACCGTTGCGTCGTCGGCCTTGTCGTCGACCGCGATCACCATCGCGTCGACCAGATCGAGCTTGTGTTCGGCGAGCCTGGTCTTGCCGGCCTCCATCGGACCACCGGAGACGAACACGGTCGGGATGTTCAGGCGCAGCGCCGCCATCAGCATCCCGGGCGTGATCTTGTCGCAGTTGGAGATGCACACCAGCGCGTCGGCGCAATGCGCGTTGACCATGTACTCGACCGAATCGGCGATCAGGTCGCGCGAGGGCAGGCTGTAGAGCATGCCGTCGTGGCCCATCGCGATGCCGTCGTCGATCGCGATGGTGTCGAACTCCTTCGCCACCCCGCCGGCCCGCTCGATCTCGCGCGCCACCAGCTGCCCCATGTCCTTCAGGTGCACGTGTCCGGGGACGAACTGGGTGAACGAGTTGGCGATCGCGATGATCGGTTTGGTGAAGTCCGCGTCCTTCATGCCGGTGGCGCGCCAGAGGGCGCGCGCGCCGGCCATGTTGCGGCCTTCGGTGGTGGTGCGGGAGCGGTAACGGGGCATGGCTGGGATCCTGCGCGGCGGGAGTAAGGCGTGACGGCCATTCTAAGCGCTCGTCACGCGATCTCCCACCCGCGCAGGCACCGCAGTACTCACACCGTGAACGGGTCCGGGATGGTGCGCGGCAGCTCGCGGTCGAGGATGTCGGCCGCCACCAGTTCCTCCAGGTAGTGCGCGTCCCACCAGTTCATCTGCAGTTGCTTGGCACGGCGGTAGAACAGCTGGATGTCGTAGTCCAGCGTGAAGCCGATGCCGCCGTGGATCTGCTGCCCGGTCGCCGTCACGTCGCGGAAGGTCTTGCAGCAGAACAGCTTCGCCATCGCTGCGAGGCGGCGCACGTCGTGGCCGCGCGAGCGTGCCCACGCGGCCTCGTAGGCCAGCGTCCTGGCGCCGTCGACCGCCGCGCTGGCATCCGCCATGTAGTGCGCCAGCGCCTGGAAGGCGCCGATCGGCTTGCCGAACTGCTCGCGGTCCTTGGCGTACTGCACCGTGATCTCCAGCGCGCGCTCGGCGCCGCCGGCCGCCCACGCGGCAAGCAGGATGATGCCGTCGTGCATCGCCGCGTCCCAGCTGCGCCATCCGCTGCCCGGCGCACCGATGCGTGCGCCCGCGGGCACCGCCACGTCGTCGAACACCACCCGGTACTGCGTGTCCGAGGCCATCGACTTCTGCTGTTCCAGCCGCACGCCCGGCGCGTCGCGGTCGAGCAGCAGCAGGTCGATCGCCTGCTCGTCGTCGCCGGTGCGCGCGAGCACCAGCAGCTTGTGCGCGGCGGCGGCATGGAACACGTGGCGCTTGGTGCCGCTCAGCAGATAGCCGCCCTCGGTGGGCCGCGCGCGCAACTGCACGCCGCGCGGCCCGAAGCCGTTGCCCGGCTCCAGCCAGGCCGGGGTCACGATGGTCGCGCCGCTGCCGATGCCGGGCAACAACGCCTGCTGTTGCCCGGCGCTGGCGGCCTCGCGCAGCACCAGCGCGCTCAGGGTGGCGCTGGCGAAGTACGGCCCCGGCGCGAGGTGGCGGCCGAGCTCCTCGTAGATCACCGCGCAGTCGAGCATGTCGAAGCCGGCGCCGCCCATGCTCTCGGGCAACATCATCGCCAGCAGCCCGGTCTCGCCCATCTGCCGCCACAGCCCCTCGGGGACACCGTGCGGGTCGTTCTCCATCGCGCGTACCACCGCGATCGTGCTGTGGTCCGCGCACAGGCTGCGCGTCATGTCGCGCAGGATGTTCTGTTCGTCGCTGAATTTCAGGTCCATGGTTGCTTTCTCCCTATACCGGTTGCGGTTGCGCCTCAGAAGTTGCGCGGCAGCCCGAGGCCGCGCGTGGCGATGATGTTCTTCTGCACCTCGGAGGAGCCGCCGCCGATGGTGTCGATCACCGTGTAGGTGTAGCAGCTCTCGGCGCGGCCCTTCAGCGGTGCGTCCCCGGTGCCCAGCGCGAGCTGCGCGCCGGGGCCAACGATGTCCATCGTCGCGTCGGCCACGCGGCGCGACAGCTCGGTGGAATAGAGCTTGTAGCGCGATGCCTCGACGGTGGGCGTCTTCGGGCTGTTGATCGCCGTATCGACGAAACGCACGCCGAGCAGGCGCGCCACCTCGCACTCGGTGGCGAGCTGCGCGATGCGCTGGCGCAGGCGCGGGTCGGTCTTCAGTGCCTCGCCGTCGCGGGTCGCGTGCTTGACGTGATCGCACAGCAGTTCGACGCGGCCGCGGATCGGCGCGAAGGTGAACATCGTGAAACGCTCGATGTCGAGCGCCTCGGCGATGTACTGGAAACCCTTGTTCAGCTCGCCCACGCGGTAGTCGTCGTGCACGAACACGTTGTCGAAGAACACCGCGTTGGTGCGCTCGCCGCCCATCGTGTACATCGGCTGGATGGTCAGGCCGGGGTCGTCCATGCGGATCAGGAACAACGAGATGCCGTGGTGTTTCGGTGCGTCCGGATCGGTGCGCGCGCCCACCCAGTACCAGTCCGCGAAGTGCGCCGAGGTGGTGTAGACCTTCTGCCCGTTCAGTACCCAGCCCTCGCCCTGGCGCTCGGCGCGCAGGCGCATGGCGGCTGAGTCCGATCCGGCCGACGGCTCGGAGTAGCCGACCGCGAACTCGATCTCGGCGTTGAGGATCTTCGGCAGGAACTCGCGCTTGAGCTTCTCGGAGCCCACCTTGATCAGCGTCTTGCCGATGATGCCCACACCCTTGCCGATCTGCGGCGCGCCCACCGACGAGAGCTTCTCGTTCAGCAGGTACTCGTAGAAGCCCTCGCCGTCCTGGCCGCCGTACTCTTTAGGCCACGTGATGCCCAGCCAGCCGCGCTCGGCGAGCTTCTTCATGAAGGCGCGGCGCTCGGGCGTGTCGCACACCTGCGCCATGTTCTCGCGCGTGACGTCCATCACGCGCGGGTCCCGGTTGGCCTGCAGGAAGTCGTCGACTTCCTGCAGGAACGCGCGCTCCGCGGGCGAGAATTCGAAATCCATGGTGCTGCTCCTCGGGTTCCAGTGGGTGGACAAACTTCCTGACGTTGCCGGTTTGTCATGGACAAAATCAGATTTCAGGCGTAGGGTAGGCTTCGAAATCGGACTTGTCAACACTTTGTCCATGTTTTGTCCATGACAAATACAGCCTCTGCAGGATTCAATATCGCGGCCGTCGAACGCGACACTGGACTGTCGAAGGACGTGCTGCGCGTGTGGGAGCGCCGCTACGGATTCCCGGCGCCCGGGCGCGACGCCAACGGCGAACGGGTGTACCCGCCGGAGCAGGTAGAGCGGCTGCGCGCGATGCGGCGGCTGATGGATCTCGGCCATCGCCCGGGCAAGCTGATGCGGCTGCCGTTGGAGGCGCTGCAGGCGTTGCCGCCACGGCGGCGTGCCGCCGCCGCACCGGGGGCGGCACCCGACGACGGCAGCGTCGCCGGCTTCGTCGAGCGGCTGCGCCGCCATGACGCGCGCGGTTTCCAGGCGGCGCTGCAGCACCGGCTCGGCCGCCAGGGATTGCAGCGCTTCGTCACGCAAACCATCGCGCCGCTGGCGCGCGCGATCGGCACCGAGTGGGAGAGCGGCCAGCTCGCGGTGTTCGAGGAGCATCTGTTCACCGAGACGACCGAGCGGCTGCTGCGCCAGGCGATCGGCTCGCTGGCCGGTGTGCGCGAGCCGCCGCGCATCCTGCTGACCAGTGCGCCGGACGAACCCCACGTGCTGGGGCTGCTGATGGCCGAGGCGCTGCTCGCGCTGGAAAGCGCCGATTGCGTGCCGCTGGGAACCCGCACCCCGCTGCCCGACATCGTGCGCGCCGCGGCCGCCCACCGCACCGACGTGGTCGGACTGTCGTTCTCGCGCGCCTTTGCGGCGCGACGTGCGGCCGCGCTGCTGGAGGAGTTGCGCGCCACGCTGCCGGCAGCGAACG
>JAJVIG010000058.1 GCA_022072145.1 Pseudomonadales bacterium
GCTCTTCCGATCTCACGCTGAGGCCACGCACCTCGAGCAGCGCGCTCATCGCGCAGGCCCGGTGCGCGCCGCCGCCGCGAGCGGGTGGTGCCGCCAGCAGTGGCTGCGGTGCGCCGCGGCATGCAGCGTCGCGGCGGGTGTGCGCTCGGCGCAGATCCGCATCGCCTGCGGGCAGCGTGCAGCGAACGCGCAGCCGCGCGGTGGCGCCAGCAGATCGGGCGGCGAGCCGGCAATCGCACTGAGGCGCGAGCGTTCGGACGCCGGCAGCGCCTGCAGCAGCGCCGCGGTGTAGGGGTGCGCCGGTCGGCGGAACAGTTCATCCACGTCGCCGTGCTCGATGATCTCGCCGGCGTACATCACGGCCACCTCGTCGGCCATGCGCGCCACGATCCCGAGGTCGTGGGTGATCAGCACCAGCGCCATCGCGTCCTCGCGCTGGATCGCAATGATCAGCGCCAGCACCTCGTCCTGGACGGTCGCGTCGAGCGCGGTGGTGGGCTCGTCGGCGATCAGCAGCGCCGGCCGGCACGCGATCGCGATGGCGATCATCGCCCGCTGCAGCATCCCGCCCGAGAACTCGAACGGGTAGCGGCGCGCTCGCTCGGCGGCGCGCGCGATGCGCATTCGCGACAGCAGATCCACCGCTTCGCGTTCGGCCTCGCGCCAGCCGATGCCGCGGTGGCGCACCAGCACTTCCGCGATCTGGGTGCCGATGCGCATGGTCGGGTTCAGCGCGCTCATCGGGTCCTGGAAGATCATCCCGACCTCGCCGCCATGCACGCGCGCGAGTTCGCGCGCCCCCAGCCCCAGCAGCTCGCGCCCGTGCAGCCGTGCCGAGCCGCCCGCCACGCAGCCGAGGCGCGGATCCAGCAATCCCAGCGCCGCCTGCACGCTGACCGATTTGCCGCACCCCGATTCCCCGACCACCGCGAGCGTGTGCCCGCGCGCCACCGACCAGCTCACGCCGCGCACGGCGTGCACCGTGCCGGCGCGGGTCGGGAACGCCACGCGCAGCGCCTCGAGCTCCAGCACCGGTGCGCTCACCGGGTGTCCCCGCGCTCATCGAGCGCATCGTGCAGCCCGTCGCCGAGCACGTTGAACGCCAGCACCGTGACGCTGATCAGCACGGCTGGCACCACCAGCTCGTGCGGATGCGCGAACATGGCGCGGATGCCGTCGTTGCACATCGAGCCCCACGACGGCACCGGCGGCACCACACCGAGGCCGATGAACGACAGGAAGGCCTCGGTGAAGATCGCCGACGGGATCGCGAACGACAGCGACACCAGCAGCACGCCGAGCACGTTGGGCGTCATGTGGCGGGCCAGCAGCCACGGCGTGCCGGCGCCGAACAGCCGCGCCGCCTGCACGTACGGCTGCGAGCGCAGCGCCAGCACCTGCGCGCGCACCAGCCGCGCCGGCGCCGGCCACCCCAGCAGCACCATCGCCAGCAGCAGCGGCGCGACCCCGCTCTCGCCGGGGGCGATGCCGAAGGCGACGCGCAACAGAATCATGAACAGCAGGAACGGCAGCGCGACCACGAAATCGGCCACGCGCATCAGCGCGTCGTCGAGCCGACCGCCCGCGTAGCCCGCCACGCCGCCCCACGCCAGCCCGAGCAGCGTGCAGGCCAGCGGCGCCGCGAAACCGACGAACAGCGAGGTGCGCGCACCGTGCAGCGCGCGCGCGAGCAGGTCGCGGCCCAGGTAATCGGTTCCCAGCGGGTGCGCGGGCAGCCGCAGCTGCGAGCCGATGCGCGCCCTCTCGCTCGCGTCCACCAGTCCGAGGCGGCGCGCGGCCGACCACGGGATCGCCTGCTCGACCGCGAGTGCCAGCGTCCCGGTCACGCGCATCGTTCCGGAGGCGTCGAGCGCGGCTACCGAGTACACGTAGCGCCTGGCCTCGAGCCCGACGCGATCCTCGAACGCCGGCGCGGCGCCGGCACCGAGTTCCGCCAGCGGCACGCCGAGGTCGTGCGCATCGCGCGGCGCGAGTTCGTGGCGGTACACGCGGTACGCGTGCGCATCCGCCACCGCGTCCCAGGCCAGCCGCACCGCGACCGTGTGCGCGTTGCCGCAAACGCGCAGTCCGCCGCCGTCGCCGCACGCGGCCGGGGGCTCCGTGTCGGCCACGAGCAGTGCGCGGCGCGTGAGCGAGGGTGCCAGTGAAGCCTGCCCGAGCTGCTGCGCGGCCGGATCCACGCGCCACAGCCACGGACCGGCGATCGCCGCCGCGAGCAGTGCGAGCAGCACCAGCAGCGAGGCCAGCGCGGGGCGGTTGGCGACGAGGCGCCGCCACGCGCGCCGCGCCTGCGATGCGCCGGCGTGCAGCGGTTCGGGCGCGTCGACGCCGCGCTCCAGCGGCAGGAAATCCGCGGGCACCGGTGCGTGGTTCATCGCGCGCCCTGCGCGCTGCGGATGCGCGGGTCGAGCAGGCCGTAGACGATGTCCACCAGCACGACCATCAGCACCAGGAACGCGCCGTAGAACACCGTCGTTCCCATGATCACCGTGTAGTCGAGCTGCTGCACGGCCTGCACGAAATAGCGGCCGAGGCCGGGGATCGCGAACACCAGCTCGACCACGAAGCCGCCGGTGGTGATGGCCGCGATCGCCGGTCCCAGCACCGTGACCGCCGGCAGCACGGCGTTCGGCAGCCGGTGGCGCAGCAGGATGCGCGCCGGCGTGAGTCCCTTGGCGCGCGCGGTGCGCACGTAGTCGGCGCTCTGCGTCTCGAGCAGCGCGGCGCGCAGCAGCCGGGTCAGGAAGGCCATGGTGGCGAGCCCGAGCACCGCGGCCGGCACCAGCAGGTGCGCGGCGCTGCCCCAGCCGGCCACCGGCAGGAGCGCCACGCCGCCCCACGCGTTCAGTCGCAGGATCGCCAGTTGCGCCAGCGCCGCGATCACGAAGCCCGGCACCGAGATGCCGAGCGCGACCAGCAACCGGATCAGCGTGTCGGGCCAGCGTCCGGCGTAGAGTGCGCCGAGCACGCCGGCGACCAGGCCGCCGAGCGCGGCGAAGCTGATCGCCAGCACGCCGAGCAGCGCCGAGACCGGGAAGTGTTCGCGGATGATGTCGGTGACCTCGCGGTTGTGCTGCGTGAACGAGACGCCGAAATCCCCGCGCGCCATGTTGCCGAGGTAGCGCAGGTACTGCAGCGGCAGCGGCTGGTCCAGGCCGTAGCGACGTTCGAGGTTGCGGCGGATCTCGGGCGAGACGGCGCGCGCATCGAGCAGCGGATCGCCCGGGACGGCGTGCATCCCGACGAAGGTGGCGGTGGCGATGAACCAGACGGTGAGCAGCCCGTAGAGCAGGCGTCCGAGCACGTAGCGCAGCATCCGCCATTGATAGCCGCTGGGCGGCAGGCTGTAAAGCGAGGTGCGGGCGCGCGCCGATCGGGATACTCTGGCGGCCGTGGATGGCCGCGCCAGGAGAGTGGGCATGAAACAGCTGCTGCTGGTGCGGCACGCGAAGTCGAGCTGGGCCGAGGCGGGACGGCGCGATTTCGACCGTCCGCTCAACGCACGCGGCGAACGCAACGCGCCCGAGATGGCGGCGCGACTCGTGGCGCGCGGCATCCGCCCGCAACTGATCGTCGCCAGCGGGGCGCGCCGCGCGCTCGCGACCGCGCAGAAGATGGCCGTGGTGTTGGGCTATCCGGTGGCCGACATCGAGATCGTCGATGCGCTGTACGAGGCCAGCGAGCAAACGTGGTTCGAGCGGATCCGCGCGCTGCCACCGTCCTGCGATGTCGCGCTGATGGTCGGCCACAACCCGGAGATCACCGCAGTCGTGAACCGCCTGTGCCCGCGCGCGCGCATCGTGAACGTGCCGACCTGCGGCGTGCTGTGGCTCGAATACACACTCGCCGACTGGCGCGAACTGCCGCAGGCCACGCCGCGGCGCTGGGACTTCGACTACCCGAAGCGGATGCCGGAGGCGGAGTGAACGCTCAGCGACGCTTCCTGAGCAGGAATTGCCCGGCGCGGAAGAACTGCACTACTACCCGGTGTGTGCCGATGAACTCGTTGACCGCGCGCACCACGCCGTCACCCCACCACTTGCCGATCGCGTAGTCGTCGCCGGCGATCAGTCCGCCGGGGCGCACCTTGAGCCATGCCAGATCGAGATCCTGCTTGACCGCGTCATAGGCATGATCGCCGTCGATGTATATCCAGTCGAGGGAATCGTCCGCGAACCCGGGCAGCACCTGCCCGGAGCTGCCGCGGTGCACTTCCACCGTGCCGGCGGCTATCTGGTGCGTGAACCGTTGCTGCACATGAGCGTGACGGCGGTCCATTTCCTGCTGCCCGTTGGCGCCGCGTTCGCCGTACCACGAGGCGCTGTGCTCGGCATCGGTGCGGAACTCCCACGGATCCACCAGGTGCAGTCGTGCGGGCGCAGTCTCCTGGAGCAGCAGCGCACTGAAATCCCCCAGGTGAACGCCCACTTCGGCGCCCACGCCGCCGCGAGGCAACAGCGACAGCAGTGTTCGCCTTGCCCTGCGTTCCGGGGCTGCGGTCGAGTCGTGCGCGTCCATGTACTTAGCCTTCCCTGTACCACCCGAGAGCCAGTTGCTAGTATGCGCTTCGCCAATTACCCGGGCCATCCCATGTTGCATCCCGCACTGGAACGCGAGCGCCGGGCGGTCGCCGCCTATCTCGGCGGTTGCGCACAACGCCTGCGAGAGCTGCTGCCGCTGGTTGTGGCCGATGCGAACATCGAGGCCCTGCACGATCTGCGCGTGCACCTGCGCCGCGTACGCTCGGCGTTCCGGGCGCTGCACGACGCGCTGCCGGTGGCCGACGCCGCCGGGCTTGCCGCCGAGTGCCAGTGGCTCGCGGGCCGCGGCAGCGGACTGCGCGACATCGACGTATTCCTGCACCGCCTCGACGATTACCTCGACGGCAAGGCACCCGAGCCCGCGCCGCTCGCGCGTCTGCGCACCGCGCTCGGGCGCCGGCGCGCCCACGAGCGGCGCGCGCTGCTGTCGTCGCTGCACACGCGGCGTGCGCAGCGTCTGTTCGCGCGCCTCGAGGTGCTGGTGCACCCGGCGGTCGATGCGCCGGGCTGGACGGACGAGCCGATCGCGGGTTCGACGCTGTGGGCGGCGTACCGGCGCGTGCGCGGACCCGGACGGCGCATCACGCCCGAGTCGCCGCCGGAAGACCTGCACGAGCTGCGCAAGCGCTGCAAGCGGCTGCGTTATCTGCTCGAGATGTATTGCGCCGCCTACGACAGCGACGAGCTGCCCGACCTGCTGCGCCGGCTGCGCAAACTGCAGAACGTGCTCGGCGACTACCAGGATTTCCACACCCACGCGGCGCTGCTGCGCGAGCTGCGCGCGGAGTGGGCGGGCAGCACGCCGGACGATGCCGCCTCGCTGGCGCTGCTCGATCGCCTGCTCGCGGTGCTGGCGGACCGCGCCGACGAGGCGCGCGCGCGCTTCGCGAGCCGTTTCGCGCAGTTCGATCGCCCGCGGCACCACCGCCGGCGCCGGCGCCTGTTCGCCCCCGACCCGCTGCTCGCGCCGCCGATGATCGGCAGCGCCGGCTACTGCCACGGCTGGGCAACCGGGGAGCGGATCGCGTTGCCGGTGGGCAAGGTGGTCTGTGTGGGGCGCAACTACGCGGCGCACGCGGCGGAACTCGGCAATCCGGTACCCGAGATACCTCTGCTGTTCATCAAGCCGCCGTCGGCGGTGGTTGACCTGGCACCGGCGTTCCGGATCCCGGCAGGGCGCGGCTCCGTGCACCACGAACTCGAGATAGCGGTGCTGATCGGCCGGCGCCTGCGTGACGCGCAGCCCGCCGAGGCGCGCGCGGCGATCGCGGGCCTGGGCCTCGGCATCGATCTCACGCTGCGCGACGAACAGGACGTGCTGAAGTCGAAGGCGCATCCGTGGGAGATCGCCAAGGGTTTCGACGGCTCCTGCCCGCTGACGCCGTTCGTGCCGGTGGACGAAGACCTCGATCTGGGGCGCCTCGGCACCAGCCTCAGCGTCGATGGCGTGCTGCGCCAGTGCGGCAGCAGCGCGCAGATGCTGACGCCGATCATCGAGTTGCTGTGCTACGCGAGCAGCCGGTTCAGCCTGTGGCCCGGCGACGTGGTGCTGACCGGAACGCCGGCCGGGGTTGCCGCGCTGCAGCCGGGGGATCGCGTGGTCGCCGAGCTCGACGGCCTCATCACCGTGCACGCCGAGGTGGTCTGAACCGCGGCGTTCGAGCCTACAGGGACGTATTCACGGCGTCCCACGGGGGCGAGACCACCGTCGCGCGCTTGGTGAGCGCGCTTCGCCCGCCGAATGAACCAGTGGCGGACAGTTGTGCGGGTGAACCCTGTTCGGCCACAGGCCGAACCTACAGTTCGAGGCCGAACCTACGGTTCGAGGCCGAACCTACGGCTCGAGGCCGAACCTACAGTTCGCGCACGCCGTTCTGGCCGGCGAGCAGCAGGCGGTCGGCGGGACGGTGGGCGAAGATGCCGTTGGCGACCACGCCGACGATGTCGTTGATCGCCGACTCCATCGCCAGCGGCTCGGCCAGCATGAGGTCGTGCACGTCGAGGATGATGTTGCCGTTGTCGGTGAGCACGCCCTGGCGGTAGACCGGGTTGCCGCCGAGTTCGACCAGCTTGCGTGCGACGTGGCTGCGCGCCATCGGGATCACCTCGACCGGCAACGGGAAGCGTCCGAGCACACGCACCAGCTTGCTCTCGTCGGCGATGCAGACGAACTCGCGCGCGACCGCGGCGACGATCTTCTCGCGCGTCAGCGCGGCGCCGCCGCCCTTGATCAGCTGCCGGGCCTCGTTCGCCTCGTCGGCGCCGTCGACGTAGATGTCCACGCCGTCGACCACGTTCAGGTCGAGCACGGGAATGCCGTGCGCGCGCAGCCGTTGCGCCGAGGCGTCCGAGCTGGCGACGGTCGCGCCGATGCGCGCCCTGAGCGGCGCCAGCAGGTCGATGAAACGGTTGGCGGTCGAACCGGTGCCGATGCCGAGCACGGTGCCGTCGTCGAGCCGTCGGCGCACGTACTCGAAGGCTGCCGCGGCCGCGTCACGCTTGAGCTGTTCCTGGTCTTTCATCTGCCTCGCACCGCCCGCCTGCCCGGGCGCGCAGCTTACGTGATCGGGCGCCGCGCGGTACAGCCGGCGGGCATGGTGGGGTGGTGCGCCGGTGGCGCGCGCCGCGGGCGCTGATTACCATGGCGCACGCAGGCCATCACGGGGCGGATACCGCAGCACCATGCCGAAGAGCTACATCAAGCGCATCCTCGACGCGCGCGTCTACGACGTCGCGATCGAGACACCGGTCGACGAGGCGCCGCAACTCTCGGCGCGTTTCGGCAACCGCATCCTGCTCAAACGCGAGGACCTGCAGCCGGTGTTCTCGTTCAAGCTGCGCGGCGCGTACAACCGCATCGCACGGCTGTCGGCCGAGGAGCGCGCGCGTGGCGTGATCACGGCCTCGGCCGGCAACCACGCGCAGGGCGTGGCACTGTCCGCGCAGCGGCTCGACATCCGCGCGCTGATCGTGATGCCGCGCACCACGCCCGAGATCAAGGTCGCGGCGGTGCGCCGGCGCGGCGCCCGCGTGGTGCTGCACGGCGACACCTACGACGAGGCATCGACCCACGCGCACGAGCTCGCGGCGCAGAAGGGCATGAGCTTCGTGCATCCCTACGACGACCCGGACGTGATCGCCGGGCAGGGCACGATCGGCATGGAGATCCTGCGCCAGCTGTCGGGGCCGGTCGACGCGGTGTTCGTGCCGGTCGGCGGCGGCGGGCTGCTGGCCGGCGTGGCCGCCTACATCAAGTACGTGCGCCCCGAGGTGCGGGTGATCGGCGTCGAGCCGGCCGATGCGGCCTGCCTGGACGCGGCGCTGAAGGCGCGCCGGCGCGTGGTGTTGCCGCAGGTGGGCATCTTCGCCGACGGTGTCGCGGTGGCGCAGATCGGCCGCGAGACCTTCCGCGTGATCCGCCGCACGGTCGACGAGGTGATCACCGCGGACACCGACGAGATCTGCGCGGCGATCAAGGACATCTTCGACGACACGCGCTCGATCGCCGAGCCGGCCGGCGCGCTCGCGCTCGCCGGGTTGAAGAAGTACGTGCAGCGCACCGGCGTGCAGGGCCAGACGCTGGTCGCGATCGACAGCGGCGCGAACACCAACTTCGACCGTCTGCGCCATATCTCCGAGCGCACCGAGATCGGCGAGAAGCGCGAGGCGGTGCTGAACGTCTCGATCCCGGAACGCCCGGGCAGCTTCCGCGCGTTCTGCAACGCGATCGGTCGCGGGCGTTCGATCACCGAGTTCAACTACCGCTACGCCGACAGCGGCAGCGCGCAGATCTTCGTAGGCGTGCAGGTCTCGCCGGAGCACAACGACCGTGAGGCGTTGATCGAGGAGCTGCGCACCAAGGGCTACGAGGTGATGGACCTCACCGACAACGAGATGGCGAAGCTGCACGTGCGGCACATGGTGGGCGGGCGCGCGCCGTCGGTGGGCGATGCCGAGATCGTCTACCGCTTCGAATTCCCGGAGCGTCCCGGCGCGTTGCTGAATTTCCTCAACCGCCTGGAGCACGACTGGAACATCTCGCTGTTCCACTACCGCAACCACGGCGCGGCGTACGCGCGCGTGCTGGTCGGTTTCCAGGTACCGCAGCGCGACCGCGCGGCGCTGGCGGCCTTCTTCGAGGAGATGACGCGGCGCCACCGCGTCTACAGCTACTGGGACGAGACGGCGAATCCGGTCTACCGCGCGTTCCTGCGCTGAGCGTCGCCGCAGGCGATCAGTCCCTGCTCGGTCGCTACCGCGGCGAGCCGCACGTCCCACGCCGCGGCGTCCAGCGCCGGCAGCTCCTGGCAGGCGAAGGCCACGCCGATCAGCACCGGCGTGGCGGGGTGGCCTTCGCGCACGAACTCGAAGGCGCGATCGTAGAAGCCGCCGCCCTGGCCCAGGCGGTTGCCCGCGCGGTCGAAGCCGAGCAGCGGTACGCACACCAGGTCGAGTGCCTGCGGGTCGAGCGCGGTGCCGTGCCCGGGCGCCGGCTCCGGTATGCCCCAGTCGTTCGGCCGCAGTTCGGCCGGGTCGCCGAGCGGCAGGAACTCCATTGCGCGCGCGGGCAGCATTCGAGGCAGGTAGAACTCGCGCCCGGCCGCGACCGGCACGGCCAGCAGCCCGCGCAGATCCACTTCCTCGGCGATCGGCCAGTAGATCGCCACCCGGCGCGCAGCGCGGTACGGAGCGGATTGCGCGATGTGGCGCACGATCGCACCCGAGGCCTCGGCGCGCGTGCTCGCGGTCAGCGCGGCGCGCGCGGCGCGGCAGCGTTCGCGCAATCCGGAACGCGAGGGCATCGCGAGCCTCCTGGAAACGAACGGGATGCGGTGCAAAAAAGCGGGATTCCCCGGCGCTACCGCTGCCAACGTCGCCCTTGAACCCTGTGGTTCAAGGTGGCGGTCTCCGTGACGCCTCAGGCTTTCCGTCGAGCGGACATGCACACCGGCGTCCGCGGGAGACCTCCGTATCGGTCTGAATCGGCTCCAGGACTAACTGGCTGGCGAATAGACCAGGGAATCGCCTCCGAGTATATCAGCCGATCGCCGATCCTGCCCGCCGCAGCTAGATCTCCATCTGGCGATAGTTGCCGATGGTGTCGTCGATGCGGGCGGTGAGCTTGCGCAGGCGGTCGCCGAGGTCCTGGTTGCCCTTGTCGGACTGCTGGCCCTGGCGGATGAGTTCGTGCGTGATGTTGAGCGCGGCCATCACCGCGATGCGCTCGAGGCCGATCACCTTGCCGCTCTGGCGGATCGTCCGCATCTGCTGGTCCAGGTAGCGCGCCGACTCGACCAGCGCCTCGCGCTGATCGGGCGGACAGGCGACCTGGTAGTCCTTGTCGAGGATGTGCACGCGCACGGTGTGGATGTCGGCGCTCACGTTTCCTGCTCCAGCGAGCGCAACCGCCCGATCATCGCCTCGACCTTGGCACGCGCGTCCTCGTTCTTGCGCAGCAACTGTGCGCGCTCGTCACGCAGCATGCGCTCGGCGGCACGCAGCGTACGGACCTCCTGGTCCATCCTCGTGCAGAGGCGGATCAGTTCGTCCACGCGTTGTTCCAGCGCCTTCAAATGCTGCAGTTCCATCGACGCCTTACATCGTCCCGAGCGGTTCCGGTACTATAGAGACGCCCTCGAACCCGGTCAATTGAACACCCCGAGCCGCCGCGCACCTGCCACCGGCGCCTCACGGAAGGCGCCGATGAACACCGATCCGGACCGCATCGCCGAACTCGCGGCGGACATCGCCAGCGGCGTGTCCGGCTCGCGCCTGCACGGTGTGCTCGCCGGCGGGCTCTGTTGCGGCACGCGCGATGAACCCGGCTGGGAGCGCGTGCTCGAGGCGGGCATCGGCACACTGGCGCTCGATGCGCCGTTGCGCGGGCTGATCGCGCTGACCGATGCCGCGCTGGCGGACCCGGACTTCGGATTCGAGCCGGTGTTGCCCGGCGAACACGAGCCGCTCGCCGAACGCGTGGCTGCGCTCGCCGACTGGTGCGACGGCTTCGTGCTGGCGTTCGCGGCCGGGCGCGACCGGGCACACGCGGCCGGCGGCGATGCGGCCGAGCTGCTCGCCGACCTCAACGCGATCGCCGGCGGGCTCGACGCGGAGGCGATCGCCGACGGCAGCGACGACGACGAGGACGATTTCATGCAGCTCGTCGAATACGTGCGCGTGGCCGCGCTCAGCCTGTTCGCCGCACGCGACGGCGCCACGCCGGCGGTGCGCCACTGAGGCGCGGGCCGATGAGCGCCGGCGCGTCCGTGTATCCCCGTATCGCCGCGCGCGAATACGCGCGCCGGCGCCGCGAGCTGATGGCACTGATGGGCGAGGGCGGCATCGCGATCCTGCCCTCGGCGCGCGAACTGGTGCGCAACCGCGACAACCGCTTTCCGTTCCGCCAGGACAGCGATTTCCACTATCTGAGCGGTTTCGACGAACCCGATGCGGTGCTGGTGCTGGTGCCCGGGCGGCGTCACGGCCAGTACCTGCTGTTCTGTCGCGAACGCGACCGCGAGCGCGAGAGCTGGGACGGGCCGCGCGCGGGGCCGGAGGGCGCCTGCGAACGTTTCGGCGCCGACGACGCGTTCCCGATCGGCGATATCGACGACATCCTGCCCGGGCTGATCGAGGGCCGCGAGCGCCTCTACTACGCGATGGGCCGCCAGCCCGAGTTCGACCACCAGCTGACGGGCTGGATCAACGGCATCCGCGCGCGCGCGCGCAGCGGAGCGAATCCGCCCGGCGAGTTCCTCGACCTCGACCACATCCTGCACGAGCTGCGGTTGTTCAAGAGTGCCGCCGAACTGCGCGTGATCCGCCATGCGGCGGCGATCTCGGCCGCCGCGCACGAGCGCGCGATGCGCATCTGCCGCCCGGGACTGTTCGAGTATCAGCTGGAAGCGGAGCTGCTGCACGAGTTCGTGGGCAACGGCGCGCGCTCGCCGGCCTACAACAGCATCGTCGGCGGTGGTGCCAACGGTTGCGTGATGCACTACGTCGCCAACGACGCGCCGCTGCGCGACGGCGAGCTGGTGCTGGTCGACGCCGGCTGCGAGTTCGAGCACTACGCGACCGACATCACGCGTACCTTCCCGGTCAACGGCCGTTTCACGGCCACCCAGCAGGCGCTCTACGAGCTGGTGCTGGCGGCGCAGCTGGCGGCGATCCGCGAGGTCGCGCCCGGGCGGCACTGGAACGAGCCGCACGACACCGCGGTGCGCGTGATCACCGAAGGGCTGCGCGACCTCGGGCTGCTCGACGGCGAGCCGCGCGAGCTGGTCGAGACCGAGGCCTGGCGACGCTTCTACATGTGCCGCACCGGCCACTGGCTCGGACTCGACGTGCACGACGTCGGCGATTACCGGGTCGGGGGCGAGTGGCGCGTGCTGGAGCCGGGCATGCTGCTGACCATCGAACCCGGCATCTACATCGGCGCCGACAACCGCGACGTGGCCCCGAAGTGGCGCGGCATCGCGATCCGCATCGAGGACGACGTCGCGGTCACGCGCGCCGGGCACGAGGTACTGAGCGCCGCGGCGCCGAAGACGATCGCCGCGATCGAGCGCGCGATGGCGGGTGCGGGGTGAGCGAGATGCGCTGCGACGTGGCGATCGTCGGCGGCGGCATGGTCGGCGCGAGCCTGGCGTGCGCGCTGGCCGCCGGTGCACAGCCGTGGCGCGTCACGCTGATCGAGAGCGTCGCGCTGGCGCCGCCCGGCGAGCGCGCGCTGCAGCCAAGCTTCGACGCCCGTTCCACCGCGCTCGCCACCGGCAGCGCGCGCCTGCTCGCGCAGCTCGGGCTGTGGGAGTCGTTGCGCCCGCTGGTCGAGCCGATCCGCAGCATCCACGTGTCCGACCGCGGACGCTTCGGCTCGGTCGTCATGGACGCAGCGCAGGAGGGGCTGGAGGCGCTGGGTTACGTGGCCGAGAACCGCCACCTCGGGCAGGTGCTGCTCGGCGGGCTGCGCGCGGCCAGCGGAATGCGCGTGCTGGCGCCGGCCCGGGTGCGTGCGATCCGTCCGGCGGCCGCCGGCATGACGCTCGAGATCGACGCCGAGGCCGGGGCCGCGCGGCTGGCGGCGACGCTGGTCGTGATCGCCGACGGTGCGCGCTCGGCGCTGGCGTCGGGGCTCGGCATCGCCAGCGAGCAGCGCGACTACGGCCAGACGGCGCTGATCGCCAACGTCGCGCATCGGGCGGCGCACCAGGGACGCGCCTTCGAGCGCTTCACCGACGACGGACCGCTGGCGATGCTGCCGCTGGGGGCGAGCGCCGAGGGCCTGGCGCGCAGCGCGCTGGTGTGGGTGCAGGACCACGCACAGGCGGCCGCGGCGATGGCGCTCGACGACGAGGCCTTCCTCGCACGGCTGCAGCAGCGTTTCGGTTACCGGCTGGGGCGCTTGCTGCGCGTGGGCGAGCGCCAGTCGTACCCGCTGGCGCTGGTGCGTGCCAGCGAGCAGGTGCGCTCCGGCGTGGTGTTGGCCGGCAACGCCGCGCACGCGCTGCATCCGGTGGCCGGGCAGGGTTTCAACCTGTCGCTGCGTGACGTCGCCGCACTCGCCGCGGTGCTCGAGGAGGCGCGCGCGCGCGGCGAATCGATCGCCGAGGCGGCGGTGCTCGCGCGCTTCGTCGCGCGCCAGGCGGCGGACCAGCAGCGCACCATCGGTTTCAGCGACCTGTTGCCGCGCGTATTCGGCAGCGGCGTGCTGCCGCTCGCGGCCGCGCGTGACCTCGGGCTGATCGGTTTCGAGCTGGTGCCGGCGCTGCGCAGCCTGCTGGTGCGCCACGCGAGCGGACTCGGCAGCGGCGGGAGCGGCGCGGCATGAGTGTGTGGACGGGCGGCGCATTCGATGTCGTGGTGGTAGGCGCCGGCATCGCCGGCAGCGCGTTCGCGGCGCTGCTCGCGCCCTCGGGACTCAGGATCCTGCTGCTCGACGCGGCGCCGCGGCCGCCGCGCCTGCCGCCGCTGGCCGCGACGATCGACGAGGTGGACCTGCGCGTCAGCGCGCTGAACCCCGCCTCGGTGCGACTGCTGGAGCAGGCCGGTGCGTGGCAACGCCTGCCGCGCGAGGTCGCCAGCCCCTACGAGCACATGCGGGTGTGGGAGGAAGACGGCACCGCCCGCATCGGCTTCGACGCCGCCGCGCTCGGCGAGCCCGTGCTCGGACACGTGGTCGAGAACCGCTGGATCGTCGCGACGCTGCTGGCGCGGCTCGACGAGGCGGCGAACGTCGTGGTGCGCGGCGGCGAGACGCTCGCGACGCTGGAGCAGCGCGCCGCCGGCGCGTCGCGGACGCGGCTGTGGCTCGCCTCGGGTGCGGCCGTCGAGGCGGCGCTCGTGGTAGGCGCCGACGGGGCGCGCTCGGCGGTACGCACGCTGTGCGCGATCGAGGCAGCGGAGCGCGACACCGGCCAGCGCGCGCTCGTCGCCACCGTCACCACCGAACGCGCACACGCGCGCACGGCCCGGCAACGTTTCCTCACGAGCGGGCCGCTGGCCTTGCTGCCACTCGCGCTCCCGGCCGGCGGACAGTGCTGTTCGATCGTCTGGAGCGCCGACGAGGCGCTCGCCGAGGAGTTGCTCGCGCTCGACGACGCCGCGTTTGCCGCGCGGCTGGGGCAGGCCAGCGAGCACGCGCTCGGCGGCATCGAGGCGGTGTCGCGGCGGCTGGCGTTCCCGCTGCGTCCGCTGCACGCGGCGAGCTACGTCGCGCCCGGCGTGGCGCTGGTCGGCGATGCGGCGCACGTGATCCATCCGCTTGCCGGCCAGGGAATCAATCTCGGTCTCGCCGACGTACGCGTGCTCGCCGACGAACTGCAGCGCGCGCGGGCGCGCGGACTGGCGCTCGCCGACGAAGGCGTGCTGGCGCGCTACCAGCGCCGCCGCCGCGGCGACAACGCGCTGATGCTCGAGACGATGGACGTGCTGCGCCGGCTCTACGCCGACCGCCGTCCCGGCGTGCGCCTCGCGCGCAACCTCGGCGTCGCCGCGGTCGACGCGCTCTCGCCGCTGAAGCGCGCGCTGATGCGCCGCGCGGCCGGACTCGGCTGAGTCGTTGTTTCGTTTTGCCGGACCGGAAGCTAGAATCGCCGCGGTCCGCGACTCTCACCATCCGCGCTGCACCCGGGGGCACCGATGAGCAACATTCCCGCCGATCGCAAATACGCCGTAACCCACGAGTGGGCGCTGGCGGAGGCCTCCGGCATCGTCACGGTAGGCATCAGCGACCACGCGCAGGCCGCGCTCGGTGACGTGGTGTTCGTCGAACTGCCCGACATCGGCGCGCATTTCGACGCCGGTGACGAAGCCGGCGTGGTCGAGTCCGTGAAAGCCGCCTCCGACATCTACGCCCCGGTCGCCGGCGTCGTGGTCGAGGTCAACGAGGCGCTGCAGAACTCTCCCGAACTGGCCAACGGCGATCCCTACGGCGACGGCTGGTTCTTCCGCCTGCGTGCCGACGACGCCGACGCCGACCTCGCCGCGCTGCTCGACGCCGCCGGCTACGAGGGCAGCCTGGACGAGGACTGAACCGCGCGCTGCCGCGTCCGGGGCGCGCCGCTCATGAACAGCACCACCGAACTGCCGCGGCTGCAACTGCGCCGCAACGAGGAC
Organism: Pseudomonadales bacterium; assembly: GCA_022072145.1. Taxonomy (GTDB): domain Bacteria; phylum Pseudomonadota; class Gammaproteobacteria; order Pseudomonadales; family UBA5518; genus UBA5518. Next base: position 15,180 of record JAJVIG010000058.1, read on the forward strand.
CGGCGGATCCGCCACGGCCACCAGTGGGTCTACAGCAACGAGGTGGACATCGCCGCCACCGCGCTGAAACCCTTCGCACCGGGTGCGCAGGCGCTGCTGGTGGCGGCCAGCGGCCGAGCGCTCGGGGTCGCGTTCGTGAACCCGCATTCGCTGATCTGCGCACGCCTGCTCGATCGCTGCGCCACCGCGGCGCTGGGGCGCGAATTCCTGCGCGAACGGCTCGAGGCGGCGCTGGCGCTGCGCGAACGGCTCTACGATCGACCGTTCTACCGGCTGGTCTACGGTGACAGCGACGGGCTGCCGGGGCTGATCGTCGACCGTTACGGCGCCGTGCTGGTGGTGCAGATCGGTACCGCCGGCATGGAGGTGCTGCTCGAGGACGTGGTCGCGCTGCTCGTCGAGCGGCTCGCGCCGGCCGGGATCCTGCTGCGCAACGACGCCTCGGTGCGCACCATGGAGCAGTTGCCGCTGTACACGCGCGTGGCGTGGGGCGAGGTGCCCGATCTGCTCGAACTGTGCGAGAACGGCGCACGCTTCCTGGTCGCGGCCGGCAGCGGCCAGAAGACCGGCTGGTTCTACGACCACCGCGAGAGCCGGGCGCGGGTGGCGGCGCTCGCGCGCGGGCGGCGCGTGCTCGACGTGTTCAGCTATGTCGGCGGTTGGGGCGTGCAGGCGGCGCTGGGCGGCGCGAGCGCGGTGTGCTGCATCGACAGCTCGCAGGCGGCGCTCGAACTCGCGGCACGCAACGCGGAACTGAACGGGGTGGCCGACCGGCTCACGCTGCGCTGCGGCAACGCCTTCGACGAGTTGCAGGCGCTCTCGGCGGCCGGCGAACGCTTCGATGTGGTGGTGCTCGATCCGCCGGCGTTCATCAAGCGCCGGCGCGACCAGAAGAGCGGCGAGAGCGCCTACCACCGCCTGAACCGCGCCGCGATGGAACTACTCGCCGACGACGCGATCCTCGTCTCGGCCTCGTGTTCGATGCATCTGCCCGAGCAGTCGCTGCTCGACATCGTGCGCGGCGCGGCCCACCACGCCGGCCGCCGGCTGCAGATCCTCGGCTTCGCCGGCCAGGCGAGCGATCATCCGGTCCATCCCGCGATCCCCGAAACCCGCTACCTGAAGACGCTGATCGCCCGCGTGCAGCGCTGATCTGGGCGTGCCCTGGCGATTGTGGAAGAATACCGGCCACGACGGGGCTGTTCCCCGTGGCACCTCAGCAAGGCCATCCAGGGTGATCGACGAGCACGGCTACCGACCCAACGTGGGCATCATCCTGGCGAACAGCCGGGGAGACCTGCTGTGGGCGCGCCGGCGCGGCCAGAACGCCTGGCAGTTCCCGCAGGGCGGCATCCACGAGGGCGAGTCCCCCGAGCAGGCGATGTACCGCGAACTCGGCGAGGAGGTCGGGCTCGAGGCCGGGGACGTCGACCTGCTCGCGTGCACCGCCGGCTGGCTGCGTTACCGCCTGCCGCCGCAGTTCATGCGCAACCGCAAGAATCCGAACTTCGTCGGCCAGAAGCAGAAGTGGTTCCTGCTGCGCCTCGTGAGCGAGGACGAACGCGTGCGGGTCGATGCGCACGCGACGCCGGAATTCGACCAGTGGCGCTGGGTGTCGTACTGGTACCCGCTCGGACAGATCGTCGCGTTCAAGCGTGAAGTCTATCGGCGCGCGCTGTGGGAGCTCTCCCCGCGCCACGGCAGGCTCGTGCGCAATGGGCGCTGAGGCCGCTCCGCGCGCGATGCTGAAGTCGCTGCGCCGGGTGGCGCAGGAAGTGTTCGCCGCCAGCGACCTCGGCGAGGCGCTGGCGATCATCGTGCGGCGCGTGCGCGAGACGATGCGCACCGAGGTCTGCTCGGTCTACATCCACGATCCGGTCACCGACCGCTACGTGTTCATGGCCACCGAGGGACTCAACAAGGAACTCGAAGGCCGTTTCAGCCTCGGCCTCGACGAGGGCCTGATCGGACTCGTGGCGCGCCGCGAGGAACCGCTGAACCTCGACGACGCCGAATCGCACCCCAGCTTCGTGTTCATCGAGGGTTCCGGCGAGGAAGTGTTCAAATCCTTCCTCGGCGTGCCGATCATCCACCACCGCCAGGTGCTCGGCGTGCTGGTCGTGCAGCAGCGCGAGCGGCGTCGCTTCGACGAGGAAGAGGAAGCGTTCCTGGTCACCTTGTCGGCGCAACTCGCCGGCATGATCGCGCATGCGGGAGCGGCGCGCAGCTTCCGGCGCGGCACGCGTGACCCGGCCGCGCGCGCCACCGAGTTCCCCGGCGTGGCGGGCTCGCCGGGCATCGCGGTCGGACGCGTCGTCGTGGTCTCGCCTCCGGCCGATCTCAAGGCCGTACCGCATCGCGACTGCGCCGATCCCGCGGCCGAACTGCAGGTGTTCCAGCAGGCCATCGCCGCGGTGCGCGCCGAGGTGCTGGCGATCCGTGCCGAGCTGAGCACGCGCGTGCGGCCCGAGGAGATCGCGCTGTTCGACGCCTACGTGATGCTGCTCGACGATCACGCGCTGGGCGGTGAGGTGAGCGAGCGCATCCGCGCCGGCCAGTGGGCGCAGGGTGCGCTGAGCCAGGTGGTGCTGGCGCACGTGCGCACCTTCGAGGCGATGGAGGATCCGTACCTGCGCGATCGCGCGACCGACCTGCGCGATCTGGGGCGGCGCGTGCTCGCGCACCTGCAGGCTGACTCGCGCGGCGCCATCGACTATCCCGAGCGCACGGTGCTGGTCGGCGAGGAGATCCCGGCCGCGCTGCTCGCCGAGGTGCCCGAGGCGCGGCTGGCGGCGATCGTGTCGGTTTCGGGGTCCGGCAACTCGCACGCCGCGATCCTCGCGCGCGCGATGGGCGTGCCCAGCGTGATGGGTGCGGTGGACCTGCCGTTCGCCGAGATCGACGGCGCCGAGATCGTGGTCGACGGCCACGAGGGCCGGGTGCTGATCGATCCGGCGCCCGAGCTGCGCCAGCAGTACCACGAAGCGATGGAGGCCGAGCGCGCGCAGGCGCGCGAGCTCGAGAGCACGCTGGATCTGCCGTGTCAGCTGGCCGACGGCATGCCGGTGCGCCTGTTCGTGAACACCGGACTCGATTCGCAGCTCATGCGCACGCTCGGCCGCGGCGCCGAGGGCGTGGGGCTGTACCGCACCGAGATCCCGTTCCTGATGCGCGAAAGCTTCCCGACCGAGGAAGAGCAGCGCCTGATCTACCGTTCGCAGCTCGAAGCCTTCGCGCCGCGGCCGGTCACGATGCGCACGCTCGACATCGGCGGTGACAAGGCGTTGCCGTACTTTCCGATCGAGGAGGAAAACCCCTTTCTCGGCTGGCGCGGCATCCGCGTGACGCTGGACCACCCGGAGATCTTCCTCGCGCAGGTGCGCGCGATGCTGAAAGCGAGCGCCGGACTCGACAACCTGCGCGTGATGCTGCCGATGATCAGCAGCACGCAGGAACTCGACGACGCGCTCGCGCTGCTGGCGCGCGCACGAACGGAAATCGCCGAGGAGGGCTGGACGATCGCGACGCCGCAGGTCGGGGTGATGGTCGAGGTGCCGTCGGCCGTGTACCAGGCGGCGGACCTGGCGCGGCGCGTCGATTTCCTGTCGGTCGGCAGCAACGACCTCACGCAGTACCTGCTGGCGGTGGACCGCAACAACGCGCGCGTCGCCGCGCTCTACCATCCTTTCCATCCGGCGGTGCTGCAGGCGCTGGTGCGTGTGGTCGAGGCCGGCCACGAGGTCGGACGCCCGGTCGGCATCTGCGGCGAGCTGGCCGGCGACCCCGGCGCGGCGCTGCTGCTGGTCGCGATGGGCTACGACACGCTGTCGATGAACGCAACCAGCCTCGCACGCGTGAAGGCGACGTTGCGCCGTTTCTCGCTTGCCGATGCCGAGGAACTGCTGGCCACGGTGTTGCGCCTCGACGATGCCCGGCGCATCCGCGCCACGGTCGAGGAACGCCTGCGCGCCGGCGGCGTCGCCCTGCGCCCGTAGGTCCGGGCTGCGCCCGGACATCCGAAATGTTCGGCCGCAGGCCGAACCTACGGGGGGGGCAACTGCTGCAGCAACTGCGTCAGCGCGGCGTCGTTGGGGGTGCGCGCCAGCGCGTCGCGGGCCACGGTCGCGGCCTCGACGACACGACCGCTGTCGGTCAGCGCGACCGCGTACACGTAGGCGTAGCGGGCGTTGTCGGGGGCGGCCCTGGCGGCGGCGGCCAGCAGTTCCAGCGCGGCCGCGCGCTCGCCCTGCCGGACCCGGAGCAGGCCCAGCGTGTGCTTGAGGTCGGGCGAATCCGGCGTCCCGCGCAGGCCTTCCTCGAGCAGCGGCCCCGCCTCGGTGTCGCGGCCGGTCGCGCGGTACAGGTCCGCGAGGTTCACCCGTGCCGGCACGAAGCCGGCGTCCATCGCCAACGCCCGCTTCAGCGCGGCTTCCGCGTCACCCGTGTGGCCCTGACTCAGGTGGACCAGCGCGAGGTTCAGGTGGGCCTCGGGACGGTCCAGATGGATCGTCTCGCTGGCCACGAGTTCCTCGACGGCGGCGTCCCGGCGTGCCCGGGCGGCGGCGTCGAGCCGGCCCTCGGGGATCGCGACCGCGATCCGCGCCGCCTCGATGCGCACCGCGCGTGTCGCATCGCCCAGCAGCCCCGACAACAGCCCGATCTGCTCGTCCTCGGGCAGCACGCGCAGGGCGCGCAGCGCGGCCAGGCGCAGCAGCGGCTCGGTGTCGTGCGCCGCCCGGCGCACCTGCTCACGTGCCGGCGGGCCGGGATAATCGGCCAGCGCCGCCACGGCCGTGGCGCGCGCGATCGCCGATCCCGCGGGGTGTTCGAGCAGCGCGAGCAGCGCC
>JAJVIG010000061.1 GCA_022072145.1 Pseudomonadales bacterium
GGCAGCACCGCGGCTGCGCCCGCTGCCGCCGCACCGGCGGCTACCGCTGCCGCACCTGCACCAGCGACGGCGGCAGTCGCTGCGGCGGAACCGGCGGCGGGTGGACGCGTCGAGCGGCGGGTGCCGATGACGCGACTGCGCGCGCGCGTTGCCGAGCGCCTGCTCGACGCCAAGCGCAACACCGCGATGCTGACCACGTTCAACGAGGTCGACATGCAGCCGGTGATGGACCTGCGCGCGAAGTACCGCGAGCTGTTCGAGAAGCGCCACAACGGCACGCGGCTCGGCTTCATGGGGTTCTTCGTGCGCGCCAGCGTCGAGGCGCTCAAGCGCTTTCCGGTGGTGAACGCGTCGATCGACGGCAACGACGTCGTCTACCACGGCTACCAGGACATCGGCGTGGCGGTGTCCAGCGATCGCGGGCTGGTGGTGCCGGTGCTGCGTGACGCCGACGCGATGAGTCTCGCCGAGATCGAGGCCAGGGTGCGCGAGTACGGGCTGAAGGCGCGCGACAACAAGCTCACCATCGAGGAAATGAGCGGCGGTACTTTCACGATCACCAACGGCGGCGTGTTCGGCTCGCTGCTCTCGACGCCGATCCTGAACCCGCCGCAGACGGCGATCCTCGGCATGCACAAGGTGCAGGAGCGCCCGGTGGCGCTGGACGGGCAGGTGGTGATCCGGCCGATGATGTACCTGGCGCTGTCCTACGACCACCGCCTGGTCGACGGCAAGGACGCGGTGCAGTTCCTGGTGGCGATCAAGGACATGCTCGAGGATCCCGCCCGCATCCTGCTGGACCTGTAGGTCCGGGCTGTGCCCGGACGGATATGTAGGTCCGGGCTGTGCCCGGACAGGATTCGGTTGTAGGTCCGGGCTGTGCCCGGACGGCGGTGATGTGTTCGGCCACAGGCCGAACCTGCGAACAAGAAACGGGAGACAGACGATGGCACAGCAATTCGACGTGGTCGTGATCGGCGCCGGGCCCGGTGGTTACGTGGCGGCGATCCGCGCCGCGCAGCTCGGGCTGAAGACCGCCGTGATCGAGAAGTGGCGCAGCGGTGACGGCAAGCCGGTCTTCGGCGGCACCTGCCTGAACGTCGGCTGCATCCCGTCGAAAGCGCTGCTCGACAGCTCGCACCGTTTCCACGAGGCCGCACACGGGCTGGCCGTGCACGGCATCGGCGCGCGCGAGGTCACGATCGACGTGCCGGCGATGCTCAAACGCAAACGCCGCATAGTCGACCAGTTGACCGGCGGCATCGCCGGTCTGTTCAAGGCCAACGGCGTCACGGCGCTCGCCGGCAGCGGTCGGCTGCTCGCGGGGCGCCGGGTCGAGTTCAGCGCGCACGACGGCACCGTCGAGACCATCGATGCCGCGAACGTGATCCTCGCCACCGGATCGGCGCCGATCGAGATCCCGGCCGCGCCGTTCGGCGGGCCCATCGTCGACTCGGCCGGTGCGCTCGAGTTCGACGCCGTGCCGCGGCGCCTCGGCGTGGTCGGCGCCGGCGTGATCGGGCTCGAGCTCGGCAGCGTGTGGGCGCGGATCGGCGCCGAGGTGGTGGTCATCGAGGCACTGCCGGACTTCCTGCTCGCGGTCGATCGCCAGGTGTCGAAGGACGCGCTGAAGATCCTGCGCGCACAGGGGCTCGACATCCGCCTGAACGCGCGCGTCACCGCGACCGAGGTGGGCGAGGGTGGCGTCGGCGTCACCTACGTCGAGGGCGAGGAAGAAAAGCGTGCCGAATTCGACCGCCTGATCGTCGCCGTCGGCCGGCGCCCGGTGACCGCGGGACTGCTGGCGCCCGACTGCGGCGTGAACCTCGAGGAGCGTGGCTTCGTGCACGTCAACGAGCACTGCGCCACCGATATGCCCGGTGTGTACGCGATCGGCGATATCGTGCGCGGGCCGATGCTCGCGCACAAGGCGATGGAGGAGGGCGTGATGGTCGCCGAGCGCATCGCCGGCCGCAAGACGCAGCTGAACTACGACGGCATTCCCGCGATCATCTACACGCACCCCGAGATCGCCTGGGTCGGGCCCGGCGAGCAGCAGCTCAAGGCCGCCGGGCAGGAGTTCAAGGCCGGCGTGTTCCCGTTCGCCGCCAGCGGCCGCGCACTGGCGGCCAACGACGCCGTGGGTATCGTCAAGCTGCTGACCGATGCCGCCGACGACCGCGTGCTCGGTTGCCACATCGTCGGGCCCGGCGCGGCCGACCTGGTGCAGCAGGTCGTGATCGCGATGGAGTTCGGCGCCAGCGCAGAGGACATCGCACTGACCGTCTTCGGGCACCCGACGCTGTCGGAGGCGGTGCACGAGGCGGCGCTCGCCGCGCTCGGGCACGCGATTCATATTCCCAACCGCAAGCCGCGCTGAAGGGTATGCCTCGCGGGGCTTTTCCGCGATAATTGCGCCCGCTTTCGCAGCCCCCCTCCGGCGCGCACCGCGCCGGGGCAGGGCGGAGACCTGGAAGCCGGCGCGCCCGGATCCATCCATTTACACGTCAGGACGGTACTACGCCATGAATTTGCACGAATACCAGGGCAAACAGCTGTTTGCCGAGTACGGGCTGCCCGTTTCCAGGGGTTTTGCCGCGGAGACGCCGAAGCAGGCCGTCGAGGCCGCCGAGCAGATCGGCGGCACTCAGTGGGTGGTCAAGGCGCAGGTGCACGCCGGTGGCCGCGGCAAGGCCGGCGGCGTGAAACTGGTCAAGACAAAGGACGAGATCCGTGATTTCGCCTCGCACTGGCTGGGACGCAACCTGGTGACCTACCAGACCGACGAGAAAGGCCAGCCGGTCAACAAGATCCTGGTCGAGGCCTGCACCGACATCGCCGAGGAACTCTACCTCGGCGCCGTGGTGGACCGCAGCTCGCGCCGCATCGTGTTCATGGCCTCCCCCGAGGGTGGCGTCGACATCGAGAAAGTCGCGCACGAGACGCCGGAGAAGATCTTCAAGGCGACCATCGACCCGCTCACCGGCGCACAGCCGTACCAGGGCCGCGAACTCGCGTTCAAGCTCGGCCTCAAGGGCGACCAGGTCAAGCAGTTCACCAACATCTTCCTCGGGCTCGCGAAGCTGTTCCAGGACAAGGACCTGGCGCTGATCGAGGTGAACCCGCTGGTGATCACCACCGCCGGTAACCTGCATTGCCTGGACGCGAAGCTCGGCGTCGACGGCAACGCGCTGTTCCGCCAGAAGGCGCTGCGCGAGATGCACGACACCACGCAGGAAGACGCCCGCGAGGTGCACGCCGCGCAGTGGGAACTGAACTACGTCGCGCTCGACGGCGACATCGGCTGCATGGTCAACGGCGCCGGCCTGGCGATGGGCACCATGGACATCGTCAACCTGCACGGCGGGCGTCCGGCGAACTTCCTCGACGTCGGCGGTGGCGCGACCAAGGAGCGGGTGTCGGAGGCGTTCAAGATCATCCTGTCCGACGCCAACGTGCGCGCGGTGCTGGTCAACATCTTCGGCGGCATCGTGCGTTGCGATCTCATCGCCGAGGGCATCATCGGCGCGGTCTCGGAAGTGGGCGTCAAGGTGCCCGTCGTGGTGCGCCTCGAGGGCAACAATGCGGATCTCGGCTCGAAGATGCTGGCCGAGAGCGGACTCAACATCATCGCGGCAACGAGCCTGACCGAGGCTGCACAGGCCGTCGTCAAGGCAGCGAAGGGGTAATTCGATGAGCATTCTGGTCAACAAGGACACCAAGGTCATCTGCCAGGGCTTCACCGGCTCGCAGGGAACCTCGCACTCGAAACAGTCGATCGAATACGGCACCAGGATGGTCGGTGGCGTCACGCCCGGCAAGGGCGGCCAGACGCACCTCGGCCTGCCGGTGTTCGACACCGTGGCGGACGCGGTCGCCGCCACCGGCGCCGACGCCTCCGTGATCTATGTGCCGGCGCCGTTCTGCAAGGACTCGATCCTCGAGGCCGCGAACAACGGCATCCGCCTGATCGTGTGCATCACCGAGGGTGTGCCCACGCTCGACATGCTCGAGGTCAAGGTCAAGTGCGACCAGCTCGGCGTGCGCCTGATCGGACCGAACTGCCCCGGCGTGATCACGCCGGGCGAGTGCAAGATCGGCATCATGCCGGGCCACATCCACAAGCCAGGCCGCGTGGGCATCGTCTCGCGCTCCGGCACGCTGACCTACGAGGCCGTCAAGCAGACCACCGACGCGGGCTTCGGCCAGTCGACCTGCGTCGGCATCGGCGGCGACCCGATCCCGGGCTCGAACTTCATCGACATCCTCGGCATGTTCCAGCAGGATCCGGCGACCGAGGCGATCGTGATGATCGGCGAGATCGGCGGTTCGGCCGAGGAAGAGGCGGCGGCGTTCATCAAGGCCAACGTGACCAAGCCGGTGGTGTCGTACATCGCCGGTGTCACCGCGCCGAAGGGCAAGCGGATGGGCCATGCGGGCGCGATCATCGCCGGCGGCAAAGGCACCGCGGACGAGAAGTTCGCGGCGCTGGAGGCGGCCGGCGTGAAGACGGTGCGCAGCCTCGCCGAGATCGGCAGCGCGCTCAAGGCGGTCACCGGCTGGTGATCCGTCGCGACGACGATCGCCGTGCCCCGCAGGCCGGGGCGCGGCGATGAGCAGCGACGCCGGAGCCGGAGCCGGAGCCCGCTATCCCGACGCGGTTTACGACCCGCGCTACGGCAGCGGCCGTTACCGGCGCGCGATCGTGCTGCATCGCGACTCGCCGCGCTGCGTGTGCGCCGCGGTCGAGGACGACCCGCACGCTTTTTCGGTCACGCTCGAACATGACGGGGAGCGGATCACCGCGATCGCAGCGCACGCCGAGCGCTACCCGCTGACCACCTGTCCCGAGGCAACGCAGGAGCTGCATTCGCTGGTCGGAGCACCGCTATCCGATCCGTTGCGGACCCTCGGGCGCTGGCAGAACCCCCGCCGCCACTGCACGCATCTGTTCGATCTCGCCGCGCTCGCGATGGTGCATGCGCGCCGTGGGTCACGCGAGCGACGCTACGACGTGACGATCCCGGACGTGATCGACGGGCGCACCGTCGCGACGCTCGATTGCGACGGTACGCGCGTGCTCGAGTGGACACTGGAGAACAACGTGATCGTCGCTCCCGGGCTCTACGCCGGGCAGAAGGTGTTCGGTGGCTTCACCGGCTGGGCGCGCACGGCGCTCGACGATACCGAGTTCGAGTACGCGTTCGTACTCCAGCGCGGTTTTTTCGTCGCGCTGTCACGCGTGTTCGACGAGGAAGCGGTGCCGCCGGGGCCGGCCTCGCTGGACCCGATGCGCCCCGATTCCTGCTACAGCTACAGCGCACTGCACTCCTCGCGTGCCTGGCGTGTGCCACGCAACCGCCGCGATTTCACCGACGCCGGCAGCGAGGCGCTGCTGCGCTGGTTCGATCCCGCGACGCCATCGGGCTGAAGCCCGACCTACGGCAGCGGGCTCAGCACGACGATGGGGATCTCGCGGCCGAAGCCGCTCGCGCGCTGCTGGTAACGCGCGACGTTCGGTTTCCGGCGCACGACCTCGGCGAACAGCCGCTCGCGTTCCTCGCCGCAGGCGATGCGCGCGCTGGCGACGATGTCACGGCGCTTCACGCGCAGCCAGCAGCGCGCCTCGGCGCGCAGGTTCCCGACCCACACCGGATCCGTGGGCCCGCCGGCGTTCGAGCCCACCACGAGGTAGTCCTCGCCGTGGCGCAGGTACGGCAACGCGACGCGGCGCAGCGCCCCGCTGCGTGCGCCGATCGCCGTCAGCGCCAGCGTTGGCGTGTAGCGGTTGCCGCCGGCGAGCGCGTACTGCAAGGACATCAGCGAGAAGCCGGTGCGATCGACCAGCCACAGGTCGAAGGCGAGTGCGCGCCGGCCACGCAGCACGATCATCCACGGCCGGTAGTAGGAGGCGAAGCGGATCTTCTGCGCCAGCGTCTCCCCGCCCGGCGCGCTCACGCCGGAACCTCGAGCAGCGGCGCCAGCACCCGCGCGACGTCGTCGACCTGCTCGAGGTCCCAGACCGCGGCGATCAACGCCTCGCGTTGTGCGCGCGGCACGAGGTCGGCGCAGAAGTCGTGGAACTTGTTCTCGACCCACGCACGGTCGGCGCGCGTGGCCTCGTCCCAGGGATCGCCGGGGTTGGCGTCGGACTCGATCAGGTGCTCGACGCCGCGCACCGTCAGCGTGATCGAGGCACGCGTGCGCTGTGGGCGCCTGAGCGGGCTGTTCAGCACCTCCTCGCGCCACGCGACCGCGAGTTGCGGGTCCGGCTCGGTGCGCACGCGCCGGGCCAGCGCCCACACCGCCGGATCCTGCAGGTTCGCCGCGTCGTACCAGCCGGGGCCGCGCGGGCGTCCCAGCAGCGCGAGCGCGAGCACGTAGGGAATGTTGAACGCACCGTGCAGCGGCGCGCGGTGGTCCGGCGTGATCGCGGGCTGCGGCGAATGGAAGAAACAGGTGGCGTAGGCGGCCGGGTTCATGCGCACCACGATGCTGTCGATGTCGGCCGGGTCCAGCGCCTCGCGCGCACGCCAGGCGCTGATCGCCTCGATCGCCGGGTGCGTGTAGCGGCACGACGGGTAGGGTTTCAGCGCGGTGTCCATGATCCACCAGCGGCGGCCCGGCTCGCTGGCGAGCAGGTCGGGGTAGGAACTCAGGAAGCCCTGCGCCTCGAAGAAACCGGGGTGGATGTCCAGCACGTCGGTGTCGCCGGTGTAGCCCTCGGCAGCGAGCGCGGCGGCGACCATGCCGGTCTGCGCCACCCAGCCGTAGGGTGCGTACTTGAAGGAGTTGAACTCGCGCCGGATGGCCATGTTGGTCGCTTTCGGGGTCGGCGCGGTCCAGCCCACGATCCCGAGCGCATTGGCGAGCGTGCCTTCGTCGAGGCCGCTCGCGACCGCGCTGGCGACCGCGGCGCCGAAGGCATCACCGCCGTTGCCGAGTATCTGCGACCAGCGGAACTCGCCGTTCTCGTACTGCATGATCGCCGAGGCGAGGTTCACGCGCGCGCTGACCTCGTAGCCGAGCGTGAAGGCGCGCAGCAGTCCGGCCCCGTCGAGGTGTACGCGCTCGGCGTCGGCCAGCGCCGCCGCCGCCACGATCGCGGCGAAATGCGCGGCGTTGTAGAAGGTGTCGTCGGCGTCCAGCGCGTTCATCATCTCGGCGTTGGCGTGCGCGGCGTTCACCGCCGCGACGCGCTGCGCCAGCCCGAACACCGTGGCCTCGGGCGGGCCGCCGAAGCGCGCGGCCAGCCGTTGCGTCATCCGCGAACGTTCGAGCCGCGCCGCCGCGAGGCCGCAGACCAGCGTGTCCAGCAGCACGATGCGCGCGTACTCGCGCACCTCGGGGGGAATGGCGTCGCTGCCGGTGCGGACGGCGAACCGGGCAAAGGTCTCGATGGTGCTCACGCTGTGGCCTCCGTTGTCGTTATGCTGCCCCGCGCGGGGATCTGGTGGCGAATCTAGCCGATCACGCCCCCGCGTGTCATCGCGCCGGGCGCGGGCGCCCTTGAAAGCGCTGGCGCCGACCCCATATGCGCGGAGTCGGTTCCAGACCAGAGGGAGTACACCGCATGACCGCAGCGCACCGCGAGACGATGGGCTTTCAGACCGAGGCCCGCCAGCTCCTGCACCTGATGATCCATTCGCTCTACAGCAACCGCGAGATCTTCCTGCGCGAGCTGATCTCCAACGCCTCCGACGCCGCCGACAAGCTGCGCTTCGAGGCGCTCGCGGCACCCGAACTGCTGGCCGACGACCCGGAGCTCGGCATCCGCATCGCGGTCGACCAGGACGCGCGCACGCTGTCGATCACCGACAACGGCATCGGCATGTCGCGCGAGGAGGCGATCAGCCACCTCGGCACCATCGCGCGCTCCGGCACCGCGCAGTTCGTGCAGCAGCTCTCGGGCGACCAGCGCCGCGATTCGCAGCTGATCGGGCAGTTCGGGGTCGGGTTCTACAGTGCGTTCATGGTGGCCGACCGCGTCGAGGTGTTCACCCGCCGCGCCGGGCTGGACAGCAGCGCCGGCGTGCGCTGGGAGTCGGCCGGGGAGAGCGAGTTCACGGTCGAGGACATCGAACGCACCGAGCGCGGCACCACCGTGGTGCTGCACCTGAAGGAGGACGCGGCCGAGTTCCTCGACGCCTGGCGCGTGCGCTCGATCGTCAAACGCTACTCGGACCACATCTCGCTGCCGGTGCGCATGCCCAGGGAGCGCCACGACGGGGAGGAGGGCGGCGAGCAGGGTGCCCCGGAGTGGGAGACGATCAACCAGGCCACGGCACTGTGGACGCGCCCCAGGGCCGAGATCGGCGACGAGGAATACCGCGAGTTCTACAAGCACATCGCGCACGACTTCGAGGACCCGCTCACCTGGAGCCATCACCGCGTGGAGGGCCGCTACGAGTACAACTCGCTGCTGTACATCCCCTCGCACGCACCGTTCGACCTGTGGAACCGCGATGCGCCGCGCGGGTTGAAGCTCTACATCCAGCGCACCTTCATCATGGACGAGGCCGAGCAGTTCCTGCCGCTGTACCTCAGGTTCGTGAAGGGCGTGGTGGATTCCGCCGACCTGCCGCTCAACGTCTCGCGCGAGATCCTGCAGAAGAGCGCGGCGGTCGACGCGATGCGCGGCGCGCTCGGCAAGCGCGTGCTCGACATGCTCGAGAACGTCGCCAGCGAACGCCCCGACGATTACCGCAAGTTCTGGGACGTGTTCGGCCAGGTCATGAAGGAAGGACTGGCCGAGGACTTCGCGAACCGCGAGCGCATCGCGAAACTGCTGCGCTTCGCGACCACGCACACCGACAAGCCGGCGCAGGACCAGAGCCTCGAGCAGTACGTCGAGCGCATGCGCGAGGGGCAGCAGCACATCTATTACGTGGTGGCCGACAACTTCACCACCGCGCGCAGCAGCCCGCACCTCGAGCTGCTGCGCCGCAAGGGCATCGAGGCGATCCTGCTCCACGACCGCATCGACGACTGGATGGTGTCCTACCTCGGCGAATTCGCCGGCAAGAAGCTGAAGGACGTGGCGCGCGGCGATCTCGATCTCGGCGAACTCGAGGACAGCGCCAGCAAGGAGCAGCGCGAGAAGCGCCAGCAGGAAGCGAAGGACCTGGTCGAGCGCGTGCAGAAGGCGCTGGAGACGCGGGTGCAGGAGGTGCGCGTCACGGCGCGGCTGACCGAGTCCCCGGCCTGCCTGGTGGTGGGCGATCACGACATGGGCGTGCAGATGCGCCGCATCATGCAGGCGGCCGGGCAGCAGGTGCCGGAGGCGAAGCCGATCCTCGAGCTCAATCCCGACCATCCGCTGGTCCAGCGGCTCGACCGCGAGGCCGACGAGGACCGCTTCGCCGCGCTGGCGACCATCCTGTTCGAGCAGGCACAGCTCGCCTCGGGCGACGACCTCGAGGACCCGGCGGCCTACGTGCAGCGGCTGAACCGCCTGCTGCTCGAACTGAGCGGCGCCTGAGGCGGTGGCGATGGAGCGCGTGCTGGCGTCCCCGCTCGGGCCCGTGCTCCACCGCGCCAGGTTGCTGGTCCTGCACGCGCTGATCGCCTCGGTGCGCATGCGGCGCCCGGTGCTGCTCGCCGGCCCTGGAACGGCGCGCCAGTTGTGCCGCACGCTGGCCGACCTCGGGCACCGGCGTGTGCTGCTGGTCACCGACGCGGTGCTGAACCGCCTCGGCATCGTGCAGCCGCTGGTCGAGGCGCTGGAGGCGGCGGGTGTGGCGTGCGCGGTGCACGACGGCGTGGAACCGGACCCCACGCACGCGCAGATCGAGGCCGGCGTGGCGGCCGCACGCGCGCACCGCGCCGACGCCGTGCTCGGGGTGGGCGGCGGCTCGCCGATGGACGCCGCCAAACTGATTGCGGCCTGCGTGGGCAACGACTGCGCCGTGGCCGCGCTGGTCGGGAATTTCCGCGTGAAAAAACCGCCGCTGCCGATCTATGCGGTGCCGACCACGGCCGGCACCGGCTCCGAGGTCACGGCGATCGCGGTGGTGACCGATACCGCCGCGCGCGCGAAGACGCCGGTGGTGGATCCCAGGCTCATACCGGCGATGGCGGCGCTCGACGCCGGGTTGATGCTCGGCCTGCCGGCGCCGGTCACCGCCGCCACCGGCATGGACGCGCTGACGCACGCGGTCGAGTCCTGTCTGTCGGGCTTCGCGAACGCCGAGACGCGCGCGCTGTCGGTGGCGGCCACGCGCATGGTGTTCGCGAACCTCGGGCGTGCCTGCGCCGACGGTGCGGACCTCGAGGTGCGCCAGGCGATGGCGCTCGCCTCCACGCTGGCCGGGTTCGCGTTCACGCGCGCCAGCGTGGGCTACGCGCACGCCATCGCGCACGACCTCGGGGCGCTCTACCACACGCCGCACGGGCTGGCCAACGCGCTCGCGCTGCCGCACGTGCTGGACTTCTGCCGCGATGCCGCCGCGCCGCGGCTGGCCGAACTCGCGGTGGCGATCGGTGCGGCCGGCACGGGCGACCCGCCGCGCGACGCCGCGCAGGCCTTCATCGACCGGCTGCGCGCCTTGCAGCGCGCGATCGGGCTGCCGCCGACGCTGGCGGCGCTGCGCGAGGCCGACATCCCCGGCATCGCGGGCCGTGCGCTGGCCGAGGCACAGGGTTTCTATCCGGTGCCGCGCTACATGCGCCGCCCGGAGTGCGAAGCGATCCTGCGCAGGCTGCTCGCGTGAGCGCGGCCGGACGCGGACCCCGCGAGCACAGCCTCGAGGTGCGCGGCATGCGGCTCGCGTGGCGCGAGTGGGGTGAGGAAGGCGCTTACCCGGTACTCGCGCTGCACGGCTGGCTCGACAACGCCGCCTCCTTCGATGCGCTGGCGCCGCTGCTGCCCGAGCGGCGCATCATCGCGCTCGACCTGCCCGGGCACGGACTGAGCTCGCACCGCGGCGCCGGCGGCACCTACAACATCTGGGACGATCTGCCCGAACTGCTGCGCTTCACGGCCGCGCTCGGGCTGGAGCGCTACGCGCTGCTCGGGCATTCGCGCGGCGCGGGGATCGCGACGCTGCTGGCCGCGATCGCGGCGCCGGCGGTGAGCAGCCTGGTGATGCTCGACGGCGCGCTGGTGCCGCAGCTCGAGGACGCGCAGACGCTCGCGCAGCTGGGCAGCTTCGCGCACGACTACGCGGGCCGCGCCACGCGTGGCGCGCGCGTGTTCGCGAGCGTGGACGAGGCGATCGCGGCGCGTTGCGCGGCCAGCGGCATCGACGAGCGCGCCGCCACGCTGCTGGTGCCGCGCAGCCTGGAACCGGTCGCCGGCGGCTTCCGCTGGCGCACCGACCCGCGTCTGCGGCTGGCCTCGGCGCTGAAGTTCACGCCCGCGCAGGTGCGCAGCGTGCTCGCGGGAATCAGCGCCCCGACGCTGATCTTTGCCGTCGGCGCCGGGTTGGCCGCGCCGCTGCGCGGCCACGAGGTGCTCGACTGGTACCCGGGGCTGGAGCGTGCGCAGGCCGGCGGTTGCCATCATTGCCATATGCTCGAGGCAGCGCCCGCCATCGCGGCGCGCATCGACCGATTCTGGAGGGAACGTGGGCAAGCATGACGACACGCACCGCGCGCCGGTGGAACTGGCGACGGTGCGGGATTTCCTGCGCTGGACGGTGAGCGCGTTCAACGCGGCGGCCGTGAGCTTCGGGCACGGCACCGACAACGCCTGGGACGAGGCGCGCTGGCTGGTACTCGGCGCGCTGCACCTGCCGTTCGACAGCCCCGACTGGGTGCTCGATGCCCGCCTCGGCGCCGAGGAACGCAAACGTCTGAACGGGCTGCTGGCGCGGCGCATCGGGGAGCGCGTGCCCACCGCGTACCTGCTCGGCGAGGCGTGGTTTGCGGGGCTGCGCTTTCGCGTCACGCCGGCGGTGCTGATCCCGCGTTCGCCGATCGCGGAACTGCTCGCGCAGGGTTGCGAGCCGTGGCTGGACGGGCGCGAGCCGCGGCGCATCCTGGACCTGTGCTGCGGCAGTGGCTGCATCGGCATCGCGGCGGCGCTGGCCTGGCCCGACGCCGAAGTAGTGCTCGCCGACGTCTCGGCCGAGGCGCTCGAGGTGGCGCGCGGCAACGTCGAGCGCCACGGCGTGGGGGCGCGCGTGCGGGTGCTCGCGTCGGATCTTTTCGGCGCGCTCGCCGGCGAACGCTTCGACCTGATCCTGTGCAACCCGCCCTACGTGGACGCCGCGGACATGGCGGCGCTGCCGGCCGAGTACCGCCACGAGCCGCGACTGGGGCTCGCGGCCGGCGCCGACGGGCTGGACCTCGCGCGGCGCATCCTCGCCGACGCGCCGCGCCACCTCGACGGCAACGGCCTGCTGGTGCTCGAGGTGGGCAACAGCGCCGAGGCGCTCGAACGCGCGTACCCGGGGCTGGCCTTCGTGTGGCCGGACCTGGCCGATGGCGGCCACGGGGTGGCGCTGATCCACGCGGCCGAGCTGGGCGGAATGTCCGTATAATCGCGCCTCACCCACGGAGCGCGGACTTCCCATGGCAGGCAGCAGCATCGGACGGCTATTCACGCTGAGCAGCTTCGGCGAGAGCCACGGCCCGGCCATCGGCGGCATCGTCGACGGCTGCCCGCCCGGGTTGCCGCTCGCCGAGGAGGACCTGCAGCCCGACCTCGACCGGCGCCGTCCGGGCACCTCGCGCTTCACCACCCAGCGGCGCGAGGAGGATCGGGTGCGCATCCTCTCGGGGGTCTTCGATGGCGTGACCACCGGCGCCCCGATCGGCCTGCTGATCGAGAACACCGACCAGCGCTCCAAGGACTACACCGCCATCCGCGACACCTTCCGCCCGAACCACGCCGACTACACCTACACGCAGAAATACGGACTGCGCGACCACCGCGGCGGCGGCCGCTCCTCGGCGCGCGAGACGGCGGTGCGGGTGGCGGCCGGCGCGATCGCGAAGAAGTACCTGCGCGAACGGCTCGGGGTGCGGGTGCGCGGCTACCTGGCGCAGCTCGGGCCGCTCGCGGCCACGACACTCGACTGGGACGCGGTGGAGAACAATCCGTTCTTCTGCCCCGATCCGGCGCTGGTGCCGCGGCTCGAGGAGTACATGGCCGCGCTGCTGAAATCCGGTGACTCGATCGGCGCGCGCATCGTGGTGGTCGCCGACGGCGTGCCGCCCGGGCTCGGCGAGCCGGTGTTCGACCGCCTCGATGCCGACATCGCGCACGCGATGATGGGCATCAACGCGGTGAAGGGGGTGGAGATCGGCGACGGCTTCGCGGTCGTGGGGCAGAAGGGCAGCGAGCACCGCGATGCGATCACGCCGCAGGGTTTCCTCGCGAACCACTCGGGCGGCATCCTCGGCGGGATCTCCAGCGGCCAGGACATCGTGGTCGCGATCGCGCTCAAACCCACCTCGAGCATCCGGCTGCCGGGGGCGTCGATCGATCGTTTCGGCAACCCGGTCGAGGTGGTCACGCACGGGCGCCACGATCCCTGCGTCGGCATCCGCGCCACGCCGATCGCCGAGGCGATGCTGGCGCTGGTGCTGATGGACCACTGGCTGCGCCACCGCGCGCAGTGCGCCGACGTGGCATCGACGACGCCGGTGGTGCCGGCCGCGGTTGCGCCCACGGCCGGGTCATGAGCCCCAGCGGGTCGACCTACGCCCGCCTGTCGTCGTTCTACTTCCTGTACTACGGCTTCCTCGGGGCGATGATGCCCTACTGGAGCCTGTACCTGCAGGCGGTGGGGCTGGACGCCACCGCCATCGGGGTCGTGCTCGCGGTGATGGCGGCGGCACGCGTGGTGGCGCCCAACTTCTGGGGCTGGATCGCGGATCGCAGCGGGCGCCACCTGCAGGTGATCCGGGCCGGCGCGCTGCTCGCGGCAGCGAGCTTCGCGGCGCTGCCCCTCGGCAGCGGCATGGCGTGGATCGTCGCGGTGGTGCTGCTGCATTCGTTGTTCTGGAACGCGATCCTCGCGCAGTTCGAGGTGATCACGCTGGCCTCGCTGCGCAACGCCGCCGAGCGTTACGGACTGGTGCGGCTGTGGGGATCGGTCAGTTTCATCGTCGCGGTGGTCGGCTGTGGCCTGCTGTTCGACCGCATCAGCGTGTTGCAGTTGCCGTGGGTGCTGCTCGGGATACTGCTTGCGATCGCCGCCGGCGCCTGGCTGATCCGCGACCCCGACAGTGGTCTGCGTGCGCGCGACGCCGAGGGAATCGGGACCCGGCTGCGCGAGCCGGCGCTGGCGGCGTTCCTGCTCGCGGCTTTCCTGCTGCAGGTCTCGCACGCGCCTTACTACGGCTTCTTCAGCCTGTACCTGGAGCAGTACGGCTACTCGCGCGCCGCCACCGGACAGATCTGGGCGCTCGGCGTGATCGCCGAGATCGGCGTGTTCGCGTTCGCGCACCGCTTGCTCGCGCGCTTCAGTTTGCGATCGATACTGCTGGCCAGCCTGTTGCTCGCCGCACTGCGCTGGCTGATGATCGGTTTCGGGGCCGGGCATGCGGTGGTGCTGCTGCTCGCGCAATGCCTGCATGCCGCGAGCTTCGGCAGTTTCCACGCCGCCGGGATCGAATTGTTGCGCCGGTACTTCGCCCCCGCGCAGCAAGGGCGCGGCCAGGCGCTGTACGCGGCGGTCAGCTTCGGCGCCGGCGGCGCGGTGGGGGCGCTGGGCAGCGGGGTGCTGTGGGAGATCGAGCCGCGCAGCGCGTACGTGGTGGCGGCGCTGGCGGCCGTCGCGGGCTGGTGGATCGTGCTGACGATGGTGCGCGGGCCGCGGGTGGGCACGGTGCGCGCGGGTGGGGAAGGTGGAGCGGAAGGAGGACGTGCGTGATGGGAATGCTGCGGTGGCTGCGGGGCAACCGGATCCTGGTGTTCGGCATCGTCGCCACGCTCGCGCTGGCGCTGTCGGCGGTGTTCGCCTTCGATTTCCGTACCGGCGAGATCCTCGCCTTCCTGTGGCAGTGCGTGCTGCTGATCGTGGCGATCATCGCCTGCGCCGGCCTGCTGTTCGGCCTGCTGCTCCTGCTGCGCAGGCTCTGCGGGCGCGGCGCGAACTGAGCGCTCAGTCGGCCGCCACCAGCGCGTAGTCGATCGTCAGTTCCTCGGCGATCGCCTCGAGGCGTTCGCGCAGTTCGTCGATGTCGATCTCCGCGGGCACGTGGATCGCCACGCTGGCCGTGAACAGCGGGTCGGCGCTCATCGGTGCACTGGTGATGTCGCTGCGCATCTGCACCACGTTGATGCGCCGGCTGGCCAGCGCGGCGGAGAATTCGTGCACGATCCCCGGGCGGTCCTGCCCCACGATGTCGAGCCGCCAGGGCGTGTGCGCACTCGCGGGCGCCGCGGCGCGCGTGGCCTCCACCTGCAGCGTGAGTCCCAGCGCCTCGAGCGCGCCGAGCGCGCGGCGCAGTTCGTCGGCGCGTGCCGCGGCGAGTTCCACGTTCACGATGCCGGCGAACTTGCCGCCGAGGTGCGTCATGCGGCTCTCGAGCCAGTTGCCGCCGTGCGCGGTGACGGTTTCGGCGATCCCCTGCACGAGTCCGGGGCGATCGTCGGCGATGAAGCTGATCAGCAGTCGGGTCTGCATGGGCGTGGTCCCGGTGAGGCGGTCGCTGCGTATAATACCAGCCGGATGTACGGTACCACTGCCTGCGAGGTGAACGTCATGCAAACGCGAATTTTCCCGATGCGCTGGTTTCATCCGTTGCTGCTCGCGTGCGGGCTGGTGTGCGCCGCCGCGCAGGCCGCCCCCGACCTGGCGACGGTGCTCGCCGGCGAGCAGCGCAGCGCCGAGAACCGTGCGCGCGACCAGTGGCGCCATCCCGCCGCGACGCTGGAGTTCTTCGGCATCCGGCCCGACATGACGGTGGTCGAGCTGTGGCCCGGGCGTGGCTGGTACACCGAGATCCTGGCGCCCTACCTGCGCGAGCAAGGCAAGCTCTACGCGGCGCATTTCCCGCCGCAGGCCGAGCAGGAGTACTACCGCCGCGGCCGCGCCGCCTTCGACGCGATGCTCGCCGCGAACCCGGCCGTCTATGACCGCGTCGAGGTCAGCGAACTCGCGCCGCCGGCGGTGCTCGCGATCGCGCCCGCGGGCAGCGCCGACGCCGTGTTCACCTTCCGCAACCTGCACAACTGGTACGGCATGGGCGCCGAGGTGGCGGTGCTGAAGGCCGCCTACGCGGCGCTGAAGCCCGGCGGCGTGCTCGGCATCGTCGAGCACCGTGCCGCGGCGGACGCGACGACCGAGCAGATGAAGCAGAGCGGCTACATGAGCGAGGACGTGGTGATCGCGGCGGCGCGCGCCGCGGGCTTCGAGCTCGAGGACAAGAGCGAGATCAACGCCAATCCGCGTGACACACGCGAGCATCCCAAGGGCGTGTGGACGCTGCCGCCCACGCTGGCGCTGGGCGAGGTGGACCGCGAGCGCTACCTCGCGATCGGCGAGAGCGACCGCATGACGCTGCGCTTTCGCAAGCCGGCGCAGTGAGCGGGGTCGAGATCCCGTGGCGCGAACTCTCGCCCGAGGCGCTGCGTGGCGTGATCGAGGAGTTCGTGACGCGTGAGGGCACCGAGTACGGCGCGCACGAGGTGGCGCTCGCGTCCAAGGTGGCGCAGGTGTGCCGGCAACTCGAGCGCGGCGAGGTGGTGCTGTTCTTCGACGACGAGGCAGGCAGTTGCCAGCTGGTGAGCCGCGAACAGGCCGCGCGGTTGCGCACGGCGGCGGGGGTCGCATCATGACCGACCGCGAACTCGACACGCGCGGGCTGTTCTGCCCGGAGCCGGTGATGCTGCTGCACAACCGCGTGCGCGACATGGCGGCAGGCGAGGTGGTGACCGTGCTCGCCAGCGATCCGTCCACGCGGCGCGACATCCCGCGCTTCTGCGAATTCCTGGGCCACGCGCTGCTGTCCGAGGAACACGCCGACGGCGAGTTCCGCTACCGCATCCGCAAGGGCGGCTGAGGCCGCGTGGCACGAGCATGCAGCTGCTGATCGACGAGAACATCCCCGGCGCGGCCAGCGCCTTCGGGTGTTTCGGTACGGTGCGCGTGCAGCCCGGACGCGCGATCCGCCGCGAGGCGTTGGCCGACGTCGATGCGCTGCTGGTGCGCTCGGTGACCCGCGTCGATCGGGCGCTTCTGGCCGGCACGCCGGTGCGCTTCGTCGCCAGCGCGACCGCCGGCATCGATCACGTCGACACCCGGGCACTCGCCGAGCTCGGGATCGCGTTCGCGCACGCGCCGGGCAGCAACGCCGATTCGGTGGTCGACTACGTGCTGGCGGTGCTCGCGCTGGCCTTTCCGCCGCCGGCCGGGCTCGACGGGCGCTGCG
Organism: Pseudomonadales bacterium; assembly: GCA_022072145.1. Taxonomy (GTDB): domain Bacteria; phylum Pseudomonadota; class Gammaproteobacteria; order Pseudomonadales; family UBA5518; genus UBA5518. The sequence continues at coordinate 17,329 of JAJVIG010000061.1, forward strand.
TCGGCATCGTGGGCTGCGGACAGGTGGGCGGACGGTTGCTCGGCAGGTTGCGCGCGCTCGGCGTGCCGTGCCGCGTCCACGATCCGCTGCTCGGCGCGGCGGCGCCGCCCGAGCAGGCGCCGCTCGCCGAGGTGCTGGCCGCCGACGTGGTGACGCTGCACGTGCCGCTGACGAGCGCGGGCGAGCACGCCACGCGACACATGATCGATGCGCGCGAACTCGCCGCGCTGCGCGAGGACGCGCTGCTGATCAACGCCGCGCGCGGCGCGGTGGTGCACAACGCCGCGTTGCGCGATGCGCTGCTCGCGCGGCCGCATCTGCGCGCCGTGCTCGACGTGTGGGAGAACGAACCATTGCCGGAGCGCGCGCTGCTGGCGCGGGTGCTGCTCGGTACGGCGCACATCGCCGGCTACGCGTGGGACGGCAAGCTGCGCGGCGCCCGCCAGGTGTTCGACGCACTGGCGGCCTTCAGCGGTAGCGGGGATGGGGCGTTGGCCGGACGCGCCGTGCTCGATGCGGCGCCGGCCGGCGAGCTGCTCACCGCCGACTGCGGAGCGTGGCAGCAGGCCGTGCTCGCATGCTACGACCCGCGCCGTGACGACGCCGGCCTGCGCGCCGCCGCGCTCGCCGTGGATGCCGCCGCGCGTGGCGCGGCTTTCGACCGCCTGCGGCGTGACTACCCGCAGCGACGCGAGTTCTCGGCGTGGCGGATCGGCGCCGCGGTGGCGGCCGACGGCGTCGTGCACCGCGAGCTGCTGGCGGCGGGTTTCGCACCGTGAGCGAGGCGGCGGATCCCGCGCGTGCTCTCTTCCGGCTCGGCCTG
>JAJVIG010000003.1 GCA_022072145.1 Pseudomonadales bacterium
GCCGACGGGCGTCGCGACCGCCGGCGTCACCGGCACGGGGCTGGCCTGCGGCACGGCCCCGGGTGTTGCCGCCGGCGGTGCCGCCGGCGGTGCCGCGGCGGACTTGCGTTCCTTGCGGCGTGCTTCCTTTGCACGCTCCTCGCGTTCCAGGCGCGCCTGGCGGCGCTCGAAGCGCAGCCGCGCCGCCTCGGACTTGCGCTGTTGCTCGCGACTGTCGCGGATCATCGCCTTCGATGCGCGGTAGTACTGCACCAGCGGGATGCTCGACGGGCACGACCACGCGCAGGCGCCGCACTCGATGCAGTCGAACAGGCGGTGCTTTTCCAGGTTCGCCTGGTCTTCGGCGCGCGCGTACCAGTACAGCTGCTGCGGCAACAGCGACACCGGGCAGGCCTCGGAGCACTGGCCGCAGCGGATGCACGGTCCCTCGTCCGCCTCGCTCGCGAGTTCGCCGGCCGTGGCGGCGAGCACGCAGTTGGTGGTCTTGATCACCGGCAGGGTGTCGTCGGGCAGCGCGAAGCCCATCATCGGCCCGCCCATCAGCAGCCGTGCCAGCCGGGGGCGATCGCAGCCCGCGCTGCCGAGCAGCACGTGCAGCGGGGTGCCGAGCAGCACCTCGAAATTGCCCGGCGCGGCGATGGCGCCGCCGGTCACCGTGGTGATGCGCGAAATCAGCGGTTCGGCATGCACCAGCGCGCGATGGACCGCGGCCGCGGTGCCCACGTTCTGGCAACTCACGCCGATGTCGGCCGGCAGCCGGCCCGAGGGCACTTCCCTGCCGGTCAGGATGCGGATCAGCTGCTTCTCGCCGCCCGAGGGGTACTTCGCCGGGATCACCACGACTTCCTGCTCCGGGTCGGCGGCCGCACGCAGCGCGGCGATCGCACGCGGCTTGTCGTCCTCGATCGCGATCAGCGTTTCCCCGGCCTCGAGCAGCCAGGCGAGGATGCGTGCGCCGTCGACCACCTCGGCGGCGCGTTCGATCATCAGGCTTTCGTCGGCCGTGATGTACGGTTCGCACTCGGCGCCGTTGAGGATCAGCGTGCGCACGCGGCGTGCGGGCCCCGGCGCGAGCTTCAGCGCGGTCGGGAAGCCCGCGCCGCCGAGGCCCGCGATGCCGGCGTCACGGATCGCCGTGAGCACGTCCTCGCGCGAGCGGCTGCGCCAGTCGGGGGGCTGTGCGCGCTCGATCCAGCGGTCGGCGCCGTCGGTGCGCAGCACGATCGCCATGCCCTCCATGCCCGAGGGGTGCGGCAGTCGCCGCGGCGCGATCGCGACGATCTCGCCCGAGGTCGGCGCGTGCAGCGCGGCGCTCAGCGCGCCGGCGGCGCGCGCGATCATCTGGCCCTTGAGCACGTGCTCGCCGACTGCGACGATCGGCTCGGACGCGGCGCCGGTGTGCTGCGCCAGCGGCAGCACCAGTTCGGCGGGCAGCGGGGCGCGCGCGATCGGGCGCGCCAGCGATGGTGCCTTGTTGGCCGGCGGATGCACGCCGCCGTGGATCTCGTGCAGGCGCCTCATGCGGCACGCTCGCTGTTCGCTTCGGTCGCTTCGGTCGCTTCGGTCGCTTCGGTCGCGCGGGTCGCGTCGGTCGCGATGATCTGCGGCCGAGGCGCGTCACGGCGCGGCAGTTCCCAGCGCCAGGTCTGCGGCGTCGCCTCGGGCGGACGCATCTCGATGCAGTCCACGGGGCAGGGTTCCACGCACAGATCGCAGCCGGAGCACTCGCTGGCTATCACGGTGTGCATCTGCTTCGCGGCGCCGAGGATCGCGTCCACCGGGCAGGCCTGGATGCACTTGGTGCAGCCGATGCACTCGTCCTCGCGGATGTACGCCACCGTGCGCGGCTTTTCCTCGCCGTGCTCGGCATCGAGCGCCGGCGCCTCGACGTTGAGCAGCGCGGCCAGCGCGTTGATCGTCGCCTGGCCGCCCGGCGGGCACTTGTTGATGGCCTCGCCGGCGGCGATCGCCTCGGCGTACGGACGGCAGCCGGGGTGCCCGCACTGCCCGCACTGCGTCTGCGGCAGCTTGTCGAGGATCTGCTCGACGATCGGGTCCTCGTCGACCGCGAAGCGCTCGCTCGCGAAGCCGAGCAGCGCACCGAACAGCAGCGCGAGCCCGGCCAGCGCGGCGAGCGCGGCGAGCACCGGATGCTGGGCGAGCAGTTCGATCATCGGCTCACACCAGTCCGGCGAAACCCATGAACGCCAGCGACACCAGCCCGGCGGTGATCATGCCGATCGCGGCGCCGCGAAACGGCACCGGGACGTCGGCGGCCGCGATGCGCTCGCGCATGGCGGCGAACAGCACCAGCACCAGTGCGAAGCCGGCGCCTGCGCCGAAGCCGTAGAGCACGGAGTGCACGAAGTCGTGTTCGCGGTTCACGTTGATCAGCGCCACCCCGAGCACCGCGCAGTTGACCGTGATCAGCGGCAGGAACACGCCCAGCACGCGGTGCAGCAACGGGCTGGTCTTGCGAACGAACATTTCGGTGAACTGCACCACCGCAGCGATCACCAGGATGAACGCGATCGTCTGCAGGTACGCGAGTCCCAGCGGCTCGAGCACGAAATGGAACACGAGATGCGTGCAGGCCGAGGTCAGCGTCAACACGAAGGCGGTGGCCATCGCCATGCCGAAAGCCGATTCGAGCCGGGTCGAGACGCCCATGAACGGGCACAGTCCGAGGAACTGCACCAGCACCACGTTGTTGACCAGGACGGTGGCGATCAGGAACAGGCCCAGGTCGGCGATCACGTCGCGGCGGCCCTCACTTCACCTGCATGCCGGGCTCGGCGCCGCTGTCGGGCGCGAGCAGGAAGATGTCCTTGCCGCCGGGTCCGGCCGCCAGCACCATGCCTTCGGAGACGCCGAAACGCATCGTGCGCGGCGCGAGGTTCGCGACCATCACGGTCAACCGTCCGACCAGGTCCCCGGCCGCATAGGCAGACTTGATTCCCGCGAACACATTGCGCCGCAGACCGCCGCCGAGATCCAGCGTGAGCGCAAGCAGCTTGTCGGCGCCGGCCACCGGCTCGGCGGCCACGATGCGCGCCACGCGCAGGTCCACCTTCGCGAAATCCTCGAACGCGATGGTGTCGGCGATCGGCGGCTGCGTGGTCGCGGGCGCGGCGGCCGCTGCGGTCGCGGCGCCCTCGGTGTGTCCCTTGCTGGCTTCGATCATCGCGGCGATACGCTCCGGGGCTATGCGGTTCATCAGCGGGGTGAACGTGGCGATCGCGTGGCCGTCCAGCGAAGCGGGCAGCGAGGCCCAGTCCAGGGGCAGACGCAGGAACGCCGCCGCGCGTGCTGCCAGCGCCGGCAGCACCGGCGCGAGGTAGGTGGCGAGGATGCGGAACAGGTCGATCCCCGCCGAGCACACCGCCTGCACGCGTGCCGCCTGCGCGGGATCCCTGGCCAGCGCCCACGGTTTCTCATGGTCGATGTACTGGTTCGCACGGTCGGCGAGTGCCATGATCCGGCGCATCGCCTTGCCGTACTCGCGTGCCTCGTAGCAGGCGGCGATCGCCTCGCCCTCGGCCACGCACTCGGCGCGCAGTTCGGCGGCCGCGGCTCCCGGGGCCAGCAGGCCGCCGAAGCGCTTGTCGATGAAGCCCGCGCAGCGGCTCGCGATGTTCACCACCTTGCCCACGAGGTCGGCGTTCACGCGCTGCACGAAGTCCTCGAGGTTGAGGTCGATGTCCTCGAGTCCGGCGCCGAGCTTGGCCGCGATGTAATAGCGGAAGTACTCGGGGTCGAGGTGGTCGAGATAGGTGCGCGCGAGGATGAAGGTGCCGCGTGACTTCGACATTTTCTGGCCGTCGACGGTCAGGAAGCCGTGGCAGAACACGCCGTTGGGCGTGCGGAAGCCCGCGCCGTGCAGCATCGCCGGCCAGAACAACGTATGGAAATACGCGATGTCCTTGCCGATGAAGTGGTACAGCTCGGCGTCGCTCGCGGGCGACCAGTAGCGGTCGAAGTCGAGCCCCTCGCGGCTGCAGTAGTCCTGGAAGCTCGCCATGTAGCCGATCGGCGCATCGACCCAGACGTAGAAGTACTTGCCGGGTTCGCCCGGGATCTCGAAACCGAAGTACGGCGCGTCGCGCGAGATGTCCCAGTCGCGCAGGCCTTCGCCGAACCACTCCTGCAGCTTGTTGGCCACCTCCGGCTGCACGCGCTCGCCGCTGGTCCACTCGCGCAGCATCGCCTCGAAGTCGCCGAGGCGGAAGAAGAAGTGCTCGGATTCGCGGCGCACCGGGGTCGCGCCCGAGAGCGCCGAGACGGGGTTGCGCAGCTCGAGCGGCGTGTAGGTCGCGCCGCAGGCCTCGCAGGAGTCGCCGTACTGGTCGGCGGCGCCGCAGCGCGGGCATTCGCCCTTGATGTAGCGGTCGGGCAGGAACATGCCGCGCTCGGGGTCGTAGGCCTGCTCGATCGCGCGCCGCGCGATATGGCCGCCGGCGGCGAGGCGCGTGTAGATCAGCTCCGCGAAGTAGCGGTTCTCCGGCGAATGCGTCGAGTGGAAGTTCGCGCAGTCGATGAGGAATCCGGCCGAGTCGGCGCGGTGGCCCTGCTGCACGGACGCGATCAGTTCCTCAGGCGTCAGCCCTTCCTTGGCCGCACGCAGCATCACCGGCGTGCCGTGTGCGTCGCTGGCGCACACGTACAGGCACTCGTGCCCGCGCAGGCGCTGGAAGCGCGCCCAGATGTCGGTCTGGATCTGCTCGATGATGTGCCCCAGGTGCAGTGGCCCGTTCGCGTAGGGCAGCGCGCTGGTGACGAGGATGCGGCGGCGCTCGGGCATGGCTGGCGTGATCCGGGGTACGGGGGTATCGCGTAGGGAAGGGCGATAATAGCGGTATCGGCGATGCATTTCATCGTGGAAAGTACCGCCCGCGGGCGCGGCACCTTCCGCCACCGCGGGCGGGCCATTAAGATGCGGGCCTTTTACGACGAGGGGGACCAGCGATGTCCGGTATCGACCTGAATGCGGCACGCGCGGCGCTCGCCGGCTGCCGGATCGAGGGCGTCGAGGCGCCGTTGGCCGAGTGGGCCGAACTGGCCGCGATCGAACGCCGCGGCGAGATCGTCGTGGCCTCGATGCTGCTGGCGATTCCGGCTGCGGGACTGCGCGAGGAACTCGCGGCCGAGGTGCGACGGACGCTGGCGCCAGCGGCCGGCGGCGCGACGATCCGTGTCGACTGCGAGACCCGCATCCCGCCCGCCCCGCGGCGTACCCGGACGCCGGGGCTCGAGAGCGTGCGCAACGTGATCGCGGTCGCCTCCGGCAAGGGGGGCGTGGGCAAGTCCACCACGGCGGTGAACCTGGCACTGGCGCTGGCGCGCGAAGGCGCGCGGGTCGGGCTGCTCGACGCCGACGTCTACGGACCCAGTCAGCAGATCATGCTGGGCGTGCCCGAGCACCAGCGCCCCGAGGGGCGCGACGAGCGGTTCCTGGTGCCGATCGAGGCGCACGGGCTGCAGACCATGTCGATGGGCTACCTGGTGACCGAGAAGACCGCCATGGTCTGGCGCGGGCCGATGGCCAGCAGCGCGCTGCAGCAGATGCTTACCCAGACGCTGTGGCGCAACCTCGATTACCTGGTGGTCGACATGCCGCCCGGCACCGGCGATATCCAGCTCACGCTGGCGCAGCGCGTGCCGGTCAGCGGGGCGGTGATCGTCACCACGCCGCAGGACATCGCGCTACTCGACTGCCGCAAGGGCATCGAGATGTTCACCAAGGTGGACATTCCGGTGCTCGGCGTGGTCGAGAACATGGCGGTGCACGTGTGCACGACGTGCGGCCACGCCGAACACCTGTTCGGCGCCGGCGGCGGCGAGCGCATCGCGCGCGAGTACGGCGTGCCGTTGCTCGGTGCGCTGCCGCTCGACATCCGCATCCGCGAGCAGGCCGACGGCGGCCAGCCGACCGTGGTCGTGGACCCCGAGGGACCGCTGGCGGCGCTGTACCGCGACTGCGCGCGCCGCCTGGCGCTCGAGCTGCACCGGCGCAATGCCGCGGCCGGGGCGAACGCGGTGCCGGACATCCAGGTCAGCAACGACTGAAACGAGTGGTGCCGCGATGACGATCAAGTCGGACAGGTGGATACGCCGGATGGCGCTCGAGCACGGGATGATCGAGCCCTTCGAGCCCGGGCAGGTGCGCCACACGGCGGCAGGCAAGGTGATCTCCTTCGGCACCTCGAGCTACGGCTACGACGTGCGTTGCTCCGAGGAGTTCAAGATCTTCACCAACGTGCATTCCGCGACGGTGGATCCGAAGCACTTCGACACGCGCAGTTTCGTCGACGTGAAGGGCGAGAGCTGCGTGATCCCGCCGAACTCCTTCGCGCTGGCGCGCACGGTGGAGTATTTCCGCATCCCGCGCAGCGTGCTGACGATCTGCCTCGGCAAGTCGACCTACGCGCGCTGCGGCATCATCGTCAACGTCACGCCGCTCGAGCCCGAGTGGGAAGGGCACGTCACGCTGGAGTTCTCCAACACCACCAACCTGCCCGCGAAGATCTACGCGAACGAGGGCGTGGCGCAGATGCTGTTCTTCGAGAGCGACGAGGTCTGCGAGACCTCCTACCGCGACCGCGGCGGCAAGTACCAGGGCCAGACCGGCGTCACGCTGCCGCGCGCCTGAGGCCGAACCTACATCGCCATGCCGTGCGCCGGCAGCGCTGCACCGTCGAGCTCGGCGCGGCCCTCGCGCAGGCGCAGGCGCCCCTCGGCGAACAACCGCGCCGCGAGCGGATAGATCAGGTGCTCGTGTTCGAGCACGCGCGCGGCGAGTGTCGCTTCGTCGTCGCCGGGCAGCACCGCGACGCGCGCCTGCACGACCGGCGGGCCGCCGTCGAGATCGGCGGTCACGAAGTGCACCGTCGCGCCGTGTTCGGCGTCACCGGCCTCGAGCGCGCGCCGGTGCGTGTGCAGCCCGGGGTACTTCGGCAGCAACGAGGGATGGATGTTCAGCAACCGCCCCGCGTAGTGGCGCACGAAGCCGGGGGTCAGGATGCGCATGAAACCGGCCAGGATCACCAGGTCGGGCCGGTAGGCATCCACGCGCGCGAGCAGCGCCGCGTCGAACTCCTCGCGGCTGGCGAAGCGCGTGTGGTCCAGCACCTCGCTCGCGATGCCGGCGGCCGTGGCGCGCTCGAGCCCGCGCACGCCGGGCCGGTTGCTGATCACGGCCGCGACCGTGCACGGATACGCGGGATCGCGGCAGGCGTCTATGAACGCCTGCAGGTTGCTGCCGCTGCCCGAGATCAGCACGACCAGGCGGCAATGCCCGGTGGCGGGGTGCCGTGGTTCAGCAGCCAAGCAGGCGCACCGCTTCGCCGCCGGCGCCCACGGCCTCGATCTGCCCGATCCGCCACGCCTGTTCGCCCGCCGCGCGCAGTTCGGCGATCGCCCGCTCGCAGTCCTGCTGCGGCACGCAGACCACCATGCCGACGCCGCAGTTGAAGGTGCGGTACATCTCGCGGCGCTCGACGCCACCGGCGCGGGCCAGCCAGCGGAACAGTTCGGGTTCGCGCCAGCTGGCGGTGTCGATCACGGCGGCGCAGCCCGCGGGCAGCACGCGCGGTACGTTCTCGAGCAGGCCGCCGCCGGTGATGTGCGCCAGCGCGTGCACGCGGCAGCTCCCGATCAGCGCGAGCAGCGGTTTCACGTAGATGCGGGTCGGCGCGAGCAGCGCCTCGCCGAGCGGCCGGCCGTCGACCGGGGTGCCGAGGTCGGCGCCGCTCAGCTCGAGGATCTTGCGGATCAGCGAGTAGCCGTTCGAGTGCGCGCCGCTCGAAGCCAGTCCGATCAGCGCATCGCCGGGCGCGACCCGGCTGCCGTCGATGATGCGGCTCTTCTCGACCACGCCGACGCAGAAGCCCGCGAGGTCGTAGTCGTCGCCCTCGTACATGCCCGGCATTTCGGCGGTCTCGCCGCCGACCAGCGCGCATCCGGCCTGTTCGCAGCCGGTGCCGATGCCGCGGATCACGCTGGCCGCGACGTCCACGTCGAGGTGCCCGGTGGCGTAGTAATCGAGGAAAAACAGCGGCTCGGCGCCGGCCACCACGAGGTCGTTCACGCACATCGCGACCAGGTCGATGCCGATGGTGTCGTGGATGCCGAGCTGGATCGCGAGCCGGAGCTTGGTGCCCACGCCGTCGGTGCCGGAGACCAGCACCGGTTCGCGGTAGCGGGCAGGGATCTCGCACAGCGCGCCGAAGCCGCCGATGCCGCCGAGCACCTCGGGGCGGCGCGTGCGGCGCGCGATGTCGCGGATGCGGCCCACCAGCGCGTTGCCGGCGTCGATATCGACGCCGGCGTCCTTGTAGGACAGACCTCGGGTGCTGGTGTCGGACATGGGCGTCGGCCGCTCGCTGAAGGCGCGCGATTCTAGCAGCACGCGCTTCGCAGCGGCAAACCGGAGCGGTCTTGCTACAATGCGGCGCACATTCATGGACGGCCAGGCGGCATGAAACCCATCAGTCCTCGCGTGTTCCGGGCCGCCGCAGCGCTGTGCGCGCTGTGCCTGCTCGTGCCGTGGGCCCGCGCCGAAACCGTCGCCGGCCTGCACGAGGCCGGGGTGCCGGTCGCCGCGCAGGACGTGGCTGCGCGTTCGGCCGCCGCCGCGACGGCGCTCGCCGAGGTGTTCGTGAAGACCAGCGGTTCGCGGCGTGTGCTGGATAATCCCGTGGTCGCGGGCGCGCTGCGCGAGGCCGACCGGCTGCTGGCGCAGTTCTATTTCACCCGCATCGCCTATCCGCCGCGCGGCGAGGGACCAACCGAGGAACTGGGTCTGCACGCGGTGTTTTCGCCGCCGGCGATCGCGGACCTGCTGCATCGAGCCGGTGAACCGCTGCTGCCGCCGAACCGGCCCGCGACGTTGCTGTGGATCGCGATCGACGACGGCACCGGCGGCGGCGCGCGCCTGTTCGACCGCGACGCCGATGCGGTGCTCGCCGACTGGCTGCGCTGGCATGGCGGGCGGCGCGGGATGCCGTTGCGGTTTCCGGAAATGGACCTGCAGGACAGCACGACGGTGGCGGCGGAGCAGGTGTGGGGCCTGGACGCGCCGGCGCTGCTCGCGGCCAGCGCGCGCTACGGGCCGGGGCCGGTGCTGCTCGCGAAACTGGCGGCGACCGGCGACGGTGGCTGGGTCGGGCAGTGGCTGTATAGCGACGGCGAGCAGGCGAGTGAAGGCGAGGCCAATGCGCCGGCGATCGAGACGCTGGCCGGCGAACTGGTGGACTTCGCTGCCGAGGGCGTGGCGGCCCGCTACGCGGTGCACGCGGCCGCCGAGCAGGGCGGGCAGCTGCGGCTGCGCGTCGACGGGCTGGCCACGTTCCCCCACTACCATCACGCGTACCGCCTGCTGCAGGGCATGACCTCGGTGCGCGAGGTACAGCTCGTGCTGGTCGATCGCGACACCTTTTTCTTCGATGTCGTGACGGCCAGCGACGTGGAAACCGTGCTGCGCGAACTGTCGCTGCTGCCCCAGTTGCAGCCGGTGGGCGAGGCCGCGGCGCTGCACTACCGCTGGTCGGGAGGCTGAGCCGCGATGGAAGAATCGGCAGTCCCCGCCAGCGTGGCGCAGCGCGCCCTCGCACTGGTCGCGGTGCTGGCGGCCGGCCTTCTGCTGCACCTGCTCGGCCCGATCCTGATGCCGTTCCTGGCCGGGCTCGCGCTCGCGTACCTGTGGGATCCGGCCGTCGACCGGCTGCAGCGTGCCGGCCTGGGGCGCACGCTGGCCGTGTGCGCGGTGTTCCTGTTCATGGGGCTGCTGCTGGTGGGTCTGGTGCTGGTGCTGGTGCCGCTGCTCGGGCGCCAGATGCACGTGATGGCGGCCAAGGTGCCGGTGGTCGTCGAGTGGTTCCGCAGCACGCTGCTGCCGTGGCTGCAGCAGCAGTTCGACATCGGCGAGGGGGATCTGCCGGTGCAGGCGCTCGGCGAGACGCTGGCCGCGAACTGGCAGAGTGCCGGTGGCTTCGCGCAGCGCCTGCTGAGCTCGGCGACTGCCTCCTCGCTTGCATTGCTGGGCTGGTTCGCGAACCTGGTGCTGATCCCGGTAGTGACCTTCTACCTGCTGCGTGACTGGGATCTGCTGCTCGGGCGGGTGCACGACACGGTGCCGCGGGCATGGGAGCGCACCGTTGCGCAACTCGCGCGCGAGTGCGACGAGGTGGTGAGCGCGTTCATCCGCGGCCAGCTGCTGGTGATGCTCGCGCTCGGCGCCTGCTACACGGTCGGGCTGATGCTGGTCGGACTCGATCTGGCGCTGCTGATCGGCATGCTGGCCGGGCTGGCCAGCATCGTGCCCTACCTGGGGCTGGTGCTCGGCGTCGGCGCCGCCGCGATCGCCGCGCTGGTGCAGTTCGGTGACTGGCTGCCGCTGCTGTGGGTGCTGGTGGTGTTCGTGGCGAGCCAGATGCTCGAGGGCATGTACCTCACGCCGCGCCTGGTCGGGGACCGCATCGGGCTGCATCCGGTGGTGGTGATCTTCGCCGTGATGGCCGGCGGCCAGCTGTTCGGCTTCACGGGCGTGCTGCTCGCGCTGCCGGTGTCGGCCGTGATCATGGTGCTGCTGCGCCACGCGCACGAGCGCTACCGTGCCAGCGCGCTGTACGGTCCCGCCGCCGTGCCGCCGGCTGCGGTGCCCGCGGGCGGGCAGCCGCCGTGCGCAGCGCCGCCTCCCGCGGACCCGTGCTGATGGCACTGCAGCTGGCGTTGCCGGTGCGGCTGCCCGACGACGCCTCGTTCGCCAATTTCCACGTCTGCGCGCACAACCGCGCCGCGGTCGAGCGCCTGGTCCGCTTCGTGGCCAGCGGAGCGGGCAGCCTGTACCTGCACGGGCCGCCCGGCAGCGGGCGCACGCACCTGCTGCAGGCCGCCTGCCACGCCAGCGAGGAACGCGGCGCGGCGATCGTCTACCTGCCGCTCGCCGAGCTCGGCGAGGCGCCGCCCGGGGAACTGTTCGCCGGGCTCGAGGCGAATGCGCTGGTCTGCCTGGACGACGCCGACCACGTCGCGGGGCGCGCGGGGTGGGAGGAGGCACTGTTCCACCTGCACAACCGCTGCCTCGAGGCCGGCTGCCGCTTGCTGCTGGCGGCGGCGCTGCCGCCCGCGCAGGCGGGTTTCCGGCTCGCCGACCTGCGCTCGCGGCTGCAGGGCGGCGAGTTCGTGGCGCTCGCGCCGCCCGACGACGAGGCGCGCATCGACGCGCTGATGCTGCGTGCGCGCAACCGCGGGCTGGTGCTCGATCGCGAGGTCGCGCGCTTCGTCTGGGCGCGCAGTGCGCGCTCGATGGCGGCGCTGATGGCGGTGCTCGAGCGCCTCGACGCCGCCTCGCTGGACGCCGGCCGGCGGCTCAGCATTCCCTTCGTGAAGGACGTCATGGGCTGGTGATCCGTCGCGGGCAACCTGCGGGTGGCGCGGCTGGCCGCGAGAGTTGACGTTAACGTAAACGGCATATAGATTCGCGCCAACGGCAGACAAGGCGCCACGATGCACAGGACCTTCACGATCGGCGAGCTGGCAGCGGAGTTCGGCGTCACCGCGCGCACCATCCGCCACTACGAGGAGCTCGGGCTGCTCAGGCCGCAGCGCCGTGGCCAGGCGCGCATCTACAGTGCCGCCGACCGCACCCGGCTCAAGCTGATCCTGCGCGGGCGCCGGCTCGGTTTCAGCCTCGGGGAGAGCCGCGAGATCATCGCGATGTACGACCCCGAACACGGCAACGCGCAGCAGTTGCGGCGCTTGCTGGAACGCATCGGCGAGCAGCGCACGCTGCTCGAGGCGCGGCTGGCCGACCTGCACGCGATGCTCGCCGAGCTGGAGGAAGTGGAGGGCGGTTGCCGCGCCGCGCTGGCGCAGGTGCGGGCGCCGACGGCACGCCGCGCCGGCGGCGGCAGCAGCAGCAACTAGCACAGGAGTCCCCGCATGCTGGATTTCGAGCTCGGTCAGGACCTCGATCTGTTGCGCGATACGGTACGCGCCTTCGCCGCCGCCGAGATCGCGCCGCGTGCCGCGGCGATAGACCGCGACAACGACTTTCCCGCCGATCTGTGGCGCAAGTTCGGCGAGCTCGGCCTGCTCGGGATCACCGTCGACGAACGCTACGGCGGCAGTGCGATGGGCTACCTCGCGCACGTGGTCGCTATCGAGGAGATCAGCCGGGCCTCGGCCGCGGTGGCGCTGTCCTACGGCGCGCATTCGAACCTGTGCGTGAACCAGATCCACCGCAACGGCAGCGAGCGCCAGCGGGCGTGCTACCTGCCGAAGCTGGTGAGCGGCGAGCATGTCGGCGCGCTGGCGATGAGCGAGGCGGGCGCGGGCTCCGACGTGGTCGGCATGCGCCTGCGCGCCGAGCGGCGCGGCGACACCTACGTGCTGAACGGCACCAAGATGTGGATCACCAACGGTCCCGACGCCGACGTCTACGTGATCTACGCCAGGACCGCGCCGGCCGCCGGTTCGCGCGGGATCACGGCGTTCATCGTCGAGCGCGATCTCCCCGGCTTCAGCCGCTCGCCCAAGCTCGACAAGCTCGGCATGCGCGGCTCCAACACCTGCGAACTGGTGTTCACGGACTGCGAGGTACCGGCGGCCAACGTGCTGGGGCGCGAGAACGAGGGCGTGGCAGTGTTGATGTCGGGGCTCGACTACGAGCGTGTGGTGCTGGCCGGCGGTCCGGTCGGGCTGATGCAGGCCTGCCTCGACGTCGCGCTGCCCTACGCGCGCGAGCGGCGCCAGTTCGGCCAGCCGATCGGCGAGTTCCAGCTGGTCCAGGGCCTGCTCGCCGACATGTACGCGCGCCTCAACGCGAGCCGGGCCTATCTGTACGCGGTCGCCAGGGCCTGCGATCGCGGCGAGACGGCGCGCAAGGACGCGGCGGCGGTGATCCTGTACACGGCCGAGGCCGCCACGCGCGCCGCGCTCGATGCGATCCAGATCCTCGGCGGCAACGGCTACATCAACGACTACCCGACCGGCCGGCTGCTGCGCGACGCGAAGCTCTACGAGATCGGCGCCGGCACCTCCGAGATCCGGCGCATGCTGATCGGCCGCGAGCTGTTCGCGGACCGGCACTGAGCGGGGAGACGAACGCGATGAACGTGATCCGCAGCGCCATCGATCCGCGCGGCGCCGAGTTCGCCGCCAACCGCGCGGCGCTCGAGGCGCAGGTGCAGGAGCTGCGCGGCAAGCTCGCCGCGATCCGCGAAGGCGGCGGAGCGAAGGCGCGCGCGTTGCACACCGGGCGCGGCAAGCTGCCGGTGCGCGCGCGCATCGACGCGCTGCTCGACCCGGGATCGCCGTTCCTCGAACTCTCGCCGCTGGCGGCCTTCGAGGTCTACGACGAAGAGGTGCCGGCGGCCGGGCTCGTCACCGGCATCGGTTGCATCGCCGGGCAGGAGTGCATGGTCGTCGCCAACGACGCGACCGTGAAGGGCGGCACCTACTACCCGCTCACCGTGAAGAAGCACCTGCGCGCGCAGACGATTGCCGCCGAGAACGCGCTGCCCTGCGTCTACCTCGTCGATTCGGGGGGTGCGAACCTGCCGCGCCAGGACGAGGTGTTCCCCGATCGCGAGCACTTCGGTCGCATCTTCTTCAACCAGGCGCGCATGTCGGCGCGCAACATCGCGCAGATCGCCGTCGTGATGGGCTCGTGCACCGCGGGCGGCGCCTACGTGCCGGCGATGGCCGACGAGACGATCATCGTGCGCGGGCAGGGAACGATCTTCCTCGGCGGCCCGCCGCTGGTGCGCGCGGCGACCGGCGAGATCGTCAGCGCGGAGGAACTGGGCGGCGCCGACGTGCACTGCCGCGTCTCGGGCGTGGCGGACCACTACGCGCGCAACGACCACCACGCGCTCGAACTCGCGCGCCGCGCGGTGGCGCGCCTGAACCGCGTCAAGCAGTCCGCGCTCGACGTGGCCGCGCCGCGCGAGCCCGCCTACGAAACGCAGAGCATCTACGGCGTGGTGCCGCGCGATCCGCGCCAGCAGTACGACGTGCGCGAGGTCATCGCGCGCATCGTCGATGCCTCCGGATTCGACGAGTTCAAGCCGCTGTTCGGCGCCACGCTGGTGTGCGGCTTCGCGCGTCTCCACGGCTACCCGGTCGGCATCGTCGCGAACAACGGCATCCTGTTCTCGGAGTCGGCCCAGAAGGGCGCGCATTTCATCGAGCTGTGCGCGCAGCGCGGCGTTCCGCTGGTGTTCCTGCAGAACATCACCGGCTTCATGGTCGGGCGCCAGTACGAGGCCGGCGGCATCGCCAGGCACGGAGCGAAGATGGTGATGGCGGTGGCCTGCGCCGCGGTGCCCAAGTTCACCGTGATCATCGGCGGCTCGTTCGGCGCCGGCAACTACGGCATGTGCGGGCGCGCCTACGATCCGCGGCTGCTGTTCATGTGGCCGAACGCGCGCATCGCCGTGATGGGCGGCGAACAGGCGGCGGCGGTGCTCGCGCAGGTCAAGCGTGACCAGCGCGAGCGCGAGGGCGGCGCGTGGAGCGAACAGGACGAGCAGGCGGTGAAGCAGCCGGTGCTCGAGCGCTACGAGCGGCAGGGGAATCCGTACTACGCCTCGGCGCGGTTGTGGGACGACGGCGTGATCGACCCGGCGGATACGCGCACCGTACTGGCGCTGGCGTTGTCGGCGGCGCTGAACGCGCCGGTCGAGCCCACGCGCTTCGGCGTGTTCCGGATGTAGGTCCGGCCTGTGGCCGGACAGTTGCTGCAGGCCAACCACCTCCGGCCACCGGCCGGATCCACGAGTCGAGCGGGGCGAGCCATGTTCAACAAGATCCTCATCGCGAACCGCGGCGAGATCGCCTGCCGCGTGATCCGCAGCGCGCGGCGGCTCGGCATCGGTACGGTCGCGGTGTATTCCGATGCCGATCGCGATGCGCTGCACGTCACACTGGCCGACGAGGCGGTACGGATCGGTGCCGCCGCACCGCGCGACTCGTACCTGCGCGCCGACCGCATCGTGCAGGCGGCGCTGGCCACCGGCGCCGCGGCCATCCACCCGGGCTACGGATTCCTGGCCGAGAACGCCGACTTCGCGCGCCTGTGCGCCGGGAGCGGCGTGGTGTTCATCGGCCCGCCGCCAGAGGCGATCGCGGCGATGGGGTGCAAGAGTGCGGCCAAGCGGCTGATGGAACAGGCTTCGGTGCCGCTGGTGCCGGGCTACCACGGCGAGGCGCAGGACGATGAGTTGCTGGCCGCCGAGGCGGCGCGGATCGGCTTCCCGGTGCTGCTGAAGGCCGCCGCCGGCGGTGGCGGCAAGGGCATGCGCCGGGTCGATCGCGCGGAGGAGTTCGCCGCGGCGCTGGCGGCCGCGAGGCGCGAGGCCGACAAGGCCTTCGGCGATGCGCGGATGCTGGTCGAGAAGTGCCTGCTGCATCCGCGCCACGTCGAGGTGCAGGTGTTCTGCGACACGCACGGCAACGCGGTGCACCTGTTCGAGCGCGACTGTTCGCTGCAGCGCCGTCACCAGAAGGTGATCGAGGAGGCGCCCGCGCCCGGGATCACGCCGGCGCTGCGCGAGGCGCTGGGCCACGCCGCGCTGCGCGCGGCGGCCGCGATCGGGTACGTCGGCGCCGGCACGGTGGAATTCCTGCTCGACGCCGACGGCGAGTTCTACTTCATGGAGATGAACACGCGGCTGCAGGTCGAGCACCCGGTGACCGAGATGATCACCGGCGAGGATCTGGTCGAGTGGCAGTTGCGGGTGGCAGCCGGCGAGCCGCTGCCGCGCCGGCAGGACGAGCTGGCGATCCGCGGCCACGCCGTGGAGGCGCGCGTCTACGCCGAGGATCCGCACCACGACTTCCTGCCGGTCAGCGGCACGCTGGCGTTCCTGCAGGCACCGCTCGAGGGGCCGCAGTTGCGCATCGACACCGGCGTGGTGCAGGGGGACGCGATCGGCATCCACTACGACCCGCTGATCGCCAAGCTGATCGTCCGCGACCAGACGCGCGAACGCGCACTGGCCCGCCTGGCCGCGGCGCTGGGCGACTACCGCGTGGGCGGACTGGTCACCAACCTGACGCTGCTGCACCGGCTGGCGACGCATCCGGCCTTCGTGCGCGGCGAGTTCGACACCGGATTCATCGCGACGCACGCACCCGGGCTGCTCGCGCCACGGCCGGTGGCCGCGGCGCGCGAACTCGCGCTGGCGGTGCTGTACCTGCTGCTCGCGCGCGAGCGCGACGCGCCGCACCCCGCGGCGGGCGATCCGCATTCGCCGTGGCGCCTTGCCAATGGCTGGCGCAGCGCCGAGGCGGCGGTGCACCGTCTCGAGCTGCGGCTCGACGCCGAAGCGCGGCGGGTGGTGGTCGAGGAGGTCGGCAACGGCAGTGCGCGCCGGTTCCGGCTGCACAGCGAAGGGCACGCGATGCTGCTGGCGGGCCGCCTGGCCGGCAACCGGCTCGAGGCCGTGATCGACGGACATCGCAGCAGTGTGACGGTGTTCGCCGGTACGCACGGCTGCACGCTGTTCGACGGTCCGCGCATCTGCGAGTTCGCGCTGCAGCGCCCGGACACGGGCGAGGATGCCGATGCTGCCGCCGCCGACGCCTTCGCCGCGCCGATGAACGGCGCGGTGGTGGCGTGGCTGGTCGAGCCGGGGCAGGCGGTGGAGCGCGGGGACGGGCTGCTGGTGATCGAGGCGATGAAGATGGAGCACGTGGTGCGCGCGCCGCTCGCCGGCCGCGTGACGGCGTTCCGTTACCGCCCCGGCGAACTCGTCGACGGCGGCGCCGAGCTCCTGGGCTTCGAACCCGCGTAGGTTCGGCCTGTGGCCGAACGATTGATGTCCGGGCACAGCCGGACCTACGGCCGCACGAGGGTCCGTGTGGACGGAGTTCAGCGCGCGCGCTTGTTGTGGCGCTCGAAGTTTTCCAGGCGCGCGCGCTCGCTCTTGCGCAGCAGCACCAGCGTGGCGCCGGTGCCGCCCAGATGCCGTGGTGCGGAATGAAAAGCGAGCACCTCCGCCATGCGCGGCAGCCACAGCGCGACACAGCTCTTCAGCAGCGCGGGGGTGTTGCGCTCCGCACCACGGCCGTGCGTGACCAGCGCTACCCGCACGTCGTGCCGCATGCAGTCCGCGACGAAGCGCCACAGCGCCTCGCGCGCCTGCGTGACGCTCAGCCCGTGCAGATCGAGCCGCGAATCGCAGCGGTACTCGCCGAGTCGTAGCCGGCGGAACACCCCGTGCTGCACGCCCGGGCGAAGGAAGGACAGCTCGGCATGCGGATCGACCGGCGGGATGTGCCCGGTCGGCAGGAAATTCTCGTCGCGCGCCGCCAGCGCTTGCGCGGCGCGGCGACGCTCGAGCAGGCCCGGCGTGATCTCCGGGGCGCGCTTGAGGTCGACCACGGCCTCCCCCTTCAGCGCGAGCACCTCGCCGACCAGTTCGCCGAAGGAAGGGTGTTCGCCGCTGCCGTCGTCCATGCGAGCTGACTCCGCGGGTGGTTGCGTGCGGTCGATGACCGCGCTCCGGTGGGCGCGCAGTATACGCGCGAACCCCGCGCGCCGGCTCATCCCGGGCAGTGTCGAATCGGCCGCGGGGCTCCGCTAGTGTAGTGATTCGTAATTAATGGAACTAATAAGGTTTCTCTCTGTCTGAGAATACATACCCCAGACAGGAATCGAGCGATGCGCGTAGCCCCGACGATCACGCTGAGCGCGGACGAAAAGCA
>JAJVIG010000046.1 GCA_022072145.1 Pseudomonadales bacterium
GGCCGCGCCAGGGGAGCCGGTTCAGGCGCCGGCGCCTCGGCGCGCAGCCCGAGGCGCTGGAACAGCTCGGCGTCGCGGCGGCACGGCGCGTTCGCGGTGGTCAGCAGGCGCTCGCCGCGGAAGATCGAATTGGCGCCGGCGAAGAAGGCCAGCGCCTGCAGCTCGTCGCTCATGCCTTCGCGCCCGGCCGACAGGCGCACGTGCGAGGCCGGCATCAGGATGCGCGCCACGGCGATGGTGCGCACGAACTCGAAGGGATCGAGGTCGGGCTGGTCGGCGAGCGGCGTGCCCGCAACGCGCACCAGCAGGTTGACCGGCACGCTCTGCGGGTGCTCCGGCAGGTTCGCGAGCGCCTGCAGCAGCCCGACGCGATCGTCGCGGTCCTCGCCCATGCCGACGATGCCGCCGGCGCAGACCTTCATGCCGGCCGCGCGCACGTTGGCCAGCGTGTCGAGGCGCTGCTGGAAGGTGCGCGTGGTGATGATCTCGCCGTAGTACTCGGGCGAGGTGTCGAGGTTGTGGTTGTAGTAGTCGAGCCCGGCCTCGGCGAGCGCGGCGGCCTGGGCGGCGTCGAGCATGCCGAGCGTCATGCACGTCTCCATGCCGAGCGCCCTGACACCGCGGATCATCGCCACCAGTTCCGCGAGGTCACGGTCTTTAGGCGAGCGCCACGCCGCACCCATGCAGAAGCGCGTCGCGCCGCCGGCACGGGCCGCCCGCGCCGCGTCGATCACACGCTCGACCTCGAGCAACCGCTCCGGCTCCAGGCCGGTGTCGTAGCGCGTGCTCTGCGGGCAGTACTTGCAGTCCTCGGGGCAGGCGCCGGTCTTGATCGACAGCAGCGTGCTGACCTGCACTTCGCAGGGATCGAAATGCGCGCGATGCACGCTGTGGGCGCGGAACAGCAGCTCGGGAAACGGCAGCGCGAACAGCGCCTCGATCCCGGCGCGGGTCCAGTCGTGGCGAACGGCACTTGCATCGGACATGCGGAACTCCGACAGTGGGCAGCAGGATCAGAGGGGCTCGCAGTCTCGGGGCCCGGTCGCAACTTGTCAACCGGAATGGATGCCGATGGTTTACAAGTCGAATCCGCGGGCATGGCTGCCCGCCTGCTGCGTGCTGTGCGGGGTTGCGTTACACGGTCTGCTGGATCTCTGTGCCGCGTGCGCAAACGAACTGCCACTGCACCGGGACGGCTGCCCGCGCTGCGCGATGCCGCTCGAGGGCGCCGGTGGTGCGCCGTGTGGCCAGTGCCAGCGGCAGCCGCCGCGCTTCGATGCCTGCCTCGCGGCGCTGCGCTACGACTACCCGGTGCGCGAGGCGATCGGACGTTTCAAGTTCCACGGCGAACTTGCCGCCGGCCGCGTGCTCGCACTGCTGCTCGCGAGGCGCATCGCCGCGCTCGGCCCGGAGTATCGCGCCGGCATCACGCTGGTGCCGGTGCCGCTGCACCCGACGCGCCTCGCCGAACGCGGCTTCAACCAGTCCGAACGCATCGCGCGCGTGCTGGCGCGGGAGCTCGCACTGCCGATGGCGCCCGCCCTGGCGGCGCGCGCACGGCGCACCGATGACCAGAAGGCCCTGGACGCCGCGGCACGGCGACGCAACCTCGCCACCGCGTTCACCGCCGCACCGTGCCGCGCCCAACGCATCGCGCTGGTCGACGACGTGATCACCACCGGCGCCACGCTCGACGCACTGGCCGCCGCACTGCGCGCGGCCGGCGCCGCGCGGGTCGAGGCGTGGTGCCTGGCGCGCTCGCTGTGAAGCTGCCGTCGGAACAGCGCCCGGAGTGCGCGACCGAGCCGGCGCATTGCGACTGCAGCCGCAGCGTCTCAGTCGCTGCGGCGGGGAAAGAACAGCGCGCGCAGCCAGCCGAGCAGCGTGTTGTCGGCCAGGAACGCGCGGTCCAGACGGTCGGATTCGGCGATGTACGACGTGGGATCGGCATAGAAGTCCGCGCGGGTCACGAACGGCCCGTGGGGATCGAGCTCCTTGACGACGCGTGCCGGATTGCCCGCGACCACCACGTTGGCCGGCACGTCGCGCACGACCACCGCGCCGGCCCCGACGATGCTGTTGTCACCGATGGTCACGCCCTTGAGGACGGTCGCGCCGTCGCCGATCCAGACGTTGTTGCCGATGCGGACCGGCGCCGGTTCGGGGTTGCGCTCGATTCGATCGTAGATGCCGTGCCAGTCGGAGTCGGTGATGTAGGCGCCGCTGGCGATCATGCAGTTGTCGCCGATCTCGATCGAATCACTGGCGCTGATGCGCACGCCGGGGGTTATCAGCGCGTAGTCGCCGATGCGGATACGCCCCTGCCCGGGTCCGCGACCCCACACCGCGATGCGCACCCGCCGGTCGACCTCGCCGATGACCGTCGCGCAGTTCCCCAGCGAGACGTTAGGTCCTGCAACGTGCACGAACCACGGCTTCATGTAGGTGCCGTTGTCGCCGAGGAAATCGAAACAGGGACGCAGGAAGTGCTCCGCATACCAGGCGCGGAAGATCAGGTAGATCCGTTTGACCCAGTACGGTCTCAGGTCGCGGCGCATGCGTGCCCTCCCTCGATGTGCGGCGGCACAGCTTACACGCCTGCCGCCGTCCGCCGCGAGCAGTTGCCGGCTGCGACACCATCGCCGTCGGGGTTCCCGGCGGCGCCGGCGCTTGGTCGCGCAGCGCGGCTCGGCTACCCTGTGGCGCCCGCACCGCATGCCGGAGACGCCGATGTCCGTTCCACCCCTGACCGCCGAGCCGCAACCCGACGAGGTCTGGCTGTCGATCCGCCAGTCGGCCGCGCGCGAGGCGCAGGCCGAGCCGGTGCTCGCGAGCTTCCTGCACGCCACCATCCTCAACCACGACACGCTGGAGGCGGCGCTCAGCTTCCACCTCGCGCAGAAGCTCGGCAACCCGACCGCCCCGGCGCTGCTGGTGCGCGAGGTGATCGAGCAGGCCTTCGCGGCCGACCCCGCGATCGGTCACGCGATGCGCTGCGACCTGCGCGCGGTGCAGCAACGCGACTCGGCCTGCCCCGACCACGCGGTGGCGTTCCTGTTCTTCAAGGGCTTCCACGCACTCCAGTCCTACCGCGTCGCGCACTGGCTGTGGCAGGCCGGACGTCACGCGCTGGCGCTGTTCCTGCAGAACCGCATCTCCTGCGAGTTCGGCGTCGACGTGCACCCGGCGGCGCGCATCGGCTGCGGGATCCTGCTCGATCACGCCACCGGCGTGGTGATCGGCGAAACCGCGGTGGTCGGCGACGACGTCTCGATCATGCAGGCGGTGACGCTGGGTGGCACCGGCAAGGTCGGCGGCGACCGCCACCCGAAGGTGGGTTCGGGGGTGCTGATCGGTGCCGGCGCCGAGATCCTCGGCAACATTCGCATCGGCGACGGCGCGCAGGTCTGCGCCGGCAGCGTGGTGCTCGCCGACGTACCGATGCACACCACCGTGGCCGGCGTGCCCGCTCAGGTGGTTGGTCGTCCGTGCAGCGAGCAGCCGGCGCTCGAGATGAACCAGGCGTTGGCCGGCGACCCTGCCCGCCCGTAGGTTCGGCCTGTGGCCGAACAATTCATGTCCGGGCACAGCCCGGACCTACACGTGGTAGGCGGGGGAGAGCTCGTGTACTGCTTCCACCAGCACCCGCACGTGCTCCGGATCGATTTCCGGCGTGACGCCGTGCCCGAGGTTGAACACGTGGCCGCTCCCCGGGCCGTAGGAGTCTAGCAGTGCGGCCACTTCGGCGCGGATTCGCTCGGGGGGAGCGCGCAGGATCGCGGGGTCCATGTTGCCCTGCAGCGCGATCCGTCCACCGGTCTGGCGGCGCGCCGCACCCAGATCGGCGGTCCAGTCCAGGCCGATGCAATCGCAGCCGCTGGCAGCGATGTCCTCGATCCAGCCGCCGCCGCCCTTGGTGAACACGATCACCGGCACGTGGCGTCCCGCTCCGGCGCGCAGACCCTCGACGATCTGCACCATGTACTGCAGCGAGAACTCGCGGTATGCCGCGTGCCCGAGCACACCGCCCCAGGTGTCGAACAGCTGCACGGCCTGCGCCCCGGCGCGTATCTGCGCTTCGAGATAACTGGTGACCGCGCGCGCCAGCAACGCCAGCAGGCGGTGCATGCGCCGGGGGTCGGCGAAGGCCAGCGTCTTGATGCGCGCGAAGTCGCGCGTGGAACCGCCCTCGACCATATAGGTCGCGAGGGTCCACGGACTCCCCGAGAAGCCGATCAGCGGCACCCGGCCGCCGAGCGCGCGCCTGATCGTGCGCACCGCCTCGATCACGTAGCCGAGGTCGCGCTCCGGATCGAGTTCGGGCAGCGCCTCGATGTCGGCCGCGGTGCGCACCGGGTCGCGAAAGCGCGGGCCCTCGCCGGCCTCGAAGTACAGGCCCAGGCCCAGCGCATCGGGCACGGTCAGGATGTCCGAGAACAGGATCGCGGCGTCGAGATCGTAGCGCTCCAGCGGCTGCAGCGTGACCTCGCAGGCAAGTTCCGGGCTACGGAACAGCTCGATGATGCCGCCGGCCCGCGCGCGCGTGGCGCGGTACTCGGGCAGGTAGCGGCCTGCCTGGCGCATGATCCACACCGGCGTGCGGTCCACGGACTGGCGGCGCAGCGCGCGCAGCAGGCGGTCGTTCTTCAGCTCAGCCATGGTCACCTCGCTGTGGCCGGTCGGCACGATGGACGGGGAAGTCGCGGCGCGGTCGGGCCGGCGCGGCGGGAGCGCGATTCTAGCGGCGTGCACCAGCGCTCACAAATCGCGCGCCCGGCGCCCGGCGCTCAGCGCGCTCGCCCGGCACGGATCTCGCGCTGCACCGCGTCGACCCGGCGCACCCACGGCGCATTGCCGCCCGGACGCACGGCGAGTTCGCGCGCGGCCCGCTGCGCGCTGGCCTGGTCCGGGTAGTCGCCGTGGACCAGCGCGTACCAGCGGCGGCCGTCGTTGAGCTTGCTGTACTGGCGCACCGGCAGCGCCTGCCGCGCGGCGAAGCGCTGCACCCGCTGCAGGTCATCGGATGCCATGATCTGCAGCAGGTAGCGGGAGCCGTCGAGAGCGAGCAGGTACTCCTCGTCGGCGCCCGCCGGTCCCGCGCCCGCAGCGGACGGTGCGGGCCGCGCCGGGGGGCTGGAGTCTACCCCCGCCACGGGCTGCGTCGACATCGCGGTGTGCTCCCCGGTCGCTGCTGAAGGGCTTCGTACTGCCGCGACCGGTGCCGTTGCCGGTTGGCCCTCGACCGCGTCGTTCGTCGCCGCGTCGCCCTGCCGGGCCGCGTCGTCCTGCGGGGCCGCGTCATCCTCCGCGACCTCGTCATTCTGCCGGATTGCCGCGCCCGACGTGGCCTCGGCGCTTCCGTTTGCCGGCTCGTCCTGCGCGACCGCCGGTTCGTCGTCGAGCAGCACCGGTGCCGGTTCGGCGACGATTTCGCGCGTCGCCCCGGGACGCGGTTGCTCGTCGACAGGCCGCTCGTCGAACAGGCTCCACAGGTACAGGCCACCGAGCAGCAGCAGCGTCCCGGCAACCACGCCGAGATGCCACAACGGCAGCGTGGCCAGCGGCCGCTGTTCGACCTCGAGCTCGTCGATCAGCAGCTGACGGGCGAGCGCGTTGATACGCCCCGGCATGCCGCCCGACAGCCGGTGGAGGTCCTCGAGCTCGCCGGCACTGAACGGCGGCTCGGACTCGAGTCCGGCGGTTTTCATCCGGTAGTGCAGGTACGCGTACGACTCGCCGCGCTCGAACGGCGCCAGTTCGATCAGGTGGATCGTGACCGGCGCAGGCAGCGCGGCGCGCAGCGTGGCCGGCCACGGCTGCTCGGCGAAAAACAGCAGGCGCAGCCGTCCCGACATCTGCCCCAACAGCGGCGCCAGCAGCGCGAGCGCTTCGGCGTGCAGGTGCTGCGCGTCGTCGAAAGCCAGCCAGCTCAGCATGCCCTCCTCGCGGCAGCGCTCGCAGAAGAGCTCCAGCCGCTGCAGGGCGTGCGCAAGGTCCTCGTCGGGGATCGCCGGCAGCCCGAAGCCGGCCAGCACCCGGCGCACCAGCTGTTCCGGGCCGTCGAGCAGCGCGGTCTCGACCACCGCGCAGCGCGTGTCGGAGGCGCATTGCGCGACGAAGTGCGCAAGGGTGGCCGATTTGCCCGCTCCGGCGGCGCCGGCCACCACCAGCACACTGTCACCGAAGCGCGCCAGATGCTGCAGCTGCTCGACCGTTTCCTGTCGCCCGCCGCCGGGGTAGAACAGGCCCTGCACGCCGCCTTCGGCGAACGGGTCGCGGTCCAGACCGTAGTGCAGGTACCAGTCGTCGTTGCCCATGCCCTCTCCGTCGTGTCAGCGCGGACTCCCGCCCGTGAAATCGGCCACCACGGCGGCCAGCACCGCCGGCGGGAAATCGGCCGTCACCACCGCCTCGCCGAGCGCCCGCAACAGCACCAGGCGCAGCCGGCCGGCGGCGACCTTCTTGTCGGCGGCCATCAGGTCCAGGAATTCCTGCGGATCGAGTCCGGACGGCGGCACCACCGGAAGCCCGGCGGCCAGCAGCAGCTCGCACACCGCCGCCACGTCCTCGCGGGTGATCCAGCCGAGCCGGGCCGACATCTCGCTCGCCATCGCCATGCCTATCGCCACCGCCTCGCCGTGCAGCAGCCGGGAGTAGCCGGTCGCGGTCTCGATGGCGTGGCCGAAGGTGTGGCCGAAGTTCAGCAGCGCGCGCAGGCCCTGCTCGCGTTCGTCGGCCGCGACGACGCGCGCCTTGTCGGCGCAGGAACGCCGCACCGCCTCGGCGAGCGCGGCGGGATCGCGCGCGCGCAGCGCCGCGCTCGCGCCGCGCAACCAGTCGAGGAACGGCCGGTCGCCGATCAGCCCGTACTTGATCACCTCGGCGAGTCCGGCCGCGAGCTCGCGCTCGGGCAGCGTCGCCAGCGTGTCGATATCGGCGATCACGCAGCAGGGCTGGTGGAACGCGCCGATCATGTTTTTGCCGCGCGCATGGTTGATCCCGGTCTTGCCGCCTACCGAGGAGTCGACCTGGGCCAGCAGCGTGGTCGGCAGCTGCAGGAACGGCACCCCGCGCTGGTAGGTCGCGGCCGCGAAGCCGGTGATGTCGCCGACCACACCCCCCCCGAGCGCAACCAGCGTGGTGTGGCGATCGCAGCGCGCCTCGAGCAGCGCATCCCAGATCGAGGCCAGTGTGGCGAGGTTCTTGTGCTGCTCGCCGTCGGGCAGGATCTTGACCAGCGCGAGGCGTTCGCCGAGGGCCGCGCGCACGCGCTCGAGGTACAGCGGCGCCACCGTGGTGTTGCTGATCACCGCGACGCGGCCGCGCGGCACGTGGCGCAGCAGCAGCGCGGCATCGCCCAGCAGGCCGGAACCGATGTAGATCGGATAACTGCGATCGTCCAGACCGACTTCGAGGACTTCTGCAGGCATGTGCGTCGCTGGCGCCCCTGTGCGTTGCGCGGCACACCCCCGCGGCGCGCCCCGGACGCAAGCTTAACGGTGTCGTGGCAAAAGGGCGACCTCGCCACGGCGCTGCACGCACCTCAGTCGTCGCGCACCCCGAGGAAGTCGAGGATCTCGCGCACCACCGCACGTGCACCGCGGCCGTCGGTGCGCACCACGAGGTCGGCGACCTCGCGGTACAGCGGATCACGCTCGGCGAGCAACGCGCCGAGCACCGCCTCGCGGTCGCCGGTGCGCAGCAGCGGACGCTTGCGGTCGCGCCGCGTGCGGGCGAGCTGCTGGCGCACCGAGGTCTCCAGATAGACCACGCGACCCATCGCGGCGAGCAGGCGCCGGTTCTCCTCGCGCAGCACCGCGCCGCCGCCGGTGGCCACCACCGCCGCGCGCGCGCCGGCCAGTTCGCGGATGATCGCGGTCTCGCGGTCGCGGAAGCCCTGCTCGCCCTCGACGTCGAAGATCCACGCGATGGTGGCCCCCGAGCGTTCCTCGATCAGCGAGTCGGTATCGTGAAAGGCCACGCCCAGCGCATCGGCCAGCGCGCGGCCGATGGTGCTCTTGCCGGCCCCCATCGGGCCGACGAGCACCACCGTGCCTGGATACACCATCGGTCGCCGTTCAGTCGATCAGCTTCTCGCTGAGGATACGCGGCGTGATGAAGATCAGCGTCTCGTTCTTGTTGGTCTCGGTAACGTCCTTGCGGAACAGCCGGCCGATGTACGGGATGTCGCCGAGCAGCGGCGTCTTGGTCTCGCCGACGATCTCCTCGGTCTGGAACACCCCTCCCAGCACCACCGTCTCGCCGTTGCCGACCAGCACCTCGGTGTCGAGCTCGGTGGTGTCGATGGTCGGGATCTGCGAGCCGAACTCCCCGTTGATGAACTCGCCGATCGAATCCTGGTTGATCACCAGCTTCATCAGCACCCGACCATCCGGCGTGATGCTGGGCGTCACGTCGAGCTTGAGCACCGCTTCCTTGAACTCGACCGTGGTCTCACCCGAGGCCGCGGATTTCAGGTACGGGATCTCGGTACCCTGCTCGATCGTCGCCTGGCGCTTGTCGCCGGTGATGATCTTCGGTTGCGACACGATCTCGCCACGCCCGGAGGCCTCGAGGGCCGAGAGTTCCGCGTTCAGCAGCAGGTCGTTCTTGGTGAAGCCGATCGCGATCGAGCTGGTGCCCTGCCCGGTCACGCCGAGGTCGACGGCCAGCGCATCCGGGAACGTGACTTCGGGGTTCGGGTCGTCGAGCTCGGTCAACGTGCGCTGGCTGCCACCGATCGTCCACGTCTGGTCACGATCCTCGTCGTAGATCGCCGCGCCGCCCCACTGCACGCCGAGCTGACGGGCGAAGTCGGTGGAGGCGATCACGATCCGCGCCTCGATCAGCACCTGGCGGATGGGCACGTCGATCAGTTTGATCAGCCGGCGCAGTTCCTCGAGCTTCTCGGCGGTCTCGGTCACCATCAGCGAGTTGGTCCGCTCGTCGACGATCACCTTGCCACGCGGCGACAGGATGCTCGCCTCGCGGTTATAGGTGTCGCGGCCCTGCTGCTGCGATGAGCCGGTGGCGACATTCGCGTTGCCACGGTTGCCGAACAGCTGGAACAGCTGCTGCGCACTCGCGTACTTGATCTTGATGAACTCGGTCTGCAGCGGCGCGAGTTCCTCCAGCTGGCGGTTGGTCTCGAGTTCCTGGCGCTCGCGTTCGGCGATTTCTGCAGCCGGTGCGACCATCAGCACATTGCCCACCTGGCGCTTGTCGAGGCCCTTCGCCTTGAGGATCAGGTCGAGTGCCTGGTCCCACGGCACGTTCTGCAGGCGAAGCGTGATGCGGCCGCCGACCGTGTCGCTGGCGACGAGGTTCAGTTCGGTGAAGTCCGCGATCAGCTGCAGGACGGCGCGCACCTCGATGTCCTGGAAGTTCAGCGACAGCTTCTCGCCGGTGAACTCGAATTCCTTCTTCTTCTCCTCGACCTCCTGGCGGGTCAGCGGCTTGACCGCCACGACGTAGGTGGTGTCGGCCTGGTACGCGAGGTAGTCGTAGTCACCACCGACCTTGATGCCGACCGTGGCCTGCGCTCCCGACTGCGCGACGTCGACCATCTCGACCGGGGTCGCGAAATCGATCACGTCGTAGCGGCGCTGCAGCTCGTCCGGCACCGTGGTGTCGAAGAACGCGACCTTGATCATGTTGCCCTCGAGCCGCACGTCGACGTCGGTGCGCGGATTCGCGAGCTGCAGTTCGATGCGACCCTCGCCGTTGCTGCCGCGGCGGAAGTTGAAGTCGGTGATTCCCGAGGAGACGCCCTGCACGCGCGCGGGCGCCACCCGGCTGCCCATGCTGCCGCCGGCGTCGGTGAGGTACTGGGCCGGCTGGCCGGTGCCCACGCTGACCACCAGGTCCTGGCCGTCGACCCTCGCCTCGTAAGGCGCGACCTCGACCAGGTTCACGATCACGCGCGTGCGCCCACCGGCCTCGACGACGACCACGCTCTGCGCGTTGTCGAATGCGAGCGTGTGCTTCTTCTGCGCGAGAGCGCTCGTGACGCCAGGCAGGTCGAGCGCGATCCGCGCCGGCTTGTCGATCGTGTAGGACTGCGGCGACGGCGGCGTGCCGTCGAACTTCATCCGGATCTCGAACCGGCCGCCCGGAAGCGCGTTGAAACCGATGTCGGTCATCGACACCGGCGCGGCCAGCGCCGGCAGTGCGGGCAGCAGCAGTGCCAGCAGCAGTGCCACGCTCGCCCGCCACCAGCCACGGACCGTATCGGTAACGCGCCGCGATTCGAATGTTACGCTGTCCATACTGTCTCCGCGCTCTACTGTTCTGTCAGCTTGATCGTTCGGGGGCGCTCGATCCATCCACCGACGCCGTTGGGCACGATCTCGACCACCGAGACCTCGGTCTCGGCCACCGCGACGATCCTGCCGTGATTCCTTCCCAGGTAGTTTCCGGTCCGGACGCGGTGCACCCCTGCCTCCTCGTCCTGGATCAGCACCCAGAGCGTGCCCTTCTGCTCCAGCGTACCGACCATCGCCAATCCCTCGATGTTGAATCGCTCGAGGAACTCGCGGGCGCGCAGCAGGTCGGGTTTGACGACCTTGCCGGTCTGCAGCGTCGCCGCTTCCCTGGCACTCAGCGGCACGTCGAACGGTGCGCGCAGGGACTGCGCCGAATAGGTGAACGACTGGTACGGCTTGAATGCGGGGATCGGCTCGATCGCCCCGACCGGCCGCGCCCGCACTTCGGCCATGTAGGCGTCGATATCGGCGTAGTCGCCGCCGCAACCGCCCAGCAGGGCGGCCCAGAACACGAGGCTTGCTGTTCGCTTGGCGCCCATCATTCTTCGCCCTTGTAACGGTACGTCCTGGCTTGTATCCGCATGCTCAGCTGCCCCGCGTTGCCGCCGGGAGTGATCGCGAAATCGTGCAGCGTCACGATCCGCGGCAGCCCGGCGACGCCGCTCGCGAAGCCTCCCAGATCGTGGTACGCACCCTTGACGTTGATGTTGATGGGCAACTCGACGTAGAACTCGGCCGCCCGCTCGCCCTCGAGGGCGATGCTGTCGAACACGAGTCCGGCATCGCTGCCCTTCTCGGTGATGTCCTCGAGCAGTCCGGGCACCTCGGTGTCCTTCGGCAACTGCCCGAGCAGCGCGCCGAACTGTTCTTCCATCTCCGCCAGCTGCGCGCGCAGCGCGTCGAGGTTGGCCACCTGGAACGCCTTGGCGCGGAACTCCTCGCGCAACTGCGTCTCGGTCTGCAGCGTCGCGTCGTACTGCTCGCGCAAGCCCTTCAGGTGGTAGTTGTAACCGAGGAAGCACACCAGTCCGAACACCAGCACCCACACGATGAGTTTCACCGCGAACGGCCAGGTGCCGATGTTGTCCAGCGTCAGCTCCGACAGATTGACTTCCCTGAGCGCCTTCAGCGAATCCGCCAGTGCCATGTGCCTATTCTCCCGTCTCGCCCTGGCCTTCGTCCGCGGTCGCGCCCGGCATGCTGACCTTGACCGTGAGGTCGAAGTCGTTGCCCTGGTCGCCGAAGCGCGGATTCGCCGTCACGGCCTTCAGATTCGGCTCGCTGAACCACTCCGACGCGTCGAGCCGGCGCATCAGGCTGGAGACGCGATTGTTCGATTCCGCGGTCCCGCGGATCGTGATCGTCTGCCCGGCGCGCTCCATGCCGCGGAAATAGACGCCGTCGGGCAAGGTGCGCACGATCTCGTCGAAGATGTGCACGATCAGCGGGCGCGTTCCCTGCAGGTCCTGGATCACCTTCATGCGATCGAGCAACTGGTTGCGCCGCGTCTGCAGGTCCTTGATCTCGGCGACCTGCTTGTCGAGCTCGCGGATGTGCGTGCGCAGGTATTCGTTGCGCTCGTTCTGGTGCGTTATCTGCCCGGTGATCACGACGTGCCCGAGCACCGCGACCAGCACCCCGGCCGCGGCGACCGAGCCGAGCACCACCAGGAACTCCTTGCGCAGCCGTTCGCGCCGCTGCTCGCGCCAGGGCAGGAGGTTGATCTTTGCCATCAGTCGAAGCTCCTCATCGCGAGCCCGCAGGCGATCATCATCGCCGGTGCGTCATTGGCGAGCGCCGCGGCATTCACGCGCGAGGCCACGCCCATGCCGCGGAACGGATTGGCGACCGTGGTCGGCGTGCCGAGCTTGTCCTCGACCGCCTGCGCGAGGCCGGTCAGTGCGGCCACGCCGCCGGCCAGCACGACGTGATCGACGTCGTTGTACTGCGTCGAGGAGAAGAAGAACTGCAGCGAGCGCGTCACCTGCTGGATCACCGCGTCGCGGAAGGGCTCCAGCACCTCCTGCTCGTAGTCCGCCGGCAGGCCGCCCTGTTTCTTCGCGAGCCCCGCTTCCTGCACGCTGAGCCCGTACCGGCGCTGGATCTCCTCGGTGAGCTGCTTGCCACCGAACAGCTGTTCGCGTGTATAGATGGTGTGTCCGCCGCTCAGCACGCTGAGCGTGGTCATGGTGGCGCCGATGTCGACGATCGCGACCGTGTAGTCCTCGTCCAGCCCCAGCTGGTCGACGATCAATCCGAACGCACGCTCCATCGCGTAGATCTCGACGTCGACGACCCGCGGCGACAGTTCGGCGGCCTCGATCACCTCGACCCGCGAATCGACGTTCTCGCGCCGGCAGGCGGCGAGCAGCACCTCGACCTGGCCGGGGCCGCGATCCGATGCCCCCTGCACCTCGAAATCGATCGCCACCTCGTCGAGCGGGTACGGGATGTACTGATCGGCCTCGACGCTGATCTGCGCTTCCATGGCGTCGTCCGACAGGCCATCGGCCATGTCGATGACCTTGGTGATCACCGCCGAACCGGCCACCGCCACCGCGACGTCACGGGTCTTGGTTTTCGCACGGTCCACCACGTCGCGCAGGCACTGCGCCACCGTGTCGACTTCGGCGATGTTCTTCTCGACCACCGAGTTCGGGGGCATCGGCTGCACCGCGTAGCTCTCGACGGTGTAGCGTTCACCACTGCGGCTCAGTTCGAGCAGCTTCACGGAGGTCGAGCTGATATCGATCCCCAGAACCGGTGGCGTCTTCCGTTTGAATAAGCCTATCACGTTGTTTTTCCTGGTGAATCCTTGACCTTGCCGACCCTGTCGGACGCGCCGGGAAGCAGGCAGAAATAAGCGTAGTAGAAAACTGTGATAAAAAAAGAAAATCCCTATAATTGCCCGCGTACCGCACTTTCCCTGTTTCCGAGCGCTTCGTGCCAGCACAACGCCCCGTCCCGATTCTAGTCCGGTGCTGGAGAATCTGCAGGCCCGTCGTCGCACTGGCTGCCGTTGCAGTGACGGCGCTCACAGGTTCGCTGCTCTACCTCGCTCCGCGACTGCCCTCGGTCGAGTCCCTGCGTGACGTCCGCTTCCAGGAACCGTTGCGCGTCTACACGCGCGACGGGCTGCTGATGGGCGAGTTCGGCGAGATGCGCTCCACGCCGGTGCGCTTCGAGCAGGTTCCCGACATGCTGTTGCAGGCCGTGCTCGCCGCCGAGGACGACCGTTTCCTGCACCACCGCGGCATCGACCTGCCAGGGCTGGCGCGCGCGGCCTGGGAACTGGCGACGACGCGCAGCATCCAGTCCGGCGGCAGCACGATCACGATGCAGGTGGCGCGCAACTATTTCCTCAGCCGCGAACAGACCTTCCTGCGCAAGTTCAACGAGATCCTGCTGGCGATCCAGATCGAGCGCGAACTGGGCAAGCAGCAGATCCTCGAGCTCTACCTGAACAAGATCTTCCTCGGCCACCGGGCCTACGGGGTACAGGCGGCGGCGCAGGTCTACTACGGCCGCACCATCGACCAGCTCACGCTCGACGAGGCCGCGCTGATCGCCGGACTGCCGAAGGCACCCTCGGCGCTGAACCCGATCGACAGCCCGCAGCGCGCCCGCGAACGGCGCGACTGGATCCTCGGGCGCATGCTCGAGCTCGGCTACATCGACCGCGCCGCGCACGACGCCGCGGTGGCCGCGCCGGTCACCGCGCGCTACCACGGCGCGAGCATCGAGCTGCCGGCGCAGTACGCGGCCGAGATGGTGCGCGCGGAGATGATCGCGCGATACGGACTGCAGGCTTACAGCGACGGCTATGTGGTGCACACCACGATCGACGGCACGCTGCAGCGCCATGCACAGCGCGCGGTCGAGAACGGTCTGCTGGCCTACGACCGCCGGCACGGCTTCCGCGGCCCGGAGAGGCACCTCGAGGGATCGTCGCCGCAGGACTGGCTGCCGCAGCTCGCGCGCCTGCGGGTGGTCGGCAGCCTGCAGCCGGCGGTAGTCACGCGCGTCGGCGAGCGGGACATCGAGGTGCTGACCGCCAGCGAGACGGTCACGATCGCGTGGGAGCGCGGGCTGGCGGGCGCGCGCCGTTACATCGACCCCGACCAGCGCGGACCGGCGCCCGCCAGCGCATCCGAACTGGTCACGCCCGGCGACGTGGTGCGCATCGTGGCCGGCGCCGACGGCTGGCGGCTCGCGCAGCTGCCGGCCGTGCAGGCCGCGCTGGTCTCGCTGGATGCCACCGACGGTGCGATCCGTGCGCTGGTCGGCGGTCTCGACTTCGAGTACAGCAAATTCAACCGCGTCGCGCAGGCGAGGCGCCAGCCCGGGTCGAACATCAAGCCGTTCATCTATGCCGCGGCGATGGAGAACGGCTTCACCCCGGCGAGCGTGATCAACGACGCACCGATCGTGTTCAACGACCCGGGACTCGCGAAAGTGTGGCGGCCGGAGAACGATTCCGGCAAGTTCTACGGACCGACCAGCCTGCGCACCGCGTTGGTCAACTCGCGCAACCTGGTCTCGATCCGGCTGCTGCAGCAACTCGGCGTGCAGCGCGCGATCGACTACCTCGCGCGGCTCGGCTTCGAGCGTGAGGACCTGGTGCCGGATCTCTCGCTCGCGCTGGGCACGCCGAGCGTCACGCCACTGCGGCTGGTGGCGGCCTACGCGGTCATCGCCAACGGCGGCTACCGCGTCGAGCCGTACCTGATCGGCGAGGTGCAGCGGGTCGGCGGCGAGGTGCTCTGGCGCGCCGCGCCGCCCAGCGCCTGCACCGGGTGCACCGCACCGGCCCCGGCCGAGGAGGCCGCCTCGCTGGACGCGTTGCTCGAGGAAGACGCGACGCAGCCGCCGCCCGCACCGCAGGTCATGGACCCGCGCGTGGCGTTCATGATCGACAGCATCCTGAAGGACGCGGTGAAGCACGGCACCGGCCGGCGCGCGCTGGCCCTGCAGCGCGCCGACGTCGCCGGCAAGACCGGCACCACCAACGGCCCCACGGACGCCTGGTTCTCCGGGTACGCCGGGCTGGTGGTCAGCACCGCCTGGATCGGTTTCGACGAGAACACACCGCTGGGCCGGCAGGAATTCGGCGGCTCCGCGGCGCTGCCGGTGTGGGTGGACTACATGCGCGAAGCGACCCGCGAATTGCCGCTGCACGTGCGCCCGCTGCCGGTGGGGCTGGTGAACGTGCGCGTCGACCGCAGGACCGGGCTGCTGGCGGCGCCGGGGCAGCGCGATGCCGTGTTCGAGCTGTTCCCGCTGGAAAACGTGCCGTCGGTGACCCCCGACGGCGAGGACTACGTACGCGACGAATACAACACGCTGGACATCTTCTGATCAGTCGGCCGACTCCAGCGACGCCGGGTGCCGCAGGGCCATCGACCACGGGGGATGTCCGCGCGCGACGCCCTCGTGTCGTTCCCGCCAGACCAGCCAGCCACGGAACTCGACTTCCCTCCCGCCGAGCCGCTGCAGCGCGTCGAACCGGAACCGGCGCTGGTCCGCGCGGGCGACGCGCAACGCCACCCGGTCCTCGATCTCGACCCACCACGACGAGCGGCTGCGACTCACCGCGCTGACCCGCCCGCGCAGCAGCCGGAACCCGCTCTCGCCCGGACGTAGCGCCGCCACCGCGCGCGGTGCGAACTCGCCGCTGCCCCACCGCCCGGCGCCCGCTGTCCGTGCATGGCGTTCGCTCGCGCGCAGGCAGTCGATCTGCCCGAGGTCGGGAGGCACCACGACGTGACGCGCCAGCCCGGCGGCGAGCAGCGCCGCCTCGAGGCTCGCGTGGTCGGCGCGCCAGACGTGCGCCAGCGTGCGGCCGTAACGGTCGTGACGCGCCTCGCCGATCGTCAGCAGGACGCGTGATCCGCCGAGGAAGCGGCTGGCGAACCGCCGCGCCGCTGCGGCCCCGGGTTCGGCGCGCCCAGCCCCATCGCGCAACTCGGGGGCGTTGATCCCGATCAGGCGCACGCGGCGCCCGTCCTCGAGCCGCAACGTGTCACCGTCGAGCACCGCGGCGACCCGCGCCGGCTCGGTAGCAGCGAACGGCGCACAGACGGGGGGAGCGGCGCCAGCCGCCCACGCGAGCACGCTGCCGGCCAGGACGGCCGGCACACGCGCGGACAGGGGGGAAAGGACGGCGCGGAACGCGGGCATCCCGCCGCCGGCAGGGATATCAGACGGGCTTGCGGGTACCGAACCGCTTGTTGAAGCGGTCGATGCGACCGCCCGTGTCCAGCACCTTCTGCTTGCCGGAATAGAACGGGTGGCACTTCGAGCACACGTCGAGGTGGAGGTCGCGACCCAGCGTCGAGCGGGTCGTGATCACGTTCCCGCAGCTGCAGTTCGCGGTCACTTTGTCGTAGGCGGGATGAATATCGGCTTTCATGGTGTCACCTTGCCGCGTCAGCGCCGGCCTCCGCCAATGCCCGGAGGGGAATCGCTGCGCTCGTGAAACAAAAAGAGCGCGGCATACTAAGCACTCGCACCGCCGATGGCAAGCCGGCTTCACCGTGCTGTGGAAAATACCCCGTGACGGACTGGACGCGCCGGGTGTGCGCGCCTACCCTCCGCGCATGCCTGCCGATCCCGTCCTGCGCGTCGCGGTGCCGGCGCCGTTGCGCCACACGCTCGATTATCTGCCCCCGGCCGACGCCGATGCCGCGTCGCTGGCGGCGGGCATGCGCGTGGTCGTGCCGCTGGGGGCGCGGCGCGTGCTCGGGGTGATCGTCGCGATCGCCGCGCGCAGCGCGCTGGAGCCGGCGAAACTGCGGCGGGCGTTCGCGCTGCCGGACCGCGAACCCGTGCTGTCCGCGGAACTGCTGCGCCTGTGCCTGTTCGCGGCCCGCTACTACCACGCACCACCTGGCGAGGTGCTCGTGAACACCCTGCCGGTGGCGCTACGCACCTTGCGCCCGGCCGGCGCGCGCAGCACGCGTCGCTGGCGCCTCGGCGCCGCGGCCGGCGGTCTGGGGCCGCAGGCGCTGGCCAACG
>JAJVIG010000055.1 GCA_022072145.1 Pseudomonadales bacterium
AACGCCAGCTCGGCGAGGCGCGCGCGCGGCGCACCGCGGGGCTGGCCGGGCTGCCCCCGATCGCGGGCGCCGACAGCGATGCGCGCGTGCTCGGGCACGCACGCGCGAACGCGCTCACCGCGGGGCTCGGCGAGCACATCGAATTCACCGCCTGCGCGTTGCAGACACAGCGCCGCCCGCCGGCGTTCGAGGGACGCAGCGGGCTGCTGATCTGCAACCCCCCGTACGGCGAGCGTCTGGGCAGCGCGGCGGAACTGCCGGTGCTGTACGCGGCGCTCGGCCGCCTCGCGCACGAGCAGTTCGAGGGCTGGCGGGTGGCGATCCTGACCGCCGAGGGGCCGCTCGAGGACGCGCCCGGGCTGCGCTGGAGGCGTCGTTACCGGGTGCGCAACGGCGCGCTCGACTGCTGTCTGCTGGTCTGCGAGCCGCAGCGTGCGAGGCCGCCACGTGCTCGCGAGGCGGAGGGCAACCGGGTGGCCGCAAGTGCTGCCCCACCGGTGCCGGTGGTGACGGCGCATCAGCCCGGTCCCGGCGCGGAGATGTTCGCCAACCGGGTGCGCAAGAACCTGCGCCGGCTGAAGGGCTGGCTCACCTCGAGCGGCACCACCTGCTACCGCGTCTACGACGCCGACATCCCCGAGTACGCGGTCGCGGTGGACCGCTACGAGGACTGGCTCCACGTCGCCGAGTACGCGCCGCCGGCCACGGTGGACCCGGAAGTCGCGCGCGCGCGGCTCGAGGACGTGCGCGCCGTGCTGCCCGACGTGTTCGGTGTGCCGGCGCAGCAGGTGGTGGTGAAGACGCGCGAGCGCCAGCGCGGTTCGCGGCAATACCAGCGGCTGGCGCGCGAGAACCATTTCCTGTCCGTGCACGAGGGCCCGGCGCGGCTGCTGGTGAACCTGCGCGACTTCCTCGATACCGGTCTGTTCCTCGATCACCGGCCGGCGCGGCGCATGGTCGCGGCGGCGGCGCGCGGCAAGCGCTTCCTGAACCTGTTCTGCTACACCGGCGCGGTGACCGTGGCGGCCGGCCTCGGCGGGGTGCGCGCGAGCACCAGCGTGGACCTGTCGGCAACCTATCTCGACTGGGCGCGGCGCAACCTCGAAGCCAACGGCCTGCAACCGGCGCAGCACGAACTGGTGCGCGCCGACTGCCTGCGCTGGCTGGCGGCGCAGTCCGCGCGCTGGGACCTGGTGTTCCTCGATCCGCCCTCGTTCTCGAACTCCAGGCGCATGGACGACACCCTCGACGTGCAGCGCGACCACGTGGCGCTGATCCGCGCCGCCGTGCGCGTGCTGGCGGCGGACGGACAGCTGCTGTTCTCGACCAACCGGCGCGGCTTCCGTCTCGATGCCGCGGCGCTGGCGGACCTGGCGGTCGAGGACCTGACCGCGCGCAGCATCGATCCGGATTTCGCCCGCGAACCGCCGCCGCACCGGCTCTATTCGATACGGCGTCGCCCCGGGGGTGTCATCTAAGCGTCATGATAATGTCTTGTACTCGCGGGCATGGAGCATACGGTCACGGAGCGGGCGCGACGAATGAAAGGCAAGCAGACGATCCTGGTGGTCGATGACGAGGCCGCGATCAGGGACATGGTGCAGCTGTCGCTGGAGCTCGCGGGCTTCGACTGCCTGCAGGCGGCCAACGCGCGCGAGGCGATGGGCCGCATCCTCGACGAACGCCCCGACCTGGTGCTGCTCGACTGGATGATGCCCGAGACCAGCGGCTACGAGCTGCTGCGGCGCCTGCGCAGGGAGGAAGCCACCGCCGCGCTGCCGGTGATCATGCTGACCGCGAAGGTCGAGGAGGGCAACCGCGTGCAGGGCCTCGAGGGCGGCGCCGACGATTACGTCGCGAAACCGTTCTCGCCGCGCGAGCTGGTGGCGCGCATCCGCGCGCTGCTGCGGCGTACCGCGGCGGTGGAAGAGCAGGAGCCGCTCGAGTTCGGGGGGCTGCGCCTCGACCCGCTGGCGCACCGGGTGTTCGCCGAAGGGCGTGCGCTCGAGATGGGTCCCACCGAGTTTCGCCTGCTGCATTTCCTGATGAGCCATCCGGAGCGCGCCTATTCGCGCGCGCAGCTGCTGGACAACGTCTGGGGTGCGAACGTCTACATCGACGAACGCACGGTGGACGTGCACGTCAGGCGGCTGCGCAAGGCGCTCGAGCCGGCGGCGCCGGGTGCGACGGACTTCGGCGAGTTCATCCAGACCGTGCGCGGAACGGGCTACCGCTTTTCCGCGCACACGGTGCGGGCCTGAGCGGTGGCACCCGGACGTGGGCGCGACCTGTTGCTGTTCATCGCGCTCACCATCGCCGGCACCCAGCTCGGCGGCGCGTTGGGGCATCCCGGGCTCGGGTTGGCGGGGGCGCTGTTCGTCTTCGTAGCGCTCGCCTACGCACGGCTGCTGCGCCTGCAGCGCTGGCTCTACGGCAACCCGCCGGCTTCCGAGCCGCCGGTGCACGGCGGCACGCTCGGCGAGGTGGCCGATCGCATGAACTCGCTCCGCAACGGGTTGCGCCGCGAACTCGAGCAATCCGGGCAGACCGTGGCGCGGCTGCGCGAGGCGTACGCGGTGCTGCGCGACGGCATCGTGATGCTGGGGCCCGAGAACGTGATCGAGTGGTCCAACGCCGCCGCCGGCGAGCTGCTCGGGCTGCGCTACCCGCAGGATGCCGGCCAGCCGGTCGTGAACCTGGTGCGCGATCCCGATTTCGCCCACTACCTCGGTGCCGGTGACTTCGAGCGCTGCTTCGAGCTCGAGGAGGCTAACGGCCGCGCGCTGGAACTGCAGGCCACCGCCATGGGCGAGCGGCGCAAGCTGCTGTTCGTACGCGACGTGACGGCGCTGAAACGCCTGGAGACCATGCGGCGCGACTTCGTGGCGAACATCTCGCACGAGTTGCGCACGCCGCTCACCGTGATCGCCGGCTACGTGGGCACGCTGGCCGAGCTGATGCCGCAGGAGTCGCCGGTGGTGGCGAGGGCGCTGGCGCAGATGCAGCAGCAGGCGGTGCGCATGGAACACCTGCTGCGGGACCTGCTGCTGCTCAGCCGGATCGAGGCGAGCGAAGGGGACACGGGCGGTGACGAGCAGGTCGCGGTCTGCGCGATGCTCGAGTCGATCCGCGAGAACGCACTGGCCGCCTGCAACGGCGAACGCACCATCGAGCTCGGCTGCGACGCGCGGCTGCGCCTGCGCGGCCCGCGGCTGCAGATCGAGAGCATCCTGTCGAACATCGTGTTCAACGCGGTGCGCTACACGGCGCCCGGCGGCAGGATCGCCGTCTCGTTCGGCGTCGAGGACGGCCGCGGCGTGTTCCGCGTGGTCGACGATGGCGTCGGCATCGATCCGGTGCACATTCCGCGGCTCACCGAGCGTTTCTACCGCGTCGACAAGAGCCGCTCCGTCGACAGCGGCGGCACCGGCCTGGGGCTGGCAATCGTCAAGCACGCGCTGAAGCGCCTCGACGGCGAACTGCGAATCGACAGCCGTCCCGGCGCCGGCAGCACCTTCGCCTGCCTGTTCCCGCAGGCTCGCATCGAGGGCGTCGAAACCCCGCGCGTGTCATGAAAACGTCATAAAGTGTTCACATGATGCCGCTCGGTGACACGTCCCGCCGTGCACCGACCAGTCAGCAGCCCGGGAGGCCACCGTGAAGAGATTGTTCAGCTCCGCCCTCGTCGTCGCCGCCGTCGCCGGCGCGCCCGCCGCGCTCGCACAGCGCGACAACATCGGCATCGTCGGTTCCTCGACCGTCTACCCGTTCTCGACCGTCGTCGCCGAGCGCTTCGGTCGCGCCGGCACGTTCCGCACGCCGAAGGTCGAGTCCACCGGCACCGGCGGCGGGATCAAGCTGTTCTGTGCCGGCGTCGGCGTGCAGCATCCGGACATTGCCAACGCCTCGCGGCGGATCAAGGAGTCCGAGGTCGCCGACTGCCGCAGGAACGGCGTCACGGAAATCACCGAGGTGCTGATCGGCTTCGACGGCATCGTGATCGCCAACGCGGCCGGCGCCCACCACTACGAGCTGTCGCTGCGCGACGTCTACCTCGCGCTCGCCAAGGACGTGCCCAATCCCGACGGCAGCGAGACGCTGGTGGCGAATCCGTATCGCACCTGGCAACAGGTGAACCCGGCGCTGCCCGCCAACCCGATCGAGGTGCTCGGCCCGCCGCCGACCTCCGGTACCCGTGACGCCTTCGCGGAACTGGCGATGGAAGGCGGCTGCAAGACCTTCCCGTGGATCAAGGCGATCAAGGACAGCGACGAGAGCCGTTTCAAGGCGATCTGCCACGCGGTGCGCGAGGACGGCGCCTACATCGAGGCCGGCGAGAACGACAACCTGATCGTGCAGAAGCTGGCCGCCAACCGCAACGCGCTCGGCGTGTTCGGCTACAGCTTCATGGAGGAGAACGCCGACAAGGTGCAGGGCAGCGCCATCGGCGGCGTGGTGCCCGAGTACGAGGCGATCGCCGACGGCTCGTACCCGGTGTCGCGGCCGCTCTACTTCTACGTCAAGAAGGCCCACGTCGGCGTGATTCCGGGCATCGCGGAGTTCGTCGCCGAGTTCGTCTCCGAGCGCTCGATGGGCGAGGAAGGCTATCTTGCCGACCGCGGACTGATCGCATTGCCGCCCGCGGCCTACGGGAAGGCCGCGGCCGCGGCGCGGGCGTTGACGCCGTTCAGCCTCTGACGCAGCCATGAGCGCATCGACCCTGCCGTTGCTGGTCGCGGCGATCGCGATCGCCGGCTACTTCCTCGGCGCGGCACGCGCGGCCAGCCTCGCCGCAACGCTCGGTGGCGTGCGCCGGCTGGCCGCGCTGCCCGCGCACTACGGCGCCTGGGTCGCGCTGGTGGCGGCGCTGCCGGCGCTGGTGCTGATCGCGCTCTGGTTGCTGCTGCAGGGTCCGGTGATCGAACGGCTGCTGCTCGCATCGCTGCCGGCCGCGGCGCTCGGCGAGCACGCCGGGCTCACGCTGAACGCGATCGCGAACCTGGCGGCCGGCGTGCAGGCCGGCCAGCCCGACCCGGTGCTGGCCGAGGCCGCGTT
Source organism: Pseudomonadales bacterium (assembly GCA_022072145.1). GTDB lineage: Bacteria > Pseudomonadota > Gammaproteobacteria > Pseudomonadales > UBA5518 > UBA5518. The sequence goes on from JAJVIG010000055.1 coordinate 5,056, forward strand.
GCGGCTCGCCGGGATGCGCACAACGTCGGAACGCGCGCTGCTCGCCGCCACACTGCTGCTCGCCGGCGCCGGCGGGCTCCATGCCTGGTGGCGCATCGCACCGGGCTTCGCGGCGCGGGCGCCGGTGGAGCGGATCTTCCGCGGCCTGCTGTTCGCCTGTGCCGTGCTGGCGGTGCTGACCACGGTCGGCATCCTGCTGTCGGTGCTGGTCGAATCGCTGCGCTTCTTCCGCATGGTCTCGCCGGTGGAGTTCTTCTTCGGCCTGGAGTGGAGCCCGCAGATCGCGTTGCGCGCGGACCAGACCGGCTCCTCGGGACGCTTCGGCGCACTGCCGCTGTTCGCGGGGACGCTGATGATCTCGGCGATCGCGCTGCTGGTCGCGGTACCGGTCGGGCTGATGTCGGCGATCTACCTCAGCGAGTACGCGAGCGCGCGCCTGCGCGGGCGACTCAAGCCGCTGCTGGAAGTCCTCGCCGGCATCCCGACCGTGGTCTACGGCTTCTTCGCTGCCCTGACCGTCGCGCCGCTGGTGCGCGATCTGGGCGCGGCGATCGGCCTCGAGGCCTCGGCCGAGAGTGCGCTGGCGGCCGGGCTGGTGATGGGCGTGATGATCGTCCCGTTCGTGTCCTCGCTGTCCGACGATATCATCCACGCGGTCCCGCTCGGGCTGCGCGACGGTTCGCTGGCGCTCGGGGCGACGCGCTCGGAGACGATCCAGCGCGTGGTGATACCGGCCGCGCTGCCCGGAATCGTCGGCGGGGTGCTGCTCGCCGCCTCGCGTGCGATCGGCGAGACGATGATCGTGGTGATGGCCGCCGGACTCTCGGCGCGCCTGAGCGCGAACCCGTTCGAGTCGGTCACGACGGTGACGGTGCAGATCGTCACGCTGCTGGTCGGCGACCAGGAGTTCGACAGTCCGAAGACGCTGGCGGCCTTCGCGCTGGGGCTGGTGCTGTTCGTCGGCACGCTGGCGCTGAACGTGGTGGCCCTGCACATCGTACGCAAGTACCGGGAGCAGTATGAGTGATCCGCAACCGCAGCCGCCCCGGCGCGCCACCATCGACGTGGTGCGCGCGGGACTCGGCCGGCGCTACCGGCGCGAGCGGCGTTTCCGCGCCTACGGGCTGCTGTCGGTGCTGCTCGCGCTCGCCAGCCTGCTGCTGCTGTTCACCGATATCGTCGACAAGGGCGTGGGCGCGTTCCGCCAGACCCGCGTGCAGCTCGCGATCCACTACGATCCCGAACGGCTCGGGGTCGGCGCCCGGGCGGCGGCGCAGGAGCTGGCCGCGGCCGACTACGAGGCGCTGATCAAGGACGCGCTGCACGAGCGCTTTCCGGCGGTCGCCTCGCGCGCCGAGCGCCGCGCGCTGGCGCGGCTGCCGAGTTCGGCCGCGGCGTGGGAACTGCGTGACCGTCTGCTGGACGATCCGCGCCTGCTCGGTGCGCGCGAGAAGGTCTGGGTGCTGGCCGACGGCAGCGTCGATGCGCACATGAAGGACCCGGGCGCGTCCACGCTGGGTCCGCTGCAGCGGGGCTGGGTCGATGAGCTGGCGCAGGCGGGGGAGCTCGCGCTGCGCTTCAACGCCAACCTGTTCGCCAACGGCGACAGCCGCGACCCCGAGCTCGCGGGGATCCGCGGCGCGCTGGTGGGCTCGCTGCTGACGCTGGCGGTCACGCTGGCGCTGTCGTTCCCGCTCGGCGTCGCGGCCGCGGTCTACCTCGAGGAATTCGCCGAACGCAACCGCTGGACCGACCTGATCGAGGTCAACATCAACAATCTCGCCGCGGTGCCCTCGATCATCTTCGGCCTGCTGGGCCTGGCGGTGTTCATCGCGCTGTTCGGCATGCCGCGTTCGGCGCCGCTGGTCGGCGGCCTGGTGCTCACGCTGGTCACGTTCCCGACCATCATCATCGCGAGCCGGGCGGCGATCCGCGCGGTGCCGCCGTCGCTGCGCGAGGCCGCGCTCGGGCTCGGTGCCTCGCAGGTGCAGGTCGTGCTGCACCACGTGCTGCCGAACGCGCTGCCGGGCATGCTGACCGGCGCGATCATCGGCATGGCGCGCGCGCTCGGCGAGACCGCGCCGCTGCTGATGATCGGCATGGTCGCGTTCATCGTCGACGTCCCGGGCGGATTCACCGATTCGGCGACCGTGCTGCCGGTGCAGATCTACCTGTGGGCCGACAGCCCGGAGCGTGGCTTCACCGCGCTGACTTCGGCCGCGATCATGGTGCTGCTGGGATTCCTGGTGTTGATGAACGCGCTGGCGGTGTTGCTGCGCAACCGCTTCGAGAAGCGCTGGTGAGCGGCGTGGGCGACGGACGTACAGTGAGAGGGAATGCGTGATGGAGCAGGGACTCAGCGCGGCCGGCACCGGCCCGACGGTCGGCGATCCGTTCGTCGAGGACGCGAAGATGCGCCTGCGCGACGTCGACGTGTTCTACGGCGACAACCAGGCGATCCACGGCGTCGGCATCGACATCGGGCGCAACCAGATCGTCGCGATGATCGGCCCCTCGGGTTGCGGCAAGTCGACCTTCCTGCGCTGCCTGAACCGCATGAACGACACCATCGAGGGCTGCCGCGTCAGCGGGCGGCTGGAGCTCGACGGCGAGGACATATACGACCCCGCGCTCGACGTGGTGCAGTTGCGCGCGCGCGTCGGGATGGTGTTCCAGAAGCCGAACCCGTTCCCGAAGTCGATCTACGAGAACGTCGCCTACGGCCCGCGCATCCACGGGCTCGCGACGCGGCGCAGCGAATTCGACGAGATCGTCGAGAGGAGCCTGCGTCGCGCCGGGCTGTGGAACGAGGTCAAGGACCGGCTCGACAAGCCGGGCACCGGGCTGTCGGGCGGCCAGCAGCAGCGGCTGTGCATCGCGCGTACCATCGCGATCGACCCCGAGGTGATCCTGATGGACGAGCCGTGCTCGGCGCTCGACCCGATCGCGACCGCGCGCATCGAGGAGCTGATGGCGGAGCTGCGCGAGAACTTCACGATCGCGATCGTGACCCACTCGATGCAGCAGGCGGCGCGCGTCTCGCAGCGCACGGCGTATTTCCACCTGGGACGCCTGATCGAGATCGGCAGCACCGACCAGATCTTCACCACCCCGCAGCACAAGCTGACGGAGAGCTACATAACAGGCCGTTTCGGCTGAAACCGCGCGCAGCAGAGGTATCCACGCCATGCATCCGGAGCAACACATCTCGCACCAGTTCGACACCGAGCTCGAGGCGATCAAGAGCCACGTGCTCGCGATGGGCGGGCTGGTCGAGAAGCAGATCGAGGACGCGCTCACCGCGATCATCGACGCCGACAGCGAACTGGCCGGGGAGATCATCGCGCGCGAGAAGCAGATCAACGGCATGGAGATGTCGGTCGACGAGGAGGCCACGCGGATCCTGGTCAAGCGCCAGCCCGCGGCCTCCGACCTGCGCATGGTGCTGGCGATCACCAAGGCCGTGCGCGATCTGGAGCGCATCGGCGACGAGTCGAAGAAGATCGCCAAGCTCGCGCTGTCGCTCACCGAGGAAGGTCCCGCTCCGCGCGGCTATTTCGAGCTGCGGCACATCGGCGCCGCGGTGCGCGAGATGCTGCACGACGCGCTGGACGCCTTCGCGCGCCTCGACGTGCAGTCCGCGCTCGAGGTGGTGCGGCGCGACAAGACGGTCGACCGCGAGTACCGTTCGGCGACACGCGAGCTGGTGACCTACATGATGGAGGACCCGCGCTCGATCTCGCGCGTGATGAACATCATGTGGGCGCTGCGCGCGCTCGAGCGCATCGGCGACCACTCGCGCAACGTCGCCGAGTACGTGTTCTACCTGGTCAAGGGCAAGGACCTGCGCCACACCGGGCTCGACGACCTCGAGTCCGCGGTGAAGAGCTGGAGCTGAACGCGCGCCCCGAAGGGCGCGCCGGAGCGGTGGTGCGGATCAGGGGCGCCGGTCGATCGGCACGTAGTCGCGCGGCGTGTAACCGGTGTAGAGCTGGCGCGGACGCCCGATCTTGTAGCTCGCGCTGATCATCTCGTGCCAGTGCGCGATCCAGCCGATCGTGCGCCCGGTCGCGAAGATCACCGTGAACATGTTGGTCGGGATGCCGAGCGCGCGCAGGATGATCCCCGAGTAGAAGTCCACGTTCGGGTAGAGTTTCTTCTGCACGAAGTACTCGTCCTCGGTGGCGATGCGCTCGAGCTTCTGCGCGATGCGGAACAGCGGGTCCTTCTCCAGTCCCAGCTCCGACAGCACCTCGTCGCAGGTCTGCTTCATGACCTTCGCGCGCGGGTCGAAATTCTTGTACACGCGGTGGCCGAAGCCCATCAGGCGGAACGGGTCGTTCTTGTCCTTGGCGCGCGCGATGAACTCGGGGATCCGCGATTCGTCGCCGATCTGCTCGAGCTGGGTCAGCACCGCCTCGTTGGCGCCGCCGTGCGCCGGACCCCACAGCGCGGCGATGCCGGCGGCGATGCACGCGAACGGGTTCGCGCCGGTCGAGCCGGTCAGGCGCACCGCCGAGGTCGAGGCGTTCTGCTCGTGGTCGGCGTGCAGCAGGAAGATGCGGTCCATCGCGCGCGCGAGCACCGGGTTGATCTTCGTCTTCTCGCACGGGTTGCCGAACATCATGTGCAGGAAGTTCGACGCGTAGTCGAGCGTGTTGTCCGGGTACATGAACGGCATGCCGATCGAGTACTTGTAGCTCATCGCGGCCAGCGTCGGCATCTTCGCGAGCAGGCGGAACGCGGCGATCTCGCGGTGTTCCTCGTCGGTGATGTTCAGCGCGTCGTGGTAGAACGCCGACAGCGCGCCGACCACGCCGCACATGATCGCCATCGGGTGCGCGTCGCGGCGGAACCCGCGGTAGAAGAACTGCAGCTGCTCGTGCACCATCGTGTGGCGCATGACGACGTCGACGAAGCGCTTCTTCTGCCCCGCGTCCGGCAGTTCGCCGTACATCAGCAGGTAGCAGACCTCGAGGTAGTCGGATTTCTCGGCGAGCTGCTCGATCGGGTAGCCGCGGTGCAGCAGGATGCCGCGGTCACCGTCGATGTAGGTGATCCTGCTCTCGCAGGAGGCCGTCGAGACGAAGCCGGGATCGTAGGTGAAGTAGCCGTTGGCGGTGAGCGCCTGCACGTCGACGACGTCGGGGCCCATGGTGCCGGAGAGTACCGGCAGTTCGAGCTCCGCCGCGGCGCCCGGAATGGATAGTCTGGCGGTCTTTCCCGACATGGATCTACGGCTCCTTGCAACGTTTTCGGTGTGGGGCCGCGGTGCGGCGCGGGCGCTAACTCTATAGATCGCGCACGCGCGTTGTCAATTCGACTCGCTTGCAGCGCAGCGTGCGCGAGTCGAACTGACAACACGGTCCGATCGCGTCGAACAGCGCATTTTCCCGCCGGTTCGCGGTTTGTATTCGATGGGTCGCGTCCCTATAATCCGCAGCGGTTCACGCTGCCGCCGCCGCCCGCCCCGCACGGGGTGCGCAACAGCACGCGGACGCGCCTCCTCCAAACGGAATTTCTCAACGAAGGTATCCGAGCCGTGAAGCCAAACAGACCCGTCAATCTGGACATCGGCACGATCGCGTTGCCGATCACCGCCTACGTCTCGATCCTGCACCGCGTCTCCGGCGTGGCCTCGGTGGTCGGGGCGGGCGTCCTGCTGTACCTGCTCGACCTTTCGCTGTCGGGCGAGGAAGGGTTCGCGCGCGTACGGGGGTTGCTCGACTCGGTGCCCGCGAAGCTGCTGGTGTGGGCGGTGCTGGCGGCGCTGGTCTACCACTGCGTCGCCGGCGTCAGGCATCTGGCGATGGATCTGGGCTACGGCGAGTCGCTCGAGGGCGGGCGCAGGGCGGCACGGGCCACCTTCGTAGTGGCGGCGGTTCTCATCGTTCTGACGGGGGTGTGGGTATGGTAACGGCAGTCACGAATTACGGCCGCAGCGGCCTGCACGACTGGATCCTGCAGCGCGTCACCGCGCTCGTCCTGCTCGCCTGGGTGCTGTGCGTGGGCGGCATCCTGGTGTTCTCGCCGTCGCTGGACTACGCGACCTGGCGCGGGCATTTCGCCGGCACGCCGATGAAGATCTTCAGCATGATGGCCATCGTGTCCATCGTGGTGCACGCGTGGATCGGCCTGTGGACGGTCGGCACCGACTACTTCACCGAGCGGCTGCTCGGCGCGAAGGGCAACGTGATCCGGTGGATTTTCCAGGCCACCTCCGGCCTGGTGCTGTTCGCGTACCTCGTCTGGGGCGCGCAGATCTTGTGGGGTAACTGAGAATGACGCGAATCCGCACTCTGAGTTTCGATGGCGTGATCGTCGGCGGCGGCGGTGCCGGCATGCGCGCCGCGCTGCAGCTTGCGCAGTCGGGCTATCGCACGGCGGTGATCTCGAAGGTGTTCCCGACCCGCTCGCACACCGTCTCGGCGCAGGGCGGCATCACCTGCGCCATCGCCAGCGCCGACCCCGGCGACGACTGGCGCTGGCACATGTACGACACCGTCAAGGGCTCCGACTACATCGGCGACCAGGACGCCATCGAGTACATGTGCTCGGTGGGCCCGCAGGCGGTGTTCGAGATGGAACACCTCGGACTGCCGTTCTCGCGTACCGAGGAGGGCCGCATCTACCAGCGCCCCTTCGGTGGCCAGAGCAAGGACTACGGGCGCGGCGGCCAGGCCGCGCGCACCTGCGCGGCGGCGGACCGCACCGGCCACGCGCTGCTGCACACGCTGTTCCAGGCCAACCTGAAGAACCGCACCGCGTTCCTCAACGAGTGGTTCGCGGTCGACCTGGTCAGGAACCAGGATGGTGCGGTGGTCGGCGTGATCGCGATCTGCATGGAGACCGGCGAGACGGTGTACGTGAAGTCGCGCGCGACGGTGCTCGCCACCGGCGGCGCCGGGCGGATCTACGCCTCGACGACCAACGCGCACATCAACACCGGCGACGGCGTCGGCATGGCGCTGCGCGCCGGCTTCCCGGTGCAGGACATCGAGATGTGGCAGTTCCACCCGACCGGCATCGCCGGCGCCGGGGTGCTGGTCACCGAGGGTTGCCGCGGCGAGGGCGGCTACCTGCTGAACAAGGACGGCGAGCGCTTCATGGAGCGCTACGCGCCCAACGCCAAGGACCTCGCGAGCCGCGACGTGGTCGCGCGCTCGATGATCAAGGAGATCATCGACGGCCGCGGTTGCGGTCCCGACGGCGACCACGTGTACCTGAAGCTCGATCACCTCGGCGCCGACGTGCTCGAGTCGCGGCTGCCGGGCATCTGCGAGCTGTCGAAGACCTTCGCGCACGTCGATCCGGTGCGCGAGCCGATCCCCGTCGTGCCGACCTGCCACTACATGATGGGCGGCATTCCGACCAATGTGCACGGCCAGGCGCTGACGCAGGACGCCGACGGCAAGGACCGCGTGATCCCGGGCCTGTTCGCCTGCGGCGAGGTGGCGTGCGTGTCGGTGCACGGCGCCAACCGCCTCGGCGGCAACTCGCTGCTCGACCTGATCGTGTTCGGTCGCGCCTCGGGCCTGTTCATCGAGAAGGCGCTGCGCGAGGGCATCGAGTACCGCGACGCCTCCGAGACCGACGTCGACCGCGCGATGACGCGCCTCGACCGCCTGAACGGTTCGAAGGACGGCGAGGCGGTGGCGCCGCTGCGCAAGGAACTGCAGACCGTGATGCAGAACTTCTTCGGCGTGTTCCGCACCGGCGAGAAGATGCGCGAGGGCGTGGCCAGCCTCGCGGCGCTGCGCCCGCGCATCGAGAACCTGCACCTGAAGGACAAGTCGCAGGCGTTCAACACCGCGCGCCTCGAGGCGCTCGAGCTGCAGAACCTGCTCGAGGTCGCCGAGTCGACCGCGATCGCCGCCGAGGCGCGCACCGAGAGCCGCGGCGCCCACGCCCGCGAGGACTACCCGGAGCGCGACGACGAGAACTGGCTGTGCCATTCGCTGTTCTTCCCGGGCGAGAAGCGCCTCGGCCGGCGCGGCGTGAACTTCGCGCCGAAGACGGTCGACACCTTCGAGCCCATGAAGCGCACCTACTGACCGGGGATTCCGTACATGCTGCAAGTGAGTGTCTATCGCTACAACCCCGAGACCGACCGCGAGCCCTCGATGCAGGAGCTGCAGGTCGACACCGGTGGCCGGGACCTGATGGTGCTCGACGTGCTCGAGCTGCTGAAGGCGCAGGATCCCTCGCTGACCTACCGCCGTTCCTGCCGCGAGGGCGTGTGCGGTTCCGACGGCGTGAACATGAACGGCAAGAACGGGCTGGCCTGCATCACGCCGTTGTCCGCGATCGCGAAGAACAACCGCCTGGTGATCCGCCCGCTGCCGGGGCTGCCGGTGGTGCGCGACCTCGTGGTCGACATGACGATGTTCTACCGCCAGTACGAGAAGGTGAAGCCGTACCTGATCAACGACCAGCCGCCGCCGGCCATCGAGCGGCTGCAGTCGCCCGAGGAGCGCGCCAGGCTCGACGGGCTGTACGAGTGCATCCTGTGCGCCTGCTGCTCGACCGCCTGTCCCTCGTTCTGGTGGAACCCGGACCGCTTCATCGGTCCGTCGGGCCTGCTGCAGGCCTACCGCTTCCTGATCGACAGCCGTGACACCGCGACCGAGGAACGGCTCGCCGAACTCGACGACCCGTACAGCGTGTTCCGCTGCCACGGCATCCAGAACTGCGTGGCGGTGTGTCCGAAGAACCTGAACCCGACGCAGGCGATCGGACACATCCGCAACATGCTGCTCGCGCGGGGAACCTGAGCGCGCGGCGGGCGGGGCGATGAACCGTTGCCCGGCCCGCCAACGTATCCGCTGGAGGGATCCGGTGGCGATCCGGCGCCGGATCGATTGGTCCGGTCGCGGCAGACCGGCGTGGAGGCCAGGGCATGCAGCAGGGCAACATGGAGCTGCTGTGGAGCAGCTCGCATATTTCGGGTGGCAACGCGGCCTACGTCGAGGCGATCTACGAAGCCTACCTGCGTGACCCGAATTCCATAGCGCCCGGGTGGCGCGACTATTTCGACCGCCTGCCGCGCACCGACGGCGGCGCGATCGACGTCCCGCATTCGACCGTGCAGGAGCACTTCGCGCTGCTCGGGCGGCAGAAGTGCCGCCCGCAGCCGGCCGAGCATCCGGGCATCAGCACCGAGTACGAGCGCAAGCAGGTGCGCGTGGTGCAGCTGATCAGCGCGTACCGCCAGCGCGGTCACCAGAAGGCGCGCCTCGATCCGCTCGGCCTCGCGGAGCGCGAGCGGGTGCCGGATCTGGAGCTGGCGTTCCACCAGCTGTCCGAAGCCGACTTCGACACCGTGTTCCAGACCGGATCGCTGTACATCGGCAAGGCCGAGGCGACGCTGCGCGAGATCGTCGAGGCGCTCGAGCGCACCTACTGCAACACGGTCGGCGCCGAGTTCATGCACATCGTCTCCACCGAGGAGCGGCAGTGGATCCAGAGCCGCATGGACAGCGTGCGCGCCGCTCCGGTGTATCCGCCCGAAGTCAGGCGCCACCTGCTCGAACGCCTCACCGCCGCCGAGGGGCTGGAGCAGTTCCTCGCCGCACGTTACCCGGGAGCCAAGCGCTTCGGTCTCGAGGGCGGCGAGAGCCTGATCCCGATGCTCGACGAGGTGGTGCAGCGTCTCGGCGGCTACGGGGTGCAGGAGATCGTGGTCGGCATGGCGCACCGCGGGCGGCTGGCGGTGCTGGTCAACATCTTCGGCAAGAACCCGGCGAGCCTGTTCGAGGAATTCGAGGGGCGCGCGATCTACCAGGGCTCCGGCGACGTGAAGTACCACCAGGGCTTCTCGTCGAACGTGATGACGCCGGGCGGCGAGATGCATATCGCGCTGGCGTTCAACCCCTCGCACCTGGAGATCGTCGCGCCGGTGGTAGAGGGTTCGGTGCGCGCGCGCCAGGACCGGCGTGGCGACCTGCAGCGCGACCACGTGGTGCCCGTGATCATCCACGGCGATGCGTCCTTCGCGGGCCAGGGCGTGGTGATGGAAACCTTCCAGATGTCGCAGACGCGCGGCTTCGGCACCGGCGGCACCGTGCACGTGGTGATCGACAACCAGGTGGGTTTCACCACCAGTTGCCCGCAGGACGCGCGCTCCACCGAATACTGCACCGATGTCGCGAAGATGGTGCAGGCGCCGATCTTCCACGTGAACGGCGACGACCCCGAGGCCGTGCTGTTCGTGACCGAGCTGGCGGTGGATTTCCGCCAGCGCTTCCGCAAGGACGTGGTGATCGACCTGGTCTGCTACCGCCGCCGCGGCCACAACGAGGCCGACGAGCCGGCAGCCACCCAGCCGCTGATGTATCGGAAGATCCGCACTCACCCGACCACGCGCGCGATCTACGCCGAGCGGCTCATCGCCGAGGGCGTGCTCGACGCCGCGCAGGAACGCGCGCTGGTCGACGGCTATCGCGCGGCGCTGGAGAGCGGCCAGCACGTCGCGAAGAGCCTGGTCACCGAGCCGAATCCGGCGCTGTACGTCGACTGGCGGCCGTATCTCGGCCACCCGACCACCGCCTCCGCCGACACCCGCGTCGAGCTGTCGCGCCTGCAGGAGATCGCCGCGCGCATGTGTGCGGTGCCCGACGGCTTCGTGCTGCAGCGCCAGGTACAGAAGATCTACGAGGACCGCCGCCTGATGAGCGCGGCGGCGACGCCGGTCAACTGGGGCTTCGCCGAACTGCTGGCCTACGCGACGCTGCTCGAGGAAGGTTTCCTGGTGCGCCTGACCGGCCAGGACGTGGGGCGCGGCACCTTCGCGCACCGTCACGCGGTGCTGCACAACCAGAAGGACGGCAGCGTGCACGTGCCGCTGCAGCACCTCGCGGACGCTCAGGCGCCGTTCCATATCCACGACTCGCTGCTCAGCGAACTCGCGGCGCTCGGCTTCGAGTACGGCTACGCGACCACGACGCCGCGGGCGCTGATCCTGTGGGAGGCACAGTTCGGCGACTTCGCCAACGGCGCGCAGATCGTGATCGACCAGTTCATCACCAGCGGCGAGCACAAGTGGGCGCGGCTGTGCGGACTGACGATGCTGCTGCCCCACGGCTACGAGGGGCAGGGGCCGGAGCATTCCTCGGCGCGCCTGGAGCGTTTCCTGCAGCTCTGCGCCGAGCACAACATCCAGATCTGCGTGCCGACCACGCCGGCGCAGATCTACCACCTGCTGCGCCGCCAGGCGGTGCGCCCGCTACGCAAGCCGCTGGTGGTGTTCACGCCCAAGAGCCTGCTGCGCCACAAGGACGCGGTATCCGAGCTGACCGAGCTCGCGCAGGGTGGCTTTCGCAGCGTGATCCCCGAGGTCGATCCGCTGGGTCCGGACGAAGTCACGCGGGTCGTGCTGTGCAGCGGCAAGGTGTATTACGAACTGCGCGACGTGCGCAACGAGCACGCGCTGTCGCACGTCGCGATCGTGCGCATCGAGCAGCTCTACCCGTTCCCGCAGCAGGAGCTGCTGGCGGCGCTGGCGCCGTACCGCAACCTGCTCGAGGTCACCTGGTGCCAGGAAGAGCCGCAGAACCAGGGCGCCTGGTTCAGCAGCCAGCACCACATGCGCCAGGTGGTGCGCGAGCACAACCGCGACCTGTACCTCGAGTACGCCGGCCGCGAAGCCTCGGCGGCGCCCGCGGCCGGCTACACCGCGCTGCATCTCGCGCAGCAGGAGAAGCTGGTGCGCGATGCGCTCGGCATGCAGGTGCCGCGCTGGCCGAATCCGTGATTCGAGTCGCTGACAACCCGACAGGAACTCGCAGCAATGAGTATCGAGATCAAGGCCCCCCAGTTTCCCGAGTCGGTTGCCGAAGGCACGGTCGCGCACTGGCACAAACGTCCCGGCGATGCGTGCCGGCGTGACGAGGTGCTGGCCGACATCGAGACCGACAAGGTGGTGCTCGAGGTCGTCGCGCCGGCCGACGGCACGCTGGCCGAGATCCTGAAGGACACCGGCGAGACGGTGCTCGGGCAGGAGGCGATCGCGCGCTTCGAGGCCGGCGCTGCCGCGCAAGCCGCGCC
>JAJVIG010000050.1 GCA_022072145.1 Pseudomonadales bacterium
CCCAGCTGCCGTCGGCCTTGCGTGTGCGCTCCGGCGTGGCGCGGCGCAGCGCCAGGATGGCGTCGCCGGCGGCCTGCGCCGCCGCCTCGGCCGCGGCTAGCCAGCGTGCGGGCAGCGCGTTCAGAGGACCTCCGCCGCGGCCAGGCGCTCGCGCGCCAGGAACAGGGCGGCCACCGCGTAGGCTTCGTGCACCACGCCGGCGCGCTGCAGTTCGATCAGTTCGTCGAAACTGTGGGCGCTCACTATCAGCGGCTCGGGCTCGTCGCCCGGCAGGCGCTTGGGGAACAGCTCGCGCGCGAGCACCAGGCTCATGCGGTTGCCCATGTACGAGGGCGACAGGGTGAGCTCGCACAGCACGTCCAGCCGGTGCGCGCCGTGACCGGTCTCCTCCATCAGCTCGCGGTTCGCCGCGTCGAGGATGGATTCCTCGGCGTGCACGGCGCCCTTGGGAAAAGACAGATAGTAATCGCCCACACCGGCGCCGTACTCGCGCACCAGCAGCAGCTTGCCGTCGGCGTCGAGCGCGATCACCATCACGGCACCGTGGAAGCCCGGGTTCAGTCGTTCGTAGGTGCGTTCCACGCCGTTGCCGAAGCGCAGTTTCTGCTCCTCGACGTGGAACAGGCGGCTGTGCGCCACCCAGCGGGAGGCGAGGACTTCGGGTTTGTGTCGATCGCTCATGCGGCTTCCGTCGAGCAGGACCATCCGATCGCCACACTATACGCGAAGGTGCACCGGTCCCGCTGATGGCGCCGGCGCCGAAGCGCCGTAGAATCGCCGCGACAGGGCGGCTGGCGGAGATCCCATGAAGGCAGCGCAAAGCTCGCGACGCGGGTTTCTGGTGCGTGGCGTCGGCGCGGGGCTGGCCGGACTGGCCTCGGCGCGCGCACCGTTCGCCGGCGCGGAGGCGGCGCCGGCCGCGGCCGGTGAGTGGCGCAACTGGTCCGGTAACCAGCGCGCGCGGCCGGCGGCGATCCATTACCCCGAATCGGAAGCCGCACTGCGGCGCCTCGTCGCGCAGGCCACGGGGCCGCTGCGCGCCTTCGGTGGCAGCCACTCGTTCAGCGCGCTGGTGCCGAGCGCCGGCACGCTGGTGTCGGTGGAACGGCTCGCGGGACTGCTCGCGCACGACGGCGCGACGCTGCGCGCCACGCTGGCGGCCGGTACCCGGCTCGCGCAGGCAGGCGAACTGCTGGCCGCGGCGGGACAGAACCTCGAGAACGAACCCGACATCAACCTGCAGTCGCTGGCCGGCGCCACGGCCACCGCGACGCACGGCACCGGCCGCACGCTGCAGTGCCTCTCGGGCTACGTGCGCGGCCTGCGCCTCGTGCTGCCCGACGGCGAGCTGGTCGAGTGCTCGGCCGTGCGCGACGCCGAGCTGTTCGAGGCCGCGCGCGTGGGGCTCGGCGCGCTCGGGGTGCTCAGCGCCGTGACGCTGCAGAACCGTGCCGCCTACGCGCTGCGCGAGCGCACCGTAGTGATGGACTTCGACGCCGCCTGCGCCCACGTCGAGGCGCGGCGCGACAGCGTGCGGCATGTGGAGTTCTTCGTGTTCCCGCACGGGGGCACCGCGCTGGTCAAGGAAATGGAGCTCACAGACCCGGGGGCGGACCCCGGGCCGCAGGTCGCGGCGCCCACCTTCGACGAGAACGTCGCGCTCGAGTTCGCGGCCGAGGCGGTACGCCGCGCCCCGTGGCTCAAGGGGCCGATCCAGCGGCTGGTGGGCTTGTTCGTCGCCGGCGGCGAGCGCAGCGGCCCGGCGCATCGCATCTTCCCTGGCCAGCGCACCGTTGCCTTCAACGAAATGGAGTACACCGTGGCGGCCGGGCACGGCATCGAGTGCCTGCGCGAGGTGGTGGCGACGATCCGCGCGCGCGACCTCGGCGTGTTCTTCCCGGTCGAGTTCCGCTACGTCGCCGCCGACGACACCTGGCTCGGCCCGTGCGCCGGACGCGCCGGCGCGGCGATCTCGGTCCACCAGTACCATCGCCAGGACCACCGCGAGCTGTTCGCCGCGGTCGAGCCGGTATTCCACCGCTTCGCCGGCCGTCCGCACTGGGGCAAGCTGCACACGCTGGCCGCGCCCGCGCTCGCTGCGCTGTATCCGCGCTGGGACGACTTCCTGGCCGTGCGCCGGCGCGCCGATCCGCGCGGGCGGCTGCTGAATCCGTACCTGCGCACGCTGTTCGGCGTGCGCGCCTGAGCGGGGAGGACCGTCCGATGCGCCGCCGCCACCTGCTGTGGACGCTCGCCGCCGGTGCCGGGGCGGCGCTGTGGCTGCGCCCCGACCCGCACGGCGCGCCGCACGACGCCTACTTCGACGCCCTCGACCGGTTGTTGCGCGCCGAGGGCCCGGGCCGGCCGGTGCTGCTGATCGACCTCGACCGCCTGGAGCGCAACTGCGCGCGGCTGCGCGATTCGGTGGCGCCCGGCAAGGCGCTGCGGATCGTGGCCAAGTCGCTGCCCAGCATCGGTCTGTTGCGCCACGTGCTCGCGCGCACGGCGAGCACCCGCGTGATGGCCTTCCACCAGCCCTTCCTGAATGCGCTCGCCGCGGCGCTGCCGGCCACCGACATCCTGCTCGGCAAGCCACTGCCGCTGGCCGCGGCCGCGACTTTCTATCGCGAGCTCGCTCCGGGTGCGCCGTTCGACCCGGCGCGCTCGCTGCAGTGGCTGATCGACACGCCCGAGCGCCTCGCCCAGTACCAGGGCCTGGCGCGCACGCTGGGCACGCGTATGCGCATCAACCTCGAACTCGACGTCGGACTGCACCGCGGCGGACTCGATGATCCGCGCGCGCTCGACGCCTTGCTGGCCACCATCGCGGCCGACCCCGCGCATCTGGAGTTCGCCGGCTTCATGGGCTACGACGCGCACATCGGGCGCGTTCCGGCGGTGCTCGAATCGCCCGCGCGCACGCTGGCCCGTGCGCAGTCCACCTACCGCGCCTTCGTCGAACGCGCGCGCGCGAGCGCGGGGGCCACGGCGCTGACGCTCAACGGCGCCGGCAGCCCCACCTACCGCCTGCACGGCCCGGACTCGCCGCTCACCGAGGTGGCGGTCGGTTCGGCGCTGCTGAAGCCCGCCGATTTCGATCTGGACCTGCTGGCGGACTTCGAACCCGCAGCGTTCATCGCCACGCCGGTGCTGAAGGTGATCGACGGGCTGCAGCTGCCGGGACCGGACTGGGCCGGCCGCGCGTGGGCCGCGTGGGATCCGAACCGGCGGCGCAGTTTCTTCATCTACGGGGGTAAATGGATGGCCCGCTGCGTCTCGCCGGCCGGCCTCGCCGACAACGCGCTGTACGGCAGCAGCAGCAACCAGGCGCTGCTCAACGCATCGGCCGCGGTCGATCTGGCGGTCGACGACCACGTGTTCCTGCGCCCCACGCAGAGCGAGGCGGTGCTGCTGCAGTTCGGCGAGCTGCTCGCGGTGCGCGCGGGGCGGGTCGAGGCGCGCTGGCCGGTATTGCCGGCCGTCGATGCCGGCGTGGGCGGTTGACGGCGCGCGGCGTGCGTGGGATGGTCGCGCCCCCACAGGGTGCGCGCGGCGGGAGGCAACGATGATCGACTGGACCGCGATCGACACCGTGCTGCTCGACATGGACGGAACGCTGCTCGATCTGCACTTCGACAATTTCTTCTGGCTCGAGCACCTGCCGCAACGCTATGCCCGGATCCACGACCGCGACGAGGACGCGGCGCGGCACGAACTGGTCGAACGCTTCCGGGCCGCGCAGGGCAGCCTGGACTGGTACTGCGTCGATCACTGGTCGCGCGAGCTCGGGCTCGACGTCGCCGCGCTGAAGCAGGAGGTGCGCCACCTGATCGCGGTCCGCCCGCACGTGGAAGACTTCCTGGCGCGGCTGCACGCCAGCCAGCGCCGCGTGCTGCTGGTGACCAACGCGCACCGCAAGAGTCTCTCGCTGAAGCTGGCGCACACCGGGCTCGAGCGCTGGTTCGACGCGATCGTGTCCTCGCACGATTTCCGGCTGGCGAAGGAAGAGCCCGGCTTCTGGGCCGCGCTCGCCGCGGTCGAACCCTTCGATCCGGTGCGCACGCTGCTGATCGACGACAACCACGCAGTGCTGCAGTCCGCGCACGACTACGGCATCCGCTACCTGCTCACGCTGCTGCAGCCCGACAGCCGGCGCGAGGCGCGCAGCGGGCTGCACTTCCCGGCGATCCTGCATTTCGACGAGATCATGCCCGAGCTGGAGCGCATCGATGGGCGATGAGCGCGTGCGCCTCGACAAGTGGCTGTGGGCGGCGCGCTTCTTCCGCACGCGCAACCTCGCGAAGCAGGCGATCGAGGGCGGCAAGGTGTGGTACGACGGTGCGCGCACGCGGGTCTCCAGGGAGGTGCATGTCGGCGCCGAGCTGCGCGTTCGCCAGGGCTTCGACGAGCGGACCGTGATCGTGCGCGCGCTCTCCACCGAGCGGCGCGGGGCGCCGGAGGCGGCCGTGCTGTACGAGGAGACCGCCGACAGCGTCGCCGCACGCGCCGCGGCCACCGAGCGGCGCCGCCTCGAGCGCGCCGGCGCCGGCGCCCCGGCGCAGCGGCCGGACAAGCGCGAGCGCCGCCTGATCCACCGTTTCCGCGAGCGCAACGACGCATGAACATCCCCGAACGCGACGCGTTGCTCGGTTTTCACTTCGAGACCGCGCCGGTGCGCGGACACCTGGTGCGCCTCGACGCGAGCCTGGGCGAGATCCTCGGCCAGCATTTCTACCCGCCGCCGGTGGCGACGCTGCTCGGCGAGACGCTGGCCGCCAGCGTGCTGCTCGGCGCGACGATCAAGTTCGCCGGCGCGCTGGGTGTGCAGGCCAGGAGCCAGGGACCGGTGGCGATCCTGTTCGGCGAATGCACGCACGAGCGGCAGATCCGCGGCTACGCACGCGTTGCCGACGGAGCGCTCGGCGAGGGTCTGCGCGAACTGCTGGCCGGAGGCACGCTGGCGATCACGATCACGCCGGAGCAGGGGCAGCGCTACCAGGGGGTGGTGCCGCTGGAGGCGCCGCGGCTCGCCCACTGCCTGGAACATTACTTCGCGCAGTCGGAGCAGTTGCCCACCTGCATCGTGCTGGCCGCCGACGGGGAGCGTGCCGCGGGGCTGCTGCTGCAGGTGCTGCCGGGGCGTGCCGCAGGCGAGGAACACGCGCGCAGCTGGGATCACCTGTGCCAGCTGGCGCGCACCACGAGCGCGCGCGAGCTGCTGCACGATCCGTTCACCACGTTGCTGTACCACCTGTTCCACGAGGAGCGGGTGCGCGTGCACGACCCCGAGGCGGTGCGCTTCGGCTGCCACTGCTCGCGCGAACGCGCGGCCAACACGCTGCGTTCGCTCGGCGAGCAGGAAGTGCGTGCGGTGCTGGCCGAACAGGGCACGATCCTGATCCACTGCGAGTTCTGCCAGCAGGAGTACCGCTTCGACGGTCAAGCGGTGGACGGGCTGTTTGCCGCCTCGCCCACAGCCGGTGTGGCGCTGCATTGACATTGTTCCGGTTTTCGCGGGACCGGGGTTTTTGCAATAATGCGCCTCCCCGCGGGCCGGAGCCTGGCCGATCCACGCTCGCCCCGGCCGGCGTATGACGCGCCAATCCATTGAGCCACATAGGATTTCCGGAATGGAGACTGCGACGATCTCGACCAGCACCCTGTACACGGACCTCAGTTCCGCGCTCCTCGTCGAGCACGCGATCCGGCGCAAGGAAGGCCACCTGGCGGATACCGGAGCGCTGGTCGTCACCACCGGCACGCGCACCGGGCGCTCGCCGGCGGACCGTTTCATCGTCGACGAGCCGAGCTCCAACGACGCGATCGACTGGGGTGCGATCAACCGCAAGTTCGACGCCGAGAAGTTCAACGCGCTGTGGGACCGCGTGGTCGAGTTCGCCTCCGAACACAACCGCTACGTGTCGCACCTGCACGTGGGCGCCGACCTCGAGTACTACATCCCGATCCGGGTGACGACCGAGAACGCGTGGCAGAACCTGTTCGCGCGCAACATGTTCATCCGGCCGGAAAAATACAACCCGCGCGGCAAGGAGGAATGGCAGATCCTGAACATTCCGTCCTTCGTCTGCGTGCCCGAGCGCGACGGCACCAACTCCGACGGCGCGGTGATCATCAACTTCGCACAGCGCAAGGTGTTGCTGGCGAACATGCGCTACGCGGGCGAGATGAAAAAGGCGATGTTCTCGGTGCAGAACTTCCTGCTGCCAGAGCGTGACGTGCTGCCGATGCACTGCGCGGCGAACGTGGGCGAGCAGGGCGACGTGGCGCTGTTCTTCGGCTTGTCGGGCACCGGCAAGACCACGCTGTCGGCCGACCCCGACCGCTACCTGATCGGCGACGACGAGCACGGCTGGGCCGAGGGCTCGGTGTTCAACATCGAGGGCGGCTGCTACGCGAAGACGATCAACCTCAGCCGCAAGAACGAGCCGCTGATCTGGGACGCGATCCGCTTCGGCTCGATCGTCGAGAACGTGGTCACGCACGAACACCACCGCGTCGCGGACTATACGGACACCTCGCTGACCGAGAACGGACGCTGCTGCTACCCGCGCGAGCACATCGAGAAGCGCGCCGAGAAGAATGCCGCCGGCGAGCCGCGATCGGTGATCTTCCTGACCTGCGACGTCACCGGGGTACTGCCGCCGGTGTCGATCCTGTCGAAGGAAGCCGCGGCGTACCACTTCCTCAGCGGCTACACCGCGCTGGTCGGTTCCACCGAGATGGGCTCGGGCAGCGGCATCAAGAGCACCTTCTCGACCTGCTTCGGCGCGCCGTTCTTCCCGCGTCCGGCGCACGTCTACGCGGAGCTGCTGATGCGCCGCGTCGAGAAGTTCGGCAGCCACGTCTACCTGGTCAATACCGGCTGGACTGCGGGCTCCGGCGGCGCTGGCGGCAAGGGACACCGCTTCCCGATCCCGACCACGCGCGCGATCATCGCCGCGATCCAGAGCGGCACCCTGGTCGGTGCGCCCACCGAACATCTGCCCGGGCTGAACCTCGACATCCCGAAGGCGGTGCCGGGCGTCGATGCGCACATCCTCAATCCGCGCAACACCTGGGAAGACCAGGGCGCCTACGATGCGCAGATGCGCAACCTGATCGGGCTGTTCCAGCAGAACTTCCGCAAGTTCAGCGGCGTTTCGGAAGCGATCATCGCGGCGGGCCCGCAGCTGCCGGAGTAAGTCGGTCCGACCGAACGAAAAAGGGGGCCGAAGCCCCCTTTTTGCTGCTTCTTCAGCGCGTCTTCGCGATCACGTTGTCCGCGTACCAGCGCATCTGGCCGAGTTTCTCCTCCAGCGTGGTGTCCGGGTCCTTGTTGTAGACGTTGCGGAACGCGACGATGACCTCGTCGACACCGCGGTCCTCGAGACGCTTGATGCCGTCCGGGGAATACGCCGACTCGCCCATGTTCTGGATCTCGAAGGGCTCCTTGTCCCGGCCGTACTCGGCGCGGAAGGCGTGCAGCTTCTTCAGGAAGCCGTCGAGTTCCTCGAGCGTGGTGCCGGCGCTGATCCAGCCGTCGCCGATGCGTGCCGCGCGCTTGAGCGCGGCATCCGCGTGCCCGCCGATCAGGATCGGCACCGGCTTCGTCGGTACCGGGCAGAGCTTGATCGGCTCCATCTCGAAGATCTGGCCCTTGTACCCGAAGTACTCGCCCGTCATCAGGCCGCGGATGATCTCGATCATCTCGTCCATGCGCTGGCCGCGCTTTTCCCAGGGGATCTGGCAGGCCTCGAAGTCTTCCGGCCACGGGCTCAGTCCCACGCCGAGGCCGATCCGGTTGTTGCTGAGCACCGCGAGGCTGGACAACTGCTTGGCGACGATCGCGGGCTGGCGGATCGGCAGTTTCACCACCGAGGTGGTGATGCGGATCTTTGTGGTGACGGCCGCCGCCGCGGCCATCGCGATGAAGACCTCGAGGAACGGCACGCCGTCGAGGAAGTCGCGGCTGCCGTCGTCGTTGTAGGGATACTTCGCGTTGCTCTCCTTCGGGTAGCAGATGCTGTCCGGGAAGCTGAAGCTGTCGAAGCCCATTTCCTCGGCCGCGCGCGCGAGCGGCAGGTACTGGTCCGGCGCGGGCATGGAAGCGTGGTAAGCGAAGCGCATGGTCATGTTCTCCTGGTGCGTAATGGACGCCGGCCGCTGTCGCGGCTTCATCGCGTGTTCGGGACCGCTTGTACGAAGTGCCGTCGGCGGCGGTTCACCAGCGGCGACGATAACGCATCCGCCCGTCCCGTTGATAGCTCGCCCGGGCCGCTTCGTTGGCCGGCGGCGAGGCGGCTACACTGCACGCATCCGGTCAGCCGTCGCGAGGACCACACGATGCCCGCCGATTCCGCCCCCGCCACGCCCGAGCGGCTGCGGCTGCGCCCGGCCACGCGCGCCGACGCAGCGCTGGTGCTGGCGCTGATCCGCCAGCTGGCGGTCTACGAGAAGCTCGAGGACGCGGTCAGTGCGACGCTCGACGACATCCAGGACACGCTGTTCGGCGCGCAGCCCTGCGCCGAGGTCGTGATCGCCGACTGCGACGGCGCGCCGGCCGGCTTCATCCTGTGGTTCGCGACCTACTCGACCTTTCTGGCGAAGCCCGGCATCCACGTCGAGGACCTGTTCGTGCTGCCCGCGCTGCGCGGACGCGGCATCGGCCGGCGCCTGCTCGCGCACGTCGCCGCCGAGGCGCTCGCGCGCGGCTGCGGGCGTCTCGAATGGTCGGTGCTCGACTGGAACGAGCCGGCGCTGCGTTTCTACCGCGCGATCGGCGCCGAGGCGAAGCCCGAGTGGATCTTGCAGCGCCTGACCGGGGACGCGCTGCGGGCACTGGCGGCCGCTGCCGGCTGAGGCGATCCGGCGGGTTTGGCCGCACCGGCCGCAGGCAGTATGCTTGCCCGGGAACCGCCGGCGGCGACGAGCGCTGCCGACGCTGGCATCACGGGAGGAACCATGCCGGATACGCAAGCCGTGCGCGAGCACCTGTTGGTCAAGCGTGCCGAACTCGAGGAACGGGTGCAACGCATCGACGCCGACCTGCGCCGGCGCGAGCAGCCGTTGTCGGCGGACTTCGGTGAACAGGTCACCGAGCAGGAGAACCTCGATGCGCTGTACGCGATCGAGTCCGAGGGGCGGCTGGAGCTGAAGAAGGTCGAGCGCGCGCTGGAGCGCATCGGGCGCGGCGAGTACGCCGTGTGCAGCCGCTGCGGTGGGCCGATCGGGAGCGCGCGGCTGGCGGCGCTGCCGTACGCCGACACCTGTATCGCCTGCGCCGACTGAAGCGGGAGCTCCATCGATGCCAGTCCAACCGCTTGGCGCCGAGGCGCTGTGCCTGCACACCGATCCCGCGCGGCTGGGATTCCGCTCCACCGACGATGTGCCCGACATCGACTCGGCGATGGGGCAGGATCGCGCGATCGCCGCGATCGAGTTCGGGGTCGGTATCCGGCGCGAGGGCTACAACCTCTACGTGGCAGGCCCCACCGGCATCGGCCGGCGCACGCTGGTCGATCACCTGCTCGCCCGCCACGCCGGCGAGCGCGGCGAACCCTCGGACTGGTGCTACGTCAACAATTTCGACGACCCGTCGCGACCGCGCGCGCTGGAACTGCCGGCCGGCCGGGGCGTGCAGCTCAAGCGCGACATGGAGAAGCTGATCGAGCGCATGCTGGTCACGGTGCCGAACGTGTTCCGTGGCGACGAGTACCGTCGGCGCATCACCGACATCCAGGAGGAGTACCAGGACCGCGAGGCGAAGCTGTTCAGCGAACTGAACGACGCGGCCCGCGGCAAGGGCATGGTGGTGATCCGCACCCCGGGCGGTTACACGATCGGCCCGGTGCGCGACGGCAAGCTGATGACGCCGGCGCAGTTCAACGAACTCTCGCGCGAGGACCAGGACCAGGCCAAGGGAGTGATCGACGAGCTGAACCACCGGCTGAAGTCGATCATCGAGAGCATCCACGGCTGGCAGGAGGAGAGCGTCGAGCGCGTCAAGGCGGTCGACGACGAGTTCATCCACGACATCATCGACCCGATGATGGCGGCGCTGAAGTCGCGCTACCAGGTGTATCCGGCGGTGCTCGCGTTCCTCGACGCCGCCCACCAGGACATGGCCGAGAACGTCTGGGACTTCCTGCCGAACGAGCCGCAGGAAGGCAACGTGCCGCTGCGCAAGAAGATCTTCGCGGCCGAGCACCTGCGCTACCACGTCAACGTGCTGGTCGACCACGACGGCGAGTGCTGTGTGCCGGTGCTCTACGAGGACAACCCGACGCTGCAGAACGTGCTCGGGCGCGTCGAGCACATCGCGCAGATGGGCACGCTGCTGACCAACTTCAGCCTGATCAAGCCCGGCGCGCTGCACCGCGCCAACGGCGGCTACCTCGTGCTCGATGCGCGCAAGGTGCTGCTGAACTCCTTCGTCTGGGACGCGCTGAAGCGCGCGATCCGCTCGCGCGAGATCCGCATCGAGTCGGTAGAGCGCATCCTCGGCATGGTCTCGACCACCTCGCTGGAGCCCGAGCCGATCCCGCTCGACCTCAAGATCGTGCTGGTCGGGGATCGCTACCTGTATCACCTGCTGAAGCACTACGACCCCGAGTTCGGCCTGTACTTCAAGGTCGTGGCCGATTTCGCCGACGCGATCGACCGCAGCCCCGAGGCAACCGGGTTGTACGCGCGCATCATCGCGACCCTGGCGCGGCGCGAGAAGGCGCGCGCGCTCTCCGCCGGCGGGGTCGCGCGCGTGATCGACCGCAGCGCCCGCAGCGCCGAGGATGCGGCGAAGCTCTCGTTGCACATCGGGGACCTGGTGGACCTGGTCGTGCAGTCCGACTTCTGGGCCGGCCGCGAGGGCAGCGCGCTGATCGAGGCGCGTCACGTCGACCAGGCCGTCGCGCAGCATCTGTTCCGCAACAACCGCTACCAGGAGCTGCTGGCCGAGCAGATCCACCGGGGCGTGATGCTGCTGGCCACCGACGGCGCCGAGGTCGGGCAGATCAACGGCCTGTCGGTGATCCAGCTCGGCGACTACAGCTTCGGGCGGCCGTCGCGCATCACCGCCACCGCGCGGCTGGGCTCCGGCAAGCTGGTCGACATCGAGCGCGAGACCGATCTCGGTGGCCCGCTGCACTCCAAGGGCGTGATGATCCTCGGCAGCCTGCTCGCGCGCCGCTACGCGCAGAGCCAGCCGCTCGCGTTGTCGGCGAGCATCGTGTTCGAGCAATCCTACGGCCGCGTCGACGGCGATTCGGCGTCGATGGCCGAGCTGGTCGCGCTGCTGTCGGCGATCGCGGGCATCCCGATCCGCCAGGACCTGGCGATGACCGGCTCGGTGAACCAGCTCGGCGAGATGCAGGCGATCGGCGGCGTGAACGACAAGATCGAGGGCTTCTTCGACGTCTGCGCGGCGCGCGGCCTCACCGGTACGCAGGGCGTGGTGATCCCGCGCTCGAACGTGCAGCACCTGATGCTCAAACCCGAGGTGGTCGAGGCCGCGCGGGCCGGGAAGTTCCATGTGCACGCGGTGGGCAGCGTCGACGAGGCGCTCGAGCTGTTCACCGGGTTGCCGGCCGGCGCGCCGCGCGAGGACGGCGGCTTCGAGGCGGGTTCGGTCAACGAACGGGTGCGCGAACGCCTGCACGAGCTGGCCGAGCTCGGCCGCCGCCACGCGGGCAACGACCACCAGGGCGCCGAGGCGAAGCCGTGAACACCGGCGACCACGGTGAGTCCAGCCGGCTGCGCCGCATCATGCTGGCGCTGGATGCGCTGAACTGCGACACCGCGCTGATCGAGGCCGCGGCGCTGATCGCGGCCAAGCTGCAGGCAGAGCTCGACGCGCTGTTCGTCGAGGACGACGACGTCTACACGGTGGCGGACCTGCCGATCACGCAGGAGATCTCGCTGTCCTCCGCGCGCGCGCGCGAAATCTCGGGTCCGCGCGTGGAGCAGGCCTTGCGCTGCCTTTCGCGCGACGCCGAACGGCGCTTCACGGCGGTCATCCACCGCAGCCGCGTCAAGGGAAGGTTCGAGGTCACGCGCGCGCGGCGCGAGGAAGCGATCAGCGACGCCGCGCTGCGCGTCGATCTGCTGCTGCTGCAGCCGCGCGAGCGCACGCTGGTGCGCGTGCGTGTGCGCGAGAACCGGCCGCCGCGGGTGTTCGTGCTGTGCGGGCAGAGCGCGGCCAGCCGGCGGGCGCTGGAGATCGGGGCGCGGCTCGCGCACGAGGATCATCACGTGCTCGAGGTGGTTGTGGCCGGCGAGCTCGACGCCGCGCTGCGCCGCGAGCTGGAAGCCACCGGGCTGGTGGTCGTGGTGCGCGAGCACCCCGCGCACAGCGAGGTGCCGGCGATGCTCGGCGACGTCGACGACCGCCCCGGCAACACCGTGCTGGTGGCCGGCGACCTGCCGGAGGGCGGCAGCCGCGCCGCCGCGCTGCAGGGGCTCTCGCGCATGCGCTGCCAGGTGCTGCTGGTGAACTGAACGGCGCGCATATCCGTATCAACTGCCGGTGAATAACCGCCGGCGCCTCTGCTACCATGGCCCGGCGTCCCATCCATTCCGATCACAGCGGAGCGCATATCCATGACGATCAAGGTCGGCGATCGCATTCCATCCGTCACCCTCAGGAAGATGGGTGAAAAGGGTCCCGAGAACATCGGCACCGACGACATCTTCCGCGGCCGCAAGGTCGTGCTGTTCGCGGTTCCGGGCGCGTTCACGCCCACCTGCACCGCAGCGCACCTGCCCGGCTACGTGGTCAACGCCGACCGCATCAAGGCCAAAGGCGTGGATACCATCGCGTGCATGGCGGTCAACGACGTGTTCGTGATGAACGCCTGGGGCAAGTCGCAGAACGCCGAGGAGCTGCTGATGCTGGCCGACGGCAACGCGGAGTTCACCAGGGCGCTCGGGCTCGAACTCGACGGCAGCGGTTTCGGCATGGGCACGCGTTCGCAGCGCTTCGCGCTGGTCGCCGAGGACGGCGTGGTGCGCCACCTGGCGGTGGAACCGAACCCGGGGCTCGACGTGTCGGCCGCGGAGAAGATCCTCGAGCTGCTCTGATACGGGAGGCATGCCGATGGACACAGCCGTGCGTGCGGGCGATGCCCCGATCGCGGTCGAGGTCGAACAGGGCAAGAGCTACTGGTGGTGCAGCTGCGGGCGCTCGGCACGGCAGCCGTTCTGCGACGGCTCGCACAAGGACACCGGCTTCACGCCGGTGAAATACGAGGCGCCCGATACCCGCACCGTCTATTTCTGCGCCTGCAAGGCGACGGCCAACCGGCCGCTCTGCGATGGCAGCCACAAGCGCGCCTGACGCCGCCGTTGCCTGCCCGCGGACGCCGGTGACGGTGGTGCGGCCGTGAACGCGATCGTGCCTCCCGCCGCGGCGGCCACGCCGGCGTTGGTGGACCGCTTCGGTCGCCGCGTCGACTACGTGCGGATCTCGGTCACCGACCGCTGCGACTTCCGCTGCGTCTACTGCATGGCCGAGGACATGCAGTTCCTGCCGCGGCGGGAGATCCTCAGCCTCGAGGAACTGGCCGCGGTCGCCGAGGCTTTCGTCTCGCTCGGCGTGAAGAAGATCCGCCTGACCGGCGGCGAACCGCTGGTCAGGCACGACGTGCTGTGGCTGTGCGAGCGAATCGCGGCGCTGCCCGGACTGCGCGAGCTGGTGCTCACCACCAACGGCTCGCAGCTGGTGAAGATGGCGCCGGCGCTGCGCCGGGCCGGCGTGAAGCGGCTCAACATCAGCCTCGACAGCCTCGATGCGCGGCGCTTCCGCGCGCTGACGCGCGTCGGCGAGCTGGCGCAGGTGCTGGCCGGCATCGACGCGGCGCTAGACGCGGGTTTCGAGCGCGTGAAGCTGAACAGCGTGATCCTGCGCGGCAACAACGACGACGAGGTGCTGGCGCTGCTCGAATTCGCGCGCGAGCGCGGCACCGACATCACGTTCATCGAGGAGATGCCGCTCGGTCGCATGGACGACCGCGATCGTGCCGCCAGTTTCTGTTCCAGCGAGGAAGTGCGCGCGCTGATCCGCGCGCGCCACGCGCTGGCGGCGGTCGGCGACGACAGCGGCGGCCCGGCGCGCTATTACCGGATGCCGGACAGCGCGATCCGCGTCGGCTTCATCTCGCCGCACAGCCACAATTTCTGCCACCTCTGCAACCGGGTGCGGCTCACCGTCGAGGGGCGGTTGCTGCTGTGCCTGGGCAACGAGCATTCCGCGGACCTGCGCGCGGTGCTGCGCGAGCACCCCGGCGACCGTGCGGCGCTCATCGCGGCGATCGTGCGCGCGATCGAGCTCAAGCCCGAGAGGCACCACTTCGATCTGGCCGCCGAGCCGCAGATCGTGCGCTTCATGAACACCACCGGCGGCTGACAGCGCGGTACTACCGCAGCTCGACCACCACCGGCGCGTGGTCCGAGGGCCGTTCGAGCCGGCGCGGCGTCTTGTCGATGTGGCACGCGCGGCAGTCCGGCACCAGCGCCGCCGACAGCAGCACGTGGTCGATGCGCAGCCCCCGGTTGCGCCGGAACGCGAGTTCCCGGTAGTCCCACCACGAGTAGCTCTTGTCCGGCTGTTCGAACAGCCGGAACGCGTCCGCCAGCCCGAGCCCGAGCAGCGCGTCGAACGCCGCGCGCTCGGCCGTGCTGCACAGGATCTTCCCGCGCCACGCCTCCGGATCGTGCACGTCGCGGTCCTCGGGTGCGATGTTGAAATCGCCGAGCAGCGCGAGCCGCGGCCAGCGCGCAAGTTCGGCGCGCAGCCAGCCGGCGAGCGCGGCCAGCCACTCGAGCTTGTACGCGTATTTCCCGCTGCCGACCTCCTGCCCGTTCGGCACGTACGCCGAGATCACGCGCGTGTCGCCGAGCGTGCCCGCGATCACCCGCTTCTGGTCGTCGGCCAGGCCGGGGATGTCGCGCACCACGTCGGCGAGCTCGCCGCGCCACACGATCGCCACGCCGTTGTAGGTCTTCTGCCCGTTGTGTTCGGCGCGATAGCCGGCGGCCGCGAGTTCGGCGAAGGGGAAGCCCTCGTCGGTGGTCTTGGTTTCCTGCAGGCACAGGGCATCGGGGGAGTTGGCGGCGAGCCAGTCGAGCACCTGCGGCAGGCGCACCTTCAGCGAGTTGACGTTCCAGGTGGCGAGTTTCATGCCCGCATCATAACCGGGCGCCGCGCTGCATCGCTCGCCTATACTGCGGCGGTTTCACCCCGGGAGCCCGCGCCGATGAGCCGAACCGTGTTGCCGCCGCCGTTGCCGACCGCGCTGATGGGATCGCCGTCCGCCATCCGTGCGGGCTTCGAGGAGGCGCGCTACATCTGCTCCGCACAGGTCGCGACCACGGTCTACCTCGCGTACCAGTTGCAGAAGCCGGTGCTGGTCGAAGGGCCGCCCGGCGTCGGCAAGACCGAGCTGGCGAAGACGCTGGCGCAGTACCTGTCGCTGCCGCTGATCAGGCTGCAGTGCTACGAGGGACTCGACGAGAGCAAGGCGCTGTACGAGTGGAAGTACGGCAAGCAGCTGCTGTACACGCAGGTGCTGAAGGACCAGCTCGGCGACCTGCTGAAGGGCGCGCACGGGCTGGCCGAGTCGGTGGCGCGGCTGCACGAGTTCGGCGACATCTTCTACAGCGAGGAATTCCTCGAGCCGCGCCCGCTGCTGAAGGCGATGCGCGCCGAGCAGGGCGCGCTGCTGCTGATCGACGAGATCGACAAGGCCGACCAGGAGTTCGAGTCGCTGCTGCTCGAGATGCTTTCCGACTACCAGCTCTCGGTGCCCGAGATCGGCACGGTGCGTGCGCGCCACACGCCGCTGGTGGTGCTGACCAGCAACAGCACGCGCGAGGTCAGCGACGCGTTGAAGCGCCGCTGCCTGCACCTCTACATCCCGTTCCCGGACCCCGTGCTCGAGAACCGCATCGTGCGCGCGCAGGTGCCCGAGGTGGCCGATTCGCTGCGGGTCCAACTGGTCGGTTTCGTGCAGGCGCTGCGCGAACTCGACCTGAAGAAGCCGCCGGCGGTCAGCGAGTCGATCGACTGGGCGCGTGCGCTGCTGCTGCTGCACGCGCGCTCGCTCGACGACACGCTGGTGCGCGAGACGCTGAACGTGCTGCTGAAGTTCGAGGACGACATCCAGGCCGCGGCGGAGAACCTGCCGGCGCTGCTCGCCGGGGCACGCGCGGCCGCACCCTGATGGAGCGCACGTTGACCGATTTCGTGCGCGTGCTGCGCAACGCAGGCGTGCGCGTGTCGCCGGCCGAGACGCTGGACGCGGCGAGTGCGCTGGCGCTGGCGGGTTACGGTGACCGCGAACTGGTGCGCCAGGTGCTGGCCGCCACGCTGGCCAAGACCATCGACGACAAGCAGCTGTTCGACGACTGCTTCGCGCGCTTTTTCGCGTGGCCGGAGTCCGCGGGCGGCGCGCCGGCCGCGGTGCGTCCCGATCC
>JAJVIG010000052.1 GCA_022072145.1 Pseudomonadales bacterium
TCTGCTTTTCGTCCGCGCTCAGCGTGATCGTCGGGGCTACGCGCATCGCTCGATTCCTGTCTGGGGTATGTATTCTCAGACAGAGAGAAACCTTATTAGTTCCATTAATTACGAATCACTACACTAGACGAGATCATCGTCACGGCCCAGAAACGCGAGCAGAGCCTGCAGGACGTGGGCATCTCGATCACCTCGATGACCGGCCAGCAGATGCAGGCACTCGGTGTGGTCGACAGTTTCGACATCGCCTCCTTCACGCCCGGCGTCTCGCTCGGCGGCAGCCAGGCCGGCAAAAACACCCAGTTCACGATCCGTGGCGTGACCCAGACCGATTTCAACGACGTGGTCGAGGCACCCACCGCGGTCTACCTGGACGACGGCTACATCGCGGTAGCGCAGGGGCAGACCTTCGCGGTGTTCGACATCGCGCGCGTCGAGATCCTGAAAGGGCCGCAGGGCACCCTGTTCGGCCGCAACGCCACCGGCGGTCTGATCCATTACATCTCGAACAAGCCCTCGCTCGAAGGCCCGGAGGGCTACGTCGACGTGAAACTCGGGCGTTTCGACACCCCGGCACACGCGAACGACCGCCAGGTGCAGGCCGCCGCCAGCACGCCGCTGTCGGACACCGTGGCCGTGCGCGCAGCGATCAACTACAACGACCAGGACGCGTACCTGAAGAACCTCTACCCCTACGGCACCTCCTCGGTGTCCGGCACGGGCTCGGCTCCGGACGCGGGCGCCGACCTGGGTGACGACAAGACGCTGGCCGGGCGGCTCTCGCTCGCCTGGCAGGCGAGCGACTGCGTCGACGTGGCGCTCAGCGCGAACTACGCCGACTCGGACTTCGCGACAGGTCCGTACCAGTCGAAGCCGGTGATCGGCGTCTACAACGGCGTCAACGGCGGCGGCGAACTGATCAACGTGATCGACGTGGCGCCGGGCGAGACGCGCCAGAGCATCGCGGCCGACGGCAGCGACAACGGCCGCGACCTCGCGGACCTGGGCTTCCTGGTCGATGCGGGCCCGCGGCCCGTGCCAGGCGGGGACTTCTTCGGCTACATCGACCCCGACGGCGACGATTTCAAGACCTCCAGCGACTATGCCTTCGACGGCAACAGCGAGCTCGAGACCAAGGGCCTCAATGCACGCGTGGACTGGGAGATCTCGGAAGACCTGACGCTGACCTGGGTGAGCGACTGGAAGGACTACGAGAAACTGATGTTCCTCGACGTGGACGCCGCGCCGGTCAACCAGCTCTCGAACTACGCGGGCGTGGACGGCAACAGCGTCACGCAGGAACTGCGGCTGAACGGCACCGCCGACCGCATGCGCTGGGTGGCGGGCCTGTACTACCTGAACATCGACGTCGAGTCGATGAACGGCCTGAAGGCACCGAACAACAACATCCTCGCCGGTCCGGTGCTGAACGACATCTTCGGGCTGCCGCCGGCAGTCGACATCGGCGTCGATGCCCAGATGGAGACCGACTCGTACTCGCTGTTCGGCCAGGTCGAATACGACCTCAGCGACCAGTGGACGCTGATCGCGGGCCTGCGCGGCATGCGCGAGGACAAGGACTACCACATGACGAACGGCTTCTACCTGTCGACGTCATCGCGCGAGATCCACCAGGGCGGCTACCTCGGCGGCCCGATCGCGAACTACCGTGACGACTCGTCGGACAATCTCTGGACCGGCAAGGTCCAGCTCGACTGGAAACCCACCGACGACCTGCTGGTCTACGCAGGCGTGAACCGCGGCGTGAAGGCCGGGAGCTACAACGCGCCGCTGGTCGGCGGCTACTTCGCGGCCGGCGGCGACTCCGCGCTGCCCTACGACGAGGAGATCCTGCTGTCCTACGAGGGCGGTTTCAAGGCCACGTTCATGGATGGCCTAGCCCGTCTGAACGGCGCGGTGTTCTACTACGACTATCAGGACTACCAGGCCTTCCTGTTCACCGGCGTGGGCGGGGTGGTGATCAACCGCGACGCGGAGAACATCGGCGCCGAGTTCGACCTGCAGATCTCGCCGGCCGAGGGCTGGGACATCATGCTCGGCGGCTCCTGGTACGACGCCGAGGTGCAGGACGTGCCGCTGGTGATCGGCTCGAGCACCACCATCGACGTGAAGCCGACCTACGCACCGGAGTACCAGGCCTTCGGTCTGGTGCGCTACGAGTGGAGCGCGCTGAGCGGCACGATGGCGGTCCAGGCCGACTTCAACTACTCGGACGAGTTCTACTACAACCTGCGCAACTTCGACGCCGACAAGTTCGATTCCTACACCGTCTTCAACGCGCGCATCAGCTGGCTGAGCGCCGAGGAGAACTGGGAACTCGCACTGGCGGCCCGCAACTTCACCGACGAGCGGGCCGGCCTGATGGGTTACGACCTGTCGAACCTGTGCGGATGCAACGAGACCTCGTTCCGCGATCCGCGCTGGTACGGCGTGAACGTGCGCTACAGCTTCTGAGCACCGGGCGCCGGAGCCGCACGACGTGGGGTTGAACCGCCGCGGCTTCGTGCAGGCGGGCGCGCTCGGCGCGGCCGCCTGCAACGGCCTGCTCGCCTGCGCGGGCAAGCCACCGGCAGCGTCCGCGGCCGTGGTGACCGCAGAAGCGACGGTGCTCGACCCCGCCCTGCACGCGGTGGCCGATGCGCTCGCCGACGCGCTGGTTCCCGGCGCGGCGGCCGCCGGTTTCGCCGCGTACCTGGACACCCAGCTCGGCCGTCCGGCCGGGCAATCCTTGCTGATCGCGCGTTACCTGGGCATCGAGCCGCCCTGGCGCGATTTCTACCTCCCGGCCCTGCGTGCGATCGGCGCCTGGGCCAGGGCGCGCTACGGCGCCGATATCGCGGAACTGGATGCGGCCGCGCGCGAGGCGGTGGTCCGGGACCTCGCCGCCGGCACGCCCTCGCAGTGGGACGCGGCGCCCGCACCGTTCGTGTACTTCGTGCTGCGTGCCGACGCGATCGACGTGGCGTGGGGAACGCGCGCCGGCTTCGCCCGGCTCGGCGTGCCGTACATGGCGCACATCGAGCCGGAACGCGACTGGTGAGTGCGGGCGAACGTTTCGACGCGATCGTCGTCGGGGCCGGCGCCGCCGGCTGTCTGGCCGCCTCGCGCCTCGCAGAGGCGGGACGCTCGGTGTTGATCCTCGAGTCCGGCCCCGCGCGTTCGCTGCGCGATCTGCAGAGCAGCCTGCTGTGGGGCCGACGGCTGAAATGGGCCGAGCCGCCCGTGATCGAGCGTGGCCGGCAGCCGATCGGTCACAACTTCAATGTCGGCCGGGGTACCGGCGGCGCCGCGCTGCACCACTACGCGGTGTGGCCGCGCCTGCATCCGGCGGACTTCACGATGGCCAGCGACCACGCCCGCGGCCTGGACTGGCCGCTCGGCTACGCCGAGTTGCGTCCCTGGTACGACCGCGTCCAGGACGAAGTCGGGATCGCCGGCGACCACACCCGTGAAACGTGGCGCCCCGAGGGTGCGCCGTACAACCAGCCGCCGGTACCGGTATTCCGCCACGCCGAACTGATCGCGCGCGGCTTCGAACGCCTCGGCCGGCACACCGCGCCGTTGCCGCTGGCGATCCGGACCCGTTCCGAGGGAAACCGCCAGGCGTGCATCTGGGATGGCTGGTGCGACGCGGGCTGCCCGACCGGCGCGCTGGCCAATCCACTGGTCACCTATCTGCCGCGGGCGCTCGGGGCCGGCGCCCGGCTGCTGCATGAGGCCACCGTGACCGGCATCCTGAGCGACGCCTCGGGCAGCCGCGTCACCGGCGTGCAATGGCGTGACGCGGCCGGCGCGAGCCGCAGTGCCGAGGCGGCGATCGTCGTTCTCGCCGCATCGACCACGCAGAACGCGCGCCTGCTGCTCGCCTCGCGCCGCCACTCGCCACACGGGCTCGCCAACGGCAGCGGACAACTGGGGCGCGGCGTGATGATCCACCTCGCCTGCCCCGTGTTCGGGCTGTGGGACGAGGAAACGCACTGCTACATGGGCGCCACCGGCGGCCAGTTGCTGAACCAGGACGGCTACGCCAAGACGCATCCGGGCCAGGCCTTCGGCTCGTGGCAGTGGATCGTCGGCAATGCCATGAAGCCGAACGATCTGCTCGGCATCGGGCTGAGCCGCGTCGAGCTGCACGGCGCCGCGCTGGAGGACTTCATGCGCCGCGCGGTGCGCGGATTCGCGATGATGACCGGCGTGGTCGAGGATCTCCCGCGCGCGGAGAACCGCGTCACGCTGCTCGAGCGCACCGACCGGTGGGGCATACCGCTGGCGCAGGTCGAACACTCGAGCGCCGAGGAGTCGGTCGCGTTGTGGGAGTTCGCGCGCGCCGAGGGGCTGCGCATCGTCGAGGCCGCCGGTGCCGTCGAGGCATGGGCCGGCAACATCGGCCCGATGCACAACCTGGGCGGCACCCCGATGGGCAGGGACCCGGCGGCGTCGGTGACGAACTCCTACGGGCAGTGTCACGAACTGCCCAACCTCGTGCTCGCCGGCGCCAGCCTGTTCCCCACCAGCGGCGGAGTGAACCCGACCTTCACGATCCACGCGCTCACTGCGCGCAGCATGGAACATCTGCTCGGAAACTGGAGCGACATTGCGCCCCGCACCTGAAACGACCCCGGCCGCGCCGACGGCTCGACGTCCCGACCCCTCGCCGGCCGAGCGCCGCCAGGCCTACCTGGTGCTGGCCGTCAGCACCTTCCTGTTCGCGCTGAACCACGTGATCGTCCGTGGTGTGCACGCGCACGTGCCGCCGGTCGGGCTGTCGTTCTGGCGCTGGGTGCTCGCCGCGCTGGTACTGCTGCCGGTGGTGCTGGTCGGCTGGCGCGCCACGCTGGCGGTCTACCGCGCCGAATGGCGGGCTTTCGTGCTGACCGGCGCGCTGGTCGTGGGCGCCACCACGCTGATGATGGTCGCACTGAACTTCACCACGGCCACCAACGCGGCGCTGATCAACGCGACCCAGCCGGTGCTGACGGTGCTGCTGTCACGCCTGGTCTACGGGGTGCGCTTCGGCACCGTGCAGGCGTTCGGGATCGCGATCGCCTTCGGCGGCGTACTGCTGATGGTCGCGCGCGGCGACTGGCATACGCTGATCAGCCTGGATTTCCGGGCGGGGGACCTGATCGCGCTGCTCGCGATGTTCGGCTTCGCGGGCTACGCGATCCGTTTCGTACGCATTCCACACCGGCTCTCGGCGGCACGCGCGCTGTTCCCGATGATAGTCGCCGGTTCCGTGCTGCTGCTGCCGTGCTACCTGCTCGAGTCGCTGTTCCACCGGCCAGTGCCGCTCACCCCGACCAGCATCGGTGCGATCGTGTCGATCGCACTGCTGGTGTCCTGCGGCGCAATGCTGCTGTGGAACACCGGCAACCGGCTGGTCGGTGCGAACCGCGCCAGCATCTTCATCAACCTGGTGCCGGTGTTCGGCGTGCTGCTCGCGGTCACCTTCCTGGGCGAACGCTTCGAGCCATGGCATCTCGGCGGCATGGTGCTGATCGGTGCCGGCGTGCTGCTGGTGGTGCGCCAGAGCCCGCCGCCGGTCGCCAGCCCGGTGCCGACTCGCACGCGCGACTGAACGCCGCGCGCCACGGCCGGCTCAGCTGTGGCCGAGGTAATGATGGAACACGCCGGCGGGATCCCACTGGGCGCGCAGCTGCTGCAGGCGTTCCCAGTTCGCGGCCGTGAAGCAGCCACGGAAGCGCTCCGGATGTCCGGCCTGCCCGCGCCCCTCGACCTCGTTGACGTAGTGCCCCACCGCGAACGGGTCCATCAGCGGCACCGAGCGCGCGAGCCAGTCGAAGAACACCGGATCGTCCTTGGCCTCGTCCCAGATCGCGTAGCAGCCTACGAAGCAGTCGGCCTCCCATGAGAAACACGCATCGGCGCGCGGGCGCAGCTGCATGTTGAACGACGCCAGCACGTGGCAGTCCTTGCCCGGTGCATTGCGCAGATGGTCGGCCAGGGCGTGCAGCGCCTTGCCGCCCTCGTTGGTCAGCACGTTGTCGACCGCGTAGCGTGCCATCTTGCCGGCCGAATCGTCCTGGCCGAAGAAACGGTCGTACAAGCCCTCGTAGGCGAAGGGCTGGTACTCCATCTTCATCACGCAGCGCGTGGCCAACGCCGAATCGGCGAAGGGCTGCAGCACGGCGCGTGCCGCGGCTTCGTCGGACTCGAAGGCGAACGCGGTGAAGAAGCAGATCTTCGAGCGCTCCGGATCGGCGTCGGCAGGCACCTCGGGGTGGTGCATCAGCAGCGCGATCAGCTCCGCGCGCGAGACGTCGTGCTGCGCGCGGATCGCCTCCAGCGTCGAGGTGACGGTGCCGAGTTCGGCCAGAGGGAAGATGTACGAGCTCGCCATGATCGTGTTCGCCAGCGGGTAAAGCTGCAGGAACAGCCGCGTCACCACGCCGAAGAAACCCGGCCCCGAACCGCGCACGGCCCAGTACAGATCGGGATTCTCCGTCGGCGAGGCGAGCACCTTGCGTCCGTCGGCGAGCACGATCTCGGCCGCCAGGATCGAGAAGGTCGCGACCCCGCCGCACTGCGGGTAGTTCCAGCCGATGCCGCCGCCCAGCGTGAATCCGCTGAGCCCCACCGACGGGCAGTGCGGTACCGGGAACGACAGGCCGTGCGCACGCGCGGTGGCGATCAGCTGCTCGCTGCGTACACCGGGCTGGATCGAGGCGATGCGCCGTTCGGCGTCGATGTGGATCTCCTCGAG
Organism: Pseudomonadales bacterium; assembly: GCA_022072145.1. GTDB lineage: Bacteria > Pseudomonadota > Gammaproteobacteria > Pseudomonadales > UBA5518 > UBA5518. The sequence goes on from JAJVIG010000052.1 coordinate 6,746, forward strand.
CGAGGACACGTCGATCACCAGCGCACCGTCGCGCAGACACGCGCCGCTCGCGTTGTGGCCGCCGCTGCGCACGCTGACGCGCAGCCTCTCGCGCGCCGCCCACGCGACCGCCTCGATCACGTCCTGCTCCGACTTCGCCCGCACGATGTACTCCGGATAGCGCGCGGGCTTCGAACGGTGCCACACCAGCGACTGCCGCCACAGCTCGTAATCGGCATCGCTGCGCGCCACCACGCGCCCGCGTATGGCATCACGCGGGTGCGCGCCGGCGGGCGCCGCCCCCAGCGCCGCACCGTGGCGCAACGCGCCCCAGGCGCCGAGGGCGGTCATGCCGATCAGTTGCCGCAAGGCGCTGCGGCGGGCGTTCGATTCCGGATTCATCTGCAGGCCCTCCGCATCACTTGCCCGGCCGGTCCAGCGCCGCGAAATACGTCGCGAGCGCCGTGATCTCCGCGTCGCCGAGCGCGCTGGCCAGCGGGTTCATCGTCGCGTCGCGGCGTTCGCCGCTGCGAAACGCCCGCAACTGCTTCTCGAGATAGAACGCCTTCTGCCCGCGCAGATCGGGGTACTGCTGCGACTTGCCGATCCCGTCGGCACCGTGGCAGGCCACGCACTCGAACAAGCGCCCGGGCGGCGCCGCCGCCTCGGCCCGCGCGAGGCCGGCGAACGTCGCCACCGCCAGCAACGCCACCCATTTCAGACGGGAACGCGACACGATCGGGAAATTCACGAGTCCACCTCCGGTACCAGTACAGCCTTCACCACACGTCCCTGCTCCGCATCGTCGATCGCGCGCTGGATATCCTCGAACGGATAGAAACGCACCAGCCGGTCGATCGGAAAACGTCCCTGCCGGTACAGCTCGATCAGCACCGGGATGAACGCGGCCGGCACCGCGTCGCCTTCCACGACGCCGCGCACCGTGCGGCCGAACATCAGCGAATTCATGTCCAGCATGACCTCGCTGCCGAGCGGCGCGGCACCCACCACCGCGCAGGTGCCGGTGACGTTGAGGCCGTCCACCGCCTGGCGCAGCACGGCCGGGATTCCCGTGCACTCGACGCTGAAGTCGGTGCCCCCGGTGGCCTGCAGCAGCGCCACCGGATCGTCGGCAAGCGGATCGATCGCGCGCGTGGCGCCGAGTTCGAGCGCGAGTTCCCGGCGCGCGGGATTGGGGTCGATCGCAACGATCCCGGTGCAGCCGGCGACGCGCGCCGCCATCAGGGCCGCCAGCCCCACCGCGCCACAGCCGAACACCGCCAGCGAACTGCCGGCGCCGGGACGCAGGTTGTTCAGGACCGCGCCGGCGCCGGTCTGGATGCCGCAGCCGAGCGGGCCCATCAAGGCGAGCGGCACGTCGGCGGCGATCCTGACTGCGTTGGCACGGCGCGCGATCGCGTGGGTCGCGAAGGAGGACTGCGCGAAGAAGTGGCCGTTGATGATCTCGGCGCCGTGCGCCAGCGCCGAACTGCCGTCGCAACGCCGGCAGGCGAAGTTCGCCTCGAAGATCCCCAGGCAGCGGCTCGGCATGCCGCGCAGGCAGTTCAGGCAGGCGCCGCAGGCATTGAAGCTGAGCACCACGTGATCCCCGACCGCGATGTCGTCGACCGCCTCGCCGACCGCCTCGACCACACCCGCGCCCTCGTGCCCCAGCACCACGGGAAACGGCACCGGATAAACCTGGTCGCGGCAGATCAGGTCGGTATGGCATACACCGACACCGGCGATGCGCACCAGCAGCTCGTCGGCGCGCGGGGCGCCCAGCTGCAGGTCCTCGACCCGGAAATCGCCGCCCGTCTCGCGCACCACCGCCGCGCGTATGTTCAAGGGATGTCCCATCGTCGTCCGCTCCTGCGCCGTGGCCAGTAGTCGATCTGTGTGGTTCCGGTCATCGCTGGTCACGACCCTACGCGCACACCGGTTCGGGAGCTATCCCGCATGCGCAGCGCCGGCCCGTGCGCGCAGCGAAACGCAATGCGCGAATTGTCATCGGCACGGTTTTGATGCAGCATGCCCGGCATGCGTTAGCCCGCGCGAAGCGCCCGCCATGACGATGACGAACCCCGACGCGCTGCAACGGATCCCGCCGCAATTCCGCACCGTGGATCCGGAGGAGATCAGCCGTCACATGTCGAGTGCGTTCCGGCCGAACCGCAGCACGGTGAGCGGCGGCGAGCGCGCGGACTTCTCGCACCGCTCGCTGCACCTCGGTGGGGCCTCGATCCACCAGGTGCGCTACGGGCGCGCCGCGCAGGTCGATGCGCCGCCGTTCGAGCCGGTGGTACTCGCGATGTTCACGCTGAGCGGTTGTGCGACCATCGACCAGGGAGACGGTCGCTTCGAGGCGCCGGCCGGCAGTTTCTGCATCCTCAACGCCGCACGACACCTGAAGATCGGTCTGTCGGCGGATTTCGAACAACTCACGGTGCGCCTCGACAGCGCAACGCTCGCGCGCGCCCTGCTGGAATCCGGCGATTGCGATCTGCGCGGGGACCTCGCCTTCGCTCCCTGCGCCTACGATCTGCAACGGCACCCGAGCGGCTTCGCCCGCTTCGTCGACTGCATCTGCGGCGAACTGTCGCGCGACGCCTCGCGCTGCACCACGCCGGCGGTGGCACCGCACCTCGAGCGCACGCTGGCGGGACTGCTGGTCACGGAGTTCCGCCACAACTACAGCCACCTGCTCGAGGCCGACCGCCGCAGTCCCGCGCCGGCCGTGGTGCGACGCGCCGAGGAATACATGCGCGAGCGGCTCGGCGAGGCACTGGGCATGCCCGAGCTGGCGCGCGCGGCGGGCTGCAGCCCGCGCAGCCTCCAGCAGGCATTCCGCCAGTTCCGCCACACCACCCCGAGCGCGTGGCTGCGCCTGCGACGCCTGGAGCGCGCACGCGAACTGCTGCTCGCCAGCGGCAGCGACGCCAGCGTGACCGCGATCGCGTACGCCTGCGGCTTCACGCACCTCAGCAAGTTCGCCGCCCATTACCGCCTGCGCTTCGGCGAGTCGCCGCAACAGACCTGGAGGCAGGCGCGCACCGGCGCCGCCGCACGCATCACGACGCCGCGATCGTGATCCATTTCCACTGGGTCAGGATATCCAGGTCGTAGAGCGTCCCCTCGCGGCCGAAGCCGCTGTTGCCGCGCCCGCCGAAGGGCACGTGCGGTTCGTCCTGGATGGTCGCCCGGTTGATGTGCACCATCCCCGAGCGGGCGGCGCGCGCGAGTTGCAGCGCACGCTCCACGTCACGCGTGAAGATCGAGAAGCTCAGACCGTACTCGGTGTCGTTCGCGCGCCGCATCGCCTCGTCGATCTCGTCGAACACGTACAGCGAGGTCACCGGCCCGAAGGTTTCCTCGCGGCAGACTTCCATGCCCTCGGCAACCCCGCGCAGGATCGTCGGCCGGCAGCGGTTGCCGACCCAGTCACCGCCGGTGAGCACCTCCGCCCCCTTGGCACGCGCGTCCTCGATGTGCCGGCGCACGCGTTCGCGCTGGCGCGGGCTGATGATCGGGCCGATCACCGTCGCGGGATCGCGCAGATCCCCCATGCCCGCGCCCAGCGCGGCATCGACGAACTTCTGCGTGAACCGTTCCGCCACCGAACGCTGGACGTAGATCCGGCTGGCGCCCATGCAGGCCTGACCCTGGAAGAAGAAGATGCTCGCGTGCGCCGCCTGCACCGCGGCGTCGAGGTCGGCGTCGGCGAGCACCACCAGCGGACTCTTGCCGCCGAGCTCGAGCGTGACCGGCTTGAGGTCGCGCGCGGCGAGCTGCGCCACGTGCCGGCCGATGCGCGGCGAGCCGCAGAAGCTGATGCCCTGCACCAGCGGGTGCGTGGTCAGCACGTCACCGATCTCGAACGGGTTGCCGGTCACCACGTTGAACAACCCGGCGGGCACGCCGGCCTCGTCGAGCGTGCGCGCGAAGCGCAGCGCCACCTGTGGCGCGAATTCCGAGGACAGGTGTACCGTCGCGTTGCCGGTGGCGATAGGCATCGCGCCCTGCTTGGTCACCTTCAGCAACGGCACGTTGAACGGCGAGATGCCGGCGATCACACCCACCGGTTCGCGCACCGCCATGCTGAAGGTACCCGGCATGTCGGAGGGGATCACCTCGCCGCGCAGCATGCGCGGCACCCCGGCGGCGGCGCGCAGCCCCGCGATGCAGTAGCCGACCTCGAACTGCGCCTTGAACAGCGGCGAGCCGACCTCGTCGATCAGGATGTCGATGTAGTCCTGGCGGTCGCGCTCGACCAGCTCGGCCGCGCGGCACAGCCAGCGCTCGCGATCCGCCGCCAGCCAATGTTGGTTGGCGTGGAAGGCTTCGTCGGCGACGCGCACCGCCTGATCCATTTCCGCGGCGCTGGCATCGGCGACCCGCGAATACAGCGAGTCGTCGTGCGGGTTGAGGTCGTCGAACGAGCGTCCCGAGGCCGGTGCCACGTGCTGGCCGCCGATCCACAGGGGCGATACGGGATGCGTTGACATGGTGGGGTTCCTGCTCGTGGAAGGTGTGACTTCCCCTCCGGTTGGTCTGCTCCGGTGCGACACGCACCCGCACGGGTGTCGTCATCGCCGGCAGTCCAACCCTAGAGTCCCCCGCGACGCGACGCTATCTCGCGTGCGCAACGCTAGCCCGGGGGCGCAAGCGGATGCGCGGCGGACCCTGCAGGAACCGGGCTGCACCCCGAAACGACGACGGCGGACCCGTCGCCGGGCCCGCCGTCGCGCGTTCGAGGCGGGTGGATCAGCGTGAGGCGACCGACACCACCCGCTCGCGGTTCGGCCTCTCGCCGGTGGCCATCAGCACCGAGGCCGAGCAATGCGACTCGGTCACGATCACGCCGCGCGCATGCACCGCGTCCTGCACCGCGGCGCACAATGCGTGCAGCGGTGCGCCACCGCCCTCGCCGCAGCCCTTGGCGCCGTTGTAGCTGAACGGCGACGGCGTTTCGATCGAACCGCACTTCAGGTCGGGCATGTTCATCGAGGTCATCGGCGCGTAGTCGGTGAACGTCGCCGTGATCAGGTTGCCTTCGGAGTCGAACTGGAAGGCCTCCTGCATCGCGGCGCCGATGCCGTGGCAGGTAGCGCCGTGCACCTGGCCCTCGACGATCTTCGGGTTGATCGCCACGCCGCAATCGTCCATCACCGCGTAATCGAGGATGCGTGGCTGCCAGGTCACCGGATCCACCTCGACGACCGCGATGTGCAGCTGCGCCGCGTAGGTCAGCGTCTGGTTGCCGAATTTCTTCCCTACGTCGGGCAACGAGAACGGCGGCTTGTAGATGTACAGCACGTTCAGGTCGATGTCGCGCAGATGCTCGGGAACCGCCGCGGTGTTGCAGTTGGCGAGGTTCGACAGCCGCCAGTAGTTCACTGCCCGCGCCGGTTCGCCGCGGACGCTGACCTGCGGCCCCATTTCGCCCATGCCGAACTCGAGCTGCTCCTCGCCGGCCTCCAGCACGCCCGCCGCCAGGCGGCTGATCTGTGCCTTGAGCCGTTCGGCCGCCCCGTGCACCGCAGACAATCCGGTCACCACGAACTGACTGGCGATCGTTCCGGACAGGCCACCGTAACTGTTCCAGGCGGTATCGAAGCCGCTGCGCACGGTGATCAGGTCGGGGCCGATCTTCAGCACGTCGGCGACGACCTGCGCCGCCGTCGTCTCGTGCCCCTGTCCCTGCGGGACCGAGCCCAGCGTCACGATCACCGAGCCGTCGAGCCCGATGCGCACACGGGCGCCCTCGTTGTTGCCCGAGAACACCGAGTCCGGGTTCACGAGCAGCACCTGGCCGAAGTTGTTGGTTCCCGAATCCAGCGTGGTGCCGATGCCGATGCCGATCAGCCGTCCCTCGGCACGCAAGGCGGCCTGCCGTTCGCGCCACGCGTCGTAGCCGATCAGCTTCTTGGCCTCCTCGAGCATGCGCGGATAATCGCCCGAGTCGTAGACGCCGCCGTTCGGCGTGGTGTACGGGAACTCCTCGGGACGGATGTAGTTGCGCAGGCGCATCTGGTCGGCCGGTATGCCGAGCTCGTGCGCGCAGATGTCGATCACGCGCTCCATGAACCACAGCTGCTGCAGGCGCGAATAACCGCGGTTCGGTGTGCACGGCGCCTTGTTCGAGACCACCTGCGTGAACTCGATGTGCATGTTGCGCAAGCGGTAGGTCGCCGCGTAGACCTGCGCCCAGATCGCGCAGCCGAGCGGCTCGTAGCGCGTGTAGGCACCGCAGTCGTCCAGGTGGCGCGAACGCAGTCCGGTGATCACGCCGTCGGCGTCGAGTGCGACCTCGGTGTCGAGGAAGGTACGCTCGCCGCCATGGAAGGAGGCCAGATTGTCGCTGCGCGACTCGACCCACTTCACGGTTGCACCACCGGTGGCGCGCGAGGCCAGCGCCGCCAGCCCCATGAAGGTGTGGATCACCGTCTTGGTGCCGAAATTGCCGCCCACGTCGTGGCTGCGCAGCCTGAGCTGCTCGGTGCTCACATTCAGGTACGCGGCCAGCATCTGCGCCGCGACCCCCGGCAGGCCGATGTTGGACACCAGGTCGATGTCGCCGCGCGGCGACCAGGTCGCCACCGCGCCGGCCGTCTCGAGCGGGGTGCTCGAGAAGCGGTGGAAATGCAGCCGCGAGATGCGCACCACGTGCGCCGCCTCGCGGAACGCCGTCTCGACATCGCCGTGGTCCCAGGTGCCCTGGAAGATCACGTTGCCACCGACCGCCGGATGCAGGATCGGATCGTTGCGCAGCGCCTGCTCCGACACCGTGACGGCAGGCAGCACCTCGTACTCGACCTCGACCAGTTCGACCGCGTCCTCGACCAGCCGCGGCGACTCGGCCACGACCAGCACCACCGGTTCGCCGGGGTAGCGCACGGTGTCGGTGGCGATCCCGTAGTCCTCGACCAGGGAGCCGGGAGGCGCGCCGATCTGCATGAACGGCGTGGTCTGCGCCGCCACCTCGGCGCCGGTCAGCACGCAGCGCACGCCGGGCAGCGCCTTCGCCGCGTCGACGTCGATGCGCCGGATCCGCGCGTGCGCGTACGGCGAGCGCGCGAAGCCCATGTACAGCATGCCGGACGCCTGGTGATCGTCGAGGAACAGCCCGACGCCGCGCACCAGCCGCAGATCCTCCTTGCGCCGCAGGTGTTGTCCCACCCAGCGTCCGTTGCCGTTGCCGTCGACCTCGATGCTGGCGCGGATCTCGCGCAGCGGGCGCACCGGATCGGGCGCCGGCACACGGCGCGGCGCCGCTTGTTCGGCCGGTGCGTGCGCCACGGTCGCAGGCTCGCTGGCGCCAGCCGCGGGGGTGCCGCCGCCGAACAGCCCGCGCAGCCAGGCGATGAGCGAAGCCAGCAGCCCCGCGCTGCCTGCCGGAGCGGCCTGGCCCTGTGCCTGCGCGCGGGCCACCACCGATTCGAAATGCTCCACGCTGACCAGCGCGCCCTGCAGGCTGTCGATGACCTTGCGGATCTCCTTCTCGGCATAGCCGCGCATGCCGCCGCCGGCGATCGACAGGATCTTGCCGTGGATCTGGGTGGTTCCCTCCCAGTTCACGCGCGTGCCGCCGCCCGCCGCATCGTCGAGCGTGAAGCCGACGATCATGTTGTAGGCGCTGCCCATCACGCTGCCCTTGCCGACGTAGCGGGCGCGCACCGGTGCCTCGCGTTCGGTCAGGCTCATCTCCGTGGTCGCGATGCCGTGCACCTTGCCGATGCCCACCTTGACGCGGACCACGGCCGTGCTGGCGTCACCCTCCTTCATCTGCATGCTGTGGAAGGTGGGCAGCACCGGCACGAACTTCTGCGGGTCCGCCAGCAGCGCGAAGGTCTGCGCGCGCGGCATGCCGACTTCGAAATCGCCTTTGAACGACATGTCCATGGCTCATGCCCCCCGCAGCTTCGTCGCAGCGTCCTCGACCGCCGCGAGGATGTTCTGGTAACCGGTGCAGCGGCACACGTTGCCGGCAATTCCCTTGCGGATCGCCTCGCGTCCAGGCGCCGGGTTCTCGTCGAGCAGCGATTTGCACGCCATCAGCATGCCCGGCGTGCAGTAACCGCACTGCAGCGCATGGTGCTCGGAGAAGGCGGCCTGCAGCGGATGCAGCTCGCCGTCGCGCTCGAGCCCCTCGACGGTCTCGATCGCGCTGCCGTCGGCCTGCACCGCCAGCACCGTGCACGACTTCACCGGACGCCCGTCCAGCAGCACCGTGCAGGCGCCGCAGTAGCTGGTGTCGCAACCGACGTGCGTGCCGGTCAGCCCCAGTTCCTCGCGCAGCAACTCGACCAGCAGCAGCCTGGGTTCTACCTCGCGCTGGTAGGTGTAGCCGTTGACGACCACTTCCACGAAAACCGGTTGTATCGTCTCAGGCATAGCGATGTCCTCCCGTCGTTTGCTCTCCCCGTGCGCGCGCCAGCGCGCGCTGTCCGGCCTCGACGACCAGCGAGCGCAGCATCGCGCGCTTGAAGCTCTCCGAGCCGCGCGCGTCTGCCGGCGGCGACGCGGCGCCGACCACGAGCTCGGCTGCCTTCGCGAGTTGTTCGGGCCCGACCGCGCTGCCGCGCAACGCGGCCTCGGCCTCCGCCGAGACCACCGTGGTCGAACCGGCGCCGCCGAGCACGATGCGCGCGCGCAGGCACACACCGCCCTCGAGCGCGATCAGCACCCCGGCGGCCACGGTCGGATAGGCGGGCGCCGAGCGTTTGCAGGCGATGTACGCGGCGCCGGTGCCGGCGCCGGGCAGCGGCACCTGCACCTCGGTGATCAGCTCGTCGCTGGCGAGGCAGGTCGTGTAGGAATCGACGATCAGCTCGTCGACGCCGATCGTGCGTACGCCGCGCGGGCTGGTGCAGACTGCGCGCGCACCGGCCGTACGCAGACCGCAGGGCCAGCAGGCGTTGGCGTCGGCCATCGCGAGTCCGCCGCCGATGGTGCCCATGGTGCGCACCTGGCGGTCGGCGATGCCGCCGGCGACGTCGCCGAGGAGCGCGAACTCGCGCGCCAGCGGCGAGGCCGCGATCTGCGCGTGGCGGGTCAGCGCGCCGATATGCACGGTGTCGCCGCGACGCTCGATATACGACAGCCCGTGCAGGCGGCCGATGTCGACGATGCGATGGAACTCGCCGACGCGCAGCTTCATCATCGGGATCAGGCTCTGGCCCCCGGCGAGCACCGTGGCGGCGCCGGCGTGGGCCGCCAGCAGGCTCAGGGCTTCGTCCAGGGAGGCCGGACGGTGGTAGGCAAACGGTGCGGGGTACATGGCAACCCTCTTGTAATCGGTTATCGCGGACTACCTTAGCCCGGTTGTCCGCGCATGTCTTGTACGTGGGCGCACCACGACTTGACTCGGACGGAAGAACGACCGGTCATCGGCGCCCGGGTCCGGGCGTTGCCCGGACATCTTCGCGTAGACACTCCGTTCGGAGTCAAGCGTTTTCTATGGTTGCATAGAGCTTGGCTCCGTCGTAGGGCTGAGGGTTCCTGATCATTGCCCAGGCGGCGGTGAGCATCTTGCGCATGATGGCGACGATG
>JAJVIG010000057.1 GCA_022072145.1 Pseudomonadales bacterium
TCGGCCCGGTTAAATAGCGGTAGACCAGTTCCATTTTTGTTTCCTGGCCTTCCTGGAATTGCCGGGTATTAGCGATTTCTATCAACGATTGGCGCAACGCGATGACGAGCGGCAGCGCCAGGCGCGGTTCGGTGATCCAGACTCCCTCGATTTGTCCGAACGTTTCGATCTCCTTCGGCATCGTGCTGGATACCAGCACCGCAATTTCCGCTTTGGCGGCGCGTTGATCGTTGCGCAGTTTGGCCAACCAAGCATCGCTCCAGTTCTTGGTTCTTTTCGATTCCCACAAGATTGCGCCGCACCATTGCCCTGACGGTCCCATGACTCGTTGCAACACATCGCCGCCAAACTCGCCTTTGGCGACGGGTTCAATACTGTCCAGCGGGAATTTGAGCCGCAGAGCGGTCTCCAATTCAAGCTCCAGAACTTCGCCCTGGAGCTGTTGCGAGCCTTGATCGGCTTTGCGTTTTAATTCGTCGATCTGGCGCTGCATCGAAGCAATCTGCTCTTCTTTTTCACTGACCTTGAGTTTGAGGCTGTCCTCGGCTTCTTGTTTGGCTTTTTGCCGCACCAGCGTGATCGATTCCTGCACACGTTTCTCGACAGTCAAATCCAATTCGCGCTTGGCATCGTCTAATTCGCGCTGTTTGCGCAGCAAATCGGCTTGCACTTTTTGCGCTTCTTCCAGTTTGCTATTGCGCTGCCGGAGGACTTCCTGCAATTCCAGCAGTTCCTTGGATTTTGCTTCCAAATCGGAGGCTAGTGCCAATCTGGCTTTTTTGGCTTCTTCGGCGGCAATCGCTGTGCGTTCCGTTTTAAGTTTGCTGGCAACTTGCTCATCCAGTGTTTTTTGCGCTTCTTGCAGAGATTTTTGCTGTGCTTTGAGTGCAGCTTCACGGCTGGACATATCCACTTCTTTTTGTGCCAATTTCGCCTCGAATTCCTGCCGCGTAGCTTGAATCAGGGGCGCGGCGAGCGACTCGGTCAATTTGATTTCGGAGGTGCAATGTGGACAGCGGATGGTGGGTTCGGTCATTGTTGAAGCCTGTGAAGAGAATGTTCGATCGGGATGACGATAAAACCGCCGCCGTTCGCGGGGCGGCATCAAAGTTTAATTCAGCAGCAACGAATAACTTAATCCGGCAACAGCGCAAGCACTGATGACCGTGACAATTCCAACTTTATACTGGAACAATGCGATAAATGCTGCAATACCAATCAGCGCGGAGAACCATTCGAATGCCGCATCGAACCCATTCGGCCACAACACATGGTAAGCAAAGAATACCGCTAAATTGGCGATCACGCCGACCACCGCCGCGGTGATGCCGGTCAACGGCGCGGTAAATTTGAGGTCGTGGCGGGTTGCTTCCACCGCGGGGCCGCCGAGCAGAATAAACACAAACGAAGGCAAAAAAGTAAACAGCGTTGCAACCGATGCACCGCAAATGCCTGCCAGCATCAGCAGATCGGATCCGAAAAGCGCCTTGCTCCAGCCGCCGACAAAACCGACAAACGCGACGATCATGATCAGCGGACCCGGTGTCGTCTCGCCCAGGGCCAATCCGTCGATCATTTGCGCCGGGTTCAGCCACGCGTAATGCTCGACGCCGCCCTGATAAACATAAGGTAACACCGCATAAGCGCCACCAAACGTCATCAGCGCGGCTTTGGTAAAGAACCAGCCCATTTGCGTCAACGTGCCTTCCCAGCCGTATTGCATGGCGAGCAGCGCCATGACGCCGCCCCAGATCAGCAGTCCGGCCGCCAGCAATAGCAGGAACCGGCTCCAGCGGAACCGGGTGTGTTCTAGAACGGGGGTATGGTCATCGATCAAAGCCGGGCCATAGGTGTTTTTCGATTGTCCGTGATGTCCGCCCGCTCTGAATTTGTCCGGCGCATAGTGCGATCCGATGTATCCGATCAAGCCCGCGATCAATACGATATAGGGAAAGGGTAGATTGAATGCAAAGATGGCAACGAATGCGGCGACCGAAATTGCGCGCAGCAGATTGTTTTTCAACGCCCGGGAACCGATGCGGTAAGCCGCGAAAAGGACAATCGCCGTGACCGCGGGCTTGATGCCGTACAAAATACCCGCGACGGCGGGAATTTCGCTATAAACCAGGTAGATCCACGTCAGGACCATCAGGATAATGAGCGACGGCAGCACGAACAGCGCGCCGGCCACAATGCCGCCCCAGGTGCCGTGCATCAACCAGCCGATGTAGGTGGCCAGTTGCTGGGCTTCCGGGCCGGGCAGCACCATGGTGTAATTCAGTGCATGCAAAAAACGCTGCTCGGAGATCCAGCGCCGTCTTTCGACCAACTCCTGATGCATCAGGCTGATCTGCCCCGCCGGTCCGCCGAAGCTGATAAAGCCCAGTTTCAGCCAATAGCGAAATGCTTCCAGGAAAGATACCGGTTCGGGCCGGGCTACAGTTTGTTGTTCTGCGGATGACATAGTGCTTGAATGATGCGTGCGTAAATAGAAAGAGGGTTATTGTTCAGCGATTTTCCATTGCGGATTGTCTTCGGCAGCTTTTTGCAGGATTAAATTCCGTTCATCTTTGGGCAGCTTGCTTATTTTTGTAACCGTATCAAAAAATCGCTCCATATCCTGATCGTGCTGTTTGAGTATGCTCTGGAATGCCGGTACCAGTTGAGTATAAATCGAAACGGTTGCCAGCAGCGCATTGTTCAACGGTTGCGCAAACCACCGGTCGTAGCTGCCGAGTTCGTTGTTCTCGGCTTTCAGCAGCGCGAATTCCTTGCGCAACCGATCGAAAATACGTGCTTTCCCGGCGCGTTTTTCGGTGTCGTTAAGATCCGACTGGAAGAGTTCCTGCAGTTGCTTGCGATATTTTAATATCAAGCCGGTGAAGAGCGTTTCTCTTTCCTGCCGCGCGGTTAATGCGATTTGCGCCGACGCACTGTCTGTCCTGTTAAACCAGCGTTTAATTCCCTCATGCTCGACTGCGGTGGCAAAAGACTCATTGAAAACCGTGTCATCCGATACGTACAGGACCTGATGCGCCAATTCATGAAAGATCAGGCGCGCCAGATCCATTTCCGAATAGCCGATAAACGTATTCAAAACCGGATCGTTGAACCAGCCTAACGTGGAATAGGCACGGATTCCGCCGATATGTACATCGTAACCTTCACGCTTTAGTTCTGCCGCGTAACGCTCGGCACTCTCTTGTGAAAAGAAGCCGCGGTAATTGACGCAACCGACCTGCACAAAACACCATTCTTTCAGTTGAACAGATAGCTCCGGTGCTGCAAAAACGTTCCATACCACAAAAGGGCGTTCCAAATCGGCATAACTGGTATAGCTCAGATTATCCGGCAATTTCAATTCGCGGCTGGCAAACTCACGCAGCTGGATTACCTTGGTGAGCGAGTGTTTCAGTTTCGGATCGGTATCCGGGTTTGCGATCACTTTGCTGATCGGTTGCGCGCGATGGATGACCTGGAAATGCCCATCGACAGCTTGCGCATAATAGGGAAGATTGACGCAAGCGCTGAGCCAGATCGTCAGGCTCATGGTGATGGCCAGTTTTATCGGTTGTGGGATTTGCATAGTCGTCTGAATTTTAAGTTTGATTCATGCAGCATTACGCACTTCATTGGAGTCGCCGCTTACTTCGATTTTGCAGTTATCCGATTCAATTTCCGCCGCTTAATTCCCTGCTTATTTTATACAAATGCTTCAAGAGTTCTCTATTTTTATTCATTAGAGTCGATATAAAAGTGCTGATTCAAAAGGAAAGACACTTTTTATGAAAAATTCTAGGAATAGATTGGTGAAAATTGGTCTTGGTATGCGGTTTTTCCGGCCTATGCGATCGTCTACGCTGTTTGCGAGCTTTGTTTTCTCTTGATTACTTCAAATTTTATGAAAACCGCACTGGAAGTTTATTTGATTTTAGGCATCACCCCTGCGGGTCGTCCGTTCCGCCCCAGCGATTGGGCGGAACGTTTGTGCGGTGCGCTGGCCAGCTACGACAGTACCGGACGCTGGGTTTATTCGGATCATGCGCAGCCCTTGATACACCAAGGGCAAATCGGTGTTCGAGTGGAAAAAGTGCTGCATGAAATCAATCCGGCTGCGTACCAATTCATGATGCAGTTTGCTTTCAATAATCAGCTAAAAATACTACCGGAAGGGGAAGTAGTTCGCCTGGAAGAAGTTATTAAAGCGAAAAAAATTGCTCTACCCGAACGGAAACTGACATTTGCCGTTTGATGGGATCCATCGAAAACAGCTTTTCTTTGATGCACTAGGGATTACTCTCGACTTCGCTCATAGAGATTTAAGGTATTCAAGTAGATCCAAACGTTGTTCCTTTGTCAGTGCCGGTAATAGTGTGCCATCGGGTAGCTGTGTGCGGCCGGAAGCATATTCGTGACCGCTGTTGTGATTACCCCAAATGCTGGTGCGGAACAGAAAGCCGTCGTAGCCCGTTGACTTGAATCCCACTTTGTCCGGATCGAATTCGCGCGATCCGACCATAAACTCATCCGGGCGGTATTCGCCTTCCGCCGGATCATCCGGTTTTCTTTTTGGCAGCAGCAAATCATACAGTGAAGGTATCGAGCCGTTGTGCAAATACGGCGCGGTGGCCCAGATGCCGTTCAGCGGACGGGCTTTATAAGCCATCGCAGAGGCAAAAGGTTGAACTGTTGTGTCCGGCATGTAGTTGCCGTTTTTCAAGGAAGGCTGCACTTCGTTATCGAAAAAGGTATAAGCAAAATCAAATGACCGCTCAAGCCACCGTCGTACCAGCCATTTATCCCGATCAGGCGTTGTCACTACATTACGGGTCGCGGCCGTAAGCAGCGCTACCGCAGGAGCTTGTTGTTGCAGCAAAATATTGCCTGTGCTGACACTGACATACTGATTGCGCAAGATACCGCTATAACCGGTAAATGCAATCGCGTTTTGGGCCATTTTGGAATCCGTACCTACCGACGATACCGCGATCATTTTGGCAACGACGCGGCGGTCAGGGTCGGTACGGTCAATTTGAGTGTGACAAACGGCACAATAGCGGGAAAATAATTCTGCGCCTCTGGTCATTCGTGTTTTATCGATTTCCGGCAGGATATGTCCCGGCCATTGCGGCGACTTTAATTTGCGTAAATGATTCTCCACCCGGCGCAGATTGCGGATATCGATGGACGACTGAAAGTCGATATGTTTGGAACCGAATCCCTGACCGCCCAATACCGAGGCTAACGTAAAGCCATCTTTTTCTTGCCAGTCGAGTGTGCCGAAGACGCCGATCAATTGACCGGCGTTGCGCGCCATCGGTCCCAATCCGCTATTGTCGACCCGGCCGTTCCATTGGATGTAATCGTGCTGCGGCACATCCCAGAGAAACGGATAACTGACCGGCGCATCGGCTGGATTGTAAATTTTATTGCGCAATTGAATGCTTTGCTTGCCGGTCAGGTACGTTTGGGTTCGCTCGATAAGATGGTCGCGGTCACTGCTGCTGAGTACCGATTCGATACCGATCATGACTTGCGCCAGCTCATCCGGAGAAAGTAATTCGGCAAGCAGCTCGCGCATTTGCTGCGCGCTCATGATGTGCTCCAGCACACGATTATAAATGCGCCCGAAGGCATCAAGCCGTGCGTAGCCGTAACGCGTCAGCGGGCGCTGGGTGTCCCGGGGCGTGTTGATGATGGTGTAGGTCTTGATGCGTTGCGCATATTTCTTGAGATCGGCCAGGATATCGTCAGTATTATGGTAATGGCCGCGTTGCAAGACATTGGTTACGAAGCGGTCGCGTTTTTCCGTATCCTCCAGCGTGGCATACAAAGCCGCGGCCAGATCGATCATGAACGTTTCCATATCGGAATGCGCCGGGCCACCATCGATGCGGATTCCGCTGCCTCGATAGTTGATCTGAGTAGTGTGGCAGGCGGCGCAAGTGAATCCCATGTACGCTTGGCCTTGATACTCATCGCGCACCATCCCGGCAGGCAATCCATCGGGATTGCTGACCGTTTGCCGCTGCGGCAGATAGCCGTAGCGATCAATGTTCTCGTCCGTGCGAAACAGAGTGGACGAGCCGGGTTGCTCCAGCACCAGGAAAAAATCGTACGGTAACAAATTGGAGCCTTGCGTTGTATTGTAAAACCACAGGCTATCCGCCGCAGACCAGCCCTGGTCGAGATAAACCGTGCGGGAATAGCGTTCGCCAAATTTACCGCTGCCGTTCATGTGGGCGCCGCGATCGGGATCATGGTCACGAAGCTCGTATAACCGCCAAGACAGGCCGGTAATAAGCCAAGTCGTGGCGAACAGGGCGAAAACCAATAGTAAAAGCTTTATTTGAGACAAATGGCGATCAAATGGTCTGGAAATCATCGGAATCAATCCCTTCGTTCAGCAATTATTCAGGATTCTTTTGATTAAATTCTAAGTCGCCGCTGAGAAATTGTCTTTAATTAATTGATATTTTTTATAAATAGAGATAATGACTTGATTATCACTCATTAATTGATCGTACTGAATCAAAAATTTCAGCTATGATTAATAGTCAATTTTGTGTGAAAAAGTTGTGAAAAATGTGTGAAGGTAACTATCTCACAGTAACAATAGAAAGGATGTTATGCAGATTTCTCCGTTTTGGTATTCATTGCTTGGCATAAGCTTCATATTCTCATCACTATCCGTTTCTGCTCAACAAACTACCAAATTTACGATCGAAGAATTGCAACGACTGGGTTTGCAGGCGAACGGGCTCGTTCAAGCCGCCCGGTCGCAAATAGAGATGGCCAAAGCAGGGGTCGTGGCGGCTTCGGCTTTTCTCAATCCGGAGGTAACCGTAACTGCGGGTCCGGATAGCAACCGTTATTCGTTAGCGGTTACTGGGCCTACTTCCATGCAGCGCTCCGTAACGGTTAGCCAGCCTATCGAAAATCCTTTCATGCGCAGTGCGCGCATCAACGCCTCGGAAGCAGTGGTGGACGCCAGCCGTGCCGGCTATGATCAGGTACGCGCCGATTTGGCGGCGCAACTGCGCGTCCGTGCTTTTGAATTACTGCTGCGCCAGGAGCAGGCTGCAATGGAGCAAGGAATATACGAGCTTGTGGAAGATGTCCGTCGCCGTATTGCAATTAATGTCGAGCGCGGAGAGGTAGCGCGCTTTGAATTGATCAGAGCGGAAACTGAAGTGCAAAGCGCGTTGAATCGCGCACAGGCAGCGCAATTGACTGTTAAGCGCGCCCAGCTGGCATTGATGCAATTGACGGCAGGCGCGATGCCGGTCGATTTTGAGATCAATGCTTCATTGAAAGATCCGGTTCAATTGCCCCCACTGGAAACATTGCGTCAGGAAGTGCCCGCGGTAAATCCCGATGTGGTGCGCTTGCAAGCTGAACAGGAGCGCGCCAATGAACGGATTAAGCAGGAGAAAGCATCGGTATTGCCGCAGATCAATGTGCTGTACACCAATTATCAGGATGCCCAATTCACTTCCAATATTGCCGGAGCAAACGTCAGAATCCCGATTTTTTACCGCCGCCGGGGTGAAATCGATACCGCGATTTATGATTCCGCGCGCATAAGAGAAACGCTTGAGTACCGCCGTTACGAAATCAGCCAATTGTTTGAATCCGCCTGGCAGGCTTTGCAGATTGCTCAACGCCGGGTCGATATGTTTGAAGGCGGTCTGATCAAGGAAGCGGAAAATGCCGTGCAGGTTGCGCAAGCGGCTTACCGTTTCGGTGAGCGTGGTCTGATCGAAGTTCTGGATACGCAACGTATACTCAGAGGAATTTTGGGCGACTCCCTGCAGGCGCGTTTTGATCTGCAAGCGGCTGTCGCCGAAATTGATCGTCTGCGCGCCCATTATCCCAAGGAGCTAGTTGTCGAATGAAAATCGGATTATCAACGATCGGTGCTATTGTCATTGTTACATTAGGACTGGCAGGGTGTGGAAAAGAAGAATCAAGCGATGCATCCAAGGAAGATGTTGCCAAACAGCAATCCGCGGATGAGCGCGATATTAATAGCATCACTGTGCGGCCTGAATTGGCGGGGCGGTTAACGATCGGGCAACCGGTGCTTGTTGATCTTGCGGACAAAATATTGGTTCCCAGCCGCGTTCAAGTGGATGAAGAACGAACCGCGCAAATAGGTTCTTATGTTACCGGGCGTATCATCAATATGTTTGTGATATTAGGCGATTACGTTAAGCCGGGCGACCGGCTGGCGCGTATTACCAGCCCGGAATTGACGCAGTCGCAACTGGCCTTTTTACGTGCTTCGTCAAGAGTTGTGGTAACTCAGAAATCCTACGATCGTGCCAAGCATTTATTGGCGGCTGATGTGATTCCGTTAGCCGAAGTGGAGCGGCGGCAATCCGAACTGGAAATCGCGCAGGCTGAGCTGAGTGCGGCGACCGATCAATTAAGGCTGTACGGTATGGATGAAGGGGAAATCAAAGGGCTTTCCAGAAAAGGAAAAATTTTTCCCTTTCTGGATGTCAAGGCGACCCGGGAGGGATACATCATTGCGCGCAATGTGATCGTGGGGCAGGTCGTGCAGCCTTCCGATCCGCTGTTTCAGGTCGCTGATCTATCGTCCGTTTGGGTTGTCGGGGATGTGCCGGAGCAAATCGCAAGTGACGTCCGGCTTGGCCAACATGTGGAAATCAATGTACCAGCAATAGGCGATAAAGATCGTGATGGTGTCATCATTTTTGTTTCCGATACGGTTAATCGTTTAACGCGTACCGTGATGACGCGGGTGATGGTGGATAATCCGGATCGCAAACTGAAACCGGATATGCTGGCCAACATGCATATTACTGATCCGCAGCATAAGTCGCTGGTCGTTCCTGAAGCGGCCGTGGTACGTGAGTTGAATCAGGATTATGTTTTTGTTGTCGCCGGAGAAAGGCGCTTTCAGCGCGTGCCGGTCGAATTGGGTCCCGAAGTGGCCGATTTCCGGCCTGTATTGAGCGGGTTGACCGTTGACCAGCGTATTGTCATGGAAGGCGCGTTTCATCTGGATAGTGAGCGTAAGCTTGCTGAGTTGGAGTAAGCCGTGCTTGCTAAAATTGTGAATGTCATGATCAGACTGCGGCTAATCGTCGTGGTGATCGCGCTCGCGTTATGCGGTGCGGGTATTTATGCCGCCAAGCATTTATCCGTTGACGCTTTTCCCGATGTCACCAATATTCAAGTGCAAGTCGCTACGGTGGCCATAGGCCGCAGTCCTGAGGAAATGGAGCGGCTGGTCACGGTGCCGGTGGAAATTGCCATGACCGGTCTGCCTGGATTGGTTGAAATGCGTTCGATGAACAAGAGCGGGCTGTCGCTGATCACACTGGTTTTTACCGATAAAACCGATGTGTATTTTGCGCGCCAACTGGTAATGGAGCGCATTATCGACGTTTCTCCCCGCTTGATTCCTGGTATCACGCCGGTGCTTGGGCCGGTCTCAACCGGTCTCGGCGAAGTTTATCAATACACCATCGAACATCCGAACGACGGTAAGCGGGCGCTGACGAAAGAAGAATTAACCGAGCGCCGGACGATTCAGGATTGGGTGATTCGCCCTATGTTGCGCTCGATCCGCGGTGTAGCGGAAATCAATTCCATTGGTGGATACGTCAAAGAATATCAAGTGTACGTCGATCCCAACAAACTGCGGCATTACGATTTGACTTTAACCGAAGTCGATCGCGCGCTGGCCAGCAATAATGCCAATTCCAGCGGGAATATCCTGGCATTGCGCTATGAACAGTACCTGATCCGTGGCGTCGGCTTGATTTCCACGCTGGACGATATCCGCAATATCGTACTGCGGGAAATGGATGGCGTGCCGGTTTATGTGCGCGATGTTGCCGAAGTAACCTTGGGCGGCGAAGTCCGGCAAGGCGCCAGTATCAAAAACGGGGAAACCGAATCGGTTGCTGCTATCGTAATGATGTTGCGTGGCGGGAATGCCAAAGAAATTGTCAGCCGGGTCAAAGAAAAAGTAACCGAGATCAACGAAAGCGGATTGTTGCCGGATGGTTTGCAAATCGTACCTTTCTATGACCGTTCGGTCATGGTCGATGCTGCGTTGGATTCGGTCTACAAGGTTCTTATCGAAGCGCTGATTTTCGTCATTCTGGTGATGTTCATCTGTCTTGGGCACTTGCGCGTCAGTCTGGTTGTGTGTGCGACATTGATCATTACACCGCTGATCACATTCATGATCATGAACTACTTCGGCATTCCCGCTAATTTGATGTCATTGGGGGGATTGACGATCGCGATCGGTTTGATGGTCGATCCGACAGTCGTGGTAGTGGAAAATATCTTTCTTCGATTGAGTCATGCACCGCCCGGCGAACCTAAAATTGTCACGATTGCCAAGGCGGCCGCCGAAGTCGGCGCGCCGGTCATATACGGCATCATCATCATTGTGCTGGTATTCTTGCCGCTGATGACGCTGGAAGGCATGGAAGGCAAGATGTTCAGTCCGTTGGCAATCACGATTTCCATCGCGCTGCTGGTTGCGCTGGTGATTTCGGTGGTGTTGTCTCCTGTACTCTGTGACTATGCGCTAAAAGGCGGTAGCGAAAAAGATACTAAAATTGTTGCCGTTCTAAAGTCGCTGTACTTACGCTTACTCTATTTGGCGCTAAGGAATCCGAAAGGCACGGCGCTGGTGTCCGTGGGTTCCCTCTTGCTGGCAATCGGTTTGTATCCGTTGTTGGGCAAATCCTTTATTCCGATAATGAAGGAAGGCTCTGTGACACCGGTAATCATACGGGCGCCTTCCATTTCGTTGGAGGAGGCCATTAAACTGGAAGTCGAAGCGATGCAGAGGATAGCGGCTATTCCCGGTGTCAGGTCAGTGGTATCCAAAGTCGGGCGCGGTGAGTCTCCGGCCGATCCGCAATCGCAGAATGAATCCGATCCGATCGCCGATTTGGATTTGAAGGGTTCGGGCCGCACTCAGGCGGAAATTGAAGAAGACATACGCAAAGCCTTGGCTGATCTGCCCGGTGTCAACATCGTCATTTCCCAGCCGATCGCGGCGCGGGTGGATGAGATGGTGACCGGGGTGCGCTCACAGGTGGCTGTCAAGATTTTCGGTGATGATCTGGAAGAACTGCGTAAGCTGTCCGAACAGGTGGCAAGGATTGTCAAATCTACGCGCGGCGCCCGGGATCTTCGAATTGAGCGGTTATCCGGCCAGCATGAACTGACCATCAATATCGACCGCCATGCGATCGCCCGCCATGGGATTAATGTTTCCGATGTCAACGAGCTGATCGAGACCGCCATCGGAGGTAAAGCCGTTACGCAGATTTTCGAGGGCGAGCGCCGCTTCACGCTGTTGCTGCGGTTTCCGGAAAAATACCGCCATGATGTCGAGTCGATCAAGGATCTATTGCTTAGGCCGGCCAACGTTGCTGCCGCAAGCGGCATGGGGAAAGGTGGAATGCTGATTCCGCTCAGTGCTGTGGCGGATATTAAGGTTATCGACGGCCCCGCGGTGATTTCGCGTGAATTTGCCAAACGCCGGGTGGTTGTGGGGGCCAATGTGCATGATCGCGACATTGGCAGTTTTGTCGCAGAACTTCAACAACGGGTTGCCAAGGAAGTGAATCTGCCGCCGGGCTATTACTTTTCCTGGGGCGGGCAATTCGAAAATATGGAGCGTGCGATGGCTACACTGGCTGTGATTGTGCCGATTACCTTCGCGGCAATTTTCTTCCTGCTGTTCATGCTGTTTAACTCGGTAAAACTTGCGTTGCTTATTTTCACGGCATTGCCGTTTGCCTCCGTCGGCGGCGTTATCGGTCTGTTTATTACCGGTGAATATTTGTCGGTGCCGGCATCGGTAGGGTTCATCGCGGTTTGGGGTGTCGCGATCTTAAACGGCGTGGTGCTGGTTTCTTTCATCAAAGAACTGCGCGAACAAGGATTGACTGTGCAAGAAGCGGTGAAAACAAGCTGTGAAGCGCGTTTTCGCCCGGTTTTGATTACAGCTGCGGCGACGATACTCGGCTTGGCGCCGTTCCTGATATCGACTGGTCTTGGTTCTGAGGTGCAGAGACCACTGGCCATCGTGGTGATTTGCGGGCTGATTACCGCGACGGTAATGACCAAGGTTGTTGTTCCCATGATGTATCGCTGGTTTGACGATCATAAGGATGATGCGCCGCCGTCAGTGCCGAATCCGCCAGCGACGGTCGCAAGCGCCGTTACGTCTGATGACCGGCATGGCGGCACAGCGGCTACAACAGGCGAAACGCCAGCGCAGCCGTCAACGTAGGGAGCAATGCGGCAACCAGCAACCCCAGTGGATGAATCGACTGTTCATCGAATTTGCTTTTGAGAATCGCAAAACCGGCAGGATTCGGTGCATTGGCGATGACGGTCAGCCCGCCGCCAGTTACCGCGCCGGCGACCAAAGCGATTTTAAATTCCTCGCTCAATCCTTCAACCAGTGATCCCAAATAAGTGAGCGCGGCGTTGTCGGTAATGGCCGTCAATGCCGTCGCGCCGAAGTATACCGCAGTATCGTCCATATCCATGAGAAGCGGCTGCAGCCACCACTGCTGTTGCCCGCCAAGTACCACCAATCCCGCCAGGAAGAAAGCAACTAGTAACGCTTCGCGTAGAATCAGCGGGCTTTGGTATTGGTGATAAGCCGTGGTAAATCCCAGGAAGAAGAGAAAAATCCCCATGAACGCCACCGGATGATGAGCGAATAATACTACGAGCGCTAGAAATGCCAGATGAATCAAGACGACCGCTAGGGGTGTTTTTGCTGCTGCACCTTCTTTCTGGCCGACATGCCCCAATTCATGCCGGAATATCCAAGTGACGGCTAACGCATTGACAGTTACCGCTAATGCAGCTTTCCAACCGAAAGTAGCCATCATGAATGCGATATCCCAATTCCATTTTGCGGCTACCATCAATACCGGCGGCGCGGCAAACGGTGTTAGCGTACCGCCGATCGAAACGTTGACAAACAAAACGCCGATCGTGGCATATTTCAGGCGAGTGGATATTTCCTTGCTGAACAAGGTGTCGCGCAGCATCAGAGCGGCGAGCGTCATGGCGGCGGGCTCGGTGATGAATGAGCCGAGCAAGGGGACGAAAGCCAGCAATAAGAAGTACATCGCCGTCCCCGTATGAACGGGTAAAACGGCCGCTGTGTGCCGGACGGTTGCGGCGGTAAAATCCAGAATCGGGCGCGTGCCGGCAATCACCATGATGACAAATACAAACATCGGTTCGGTGAAATCGCGTGATTCGAGATAAGTAATCGCAGTCTGCTTGCCGCTTGCGGCAAAGATAAACAAGATCAAAACCATCGCCCAGAAGCCGAATACCACTTCCACTTCGCCCAATAAATGCCAGATACCGGCGTGGCGAGGCTGGCTGTGCGCCAGATGTTCAAAGAATTTGGTCGAGAAGGTGTGAATCACTGCCAGTGCGAATAACGTGGCGGCGATCAGTTCAATGGATGTCGGATTAATCATGATGAATTATCGATAGTCGGGCAAAATGCGAAGATAACATTTTTTTGTTACTGCAAAGATAAATACCCATGCTTTACTAGAAATTTCCGTTGGCTTGCGTGATTTGCAGGAAAAAATGGATTGCTGCGACGAATTTTTTTCGTGCGGCGGAGAAACGGTATAATCCGCGATTATGATTTGTCAGGCATGATTGAATTTTTTCGTGTTTGAATCCGCTTGTTACCTCTTTTTCTATCCCTGGTATCCATAACGGGCATGTATGAAGAACATAGTCACATTTCTGATCGTCGTGCTCCTGTCAACCTTCTGGAGCTGGGGGGCGCACGCGGATATCGATGTCGCGGTGGAATACAAAGAACCGGTTGGCCGCTATATCCAAGTTTATCAGCCTGACGATGCCGGTTTGTCCATGCAGGATGCTTTGCTCGCGTATCGAAACGGTCAATATACACCTTCCGGCAATTCCGTTCTTAACTTCGGCATCGGCGCAAAACCGGTATGGCTGGCATTTAAAGTCAGGAATGCTGGACATAAAGCGGTGCGCCGGAATCTTTTGCTGGAAACCGCCTGGCTGGACAAAATCGATATTTATTTTCTGCGGCAAAGTGAGCTGATCGACAGCTATCATACCGGGGATAGTTTGATATTTTCCCAGCGGCCGCTTGATCACCGGTTTTTTGCCGCCGCTTATGATTTTAGCGTCGGCGAGATTACGGTGCTGATCCGGGTGGAATCCGACGATGACATGGTTTTACCGGTTTATTTCATCAGCGATGAGAAGCTGGCTGATAGAAATCAATTGCAAGCGTATAGCTACGGCTTCATGTACGGCGTCATCCTGGCTTTGGTCGCTTACAATGTGATGCTGTATATCGGATTGCATACCACGCCTTATCTGTTTTATTCGATTTATCTGTTGTTATTTTTGCTGCTGAACGCTGCTTACACCGGTCATGGTTATCAATGGTTGTGGCCTGAATCGCCGTATTGGCAAAAATGGGCCAATCCGGTGTTGATCATGGCCTGCACAGTAAGCGGCTTTGCCTTTGCATTGCAATTCCTGAATATCAAGACTGCGTGGCCCCGCGTTTACCGCTTCATCATGGTGAGTTCGGCCGTATTTTGCGCGCTGATGCTGCTGGCGATGTTGAGCGGCGAGTTTGTCGCATCGCTGCTGATTTCTTTGGTTTTTATTTTTTTCTTTTATATTTCTTCGATCGGATTGGGAGTCATTTCACTGAAATCCGGTAACCAGTTCGCCAAGTATTTCTTGCTGGCATCGATTTTTACCATATGCGGCGGGGTTATTACCGCGAATGCCGTCTGGGGATTGATCCCATTTAACGAAATGACGTACCGGGCAACCGATATCGGCATGATGATGGATGCGATTTTGCTGGCATTGGCGTTAGCGGAACGTTTTAACATCAACCAAAGCGAGAAATTATTGGCGGAAAAAATGGCCGGCATCGATTCGCTGACCAATCTGAACAACCGGCGGTCTTTTTATAAATTCGTCCAACCGATCTGGGCCATGGGGCTGCGCAACAGGAGCAGCACCTCGGTCATTATGCTGGACATCGATAATTTCAAGATGCTCAATGACACTTACGGTCATGCGCTGGGGGATCGTGTTCTGGTGCAACTCGCGGCAACCTTACAGAAAGAAGCGCGCAGCGGGGATATCCTGGCGCGCTGGGGCGGTGAAGAATTTCTGGTTTTTCTGCCGGAAACCCGGCTAACCGACGCTGTGGCCATTGCCGAACGGATACGGAACAAAATTAGCGCTATCCAGCTGACAAGCGAGAAAAATAAAAAGCTTTCCTTTACCGCCAGCTTCGGTGTGGCGCATACCTATGTGGTGAATGTGTCGCTGGATGAATTAATTTCCCAGGCTGATCAACAGCTTTATCGCGCCAAGAGACAGGGGCGTAATTGCGTATGTTCCGAACTGACTGATTAAGGGTAAGCGAATGATCGAGAGCGGAGAATCGTTGCAAGTATCCGCATCAGGCTGTTTATTTTATGACGTGACGGCTTCCTTAGTGCAGTTTCCGGAAGCTTGCGATAATTTCATCTTCGTCGTCATCGTCACTCTTATCAAATTCGTCACAGCTTACTTCCAACTCATCAATCAGCTCCACGATACGGCTATCAGGCGTCATGCCGTCGGCTAACGCGCAATCATCATCCGTATCCAAGGGATCGGCATCATCTTTATCGTCAAACGAAAAACTTTTCAGCGCCATGACAACCTCCTGGAAAAATGGGTTCATACGCTATCAGTAGAACACATTGCCGGGAAGTGTAAAGCAAGGATTAGAAAGGATTTTATGTGATAATTCCGGCGCTTGAGCGTGCTACCGTAGCCGTGCAGCTCCGGCTGTTCGGCGATGCCGGAATGACGGTAAGCGGCGGTTATTCCGCTCAAGCGGTGCGGACAAAAAGCCGGGCGGGAAGGAAGGACTGGTTTATACCCACCGGGCGCACACAGATGCCCGGTTCAATGCCAGCCATTGCAATGCAATGATGGCGCTGGCCGAGGTGATTTTGCCCGAATTTAAAAAGGCGATAGCCGTATCCAACGGTACCA
>JAJVIG010000049.1 GCA_022072145.1 Pseudomonadales bacterium
AGCGACCGCGCTGTGGGCGGGCGGCGAGGGCGTGCTGCGGCTCACGCCGCCGGCCGGCGTGCTGCTGCTGCCCACGCTCGAGGCTGCGACCGCGGCGCTCGCCGACTGGCGCGCACACCACCCCGCGGCGCAGCGCGCGCCGCTCACGGAGGACCTGGCATGAAACGCATTACTTCGTTCGTCCGCGCCGCGGCGCTGCGCGAAGACCTGCTGGCGCAGGCGCGCACGATGGGCAGCGCGGTCGAGCGGCTGATCTGGGTCGGGCACGGGCGTGCCGGTGCGCGCTGAAGGCGGGGTGCGCTAGACTGCGCACGCCCGCGGGCCCGGACCCGCACCAACCGGGGATGCCGATGACGCCAGAACAGATGCTCGCGCTGGTCGAGCGCCAGAAGAATGCCTTCATCGCCGCCGGCGCGGTGGATGCCAGCACCCGCCAGGACCGGCTCGACCGTCTCGAGGCCCTGTTGCGCGAGAACCAGGACGCGCTGCTCGCGGCGCTGGTCGCCGACTTCGGCTCGCGCTGCCTCGAGCAGGCGCGCCTGACCGAGATCGCCGTGCCGATCAACGAGATCCGTGCCACCCGCAAGTTGATTCCCGGCTGGATGAAGGACGAACGGCGCCCCCTGCCGTTGCTGATGCGCCTGCTCGGCGCCGATGCGCGCATCCGCTACCAGCCGCTCGGCTGCGTGGGCATCATCGTGCCGTGGAACTTCCCGATCTACCTCGCGATGGGGCCGCTGATCGGCGTGCTGGCCGCCGGCAACCGCGCGATCATCAAGCCCTCGGAGTTCACGCCGCGGGTCGCCGAGCAGTTCGCGGCGATCTTCCCGCGCTACTTCGACGCCACCGAGGTGGCGATCGTCACCGGCGAGGCCGAGGTCAGCGCGGCCTTCTCCGGCCTGCCCTTCGATCATCTGGTGTTCACCGGCGCCGGATCGATCGCGCGCCACGTGATGGCGGCCGCCGCGAAGCACCTGGTGCCGGTCACGCTCGAACTCGGCGGCAAGTCGCCGGTGCTGTTCGGCGAGGGCGCGGACGTAACCGCTGCCGCCCTGAAAATCATGGACTTCAAGCTCTCGAACGCCGGGCAGATCTGTATCGCGCCGGACTACCTGCTGGTGCCCGAGCAGCGCCTCGACGAGGTGATCGGCGCCTTGCAGGCGGCCGCCGCGAAGCTCTACCCCACGCTGCTCGCGAACCCGGACTACACCTCGATCGTGAACCGCCGCCACTTCGAGCGCCTGACGCGGCTGATCGACGACGCGCTCGGCGCCGGCGTGCGCTGCGTCGAGATCAACCCGGGCAACGAGTCCTTCGCCGCGCAGCCCGCCGGGCAGCACAAGCTGATGCCCCGGCTGTTCGTCGATCCGGGCGACGAGCGCGCGATCATGCGCGAGGAGATTTTCGGCCCGTTGCTGCCGGTGAAGACCTACCGCGACATCGCCGGGGCGATCGCCTACATCAACCGCCACGACCGGCCGCTCGCGCTCTACTACTTCGGTGACGCCAACGGCACGGAAGTCGAGCAGGTGCTGGGGCGCACGCTCTCCGGCGGCGTGACCATCAACGACATCGCCGCGCACGCCGGCTGCGAGACGCTGCCTTTCGGCGGCGTGGGCCCCAGCGGCATGGGCGCGTACCACGGGCGCGACGGTTTCCGCCAGTTCTCGCACGCGCGCTCGGTCTACCGCCAGGCGCGGGTGGACTTCGCGACGCGCTTCGGCATGCGCCCGCCGTTCGGGCCGAAGTTCGCCGACCGGGTGCGGCAGTACATGAAGGGTTAGGCGCCTGCCATCGCGGGCAACGGACACCACGGCACAATGTTCGACGAACCGGAACTCGGCAGGTTGCGCGAGCGCGTACGGCGCTACCTCGGGCGATATCTGGGCCGGGCGGAGGACGCCGAGGACGTGACGCAGGAAAGCTTCGTTCGCGTGCTGGAGGCTGCTGCGAAGGGGGAGATCCGTTACCCGCAGTCGTATCTGTACCGAACCGCGCGCAACCTCGCCTTCAGCACGAGGGCAAGAAAGTTCAATCAGGTGGAGTGTTCGCTGGAGGATTCCGGCGCGTCGGAAGTCATAGACGATATGGAGCCGGGACCTGAGGCGCGGGTGATCGCGCAACGGGACTTCGAGGGGTTCTGCCGCGCCGCGGCAGCCCTGCCTCCTCAGTGTCGCCAGGTGCTCGTTCTGCGCAAGGTCTATGGGCTGTCCCAGCGGGAAGTGGCGGTCCATCTCGATATAAGCGTCAGTACGGTCGAAAAACACCTGGCCAAGGCGCTGGTTCGCTGCGGCGGGTATCTGGACGCCCTGCATCCGGACGAGACATCGGTCCTGGCGAAGGCTGGCTCAACACTGAAGACTCCACGATGAAGAACGTCGTTCCATTCCGCAGCAAGGGGCGTATCGAGACGGAAGCCGCCGCCTGGGTGGTGCGGATCGACGGTGCCGAGCTCGGTAACCGTGACCGGGAACAGTTGAACGCGTGGCTGGCGGAAGACGCACGCCATCGAGCCGCATTCGAACGCCTGGCTACGGTGTGGGGGAAGTTGGACTGCCTGGAATTGCTGGCGGAAATCATTCCGCTGCCGCGAAAGCAGTCACGACTGCGGGTCGGTGATCCGGAGTGGTTCGGCTGGCGACGCAACGCGGGCTTGTTTGCGCTCGGATGCGTGTTCGCCGTAGGACTTGTGTTCGCGGGGCGACAGGGGCTCCTGTCGTGGGTTTTGCCAGGAGGGAGCGTCGTCGAAAGCGTTTATCAGACGCGGACGGGCGAGCAATCCCGCATCCTGCTCGGCGACGGATCGAAAGTGATGCTAAACACCCGCAGCGAAGTGCGCGTGCGCATCGATGATCGGCAGCGCGCGGTGTACCTCAGTACGGGCGAGGCGTTCTTCGAGGTGGCGCCGAATCCGCGCGTTCCGTTCGTGGTCTACGCCGGGCACGGTGCCGTGCGTGCGGTCGGAACCGGCTTCAATGTGCGAATCATGGAGCAAAGCGTCGAAGTCACGGTGACCGAAGGCTCCGTCAGTGTCAGCACCAGGCAGGCCCCGCGACCCGACGAGGTGACGGTGCGCGCCGGTGGCGCGGCTCGCTACGCACGCCAGGTCGAAACGCCGGACTACCCTTCGGGCGAACACATAGAACGCCGGGTGGCCTGGACTGGCGGCAAATGGGCCTTCGACGGGCAGACACTGGAGGAAGTGGTCAAGGACATCGGCCGCTACACGAACCAGCGTTTGCAGATCATCGACCCGCGCATCGAGCACATCCGGATCGGAGGCTACTTCGACGTCGGTGAGATAGAACCGTTCCTGGAAGCGCTGGATACGGGCTTCGGCATCAAGCACCGGCATATCGCCGAGGATCTGATCGTCCTCTCGACCTACCAGCCCGGCGCAGACGGTGAGAAATAGGTCGGCCGGTCCGACGCGATTGAGCAACGTGGCCGCACGCACCGCGATCTTTTTTTCCTGGGGATAGCGGATTTTCATGCCTCAACGGTCAACAGTTCCGGAGCCGATGACTCGCCCAGGCGTATCTTGCCCGGTCGGCCGGTACACGCCGTACCGACGCGCGGGCCGATGGCTGGTGATGCTTGTGCTGGCGTGGGCTCCGACGTTGCTGGGCTGGACTGCAGCGTACGGGGCGGATCCCGAATTCGACTTCGAGATTCCGTCCTCGGCCGCGAACCAGGCGCTCGTGCTGTTCGCGAAGCAGGCCAACATCCAGCTGCTGTTCCCGTACGACGCGGTTTCAGCGGTTCGACTGAAAGGGATTTCCGGCAGGTACACCGTCGAGAAGGGGATCGAGACGCTGCTTGCGGGCAGCTGCCTCGAAGCGATACTCAGTACGGGAACCGACAGGACTTTGAAAATATTCGAGCAAAAGAGGAGCTTCTGGTTCATGCGAAACACCAACTGCAGACCGCGCGGATTCATTCCGACACTTTACGCGACGCTCGTGGCCGGAATCGGCACGTCCGCGGCGCTGGCCCAGGAACCCGGACCGATCCAGCCGGCGGCACTGGAAGAGATCATCGTCACCGCCCAGAAGCGCGAGGAATCGTTGCAGGACGCACCCATCGCGATTACGGCGTTCAGCGCGCGCGAGATCGAGAACCAGCGCGTCACCAACGTGATGCATCTGCTGAACAAGGTGCCGTCGCTGAACCTGGCTCCGTGGGCCGGCAGCCGGGTCACGCCGAACCTCTTCATCCGCGGTATGGGCAACCTGAACACGCAGTCGACCAACGACATGGCGACCGGCATCTATATCGACGGCGTTCCCGTCGGCCGCGGCATCGGACTGGCCAACGACATCGCCGACCTCGAGCGCGTGGAGGTGCTGCGTGGCCCGCAGGGAACGCTGTGGGGGCGCAACACCACGGCCGGAGCGATCAACTTCGTGACCCGTCGCCCCGAGTCCGAGTTCGGTGGCAAGGTACAGCTGACGGCCGGCAGCTTCGAGGAGCGCACCGGGCGCGCCAGCGTCAACGTACCGATCACCGACGGACTGTATGCGCGCGTTGGTTATATGCGCACCGAGAACGATGGTTGGGTCGACAACCACACCAATTTGCCTGACCAGATCAACTTCAACGAAGACCGCGAGAAGGAGGCGGTGAAGTTCGCGCTGCGCTACGAGGCCAGCGACACCGTCACGGTCGACTACGGTTTCGACAACTCGGAGATGGAATACGGCAACCACTTCTATCAGATCGTCGAAGGCCCGTTCGCGGTGCCCGGTCGCCAGGAGGACGCGACGACGCGCTGGGGCATGAAGCCCAGCGATACCGAGGTCGGCGGCCACAACCTGACGCTGACCTGGGATCTCGGGGACGTGACGCTGAAATCGATTACCGCCTACCGTGACCTCGACAGCTCGATCAACATGAACTTCGCCGACGCGTTCACGCAGGACCGCGGCATGGAGCAGGACCAGCTCTCGCAGGAGCTGCAATTGATCGGCGAGGCCTGTGATGGCTGCATCAAGTACGTGACGGGACTCTTCTATATCGAGGAGGAAGCCGAGGAATTCCTGTCATCGGTGCTCGGCGGCGGTGCGCTGTACGACTACTGGACGCTGGAAGCCGAGGCGCAATCCGTCGCCGCGTTCGGCCAGGTCACGTGGACTCCGCAAATCCTCGAGGAACGACTCGACCTGACGTTCGGTCTTCGCTATACGGAGGATTCGCGCGAAGCGACGAAACACTACGTGCGTCCGGACCTTACGCCGGCGATTCGCGGACTGGTCGTCGAGGGCGATCGTGACTTCGATTCGCTGGATCCGATGGTAACCGTCGCCTACGCGTTCAGCGACGACCTGAACGGCTATGTCAAGTACTCGACCGGCTACCGCGCGGGCGGCTTCAACGCGCAGAGTACCCCGACGTTCTTCGGCCGGGGTTACGACCAGGAAGAGGTCAAGGCCTGGGAGGCCGGCGTGAAGTCCGAACTGCTGGACAACCGCCTGCGCCTGAACGCCGCGGTGTTCCGCAACAAGTACGAGGACCTGCAGGTAGACCAGGCGCGTGTTCCCGCGTTCTTCGTCGACACGCTGAACGCGGGGGCAGCGACGATCAAGGGCCTCGAGATCGAGGCGACCGCAGTGCTCAGCGACGCGCTGAGCTTCAACCTGTTCTATTCACGCCTCGACGCCGAGTACGACTCGTACATCGACAACGGCGTGGAACTCGCCTGGGACCGCAATGTCGCGAACGCTCCGGACTGGCAGATGGGAGCGGGAATGGAGTACGAGTTCCTGCGCACCTCGTTCGGCGATTTCACGCTGAACGTCGATTACCGTGCGCAGGACGACTTCTTCGCGGGGCCGATCGCGAACACGGCGTGCGACGACTACCGGGTCTGGAACGCACGCGTCGAACTGGCCGGGATTCCCGCACCCCGGGGTGAGTTCCGGGTGGCGATCTGGGGCCGCAACCTCGGCGACGAGGAGTACCGGCTCTCGACCACCAATCTCGGCGTGAACCGACTGAGCGCCCAATTCGGCCAGCCGCGCTCTACCGGGATCGATCTCGTCTACGAACTCTGATCCGCTCGTGCTCGGGCGCCGCCTCCGTCCGGAGGCGGCGCCTTCTTCACCCCAGATCCTTGATGAACACCTGCGAGTTGCGCTGGTAGTTGTAGAGTTCGCGGCGTTTTTCCGGTAGCTCGCTGAGTTCGGCGGCGCGGAAGCCGCGTTCGACGAACCAGTGCGCGGTGCGCGTGGTCAGCACGAACAGCCGTTCGATTCCCTCGGCGCGCGCACGCGCCTCGATCTGTTCGAGCAAGCGGTTGGCGCGGCCGCTGCGCCGGTACACCGGATCGGTGGCCACGCAGGCCAGCTCGCCGGTGCGGTTCGGCAGGTCCGCGTAGAGCGCCGCGCAGGCGATGATCGCACCGTCGCGCTCGACCACGCTGAAGCAGCCGATCTCGAGCTCGAGCCGTTCGCGCGAGCGGCGCACCAGCGTGCCGTCCTTCTCCAGCGGCGCGATCAGCTCCATGATGCCGCCCACGTCCTCGATGCGCGCGATCCGGATGCTCTCGTAGCTGTCGCGGTTGATCATGGTGCCCACGCCGTCGCGCGTGAACAGCTCGTGCAGCAGGGCGCCGTCGGTGTGGAAGTCGAGGATGTGGCAGCGTTCCACTCCCTGCTGGCAGGCGTGGATCGCCGCCGCCAGCGCCGGCGTGGGGTTGCCCTGCAGCAGCTTCTGCGCCTGGCGGATCGGCAGCTCGCGCAGCGGCTGCCCGTCGGCGTCGGCCAGTGGCGCGCCCTCGAGCAGGATCAGTTTGTCGGCCTGCAGCGCAGTGGCCACCGACACCGCCACGTCCTCCTTGGTGAGGTTGAAGATCTCGCCGGTCGGCGAATAGCCGAGCGGCGACAGCAGCACGATGTTGCCGAGCGCGAGCTGCGCACGCACACCCTCGTGGTCGACCCGGCGCACCGTGCCGGTGTGCTGGTAGTCGATGCCTTCGTGCACGCCGAGCGGCTGGGCGGTGACGAAGTTGCCGCCGCAGACGCGGATGCGCGCACCGTGCATCGGCGAGTTCGCGATTCCCATCGACAGCAGCGACTCGATGCGCGCGCGCAGCACGCCCGCCGACTGCACCGCGAGTTCGAGCGCGCGCACATCGGTCACGCGCGTGCCGTGCACCACGGCGCCGGGTGCGTTCTCCGACAGCAGCCCGGCCTCGACCTGGCTGCGCGAGCCGTGCACCAGCACCAGGCGCACGCCGAGCGTGGCCAGCAGCGCGATGTCGTGCACGATCGGCGAGAAGCTCTCGTCGGCCACCACCTCGCCGCCGCACACCAGCACGAAGGTCTTGCCCTTGTGCGTGTTGATGTACGGCGCCGAGTTGCGGAACGAGCTCACGAACTGGGGAAAGCTGGCGCTCATCATGGTTATTGTCGTCCCTCGACGCAGAAACGCTGGATCATCTTCTGCAGCAGCGTGACCATCGGTTCCACCTGGCGCTGCTCCATGTACTCGTCGGGCTGGTGTGCCTGGCGTATCGAGCCCGGCCCGAGCACCACCGTCTGCATCCCGAGCTGCTGCAGCAGCGGGCTTTCGGTGGCGAAGCCCACGCTGGCGGCGCTGAAACCGGTGAGTTCCTCGGCGGCGCGCACGATCGGCGCGGTCGCGTCCTCGGCGTAGGGCTCGAGCCCCGGGAACAGCGAGCGCATCGTGATCGTGAGCCCGGTCGCCCCGGCGATGCGCTCCAGCCTTGCGCGGATCGTCGCGCGCAGTTCGCCTAGCGCCATGCCGGGCAGCGGGCGCAGGTCGAAATGCAGTTCGCAGGCGCCGCAGATGCGGTTCGGGTTGTCGCCGCCGTGGATGCAGCCCAGGTTCAGCGTGGGCACCGGGACCTCGAACAGCGGGTTGCGGTGGCGCGTGCCGAGCTCCTCGCGCAACGCCAGCAGCTCCGCCATCACCTGCTGCATGCCGTCCAGCGCGTTGCGTCCCAGCGCCGGGTTCGAGGAGTGCCCGGACTGCCCGGTCACCGTGACCGCCTCCATCATCATGCCCTTGTGCATGCGGGCCGGCCGGAGGTCGGTGGGTTCGCCGACGATCGCGTGCCGTGCGCGCGGGCGCCCCGCGGCGACCAGCTGGTTGGCGCCGTCCATCGAGCTCTCCTCGTCGGCGGTCGCGACCAGGATCAGCGGCTCGCGCAGCCGCTGGCCGCGGAACGCCTGCGCGGCTTCCAGCGCCACCGCGAAGAAGCCCTTCATGTCCGAGGCGCCCAGCCCGTACAGCCGCTCCTCGCGCACGGTCAGGCCGAAGGGATTGGCGCTCCACAGCGACTCGTCGTACGGCACGGTGTCGGTGTGGCCGGAAAGCACCAGCCCGCCCGGTCCCTCGCCGAGCACCGCCACCAGGTTCACCTTGTCGGCGCGCCGCGGCATCGGCTGGATCTCGCAGTGGAAGCCCAGCGCCTCCAGCCAGCCCGCCAGCAGTTCCGCGACGCCGCGGTTGCCCTCGTCCCACTCGGGTTCGGTGCAGCTCACCGACGGCGAGGCCAGCAACTGGTCGAACATGCTGAGGAATGCGGGAATGCGGCGCGTCATGATCCGTCCGGTGCTGTCACGGGCCGGCGCAGCCGCCGGCCGTCGCGCCCAAGTGTACCCTTAGTCCGCTTGGAAACGTCTTTCATAAGAAAGCTCAATTAAGCACAGCGTGCTGTGCTTAATCTGGCACGTGCGAGAGGACGTCGGGAACAGCGTTGCGCTGAGTCAGTGTCGCTGCTCCGGAGCCGGCTGCCTCGCGGCCGTCATCCGGTCTCATCGACTTTCATCGGCTCTTGTCGGTCGACGTCGGTCGGTGTACCGTCGCCCCGTGCGCAACGACCTGACCGGAGCGGAGTAGATGACAACGGAGCCTTGGGCCTCGGTTGAAGACGTCGCCAAGCACCTCGGCGTGGCGAAGGACTCCGTTTACCGCTGGATCGAGCAGAAGGGCCTGCCCGCCCACCGCGTCGGCAGGCTCTGGAAGTTCAAGCTCTCCGAGATCGACCAGTGGGTCCACGCCGGTGGCGCGGGCGACGACGACAAGAAGGAGCCCTCGCGATGACCACGAAGCTGACGCTCGGCCAGCTTTCGAGCCTCCTGCTTCGCGCCTGCGACGACCTGCGCGGCAACATGGATGCCTCCGAGTACAAGGAGTACATCTTCGGTCTGCTCTTTCTGAAGAGGCTCTCGGACCTCTTCGATCAGGAGCGTGATCAGCTCGGCACGGACCTCAAGTCCAAGGGCATGGCCGACAAGGTCATCGCGGCCCAGCTCGACAACCCGGACAAGTACACCTTCTTCGTTCCCGAGGATGCGCTCCAGGATGTGCTCAAGGGCACCCTTAGCCTGGTGTCCTTGAGTGGTGTCCTTTGCTCCCTGGCCGCGCGTCGCACCTCCGAGGCATGAAGGAGCCCATGACCAAGCCCTCCCTCGAAGCTCTCCTGCGCTCCGGCGAGTGGACCGGCGCCGAGTTCAAGGCCAGCAAGAGCGCGCTGCCGAGGTCGGTATTCGAGACCGTCTCGGCTTTCGCCAACACGCGCGGCGGCTGGATCGTCCTTGGCGTCACCCAAGACGGCGAGCGCTTCGAGGTGAGCGGCGTCGACGAGCCCGACAAGGTGCAGAACGACTTCCTCTCGGTGCTGCACGCCGGCCAGAAGATCAGCCACGACGTCGATGTCTCGGAGCACCGCTACGAGCATGATGGCAAGGTAGTCCTCGCTTTTCATATCGCCGAGAACTCCCGCACGCGCAAGCCCGTCTACCTCGACGGCGACATCCGCCGAACCTTTCTACGCAAGGGCGGCGGCGACTACCGCGCCCAGCAACACGAGATCGAGCGCATGGTGCGCGACGCGTCGGCGGATCGCTGGGACGGCGAGCCTTTCACGCGCGTCGACCTCGACGAGGTGTTCCACTCGGCGAGCCTCAAGTGGTACCGCGACCGCTTCCACGCGACGAACCTCGGCTTCGACGTTGAACAGCCGCACCACGAGTTCCTCTACGAGTGGGGCTACCTCGTGAAGGAGAGCGGCAAGCTGCTCCCGACGCGCGGTGCGGTAGCCCTGTTCGGCTCGCTGCGCGGGGTGCGTAACCTGATCCCGAAGCCGGTCCTCGACGTGAGGTTCCTTGGCTACGCGAGCACGGAGGATTTCGACGAGACGCGATGGATCGATCGCCTCGTGAGCGAGGTGAACATCATCGAGACTTGGCAACAGCTCCTCGCGAAGTACCTCTTCTTCATGCCCAAGACGTTCAGGGATATCGACCCGGCCACGCTCGAGCGACGCGACGCGCCTGCAGGCTTCCGCGTCTTTCGCGAGGCCGCGATGAACCTGCTGATCCACCAGGACTACGGCGACCACTCGCGCAAGGCCGTCATCGAGTTCTTCACCGACGGTACCAAGTTCTGGAACCCCGGCGACAGCTTCGCCGACGAGAAGCACCTGCTCGACCCCGGCGAGAAGGACGTGCGCAATCCCGCAGTCGCGATGGCCATCCGCCGCATCGGTATGTGTGAGCAGGCGGGCACTGGCCTTCGGATGATGCAGCGCGAGTGGCAGGCGCTCGGGCACGCCCCGCCGATCAACACGAACGATCGTGTCCACAAATCGTTCGCGACATTCCTGCCGGAGCCGCGCGGCGCGGCGGTTCCTCAGCCCACCGGGGAAGTCACCGGGGAAGTCACCGGGGAAGTCACCGGGGAAGTCGCGAAGCTCCTCGGCGTGATCGCGGGCGAGCTGTCGAGACAGGAGATCCAGCGAGCGTTGGGGCTCAAGCACGAGGACCACTTCCGCGAGGCATACCTGAAGCCCGCCCTGACCCTGGGTCTCATCGAGATGACCCGACCCGACAAGCCCAGGAGTCCACTGCAACGCTACCGGCTCACCGAGGCGGGCCGCAGCCTGAAGAGCGGGCTTGCCACGCACGGTGGGCACGGCCCCAGGGTGCCGTTACGCCCGGCGCGCTGTGATTGATCCGGCACGCGGGATATGATCCGCCCACACTTTCGCGGGCGGGCAGCGCATGGCATCACGCAGGCCGGATCGGTCGCAGCAGGACTTGTTCGACGCCACGGCGCGGCCCGTGATGCCGCAGGACCTGGAGATCGTGCCGCGCGGCGCCGTGCCGCTCGGCAAGGAGCAGGTACGCTTCAACCGCCTGCTCGCGCAGGTCGGGGCGCTGCGCGCGAAGCTGGCCGAATGGGCCGCATCCGACCAGGAGCGCCATCGCCAGGTCGTGGAGGAACTGCTGCCGCTGGAACAGCGGTTGAGTGTGGCGCGGCGCGCGCTGATCCTGTCGGTAGCGGCGATCCTGGAAGGCCGGGCGGGCGGCGGCGTGGCCCGCCCGGCCGAACGCGACGGCCTCACGGATTTCCTGCTCGAGCTGCTGGACGCACAACTGCGCGACGCCCCCGACGACGAGCAGCTCGTGGGGCTGTACGACGAGTATTCGGACCTGCGTTTCGCCGAGATGGTGGATTTCGGGCAGGAGTTGGCGCGCGACTTCGCGGCGCAGGCCTTCGACGTGCCGTTCGACGACGAAGACCCGGGTGATTCGCCGGAAGACCTGCTGGCCGCGGACATGGCCCGGCAGCGACGGGCCGACGAGACGCGCTCCGGCGCCGCGGGTGCGCATGGCGGCGCCAAGGCGCGCGAACGCGCCGAGCGCAAGGCCGCGGCGGCCGAGCAGGCGGCCCGCGAGGTCAGCCAGTCGGTGCGCGAGGTGTACCGCAAGCTGGCGAGCGCGCTGCACCCCGATCGCGCCAGTGACGAAGCCGATCGCGCGCGCCGCCACGAGGCGATGCAGCGCGTCAACACGGCCTACGAAGCACGTGATCTGCTCGGCCTGCTGACGCTGCAGCTCGAGATCGAACAGATCGACGCCGAGCACCTCGCGCGCGTGTCGCAGGAGCGGCTGCGTCACTACAACGCGGTGCTGCGCGAGCAGCAGAACGAGCTGGAGCAGGAGCTGGAGACGATCCGCGACGGCTTCCGGATGCTGCTCGACGACCCCCGCACCCCGGTCACGCCGGCGGCGGTGCAGGCCGCGCTGGGCCGCGACGTGGGGAACGTCCGGCGCGCCATCAGGGAGATCGAGGCGCACCACGAAATGCTGCTGCACGCCGTGCCGCGCCGGCGGTGGCTGAAGGAATACGCCAGGGAGCGACGCGCCGGGAAGCGCGAGGAGGCGCGCCTGATGGAGAGCCTGGTGGACGAGTTCGTCGTCGGGTTCGATGGCGAGCCGGATGGCGGGTTCGAGCAGAGGATCGCCGAATTCTACGCGCAGGGTCTGGATCCCTTCGGCGACCACGCCGCCGCGCTCTTCGGTGACTTCGATCCGTTCGGCGGACCGAAGCCCGCGGGCGCCGCGCGGCGCAGGAGTCGCAAGAAGCGCCCGGGCAAGCGCCGGCGCTGAGTGCCCGGGTGCCGCCGCCGGTTTGCTACGATAGCGGTCCGATCATCGAGCACGGATTGCGCACGGTATGTCCACGCCCACGGCCCTGAGCGCCGGCAAGCCGATCGACCTCGGGGAACTGCTCGATGCGCTGGCCGCCGACGGCCTGCTCGATCCCGCCGACGCGCGCCGGCTGCGCTATTCGCCGCGCACGCGCGCCGGCGCCACGCTGCACCCGGTGAACCAGGTCGCGGACTGGCAACTGGTGGCGCCGGCCGACGGCCGCCCGCTCGATCTGGCGCGCCTGCTCGCCTGGCTCGCGCAGCGCGCCGGGCAGCCGCTCTACCACATCGATCCGCTGCGCATCGACGTCGCGGCGGTGACCTCGGTGATGTCGTTCGCGTTCGCGCGCCGCCACCGGATCCTGGCCGTCGAGTGCCGTGACGACGAGGTCGTGGTCGCCGGCGCCGAGCCGCTGGTCGGGTCGTGGGAGACGGACCTCGCGCGCACATTGAAGCGGCCGCTGAAGCGCGTGTTCGCCGATCCCGAGGACATCGACCGCTACACGGTCGAGTTCTACAGCCTCGCGAAATCGGTCAGCGGCGCGAGCGGGGTGCGCGGACTGCCGGCCAGCGCCGGGATCGCGAACTTCGAGCAGCTGGTCGAGCTCGGCAAGATCGAGGATCCCGACGCCAACGACCAGCACATCGTCGCGATCGTCGACTGGCTGCTGCAGTACGCCTTCGAGCAGCGCGCGAGCGATATCCACATCGAACCGCGGCGCGAGCACGCGAACGTGCGGTTCCGCATCGACGGCATCCTGCACGCGGTCTACCAGCTGCCGGCGACGGTGGCGATGGCGGTGACCAGCCGCCTGAAGATCCTCGGGCGGATGAACCTCGCCGAGAAGCGCCGCCCGCAGGACGGGCGCGTCAAGTCGCGCACGCCCTCCGGCGGCGAGATCGAGCTGCGGCTCTCGACGCTGCCCACCGCCTTCGGCGAGAAGCTGGTGATGCGGATCTTCGATCCCGAGGTGCTGGTGCGCAGCTTCGCGGATCTCGGCCTCGCCGACGAGGATCACGCGCAGTGGAACGCGATGATCGAACAGCCGCACGGCATCGTGCTGGTGACCGGACCCACGGGCTCGGGCAAGACGACCACGCTGTATTCCACGCTCAAGCAGCTCGCGACCAGCGACGTCAACGTGTGCACCATCGAGGACCCGATCGAGATGGTCGAGCCCGCGTTCAACCAGGTGCAGGTGCAGCACGCGATCGGGCTGGATTTCGCCAGCGGGGTGCGCGCGCTGCTGCGCCAGGACCCGGACGTGATCATGATCGGCGAGATCCGCGACCGCGAGACCGCCGAGATGGCGGTGCAGGCGGCGCTGACCGGCCACCTCGTGCTCTCGACGCTGCACACCAACGACAGCCCGACCGCGATCACGCGGTTGCTCGAGCTCGGCGTTCCGGCCTACCTGATCCGCGCCACCGTGCTCGGCGTGATGGCGCAACGGCTGCTGCGCCTGCTCTGCCCGCATTGCAAGCGCCCGACCACCATCGACGACGAGGCGTGGAGCAGCCTGGTCGCGCCGTGGAAGGCGAAGAAACCCGCGACCGTCTACGCGCCGGTCGGCTGCCTCGAATGCCGCGACACCGGCTACGCGGGCCGCCAGGGCATCTACGAGATCCTGCGCGTCGACGCCGCGGTGCAGCAGGTGGTGCGCGACCAGACCGACAGCGACGAGGTGCGTCGTGCCGGCATGCGCGGGGGCATGAAGACGCTGCGCCTCGCCGGTGCGCGCCGGATCGCCGCCGGCCTGACCTCGCTGGAAGAAGTGCTGCGCGTCGCGCCGCCGGAGAGCGCGCGCCAGTGAGCACGGGCATCATCGACACGTCGGCGCTGCCGCCCGCGCTGGCCGCGGCGGTGGCGGCGGACTGGCAGCGCATCGAGGCGGCGCTCGACGAACCCGGGCGCGCGCTGCTCGCGCGTCACGCCGCGTACGCGCCGCCGTTCGCGGCC
>JAJVIG010000018.1 GCA_022072145.1 Pseudomonadales bacterium
CAGGCAGGCTGTGGACGCCGACGATCCGCTGTTTCGACCCGATTCGAGCACTGCTGCAGCCTGGCGGGCAGGGTATCGAGTGGGATCGCTCCGGCCAGACAGGTGCTTTATCCTGCCTATGCGTCGCCGATCCGACGGTGGAGATCGCGACCTGCGATATCGGTGGCGAGGACGTGAGCTCGCAGCCCAACTGGTCGGCGACGCTCAATGCCGAGTACACGCTACCGCTGTCCTTTGGCGAACTGTTCGTGCGACCGCTGCTCGCCTACACCGGAGAGCGCGAGGACCGGCTGGTCCCCGCCCAGCGCTTTGACGATTATGTGCTGGTGAACCTCTATGCCGGCGTGCGCAGTGAGGACGGCGTCTGGGAGGGAACCGTGTGGGCCAAGAACCTCTTCGACGAGGACGCCAACAGCGTATTCAGCAATCCGTACTTCGGGCCCCTGGGCGGCAACAGCAATTTCACGCGCGCGGTCATGGTGCCGCCGCGCCTGCTCGGCGTGACCGTGAGCTACAACTTCGGCGGTTGAGCAGCGAGGGGCGGGAGGACGGCCCGTGGCCGGATCCCGCCCGGAGCGCCTGGCCGATTCCGTGAATCGATTCCGGAGGATGGGGACATGCGCCTGGCGCCACGAAGCCCGTACGCGGTATGGGCGCTGCTGATTGCCTGCTCGGGCGCCGCCCTTGCGGCGGATTCCTACTCCCCCTACGCCGGCGAGGCGCATCCCCCGCGCGTGTACTGGGGCGACACCCACCTGCACACCAACATGTCGGCCGACGCCAACCTCTCTGCGGACGTGCGCATGGGGCCCGACGAGGCGTACCGCTTCGCGAAGGGTGAGACGGTACACGCACAGAATGGCATGAGCGTGCGGTTGCAGCGCCCGCTCGATTTCCTGGTCGTGGCCGACCACGCCGAGTACCTCGGGCTCACGACGAAGCTGCTGGCCGCCGACCCGCAGCTGCTGGCCAACCCCGTGGGCAAGCGCTGGCATGCGCTGCTGCGCGCGAATACCGCGAGGGTCATCGTGAGCGCCGCCGAAGCGAGCGGCTACACGAAGGAGATGATGGTCGATTCCTTCATGCCGCAGCGCGAGGTGCTGCGCGACGAGGCATTCGCCGCCTCGGTGTGGAAGGAGGTCGCGGCCAATGCCGACCGCCACAATGAGCCCGGCAGGTTCAGCGCCTTCGCCGGCTACGAGTGGTCCTCGATGCCCGAGATCGACAACCTGCACCGCGTGGTCATCTTCAGGGACGGCTTCGACAGGACTTCGCAGGTGCGCGCTTTCTCGGCCTTCGACAGCCAGGATCCCGAGGAGCTGTGGCGCTACCTCGCCGATTACGAGCGCAAGACCGGTGGCGAAGTGCTCGCCATACCTCACAACTCCAACGCCAGCAACGGCCGCATGTTCGAGCTGAAGGACATGCAGGGGCGGGCGCTGACACGCGACTACGCCGAGCGTCGGGCGCGCTGGGAGCCGCTGCTCGAGGTCACGCAGATCAAGGGAGACAGCGAGGCGCATCCGCTGCTCTCGCCCGATGACGCCTTCGCCGATTTCGAGACCTGGGACCGCGGCAACCTGCTGTTCTCGAAACCCAAGGAACCGTGGATGCTGCAGCACGAGTACGCGCGCGCCGCG
Organism: Pseudomonadales bacterium; assembly: GCA_022072145.1. GTDB lineage: Bacteria > Pseudomonadota > Gammaproteobacteria > Pseudomonadales > UBA5518 > UBA5518. The sequence goes on from JAJVIG010000018.1 coordinate 1,641, forward strand.
CTGAAGCTCGGCCTGCAGCAGTATGCGGCGCTCGGCGTGAACCCCTTCAAGTTCGGCATGATCGGCTCGAGCGACGCGCATACCGGTCTGGCGGCGGTGGAGGAGAACAATTTCTGGGGCAAGGTGATTGCCAGCGAACCCTCGCCCGATCGCTGGCGCAAGCCCTTCTTCAAGGGCGAGGCGCTGGAAGTGCGCAATTCCGAGCTCGCGGCCTCGGGCTACGCCGCGGTCTGGGCCACGGCGAACACGCGCGAGGCGATCTTCGCCGCGATGAAGCGGCGCGAGACCTACGCGAGCACGGGCCCGCGCATGACGGTGCGCTTCTTCGGCGGCTGGGATTTCGCGCTGGGCGACGCGCACGCGCCGGATCTCGCGCGCCGCGGCTATGCCGGCGGCGTGCCGATGGGCGGGGACCTGCCGGCGCCGCCGCGCGCGGGCGCGGCGCCGGGTTTCCTGGTGGCGGCGCTGAAGGATCCCGAGGGCGCCAACCTCGATCGCGTGCAGATCGTGAAGGGCTGGCACGACGCCGACGGCGCGCTGCACGAGAAGGTGCACGACGTCGCGCTCGCCGACGGGCGCGAGCCGGGCGCACCCGCTGCCTCGATAGGCAGTACCATCGACGTGGCGCGAGCGAGCTATTCCAACAGCATCGGCGATGCGGAGCTGACCGCCGTGTGGCGGGATACCGGCTTCGACCCGGCGCAGGCGGCGTTCTACTACGCGCGCGTGATCGAGATCCCGACGCCGCGCTGGACCGCGCGCGACGCGGAGCATTTCGGGGTCGTGATGGATCGCGAGGTCGCGATGGTCACGCAGGAGCGCGCCTATACCTCGCCGATCTGGTACACGCCGGCGGACGCGCGACGCTGAACAACCATGACGGGGGGAAGATGAACGCAAGGGTTCCGAGCACGGTGGCGATGGTGAGGGGCGGCGCGAGCGGGTCCGGGGCGGCGACGTCGCGGCTGCTGGCCAGCGCATGCATCCTGGTCGCGCTGGCGGCGCCGCTGCGCGCCGGCTCAGCGCCCTCGCCGATAGATCCGGGCCTTGCGCCCGAGCGCGTCGCCGCGCTGACCGAGCAGGCCTTCTACTGGGGCATCAATATCGTCGGGTTCTACGAGCTGCGCCATCTCTACACCCAGCTGGAGGGGCATCCGGCTTTTCGCGGCATCAACCGGATGCAGCCGCACAAGCAATTGTTCGACGCCAGCGTGCGCATAGCCACCACCGTCAACGCCTCGACGCTCTATTCGGGCGGGGCTTTCGATGTCTCGCGCGAACCGATCGTGGTCGAAACGGGAGCGGTGAGTGACGGGCGCTACTGGAGCGTGCAGGCGGCCGACCAGAACGCCAACTGGTTCTTCATGGCCGGTTCGCAGTTCAGCGGCAATGCGGCCCAGCGCTACCTGATCCTCGGGCCGAAATGGCGTGGCAGGCTGCCCGCCGCTTTTGGTTCCACCCAGATCGTCCGCGCCAGCTCGGACTCCTTCACGCTTGCCGTGCGCGTCGCGGTGACCACGCGCGACGCGCAGGACATGCGCGCCGCGGGCGCCGTCATCGACAACGTGCTGGTCGCTCCGCTCAGCCAGTGGGAGGCCAGCGGCGGCACCCTGCCGCCGCTCGAAAGGCAGCCGGTCGTGAAGGGCGACTACCGATTTTTCCCCCGCATGAGCGCGATTGGCGACATCGGCAAATCGATGACGCCCGTCGATTATCTGCAGCTGCTCAGCCTTGCGATCAACGATCCCGCCATCACCAGGCGCACGGACTCGGCCACGGAGCTCGCGACTCTCGAGGCGCTGGCGCCGCTCGGCTTGCGCGAGGGCCTGATCTTCGACCCGGCCGGCCTCACCGCCGAGCAGCGGTCCGCCATCGCCGCGGGCTTCGCCCGGGCGCGCGCGAACGCCAAGCTCGCGCTGGAAAAAGCGCTGATCGAAATGAACGGCTGGAAGCTGCAGTCGAGCCTGTTCCACGACGATCTCGACTACGTGGCGAAGGCGGGCGCCAATGATGTCGCCTGGGGCACGCCGGTGCCGTACCAGTCGCACAGCATCGCCTACGTCTTTCGCGACAGCAAAGGACGACCGCTGGACGGCAGGCACCGCTACACGCTGACCTTCGACCTGGCGAACATGCCGCCCGTCACCGAATTCTGGGAATTGCCGGTCTACGACGAATACGGCTATTTCATCGCCAACGCGATCGATCGCAACAGCGTGACCAGCTATCTGCAACAGGCCGGCGTCTACGCCGTGGAGAGCGGCAGGCTCACGTTCTACCTGCAGCCGGAGAGGCCGTCCGACCCGGACCAGGCGAGGAACTGGCTGCCGACATCCGCCACCGGCGGTTTCCAGCTCGCCGCGCGTTTCTACGGCCCGATGGCGCCGCTGATCGACGGCTCCTACGCGATGCCCGCGATCGTGCGCATCGACGCTGCGGATTGATGCCGCGAATCCGGCACGCCTGGCCCGAACACCATCACTAGAGGATCGCAATCGCATGCCAATCGACATTTCACTGCCCGTCACCCGGCGCCAGAACCGCTTCGCGTCCGCACTGTGCGTGCTCGCGCTCGCCGCGGCACCCGCAGTGGCGCAGACCGTGCTGCCGCGGTCAGCCGAGCCCTTTGTCGGCACGATCGGCACGACCCATGCCGACTCGACACCGGCATTTCCCGCGCCCGTCACGGCCCCGGTCGGCGCACCCAACGTCGTACTGGTCCTGACCGACGATGTCGGCTTCGGTGCGGCCAGCACCTTCGGCGGCTCGATTCCGACGCCGCACCTCGACCAGCTGGCCGAGGAGGGGTTGCGCTTCAACCGCTTCCACACCACCGCGATGTGTTCGCCCACGCGTGCGTCGCTGCTGACCGGGCGCAATCATCACGCGGTCGGCAATGGCATCGTGGCGAACCTGAGCACGGGCTTCCCGGGCTACAACAACCTGATGCCCAGGAGCGCGGCGAGCATCGCCGAGGTGCTGCGCCAGCATGGCTACAACACCGCGATGTTCGGCAAGCACCACAACGCGCCGGAAGCGCACGTGTCCGCGGCCGGCCCGTTCGACATGTGGCCCACCGGCCTTGGCTTCGAGTATTTCTTCGGCTTCATGGCGGCCGAGACCAACCAGTTCACGCCGGCACTCTATCGCGGCATCACGCCGGTGCCGACGCTCGAGGAGGGCGTGCTGGACAAGGCGCTGGCCGACGATGCGATCCACTGGCTGCGCAACCAGCAGGCCGCTGCGCCTGGCAAGCCGTTCTTCATGTACTACGCGACCGGCACCGCCCACGCCCCGCTGCAGGCGCCGGCGGACTGGATCGCGAAGTTCAAGGGCAAGTTCGCCGGCGGCTATGACCGCATGCGCGAGGAGATCGTTGCGCGCCAGAAAAAGATGGGCCTGATTCCAGCCGATACCGTGAACACCCCGCGACCGGAGGAAATCGCGGCGTGGGATGCGCTCACGCCGGAGCAGAAGAAGATCAACGAGCGCTTTATGGAAGTCTACGCCGCGATGCTCGCGTACCAGGACGAGCAGGTCGGACGCCTGTTCGCCGAGATCGGGCGCATGGGGCTGCGCGACGACACGCTGGTGATCTTCATCGAGGGCGACAACGGGGCGGCGGCCGAGGGTGGCATGCACGGCAGCATGAACCCGATGTCCAATTTCGCCAATGGCACGCAGGAGAGTGAAGCGACGCTGCTCGCGAATCTCGGGCGGATCGGCGGTCCGGAGGCGGTCGCGCAGTACGGCTATGGCTGGACGTGGGCCACCAATGCGCCGTTTCGCCTCGCCAAGCAATACGCCTCGCACCTCGGTGGCACGCGCAACGGCATGGTGGTGTCCTGGCCCCGGCGCATCACCGCGCGCGGCATCCGCCCGCAGTTCAGCCATGTCACGGATATCGCGCCGACCATCTACGAAGCCGCCGGCATCACGGCGCCGGATACGGTCAACGGCGTGGAGCAGCAGCCGATGGACGGCAGCAGCCTGCTGTATGCATTCGACAAGGCCGATGCCGCGGAGCGTCACGACACGCAGTACTTCGAAATGATGGGCAACCAGGCGATCTATCACCAGGGCTGGCTGGCGAGCACCACGCCGGCGATCGTGCCGTGGGCTCGTGACCGACGCAGCGACACGCTGCCGAGCGAGTATCCGTGGGAGCTGTACGATCTGCGCGCGGATTTCTCGCAGGCGCGCGACCTGGCGGCACAACAGCCGCAGCAGCTTGCCCGGATGAAGGCCCAGTTCCTGGAGGAGGCCCGGCGCAACCAGGTGCTGCCGCTCGACAACCGCCTGTCGATGGAACGCTTCCTGGCCGCCGCGAGCCAGCATCGCAAGGCGGACCGTTACACCTACTGGGGCGCGGGGGTGAGCGTGCCTGCGGTCAGTGCCGCGCCGATCCTGAACCGTTCGTTCACGGTCAGTGCCGAGCTCGAAGCGCCCGCGCAGGCGCAGGGTGTGGTGCTGGCGCTCGGCAGCAGGTTCGGCGGCTGGAGTTTCTTCGTGCAGGACGGTACGCCGGTGGCATTGATGGCGGCCTCGCAGCTCGACGGCGACCAGTCGCGCGTGGCGGCGAGCGGCACGCTGCCGGCCGGAAAATCGGTGCTCAGGTATCAGTTCGTCTCCGACGGCGGCGTCAACGCCGGCGGGGAAATGCGCATCAGCGTCGACGGGCGCGAGATCGGCCGCGGACGCATCGCGCGCACGATCTCGAAGCTCCCGGAGATGACCGACACGCTCGACATCGGCTTCGATGCCGACACACCGGTCACCGCCGAGTACCGCGACGGGGGCCGCTTCAACGGCACGCTGAGCCGCGTGGACGTGAACATCGACAGCTGATCCGCGCCGCGCCCCTGGCGGAACCCCGGGAGTGCCCCCTCGTGCGGGCACTCGCCGCTCCGGTGACCGGTGCCATTTGGTACTGGCCGGTTCCTTGCCGCCGTTCGCACAATCCCTGCCATCGACATCCGTCCGCGTCCGCCGGGACCGGATCGGTGCGAGCCACGAAAACAGGGAGACACGACGCATGATTCCGACGCACTTCAGCAAACCGGCGCTGGCGCTCGCCGTTGCCGCCGCAGGCAGCCTGCTGCTGGCCAACGCGGCCGTGGCACAGCAAGACCTCACCAACCTCGGGATCGAGGAGATGGTCGTCACTGCGCAGAAGCGCGAGGAGAACCTGCAGGCGGTGCCGATCTCGATCTCCGCGCTGAGCGCCACCGACATCGAGCGCCGCGGCGTGCAGAACTCCGCGGACCTGGTGAGCACCATCCCGAACATGGGCGGCTTCACCTCGCCCGCATCCCGGGGCGACCTTGCGATCAACCTGCGCGGCGTGGGTAGCCCGGCGCCCTCGAACCTGTCGAACGACCCGGGTGTGGCGGTCTACATCGACGGCGTGATCCTCGGCAAGCAGGTGGGCAGTTCGCTGGACGTGGCCGAACTCGAGCGCGTGGAAGTGCTGCGTGGCCCGCAGGGCACGCTGTACGGGCGCAACTCCACCGGCGGGGCGATCAACTTCATCACGAAGAAGCCTTCCGGCGAGTTCGGCGGGAAGGTCACCGGCACCGCGGGCAGCGACGGCCTGTGGGGGCTGCGTGCCACGGTGGACACGCCGACGCTGGGCACCGAGGGCGAGGGCGCCGGCACGCTGAAGGCCACCTTCGGCGCCCAGACCCGCGAGCGCGACGGCCTGTACGACAGCGACGCCAACGGCGGCCAGGACTTCGATTCCATCGACCGCCAGGCCTGGCGCGTGGCGCTGCGCTGGGAACCCAACGATGCGGTGACCTTCGACTACGCCTACGACAAGAGCAAGCTCGACGAGAACGCCACCGTGCAGGCGCTGGTCGGGCTTAACCCGCTCTCGCTGAACCCGATCACGGGCGAGCGGGTCGAACGGGCCGATGCGTTGAACGGCATGATCACGGCCGGCGAGTACGCGCTGGCCGGCGCGGGCCCGCTGGCGGTCGCCGCGGCTGATCCCACGTTCATGCGCTGGCTGGATTCGGCCCGGGCGCTGAGCGCGGTGTATGCCGACGTCGGCAGCGTCGATGACCGGCCGAGCCGCGGCGTCGCGGACGCCTACGCGGGCACCACCGGCGATTCCACGGGACACAGCCTGACCGGCGCGTGGCAATTCGAGGACCTGGGCGTGCTCGGGGACGTGGAATTCAAGTCGATCACCGGCTGGCGCCAGCAGGACACGCGCAACTTCGGCGACCTCGACGGCGTGGACAACACGATCGCGCCGGGCGGCGCCGGCGCGCTGAACGACCTCGCGGTCTTCACCATGTACCAGCTCTACGAGTACCAGGGCGAGTTCCCTGGCAGCCTGCTGCAGTACCCGCGCGACGCCATGGCCAAGCTGTGGAGCCTGGTCGACCAGTTCGGCGGCGGTGCCTACATCCTCGACACCAACAATGCCTACGAGCAGTTCTCGCAGGAACTGCAGATGGTCGGCTCGACCGAACGGCTGCAGTACGCCGTGGGCTTCTACTACTTCGAGGACGACGGCAGCGTGGACAGCTACCAGGTCGCGGCGTCGCCGCTGGCCGGTCCCCAGGGCGTGGACTACGACAACGAGACCGAAGCCACGGCGTTCTACTCGCAGTTCACCTGGACGCCGCCGGTGCTCGACGACAGGCTGGCGCTCACGCTGGGCTACCGCCGCACGGAGGAGACCAAGGGTGTGACCTACCGCTACCGCGACGACGGCACCGCGAGCGGCGGCGGCCTGTTCAGCGGCAGCCCGCTGAACCTCGGCGTGGACCTCGACTACACGGGCGAGCTGGTGCCCGTGCCGACCTTCGGCGACCAGTTCGACCAGGACTTCAGCAACGATTCCGGCAACGCCACGCTGGCCTACCAGCTGAGCGACGACACCAACGTGTTCCTGCGCTGGTCCACGGGCTACCGCAGCGGCGGCTACAACGGCGAGATCTACAACAACCCGGTCGAGGAGGAGACCGTCGAGCAGTGGGAGCTCGGCCTGAAGTCCGACGTGCTCCCGGGCCGGCTGCGCGTCAACGCCTCGATTTTCACCTACACCTACGACGACATGCAGGTCGGGATGATCGAGGTCAGCGACAGCGGCCAGCCGACTTCTTTCACGGGCAACGCGGGCAAGGCCGAACGCTGGGGCTCGGAGCTCGAGCTGCAGTGGTCGCCGCTGGACAACCTGCTGCTGACGGCGAGCTGGGCGCACCTCGACGGGGACTTCGACAAGTATCCCGCGCAGTGCGGCACGGGCGCCTACCTCGACACCTGCATCGAGACCAACGACATCGCGCGGCGCACGAACGCGCCCGACGACCAGCTCTCGCTGGTGGGCGACTGGGTGTTCGCGAGCACGGACTGGGCGGATTTCATGGCCCACGTCGAGGTGTTCTGGCAGGACGAGTCCTACGGCTCGCCGCTGTGGGGCGGCAGCTACGAGATCGAGGGCGGATCCTACCCGTACATCTACGACGACATCGTGATGCGCGACCGCACGATCGTGAACGCCCGCCTCGGCATCGAGAACGTGGAGCTGTCCTCCGGCACGCTGCGCGCCGCGCTGTGGGCGAAGAACCTGCTCGACGAGGAATACAACACCTACGGCATCAACTTCGCGTCGCTGGGCCCGATCACGGCGCAGTACGGCGAGCCGCTCACCTGGGGCGTGGATCTCACCTGGGAGTTCTGATCGCCCGTGGGTCGCCATTCATGGCGGCGGCAGCCTTTGGCCAGGCACCCGTCGGCATGAATGCCGACCCACATAATTCCAGCCGACACGATGCCGGCACACGTCAGTGCACCCGAGCGACCAGGGCCTCCGCCTGCCGGATCACGCTGTCCTGGTGCGGCAGCAGCAGCTGGTAGTCGGCGAGCGTGTCTTCGCGCAGCTGCGCGAAGGGCTCGTTGACCGCGGTTCGCGCACCGCTCATCTGTTCGATGATCGCCAGCACGTGGAACGGCGCCATGCTGGGCTCGTAGCCGCCCTCGTGAGTCATGACCAGGCGCCCGTCGCAGAGTTCGGCGGCGAGATCCATCAGGCGTGCCGCCAGGAAGCGGTACGAATCCGCGTGCAGCAACATGCGCGCGGTCGGATCGTTGAAGCCGGCGTCCACGCCGCTCGCGACCAGGATCAGCTCGGGACGGAAGCGGCGCAGGGCAGGCGCCACCACCCTGTCCATCGCCGCGAGGTAGGCGCCGGTGCCCGCACCCGGCGGCAGCGGGATGTTGATGTTGTAGCCCTCGCCGCGGTCGCGCCCGTTGTCGCGCACTGCTCCCCGGCCGGGAATCATCAGATCCTGGTGAATCGAGATCGTGAGCACCGAGGGGTCGTCGTAGAACGCCGATTCGGTGCCGTTGCCGTGGTGGGCGTCCCAGTCCACGATCGCGACCCGGGCGAGGCCGTGCTCGCGCATCGCCAGCTTCGTGGCCACGGCCGCATTGCCGAAGATGCAGAGTCCGCCGCCCTGGTCGCGCTCGGCGTGGTGGCCCGGCGGGCGCACCAGCGCGTAGGCATTGTCGAGCCTGCCGCGCAGCACGGCATCGATGGCGGTCCGCGTGCCGCCGGCGGCCAGCGCGGCGAGCTCGTAGCCTCCCGCGGGGACCGGGGCCCCGCTGCTGACAGTCCCGCCTCCCGTGGCGCTCAGGGACTTCACGCGCTGTACGTAGTCCTCGGTGTGGAAGCAGCAGAGCTGCTGCTCGTCGACTGCCACGGGCCTCAGCATCGCAAGGGCATCCATCAGTCCGCTCGCATGCAGCAGGTTCAGGATCCGGCGCTTGCTCTCCGCGGTCTCCGCGAAACTGCCCGGCTGCAGCCACGGATGCCCCCCGAGCAGGCTGCGGTAGTCGCCGAAGTCGTACCAGAAATACCGTTCGTCCCAGACCAGGCCGGTTGTCATGTCGATGCTCTCCTGAGGGGTGTCGCGTAGACTGCTGGCTGCACCATAGGCAGGGGGCATGTTGCGTGCCAGTACCAGGTGGCACCGCGCGAGGGCTGCGGACGTCTTGCGATGCGAGCGCCGTTGGCCCGACCATGCCCCACCGCATATCCAACCGCGAGAACCGCCAGACATGGACGTGCGACGCCCGATTCCGCTGGGCACCGAGGAACTGCTGGCGCTGGTCGGCGCCATCTACGAGGGACCGCTCGAAGCGGAGCCCTGGCGCAGCTTTGCCGAGCGGCTGCGCATCGTGCTGGCCGCGCGCAATGTCGCGATCACGCTGCACCACCCCGAGGGAGCGGTCGGCGATACCTACGTGATGGCGCAGGAGGCGGACGACGACACCGACTGGGAGGCCGTGGAGACCGTCTACCGGCAGCAGTTCATGCACGACGATCCGCGTCGCCTGGAACTGGTGCCGCCGGGCGCGGTCGTGGAAATCGAGGCCGGCAACATATCGCCCGAGGCACGCGACTATCTCGCGGCGCTGGACATCGGCAACTGCCTGCGCACGAGCTTCGCGGAACCGGGCGGCATGCGCTGCTGGATCGACGTGGTGCGCCGGCGTCATGGCGCCGCGCCGTTCGGAGCGGCCGACAACGCCTTGCTGCACACGCTCCACCCGCACCTCGAGCGCGCGCTGCGGCTCTACGCGGCGCAGAAGCGGCAGGAGGCCGAACGCGCCGTGTACGAGGACACGATCGACCACTTCGTGCTGGGCAGCGTGCTGCTCGACGGCACGCTCGCGGTCCTGCGCGTCAACAAGGCGGCCGCGGTGATCATCGAGGCGCATCCGGGGATTGCGATCACGCGGGCGCGCCTGCGCCTGGCCGATCCCGCGCTGCGGCGCGAACTGGACGGCGCGCTCGCGCGCGCGCTGGCGGCGAGCGCCGGCGATGCGCACGAACGGCGCGGGGAGCTCGTGTGCCTGGATGCGTCGGGCGGCGAGCCGCTCGCAATGCTGGTCTATCCCGTTGCGCAGGCGCGTTATTACCAGGGGGCGCACGCGCCCAGCGTGATCGTCTACCTCACCGACCTGTCCCGGAAACTGGAGGTCCTGCAGCCGACGCGCGAATCCTCGCAGGCCCTGGTCGCCCAGCTCTTCGGCCTCACGCCGCAGGAGGCGCGCCTGGCGCTGCTGCTCGCGGACGGATGCACGCTGGCGGCGGCAGCGCAGCAGATCGGTGTCGCGGAGGCGGCCGCGCGCAATTACTCCAAGCGCATCTACGCCAAGATGGGCATCAGGAGCCAGAGCGATATCGTGCGCCTGGTATACCGCAGCTTCGCGTTGTTGCGTTGAAGCGTTGCCGCATGCGGTGCCATTTGGTACTGGCTGCACCATGTCACCGCTCCCACAATCGCCGCCAATGTGCACGCATCGATCCGGACCTGGAGTTGGCTCATGAACAGACGCGATTGCCTGAAGAGCTCGGTCGTGCTGCTGGCCGGCGCCGTCGCGTCCGGTTGTGATGGACAGGGCGCAGGCAACGGAGGATCGGCGGACGTGTCATCGGCATCGGGATTGTCGGACCGCGAAGCGATGTACGACCACGGCGCGCCGCCGATCGGGACCAGCGGCTGGACCATGCCGACCGGCGTGCTGCCGGGCTACCCGGTGCTCGCGCAGGAGCTGGATGCCGACGTGGTGGTGGTGGGCGCCGGACTGGCCGGCAGCTCGCTGGCCCTGCATCTCGCGGAGGCGGGCATCAGCGTCGCCGTGCTGGAAGCGCGCCAGCCTGGCTGGGGCGCGTCCGGGCGCAATGCCGGGCACGTGTTGCCCACGCTGAAGGACGTCGCGTTGTTCGAGCGCTTTCCCGACGGCGGCAAGGCCTTCCTGCATCTGTTCCGCGAGCATCACACCATCACCTTCGATCTTGCGCGCAAGCACGGCATTGCCTGCGACGCGGTGCAGTCGGGCTACCTGCACGCCACCAGCCGCGCGAGCGTGTTCGACAAGCTGAAAGTGAAGTCCGTTTACTGGAAGGAGCAGCAGGGCCAGCAGGTGGAGTGGCTCGAGGGCGCCGACGTGGAAGCGCTGACGGGCTCGAGCTATTTCTCCCGCGGCGTGCTGTACCGCTCGGGCGGGCGCGTGAACCCGTACCTGCTCACGAACGGGATGATCAGCGCTGCCGTGGCGCGCGGCGCCGGGGTGTTCGGCGGCACCGAGGCGCTGTCCCTCGCGCGATCGGGTGCCCGCTGGCGCGTGGTCACGGCGCAAGGCGCTGTCGTCGCCGATCGCGTGGTGTTCTGCACCAACGCCTATCCCACGGCGATCGTTCCGCAGTTCACGAACAATTTCTATCCGCTCACGGCCTATGCACTATCCACCAAACCGCTGCCGCGGACGGCGCTCGACATCATCATGCCGAGCCGGGCGACGCTGTCCGAGGAGCCAGTGGACCTGAATCCCTTCGTGATCGATGAGCACGGGCGGATCATCACCTCGAGCATCCCCAGCGTCTCGCGGCCGGATGACGCCGAATGGCATTTCGCAAAGCACCTGCGCTGGATCCACCGCACCTGGCCGCAGACCCGGGATATCAAGATCGAGCTCGAGCACTACTGGACCGGCCGCGTGGCGCTGCGCGACATCGAGTTCCCGGGCGTGTTCGAGCTCGAGCGCGGCGTGTTCGGCCTGATGCACTTCAACGCCTGGGGCAACCTGATGGCGCCGCTGCTGGGCATGGCGCTGGCCGGTGCCATGGCCCGTGACCGCATGGACCAGCTGCCGTTCCCGCTGGAGACGCCGGTGCCCGTTGCGAATCCCGGCAAGCAGGAGCTGATCATCCGCAAGCTGATGATCCCCGCGGCGCGGCTGGGGCAACGTCTCGGGATGATTTGAGGCAGGATTACGGCAGGGCCGGTCGTCTGCGCGACCATCGGCCGGCCTGTCGGCTCAGAGCGGCTTCCAGTCCGGCTTGCGTCCGCTGCCGAAGGCCTGCATGGCTTCCTCCATGCAGCCGGTGAAAGTGCCGAGCACCTGCGTGCGGTTCTCCAGTTCCATCGCGTGGCGCAGGCTGGGCGCGTCCACGTTGCTCCACAGGCCCTTCTTGGTCATCCACACCCCGTACTCGGAATTCTCGCGGATCGACTGCGCGGCCTGCAGCGCGGTTTCGCCCAGCATCTCTGGCGCCACGACGCGCGAGACCAGGCGGATCTCGCGCGCCTCGGCCGCATCGATGATGCGCCCGGTCAGCATCAGGTCGGCCGCCACGCTGGCACCGACCAGGCGTGGCAGGAAATAGCCAGCCGGCTGTGGGTTTCGGCGAACACCAGGCTGGCGTCGCCGGGAGCGAGCAGGCGCGGCGCCTCGGGGCGGCGGTGCCACAGCACGTCGTCCTGCAGCTCGCCGAGCACGCCGGCTGCGACGGGTTCGCGGAAGCATTCGAAGGCCTGGGAAGCGTCGTGCGCGAGCAGCGGTTCCAGCGCCGCGCGCCCCATCCGTCCCCACGCCTCGAGCAGCGGGTTGCCGAGCGTGCCGAGTTCGGCGCGCTCGGGTGCCTGCAGGCGCCAGCGCGCGAGCGTGCGCTCACTGACGGTGTCGTACCAGTACGCGCCGCAGGGATTGAACTGGAACAGGTGCACATCGGTGCGCGTCGCGAGCGCGCACAGCAGCTCGATGAACAGCGGCGCCAGCGCGCCGAGGCCGAAACCGGTGAGGCGTTCGGGCAGCGCTGCCGGCAACGGCCGCCCGTCGCGCAGGCGTTCGAGCAGGCGGCTGAGCCGCCGCGCGCCGTGCAGGGTGTGCGGGCGCTCGGCCTGCAGCCGCG
>JAJVIG010000034.1 GCA_022072145.1 Pseudomonadales bacterium
CGCATGCCGAGCTCGACGCTGCGCCCGGCCTCCGGCGCGATCGCGCGCAGCAGCGAGGCGGCGTTGCGCACTTCCCGGTCGAGCAGGTTCTCGCCGCGCAGGAACACCGTCCACTCGTTGCCGCCGGTGAGGAAAGCGTACTGCGCGTGCGCCGCGAGCAGCAGGTGCGCGTCGACCGGCGGCTCGCCGTCGCCGGTGTGCGCCTGGCGGAACACGCGCGTGAGGCGCAGCCCCAGATCCACACCGGAGTCCACCCAGCCCAGGGTGGCCGCGAGCCGTGGCGCCGGCACCAGCGGCACGTCCTGGCCGCCGTCGAGGCGTCCGCGCACGTAATCGCCGGCCAGCCCGAACCGCCAGGCCTCGGACACGCGGTACAGCGCCTCGGCCTCGATGCCGTGGAAGCGCGCATCGCCGGCGCTCCACTGGCGCACCGGCAGGCACGCGTCGGCGTCGTCCGCCGTGCATGCCGTTGCCGTCGTTCCGTGGTCGGGGTCGAACAGCAAGCCGGTGTTGCGCTGGTAGATGAAATCCGTGTAGCGGTTGTGGAACAGTTCGACGCCGGCATCGAGCCGCTCGCCATGGACGTGCCAACCGAGGTCGAGGTTCAGCGAACGTTCCTCGTCGAGCGCGGCATTCCCGGTCTCGTAGCTCGCGGTCGCTACGTGCACACCGTCGGCGAACAACTCCTCGAGTGTCGGGGCGCGGCCGGCGCCGGTCAGGCCGAACTTCAGCGTGTGGCGCGCATCCGGCGTCCACAGCGCCGAGACCGAGGCGCTGCGGGTGTGGAACGCGCGCGTGCGGCCGGCGACCGGATCGTGCTGGTCGCGGTTGAAGCGCAACCCGAACTCCCACACCAGCTCACCCAGATGCAGGTCCTCGACCACGAACACGCCCCACGAGCGCGAATCCACGTCGGGAACGAAGGCTTCGTCGCCGCGCGCCTCGAACTCGCGCTGCCCGAACTGCACGCCGGCGGCGCCGTGCAGGCGTTCGCCGAGGCGGTGCACGGCCTCGATGCGACCGTCGCGCGCCCGGCTGCCGAAGCGGGTGCCGACCACGCCGTCCTCGATCTCGTCGTGCGCGTAGTCGGACCACGCGAAGTGCGCCCGCAGCAACTCCGTTCCCGGCAGCGGCTCCGCAAGCTCCCCGCGCAGTTCGTAGCGGGTCTGCTCGAGGTCGACGCGCACCCCCTCGACGCCCTCGTCATGGCCGTACGCCTCGTCGCCCGCCTCGTCGTCGTGGTCGTCCTCGGCGTACCCGTGCCCGTCGTGGTCCTCGTGGGTATGCGCGCCGGCCGGAATGCCGTAATCGGACTCCAGCCGGTTCGCACTCACACCGACGAAGCCACGATCGAACACCCACGACAGCCCCGCCGTCGCGCCCGCGGCCTCGGCGTCGGTGTTCGGGATGCGCCCGTCGCCGCCGCCGCCATCGGCGTGCGCGTGTCCAGGAATGCGCGTCTCGGCGCTGTCGCGCCGGAAGCCGTCCAGGTGCAGCGCGATGTCGCGCGCGCCGGCATCGAGGCGGCCCGCGAGCACACTGGCGCCGGCGTTCGACGCGCGCCGGTACTCGAGCGCGCCATCGCTGGCCTCCGGCACGCGCGCGGGCACGCGGTTGTCGATCACGTTGACCACCCCGCCGATCGCCCCGCTGCCGTAGAGCAGCGTCGCGGGGCCACGCAGCACCTCGATGCGCTCGGCCAGCACGGCCTCGGTGGCGTTGGCGTGATCGGCGCTGGTGTTGGCGGCGTCGGCCACCGGCAGGCTGTTCTGCAGCACCAGCACGCGCGGCGCGCCCTGGCCGCGGATCACGGGGTGCCCCACACCGGGGCCGAACGAGGCGTACGAGACGCCGACTTCCTGCTCGAGCGTCTCGCCCAGTGTGGCGGCGAGCTTGCGGCGCAGCGCCTCGCCGGCGACGACGTTGACCGGGTGCACGGTCTCGGCCTCGCCCTTGTGCATCGGTGCGGTGACGACGATTTCCTCGAGCGCGGCATGCACGCCGGCGCCCACGGCAGGCCCGGACAGGCTGCCGAGCGCGGCGGCGACCAGCGCCGCCGCGCGGTTACGCGGGTTGTTCATGATCGATACTCCATCGGGTACGGGTGCGCGCGTCCGCGTTGCGGAACCGCGCTCGAAACGCGGCCGGCGGCCGCGTTGGCGTCAGGCGACGGAGGACGAGGGTGGGGCGCGGATCGCGTGCCGCGCCCATGCACGGCGCACCACGACCGACAGGCGGTACGCCGTGGCCCGCGGCGCCGCGAACGCGGCGGGTACCGGCAGATGGATGCCGGGGACGATCGCCGGCGCATGGCCGGTCACGCACAGCACGCACTCGGCGCCCCCCGGCTGGGCCTCGGGGGCGTGCACGTGCTGCGCCGCCGCGAGCAGCAACAGGCAGGCGACCAGCGCGAGCGCGAGCGCGGCGGTGCGGCGGGCGGAACGGGAGGTGGCGGCGACCATCATGGCGCCGCCAGTATACGCACGCGGTGCCGCCCCACCAAATGCCGCGATTTGCCGTGGACCTGCACGACGGCACCTGCGGACAATACGGCATCGGGAATTCGCCCGACGGGAGGGGCTTCGCGATGCGTGTGCTCGCGGCGATGATCATTGTGCTGTTGCTCGGATCGGGATCGGCAAAGGCGGCGGACGCGCCGGGCGATGGTGCGCCCGCGCAAGCGCAACCGCCCCGCGTCGGACTGGTGCTCGCCGGCGGCGGCGCGCGCGGACTCGCGCACATCGGCGTCATCCGCTACCTCGAGGAGCGCGGCATCCGCGTGCAGGCGATCGCCGGCACCAGCATGGGCGCGATCGTCGGCGCGATGCACGCCTCCGGCCTCGACGCCGCCGCGATGGAGGAAATCGCGACCACGCTGGACTGGAAGCACGCCTTCGACGACACCACGCCGCGCGAGCAACTGTCGCTGCGCCGCAAGCAGGAGGACCTCGATTTCCTGGTGCGCGGCAAGCTGCGTTACAAGGAAGGCCGGCTGCGGCTGCCGATGGGCGCGATCGAGGGCCAGCACCTGAACATGGTGCTGCACGACATCGTGGGGCACGTCGCGCGCGTGCACGACTTCGACGCACTGCCGATTCCGTTCCGCGCCGTGGCCACCGACATCGAGACCGGCGACGCGGTGGTGATCGGCCGCGGCGATCTGGCGATGGCGATGCGCGCCAGCATGTCGATCCCGGGCATCTTCTCGCCGATCGAGATCGACGGCCGGCTGCTGGTCGACGGCGGCATCGCGAACAACATCCCGGTGGACATCGCGCAGGCGATGGGCGTGGAGCGGCTGATCGTGGTCGACGTGGGCACGGCGCTGTACGAACGCGCGCGGCTCGACAACGTGCTCACGCTGATGGACCAGCTGACCACGATCATGACCCGCAGCAACTCGCGCCAGCAGCTCGCGCGCCTCGACGGCGACGACGTGCTGATCGCGCCGGCGCTGGACGCCGCCGGCGTGCTGACGATGAGTTTCGACAAGGCCGCCGAGGCGATCGCGATCGGCTACGCGGCGGCGGCGCGCATGGAACCGCAGCTCGCCGCGCTGGCCGCCGATGCCGGCGCCGACGCGCCCGCACTCGCCGAGCGCCCGCGGCTGCGCCTGCCGCGCATCGACGCGATCCGCGTCGAATCCGACGCCCCGGTCTCGCCGGAGCTGTTGCGCAACATGCTGACGCAACCGCTCGGCGAACGGCTGGACCGCGCGCGCATGGAACGCGACATCGCCGAGATCTACGGTCTCGACGAGTTCTCGCGGGTGGACTACGAGGTCGCGCGCGAGGACGACGGACGCTACGTGCTGACGCTGCGCGCCACCGCCCACCCCTCCGGCATCAGCTACCTGCGCCTGGGGCTCGGCTGGGACCAGGACAGCCGCGGCAGCAGCGATTTCGCGCTGCGCGCCGGCTGGCGCCAGAAAGGGATCAACCGCCTCGGCGCCGAGTGGTACACGCTGGCGCAGCTCGGCGGCCGTTCGCGCCTCAGCAGCGAGTTCTACCAGCCGCTGGACATCGGCCGGCGGCTGTTCGTCGATGCGCGCTACGACTACCAGCAGCGACAGATCAACGTCAGCGAGCGCGGCTCGGTGATCGCCCGCGTGGAGGTCGACCAGCACCGGTTCGAGATCGCTCCGGGAATCAACCTCGGCAACACGGTTTCGTTGCGCGCCGGCGCCTACCTCGGCACCGCCGACACGTCGGTCGAGATCGGCCAGGGAATCCCCGGCACGCGCGACGAGGACGACGGCGGCTGGTTCGCGGAGTTGCGCCACGATTCACTGGACCGTACGTATTTCCCCACCCGTGGCCTGCGCTTCGGCAGCCGCTTCGACGACGGGCGCAAGGCATGGGGAGCGGGAACCGGCTACGAGGCCTGGACCACGCGCGCGCAGCTGGTGCGTTCCTTCGGCCGCAACGTGCTGAGCGCGAACCTGCGCTGGTCGGAACTCGACATCGACTTCGACGCCGCCGACCCGGACCGCATCACGCTGCCCTCGCAGGTGTTCACGCTGGGGGGATTCCTGTCGCTGTCGGGCTATACGCGCGATTCGCTGGCCGGCAATTACCTGGGAGCGGCCAGCCTGGTCTGGTATCGGCGGCTCAACCAGCAGTCGCTGCTGCCGACCGACCTGCCGGTCTATGCCGGCGCCAGCCTCGAGGCCGGCAACGCGTGGCTGCGCCGCAGCGAGGTGGCGCTCGACGAGGCGATCGTCGCCGGCAGCGTGTTCCTCGGCATCGAATCACCGTTCGGGCCTGTGTTCCTCGGCGCCGGCATCGGCGAGGGCCGCCAGCGCGCGCTGTATCTGCAGATCGGGCAGCAATTCGAGTGAGCGCGCGGCCTCAGCGGGCCGCGAGCAGCGCGTTGATCTCCTGCACGTCGGTTTCGGCCAGCCGGCCGGCGGCCGCCTTCAGGCGCAACAGCGACATCAGGGTTTCGTAACGCGCGCGCGCCAGGTCACGCTGGGTTTCGGAAACCTGCTGGCGCGCGTTCAGCACGTCGATGTTCGCGCGCACGCCGAGTTCGAGACCGCGCTGGTTCGCCGCCAGTGCCGTCTCGGCCGATCGCAGCGCCTCCTGCAGCGCCGCCACCTGCGCCAGCCCGGCGGTGGCGTTCAGGTAGGCCTGGCGCGCCTGCAGCGCGCCCGAGCGGCGCGCGCCGTCGAGTTCGGCCATCGCCTTCTCGAGCAGCTTCGCGGTTTCGCGCTGGCGCGCCACCGTGCCCCCGCCGGCGTAGAGCGGCAGCGTGAGCTGCACGCCCACGCTGTGCTCGTCCAGATCGGTGTTCAGGGTGGTGATCGTGCCGGAGTTCGTCTCGCCGTAGCTCGCGGTCAGGTCGATCTTCGGCAGATGCCCCGCGCGTGCCTTCTTCGTCTCCATGCGCGCGATCTCGAGCGCGGCCTGACCGGCGACCACCGGCAGACCCTCGGTGACCGCAGAGTTCACCCACGCCTCCATGTCGTTCGGCGCCGGCTCGTGCAGCGTCACGCCCGCGGCAAGCGGCGCCAGCGTGCCCGGATAGCGGTTCGTTATCGCGCGCAGCGCCTCGCTCCTGGCCGCCACATCGTTGCGCGCGGCGATCTGCTGCGCCGAGACGATGTCGAAGCGCGCCTTCGCATCGCGCACGTCGGTGATCGAGGCGGTGCCGAGTTCGAAGCGGCGGTTCGCCGCGGCGAGCTGCTCGGAGATCGCGGCGCGCTCGCTCTCGATGAACGCCAGTGCGTCCTGCGCGTACAGCACGTCGAAATACGCCTGCGCCAGTCGCACCACCAGGTCCTGGCGCGCGATTTCCAGCTCGGCGCGCGCCTGCTCGACCAGCACCTTGGTCTGGTCGTGCTCGATCTTGCTGTCCCAGCGCAACAGTGGCTGCGTGAGGCGCACGGCCCACGCGTTGCTGTTGTAGCTCTGGCGCCCGTAGGTGTTGCTGTCGGAATCGTTGGACGCCGAGTTCGCGCTCAATGTCACCGCCGGCAGCAATGCCGCGAAGCTCTGCGGCACCCGCTGCTCGATCGCCGCGTACTGCGCGCGCGCGGCGCCGAACTCGGCATCGTTCTCGAGCGCCTCGCGATACGCCGACAGGATGTCGTCGGCCACGCACGCCTGGGCGGCGATCGCGGCGAACAGTGCAATCCAGTTCTTGTTGTTCATGTCCTGAACCCTCCCGTGTCACCTGGCCACGGCCGATCGCAGGACGCGCACGGCTGCGTCCTCTCAGCCTCCTTCCCCGCTTCCCGCCGCGGACGGCGCCGCGGAGTCGCTGCCGGCGTCGGCGAACGCCACGCGGCACTTGATCCCTGCCGGTATGCTACCACCGGGATTCGGCAGCGTCAGGCGCACGCCGAAGGTTCCGCTCGCGGTATCGACCAGCGAGTCCACCACCGCCACCTCGGCCGCGTAGCTGCCACCCACCGGTTCTTCCGGCATCACCGTCGCACGCTGCCCCACGCGCACCTGCCGGAACGCCTCCAGCGGCAGCAAGGCCTCGACGTGCAGCACATCGACGTTGGCGAGCTCGAGGATCGGGCGCTCCATGTCCCGGTTGTCGGCCAGCTCGCCCGGATTGAGGTTGCGCCTGACCACCACACCGTCGATGGGCGCCAGCACGGTGCGCAGCCGGAGCTCCTCCTGCGCGCGCAGGTACTCGAGTTCGGCGACGCGGCGGTTGTCACGCGTCTCCAGCAGTTCGGCCTCGGCGAGACGGCGTTCGGTCGCGGCCTCGTCGCTTTCCTCGGCCGACACGAAGCGCTCCTCGTGCAGTTGCCGGTTGCGCTCCGCCTTCACGGTGGCGTACTCGAGCCGGCTCTCGGCCGAGCGGATCGTGCCACGCATGGTGGCGCGAAAGCGCGCCAGCTCGGCGCTGGACTGCTCGCGCCCGGCGTCGAGTTCGACCAGCACCTGCCCGCTCTTCACGCGATCGCCCCGATCGGCATGGATGGCGGTGATCAGCCCTTCCACCGCGGCGCGTACCTCGACGTGACGGCTCGGTTCGGTCACGCAGTCGAATTCGCCGGGTTCCGCGGCCAGGGCGCCGGCGCCCGGCAGTGCGAGCACGAGCCCCAGGTACGCGCGCACGATCACTCCCCGGCCCCCGAGAACGCCAGCGAACGGTCCTTGTGCTTCTCGCCCTCGAGCGTGCGCTTGCGCACCCGCGCGTTGCGCCGCTCGGCGGCGCCCTGTGCCACGCGCCGCAGCAGGTTGCCCATCCATCCGGGAAGTTCCTCCGCCTCGCCCGCCCATCGCGCCAGTGTAGCGGCGAGCGCCGGCGCATGCGCGCGGAAAATCTCGTCGTCGAGCGCGACCAGGCTCTCGCAGCTGCCCGGATCCCCCTGGCGTCCGGCGCGCCCGAACAACTGCCGGTCGATGCGCCGCGACTCGTGGAATTCGGTCAGGATCACATGCAGCCCGCCCGCGTCGCGCAGTTGCGGGTGCAGCTTGATGTCGGTGCCGCGGCCGGCCATGTTGGTCGCCACGGTGACCTGCCCCGGTTGCCCGGCCTGCGCGACGATCGCGGCCTCCTCGGCGTCGTTGCGCGCGTTGAGCAGCGCGCACGCGATGCCTTCGGCGGCGAGCAGCGCCGCGAGGTGCTCCGATGCTTCCACCGAGCGCGTGCCGACCAGCACCGCCCGCCCGGCCGCGCGCCGGGCGCGCACGCTCTCCACCACCGCGCCCCAGCGCGCCTCTGCGTGCAGGAACACACGCTCGCCGAGGTGGCGGCGGCGCAGCGCACGATTGGTCGGGATGCGGATGGTACCCACCCCGTAGACCGCGCGGATCTCGGGCGCGATCTCGGCGCCGGTGCCGGTCATGCCGGCCAGCCACAGGTAACGGCAGAAGAAACGCTGGTAGGTCACGCGTGCAATCGTCTCGCGTCGACGGCTGGGCTCCAGCCCCTCCTTCACCTCGATCAGCTGGTGCAGACCGTGCTCCCAGGTGCGATCGGGCATGGTGCGGCCGGTGGACTCGTCGACGATCTGCACCGCCTCGTCGGCGACGATGTACTGCGTGTCGCGCTGGTAGAGGTGCAGCGCCGCGAGCGCCTGCTCGACCATCTGCTCGCGCGCACGGCGAAAGCGCCACACGCCGCCGCGCGCGGCGGCGGCATGGTCGACCGCCGCGCGGCCCGCCGCAGTGAGGCGCGCACTGCGTTCCGCCGCATGGATGCGATACGCCTCGGCCGGCAGCTCGCGTGCCACCGCGAGCGCGAACCCGTAGTCGTGTTCGCCACCGTCGCCCTGCTGTTCGGCCGAGATGATCAGCGGCGTGCGTGCCTCGTCGACGAAGATGCTGTCGGCTTCGTCGACCACCGCGTAGCACAGCCCGCGCAGCAAGAGGCGGTCGGCGTCGGCGCGCCCGTCGAGGAAACGACGCAGCGCGA
Organism: Pseudomonadales bacterium; assembly: GCA_022072145.1. GTDB lineage: Bacteria > Pseudomonadota > Gammaproteobacteria > Pseudomonadales > UBA5518 > UBA5518. Next base: position 8,383 of record JAJVIG010000034.1, read on the forward strand.
GCTGGCGCACGTTGTCGGTGCTGCCGGCGGCGAGCCCGTCCTTCAGGTAGTCGAACACGAGGTCCTTGTTCACGCAGTAGGTCACGTCGCGCGCGTACATCGCGCGGCGCGCCGGCGCGTCCTGCTCCGGTTCGATCCAGCCCACCGACAGGCCGAAGAAATCGAACACCGGCGCCATCTCCCCGGCGTCGCGCCGCGCCAGGTACTCGTTGACCGTGATCACGTGCACCGGCACCCCGGCCAGCGCCACCGTCACCGCAGGCAGCACGCCGGTGAGGCTCTTGCCCTCGCCGGTCGCCATCTCGGCCACGTGTCCGCGCAGCAAGGCGTAGCCGCCCATCAGCTGCACCGGGAAATGGCGCATGCCGAGCCGCCGCCCGCTCACCTCGCGCACCAGCGCGAAGGCCTCGGCCACCAGTTCCGCCGGCAAGCCGTGGCGCGCGAGCCGCGCCGACAGCGCGCGGGCGCGCGCGCGCAACGCCTCCTCGTCGAGCGCCTCGAGCTCAGGTGCCTGCGCAAGCACGCGCGCCGCGAAGCGGCGCAGCCGCCAGCGCGCCAGCGGCGAACTCCACAACGCGATGCGACCCGCCGCGTGCGCGAGCAGGCGGTCCACCGCGTGCGGGTGGCGGTCGGCGCGCTCCGGGTACAACCCCACCGCCCATTCGGCCACCGACCATTCGCGCAGCAGCCGGCGCACGGTTCAGACCCCCAGCCGGCTGAGCAGCAGCTGGCGCAGGCCTCGCCACAGCTGCACCGCGAGCGGCGCCGGTGCGTGCTCGAAGCGTACGTGCGCGCGCGTGCCGAAGCGCAGGTCCGCGTGCGCGCTGGCGAGTTCGAGGTCGAACTGGAAGGTGCGCACCAGCGTTTTCAGTCCCGATGGGTCGCGCGGGTCGGTCGCGAACAGACCGCCACCGTCGACCGTCATCGACTTTGCGGGCAGTTCGTCGGACCCGCCCGGCACCTCGCGCGCGATGCGGGCCTCGAAGCGCTCGCGCGGCCGGTCGATCAGGCGCACGCGCACGCGGCGCGTGTTCTGGCGCACCTGGTCGACGTCTTCCTGGCGCACCACCACGCGCACCGAATCGAGCGCGCCCGAAAGCACGTAGCCGAGCAACTCGCCCTGCGCGAAATGGCGCCCCGGCAGGTCGCGCGCGTCCGGCAGCACCCAGAAGCCGTCGCGCCCGGCGAGCGCGACCAGTTCCTGCGCGCGCTGTTCGAGATACGCGAGCGCGGCCCGCTCGGCCTCGAGCTCCTGGCGCGTGATCTCCGACTGCAGGCGGTCGTCGAAGCGCTGCAGCGCATAGCGCACGTCGAGCTGCTCCACCCGCGCGCGCCGCGTCGCGAGCTCGGCGCGCAGATCCGCATCCTCGAGCACCATCAGCGCGTCACCGGTCGCGACCGCAGCACCGGGCGCGGCCAGCACGCCGGCGACGAAACCGCCGCTGCCGGCCCGCACCTCGGCGTTCGGCGGCACCCACACCACACCCTCGGCGCTGGTCCAGTACGGCAGCGGCACCAGCGCCGCGAACAGTGCGAGTGCGGCCAGCGTGCCGAAGGTCGCGAGCACGGCCCGGCGGCGGTGGCGGTCGAGCTCGGCGTTGCGCAGCACGAAAGTGACCCCCTTCGCGGCCGGCCACACCAGCATCATCACCACCGACCACAACGCGAGGATCACGCCGGCGAAGAAGTACTTGCCGGCCACGAACAGCGCGATGCCGAACATCACGAACAGCCGGTAGCACCACGCCACCGGCGCGTAGAACTGCATCCAGAGCCGCTCGCCGCGCTGGTAGCCGGGCGACTGCGCCTGCTCGGCGCCGAAGGCGTGGCGCTTGACGAGGTACGCCAGGTACCGGTTCGAGCGCTGCGCGAGATTGGGGATCTCGAGGAAATCGGACAGCATGTAGTAACCGTCGAAGCGCAGCAGCGGGTTCGCGTTGAACACGATGGTCGACACGCCGCCGATCAGCATCACGTTGAAGGCGATCGCACGGGTCGCGCCGGGCTCGACCACGATCCACACGAACAACGCCAGCGCTGCGAGGAACAGCTCGACGAGGATCCCCGCGCCGGCCACGCCGATGCGCGCCCACTTGTCGCGGAACGCCGCCGACGCGCTCGCGTCCACGTACGGCACCGGCGCGAACACGAGGAACATCAGCCCCATCTCGTGCACCTCGCCGCCGCCACGCCGCACCGCCCACGCGTGCCCCATCTCGTGGCAGAACTTCACCACCGGATAGCTGAGCCACAGCCACAGCAGATTCTCCAGCGCGAGCACACGATCGGCGAGGTTGCCGCTCAGCTCGGCCCAGTGCTGCGGCAACTGCAGCAGCGCGCCGCCGACCACCGCCAGCCACAGCAGCAGCCCCAGCGGTCCGAACAGCCAGCGCACACAGGGCCAGCTCCAGTCGACGAAGCGCTGCGGATCCCACAACGGAAAGCGCAACGCCATCGGGTTGCCGATGCTCTGCAGCCATTTGGCCCGCAGCTGCCGCGAACGCCGCTGCATCGCCTCGCCGAGCTCGGGCAGCGCGTCGATCTGCAGCACATCGGCCGCATGCAGCTGGTACAGCAGCTGGATCACCTCGTCCTGCGTCGGCGCGTGGTCGCCCAGCAGGTCGGCCAGCGCGTTCCACAGCGCATCGACGGTGCGCGTGCCGTCCATGCCGTCGATCAGCGCGTAGGTCGCCGGCGTGAAACGGTGCGAGCGCCCGGAGGCGCGGTCGAGCAGCACGTACCACGGCTTGCCGCGAAAGCGCTGGCGCGAGATCGCGATCTGCGGCAGCAGCCGCGGGCGCAGCCCCGCCACCCGGTACCAGTCGTCGCTGAGGAAGCGCGTGCTCATCGCTCAGGGCAGCCAGTGCCAGAGCTTCAGGTCCAGCCAGTCGAAGAAGCGGTGCGTCCAGATCCACAGCAGACGCCGCTCGCCGACCTCGATCTTGCCCACGCCCTCCATGCCCGGGCGCAGCCCGGGTTGCGCCTCGGGCGTGGCCGCCTCGACGCGGAACACGTTCTCGCCTTCCTCGGCGGTGGCGATGCCGATGGTGCCGACCGTGAACGGGATCTTCTGCTGCGACATGCCGGCGAGCACGAGCAGCCCGCGCTGCCCCGGCTGCACGGCGCGGATATCGCTCTCGGGGATCTTAAGGACCACGCGGAAGGCATCGAGCGGCGCCACCTCGAACAGCACCTTGCCCTTCTCGACCGGCGTGCCGAGCATCTGGCTGAGGTCGCCGCTGACCACCACCCCGTCGAAGGGTGCGCCGATGCGCGCTCGCGCGAGCTTGTCCTCGACCAGTTCGACCTGCGCGCGCGCCTCGGCGAGCTCGGCCGAGAGGATGCGCGCGTTGGCGCGATCGTGGCGCGCCAGCGCGTCGCGGTATTTGCGGTTCGCCTGCTCGTGCTGCGCACGCCACTTGTCCAGATCCAGCCGCAGATCGCGCTCGTCGAGGCTCGCCAGCGTGTCGCCGGCCGCGACGCGCTCGCCGGCGCGCACCGCGGCGCTGGCGATGAAGCCATCGAAGGGCGCGACGATCGCGCGTTGCTCCTCGCCCTCGATCAAGGCCTCGCCGGCCACGCGGTACTCGCCGGTCGCGAAGCCCAGCCACAGCAGCAGCGCCAGCGCCAGCGCGCTGCCGACGCGGAAGCTCAGCCGGCGCGGATCGCGGCAACCGCGCCAGAACGCGCGCAGCGCCTCGCGGCCACGCCCCGCCACCCAGCGGTGCAGCTCGTGGCGCAACGACAGGTTCGGCACCAGCAGCGCCGCCACCGCCTCGGCTGCGGCCACGAAGGCCGCGTCGAAGGGTTGCGGCGACAGGCAGCACAACGCGCCGAGCACGCGCCCGCGCAGCGCCAGCACGACCGTGCACGCGGCCCCCTCGCCGGCCAGATCGCGGTGCGCCACCGCGACCACCCCCACCGCTCCGGGCAACGGCGGATGCACCACCGTGCGCAGCTGGTCGCAGGCTTCCTCCATCGCGTTCTCGAGCGCCACCGGGAACGCGGCCTTGCGGTCGAACCACGCCGCGTGCGAGAGCGCGCGCAAGCGGATCCGCCCGCGCCGCTCTATCCCCACCGCGACGCGCTCGCAGCCGAGGCGCGCCGCGCTCGCGTTCGCGAGTTGCATCAGCGCACGCTCGAACTGCGGCTCCTCGGCCACTTCGACCGCCATATCGAGCGCCAGCCGGGAACGTTCCTCACGGGCCTCGCGCGTCTCGAGCGTGCGGCGCAGCAGCAGGGACTCGATGCGCCCGGCGCCCCAGTGCAGCCGGCGCCAGACCGCACGCAGCTCGGCCTCGCCGCGCGGCGCGAGATCGAGCACGACCGCGCCCAGCAGGTCACCGGCCTCTTCCAGCGGATACGCCGCGTGCAGGCGGCGCGCGGGTTCGGTGACGGTGTCGGCCACGGGATGGCGGGCGGCGAGCGCGCGTTGCGCCACCGGCCCGAGGTAGGCGACGTCGGCCTGCGCATCCGGCCATACCGCGGCCGGCACGAAGGAACCGCCGTCGTCACGCAGCAGCAACAGCGCGGTGCCCGCGCCGTCGATCTCCGCGCACAGCAAGCCCAGCCAGGCGCGACAGTAGGCGGCGGCATCGGCGGCATCGGCCAGCCGTTGCCACAACGCATCGACGCCGGCACGCACACCGCGCGCCGGCACCGGCTCCGGCGGCATCACTGTTCCCATCGGGACTCCGCCGCTTCAGCGGCAGTCGTTCACTCGAGCTTGCCGTAGTGGGTTTCGTATTCGCCGACCAGCTTGTTCAGCATCTGGGCCAGCCGCTTGGCCGCGAAGGGGCTGAGGATGATGCGGTGCTCCAGCGAGACTTCCAGCCCGCCCTGCCCGCGATCCCAGTTCTGGTTCACGCCGAAGTTGAGCACCACTTCCTCGCGCGTGGTGTTCGCGTTGCACATGTTGCAGTAGCTGCTCTTGAGGTTCGTGGTATTCAGCTTGATCTGCTGCTGCTCGGTCGCGGTTGCGGTCGTGGCGTGCGCGGTGACACCGGGATTGCCGTTGTTGCTCATCGAATCGAAGCTCCTTGTCGTTGATTCCATACCCCAAACGCCCGTAGGTCGGGTTGAAGAGGGTGTCGCAAAAGCACTGCGGGCGGGGTCGAAAACTAGGGTCAGAGTCAATTTTGCGGAGCAAAAATTGACTCTGACCCTACTTTTCCACGCCACTGCGCAGGCGTTGAGCCGAACACCTCGTAGGCTCGGCCTGTGGCCGAACATTCGGCCGCATCGATCATTCGTCCGGGCACAGCCCGGACCTACGCGCATTCGTCCGGGCGCGGTCCGGATTGCCCGCATTCGTCCGGGCACAGCCCGGACATACGCCAACGTGCCCGCTCACGAGTCTAACCGGATCGACAGCGTGCGGTTCGGTTTTTCCCGCTCCTCGTCGGTGTCCAGCAACAACGCGCGCTGCCAGCGGCGTGACTCCGGCGGCGGGGCGCGCCGCGCCGCCGCGCCGAAGGCCAGCGCACCGGCCAGCGTGAAGCCCGCATAGGACTCGCCGAAGACGATCCGCGGCGCTTCCGTGGCTCCCGCATCCGCCGCTGCGCCTGCGGCCGCGGCTCCACCG
>JAJVIG010000042.1 GCA_022072145.1 Pseudomonadales bacterium
AACTGCGCGAATCGGTGCTGCGCTCGGCGCGGCTGTCGCAGCTCGAGGAGCGCGACCTCGAACAGATCACGCGCATCGTGCGCCGCATCGCGCGCCGGCTGGCCGCACGCTACGCCACGCGGCGGCGCGAGCACCGGCGCGGGCTGCTCGACGTGCCGCGCACGCTGCGCGCGGGCGTGGCGCACGACGGGCTGCTGTTCGAACCGCGCTGGAAGAGCCGGCGCCGTGACCGGCCGGCGCTGATCGCGGTGTGCGACATCAGCGGTTCGGTGCGCGCCTACGCGCGTTTCCTGCTGCTGTTCCTGTACGGACTGGGCGATGTGCTGCCGCGCGTGCGCAGCTTCGTGTTCTCGTCGCGGCTGGCCGAGGTGAGCGAGCTGTTCGCGCAACACCCGCCGGAGGTCGCACTGGCACTGGCGCAGCGGCTGCACGGCGGCGGCTCCACCGACTACGGCGCCGCGCTGCGCGCCCTGCTCGAGGCCAGCGGTCGCGAGCTCGACAGCGGGGCCAGCGTGGTGATCCTCGGCGACGCGCGCAACAACCGCGGCGATCCGGCGCTGGCCGCGCTGCGCGAGATCGGGCGGCGCGCGCGCCGTCTGGTGTGGCTGACGCCGGAACCGGAGAGTCTGTGGGGAACCGGCGATTCGGAGATGCTGCGCTACCGCGGCGCGTGCAGCGAGGTGCGCGTGGTGCAGTCGATCCGCCAGCTCGAGCGCTTCGCCGACGATCTGCTGCGGCGCGACTGACGAACTCCGCGGCAAGACGCTTCGCCCCGCGACCGTGCCGGCGCACGCTGGCGGTGGCACACCTGTGGGTCGCCGTGAATACGTCCATGTAGGCTCGAACGCCGCATCCCTGCGGCGTACGCCCACCGGTGCGCCACCGCCAGCGTGCGCCTCATGGCCCTCTGCGACAGCCCAAAGGAACTCAGGGAGTCGGGTTGAAGCCGCGGCCGCGTTCGCCGCGTTCTGCGGTCCGGGACTCGCCGCGGCTTTCGCGCATGGCGTTACGGGAGTCGCCGCGGTCCTCCCGCGTGGCGTTGCGGGACTCGCCGCGCCCCTCACGCTCCGCTACGCGGGGCTCGCTGCGCCATTGGCGAGCGGTGCCGCCGGCCGATTCGTTGCGCGCCTCGCGCTCGGGTGCCCGCCACTCGCTGCGTGGCGCGGGCGCCGCCATACGTGGTTCGGTGCGCTGCGGGCGAGGTTCGGTGCCACGCGCGCGGGTGGCTTCTCGCGTGTCCGCGCCACTGCGCAGCCGCAATGCTTCGCGGCTGGTCGGCTCGCGCGTGACGACGCGCGGTTCGCCACGCTGCACGGGGCTGGCTGCTCGTTCGGCCTGCGCCTGCCACTGGCGTCGCTCGACGCGGCTCTCGCGCGGCGCCGGGCGTTCGCGTCCTGGTTCCGCCTGCTGTGGTCGCTGCTTCTGCTCCCGCGGCGGGTCTGCTTGCTGCTGGCGCGGCATGATGCGTTCCCGGTTTGCCTGCGGTTCGCGTTCGCGCGTATCGCGCGTCTCGATCCGCCGTTCGCGCGCCTCGTCACCTTGCGGCATGCGCATGGTGTCGGCGCCATCGTTGTTGTCGCGGGTGCGGTCGACGCGCTCACGCGCCTCGCCACGACGCCCGGCGTCGTCGTTGCCGCCGGGCAGACGCCGGCCCTCGTCGGTGCGGATGCGCCGGCCGTCGTCGGTGCGGATGCGCTGGCCCTCGTCGGTGCGGATGCGCTGGCGGTCGCCGGTCCAGGCGCGGTCACGCTCGCGATCGTCGCCCCGATGCCGCCCATCGTCGTCGCGGCGGTAGCGTTCGACACCCTGGTAGCGGTTGCGATCGCCGTCACGGTAGCGGTCGTCGCGCCGATCGCCGTAGTCATGGCGGTGCACGGGGCGTCCGTCGTGCGGCACGTAGCGGTGTTCGACCACACGGTGACGGTAGGGATGGCCGCGACGGTGGTGGTGGTCGTGCACCCACACGTAATGTACCGGCGGCGGGCGATGGTAGTAGAACGGCGGGCGCGGCACCACGCGCACGCGGTGCGTGGGCCAGTCCCAGTCGCCGAAGAAGAAGCTGGCGCCGAGGTTGATGCCCACGCCCCAGTAGAAGCCGCCGCGGTTGCTGTAGCCCAGCGTGAGGCCATAGCCCGGCCACGGATCCCAGTACACCGGGCGGTACGCAGGCCACCACCACGAACCGTAGATCGTCAGCGGGTCGTAGTACGGCACGTAGAACACGTCGGGACGCGCGGGCTGCACCACGATCACCTCGCGTTCGCGCACCACGCGCACCTTGTCGTTCGAGCGCAGGTTGCCAGCCGCGTAGGCGCGGTCACGCAGCCCCTGCACGGTGTCCATCACCTGCTGCTGCTGTGCGAGGAAGGCATCGCCGAGGCGCTCGGTCCAGTCGAGGTCGGCGTCCATCTGTTGCAGCACGTTCGGGAACGCGAGCAGCGATTTCACGCTCGGGTCCCAGTCGCGCCCCTCGGCCGCGCGCACGGCGTCTTGCCCCTGCAGGCCGGGATTGTCGCGCTGGAAGCGCGCAGCCTGCACCACCTCGAGCGGGTAGGTCGCCGCCATCAGGATCTGCGACAGCAACTGGTCCGGGTACAGTGCGACCGGCGCGAGCATCTGGTCCAGCTCCGCCTGCGAGAACAGCGGCACGTCCTCGGGTTCCGCGGCGTGCACGGTGGACGATACCGCCAGCACCAGCGCGATCAGCCAGCCGAACAGGGTTTTCATCAACCTACTCCCGCAGGTGGGTTCGCCGATTAGAACGCGCCGGCGAGGTGGCGGTTGACTCGTGTGATTATTACCGCCGTGGGGCGCCCATCAGTGCTCCAGCGCGATCTCGTAGTGGTCCGTGTAGAAGCGGAACGCGTCGCGGATTCCCGCTTCGCTCAGGCCATAGTCGGCCGCACGGTAGCTGTGGGCGCCGAAGTGGCCGCGCGGCTTGCGCTCGAGGTAGTCGCGGATCGCGTCGGCGAAGTCGGGGCGGAACTCGAGTCCGAAGCGTTCGTAGACGCGCTCGATGGTCGCGACCGGATTCTTCATCAGCGACTGGAAATGCACGTCGACGATCTGCGCGGGGGGAATGGTGCCGTTGGCGCGCTCGTCGATGACCTTGCGCAGCGTCGCCGAATAACCGCCGACCACCAGCTGCGCGACCAGCGCGGGATCGACGCCGTCGGCGCGGCTGGCGCGCATCAGCGTCGACAGGCTGACCGTCGACGGCACCGACTTCACCGGGTCGCGATGGGTGTGGACGATGCGCAGATCCGGGTATTGCGCCAGCAACTGGTCCAGCGCACCGAGGTGTGCGGGTGACTTCAGCAGCCAGCGCCGGGCGTGCACGCCGTCTCCCTGCAGCAGCTGCAGTATCGTGCGGTGCCAGCGGTACGCGCTCTGCGGTCGCGTCCCGGCACGCCAGCGCAGCCAGTCCCAGGCACCGTAGAGCATCGCCCACCAGTCGGTGCTGAAATCGCTGTCGAGGAAGCGGATGCACTCGACCGGCAGGTCCCAGCGGTGCTCATGGGCGGCCTTGATCGCGGGCTGGATGTCGGCCCAGAACTCGTTCACGGTTTCGGCGATCTGCCCGCGCGTGATCGCGCCGCCCAGCGACGCCGCCGGCGGAGCGACCGGGCTGGCCGCCTCCCACGCGAGCGGCGCGCGGTTCTGCGTGTCGAGCGCGAGCAGTTCGAACAGGATCGAGGTGCCGGTGCGCCCCTGGCCCGCGATCAGCAGCGGCGCCTCGATGCGCCGTGTGGCGATCGACGGGTCGGCGCGGTGCGCGGCGGTGACGAACAACCTGTTGCGCAGTGCACGCAGCAGGTCGGCGCGGGTGATCAGCCGCCCCAGCGTGTGCAACGCCACGTCCTTCTCGAGCGAGGCCAGCAGCCGCCGGAACGGTTCTTCCCAGCCGGCGTCGCCGAAATCGTCCAGTCCCGTGCCCGCGTGTGCCTCGGCGATCAGTTCGTCGGCGTCCAGGCGTACCAGGCGGGCCGCGCCACCGACCGCCGCGCCCAGGTAGTTCAGTCGCCGCACCCAGTCCTGCTGCGTGATCTGCATCGTTGGTTCCGTCCGGTGGTTCGTGTCGATCGCACGCTAGTGCGGGCGGTGCCGGCCGTCAACGCCGGCATTGACGCGTCCGCGCCGCGCTGCGACGCTGCGCGCAAACGGCCTCCCGGGGGAACCACGATGAGCGATTCGCGCCAGGCGTTCCGTGAGCTGCTCGCGCTGCTCGCGGAGATCGACACCGCCTGCGTCGGCGAGAGCGACGCGACGAAATCGGCGCTCGACGTCGCCGACGGGCACCGCATGGTGCTGCACGGGCTGCGCCGGGCGCTCGGTTCGCAGCTCGACGCGGACCCGTACCGTCCGGTGCTCAGGCGGGCGATCACACCCGTCATGAAGTTCGGCGGCGACAGCCCCGACGCCGTCTACCACGAGTGCAACATCGCCGCCGACGCCAGCTACCGGATCCGCGGCAACGTCGCCGGCGCGGTCTACGTGTCGTTCGCGGTCCAGAGCGCGGACGCCGTCGGCGAGGGCGTGGGCGCCACGCTGAACAGCGAGGAGTTCGACGTGGCGCCGGACGGTTCCTTCGAGATCGAGGCGACGCCCGCGGCCGCCGCCGGCGAGCGCAATCGGCTGCGCATTCCCGCCGGCGGTTTCAGCGTGATCGCGCGCCACTACTACGAAGGCGTGAACTGCGCGATGGCCGAGTCCGGGCGCCGCATTCCGCTGCAGATCGAATGCACCTCCGGACGCCCGCACGCCACCGAGCCCGACGCGGCCGCGATCGCCACCGGCATCGCGCGCGTCACGCGCCTGCTGCGCAGCCGCACCATCGACGAGATGCGCGGGCGCGGCGCGGTGCCGGCGTGGGTGTCGCGGGTGCCGAACCGTTTCAACGAGGTGCAGAAGCCGGATGCGGGAATGGCGTACGCGGCACTCGACATCGCCTACGCGATGGCGCCGTTCCATGTGCCGGAGGGCAAGGCGCTGGTGATGAGCGGCCGTTTCCCGGCGTGCCGCTACGCCGGTGTGGTGCTGTGGACGCGCTTCCGCCAGAGCTTCGATTACCTCAACCGCCGTGTGTCGCTGAATCGGACGCAGACCGTGCCCGAGACCGACGGCAGCTACCGCATCGTGATCGCGGCGCGCGATCCCGGCGTGCCGAACTGGCTGGATACCGGCGGGCGCGCGAGCGGGATGATCTACTGGCGCTTCCTGCTGCCGCGCGACGCGATCGTCACCCCGCAGACCGAACTCGTCGATCTGGACTCGCTGACCGGCTGAAACAAAAAGGGCCGGCGGCTCGCACCGCCGGCCCGAAAGCGCGGCCGTTGCGGCCGCGCACACTACCGGGTCGGACTCAGGGCGTGTCCACGCGCACGATGGTCGGGTTCGGCATGCCGGCCGCACCCGAGTACGCGACCGCTCCGAGGTACTTCGTCGCCGGCGCCAGCCCCGTGAAGACGAGGTTGACCGTCCCGGTCGCTCCCGTCGCTGCCGATGCCGGCGCGGTCACCGTCATGTTGCCGGCATCCGCTGCGTCGAGCAGCCAGGTGTGCAGCCTGAACGGCGTGCTGCTGACCACGCCCCAGCCGGTGACCACGACGGTATAGCCGTCCGCTGCGGGATCCACCAGATTGACCTCCTCGGCAGAGGTGCCGGAGCCGCTGCTGCCCACCAGGGTGGTGCCGCGGAACACGCACAGGTCGAGGTCGGAGCCCGGGTTCACGTCGGCATCGAACAGCGCGAAACGCGCATAGCTGGTGCCGGCCGGGATCGTTACCGGGATCAGTTGCGCGTTGGGCGAAGCCAGCGAACAGCTGCTGTCGGTGGGGTCGTCGGCGACACTGCCGTCGGTGGTGGCCGCCGCGACGAGACCGCGCGCCGTGGCGCTGAAAGCCCCCGAATAGCCGAAGGTCACCGGATACGTGATGTCGGCTCCACTGCCCGCGACCGCCGCCGGCGCCGCCAGCGCGACCGGCCTCGCCACCATCGGTATGCGCACCGTGTGCGTACCGTCGCTCAGCGTGAGCTGGCCGCCGGTATAGGCGTTCAGTGCAGCGGTCGTGGTGGTCAGCTTCACGGTGAACGTGCCGCTGGCGCCCGCTGCCAGGGTCGGCGGCGGTGTGACCTCGACCGTGAAGCCCGCCATCCCGGCCACCGACGCGGTGTAGCTTGCCGCTGCGCTGCCCACGTTCGTGACCTCGCGCGTCACGGTCTGCGTCCCGGCCAGATCGCCGATCGCGATCGACGGCAGGTTCAGGTCACTGGGGTCGGTCGAGTAGCCCAGCGACTGCAGCAGACTGCAGGTGCCTGCCCCGACACCGGAGGTGGTGCCGCACAGGAAGGCCAGCCAGTCGTTCCAGCCGTGGTCGAACACCAGTCCCGGGTCGGTCGCCGCGGTCGGGTTCACGTGGCCCGCACCCTGGCGGAAGATCACCAGCGGGTGCGTGTTCGGTCCGTCGAGCACATCGGTGCCGCTGGTCATCAACGCCGACTTGATCATCATCGGCGACCAGCCCGGATGGCGGTCCTTGAACAGCGCGCCGAGGCCGGCGACGTGCGGGCTCGACATCGAGGTACCGCTGTACAGATCGAAGCTGCGGCCGGCGTTGCCGGGCGGCGCGACCGCCGCGAGGATGTCCTGCCCCGGAGCGATCAGGTCGGGCTTCAGCACGTCACCGCCGGCGGCGCGCAGCGGGCCGCGCGAGGAGAACGAGGCGGTGTACGGTGCCGCGGCGGTGTAGACGATGGTCGCCTGGTTGATCGTCGCGGTGGCGCCGGCCGTTGCGGCATAGGCCATCACCGCGGCGCGATCGGTGGACTGCAGGTGTACGGTCGGCACGAAGTGGAAATCCGCGTTCAGCGAATTCACGGAGGTGTTGGTCAGGATCATCCCGACCCCGCCGGCCTGCTGCACGGCCAGGCTCTTGTTCACGCGGGCCGTGGCGCCCCGGTCGCAGACCACGATCTTGCCGGCCACCTTGGCCGGGTCCAGCACCGGTGTGCCGCCGTTGTCCTCGGCCGCGAAGCACAGCGCCACCGCCGCGGGGTCGGCCCCGGCGAGACCGGCGTCGGCCGACCTGATCAGCGGCGCCGGCCCGGTTGCGCTGGCCACCGATGCACCGTTGTAGGTCGTCGCGTCTCCGAGCGTCGTCGAACCCTGGCCGTCACGGTTGTGCGTGCCGGCCGCCACCGTGGTCAGCCACGGACCCGGATGCGCCACCGTGGCGGTGGTCGGTCCGCTGTTGCCGGCGGAGGCGGCGACGAACACGCCGGCGCGCGCGGCGTACAGGAACGCCACCTCCACCGGATCCAGGAAGTTCGTCTGCGAGCCGCTGATCGAGAAGTTGATGACGTCGACACCGTCGGCCACCGCCTGGTCGATCGCCGCCACGCTGTCGGTCGTGAAGCAGGAACCGCCGGTGCCGGTTTCCCAGCACACCTTGTAGGCGGCGATGCGCGCGCGCGGCGCGATGCCCGAGATCGGGCCGAACACCGCGGCGGGGCCGTTGGTCGGCGTCATCGCGTTGCCGCCGGCGGTCGAGGCCGTGTGCGTACCGTGGCCGCCGAAGTCGCGCGGCGAGTTGAATTCCCACGGCAGCTGGGCGTCGATACCCGCGTTGCCGCCCCAACCGGCGTTGTAATAGCGTGCGCCGATCAGCTTCTGGTTGCAGTGCGAGGCCGTGAAGCGCTCGCCGGGGGTGCACTTGCCGTGCCAGCCCGGGACCTGCTGGTAGCTCAGCTTGCCGTCGCGGCTGGCGTTGCCGTTGCTGCCGGTACGGTCCGAGAAACTCAGGCTCTCGGGCCAGACGCCGCCGTCGACGATGCCGATGATCACGCCTTCGCCGGCGCCGCCCGCACCGCCGAGCTGCTCCCACAGCCCGCCCGGGGCGTCGAGTCCGAGGAAGGTCGGGCTGGAGGAGGTGTCGAGCGTGCGTGCCTCGTCCTTGACCACCGACACCACGCCGGGCGTGCGGCGCAGTGCCGCGGCCTGGCGTTCGTCGAGTTCGGCCGCGAAGCCGTTGAACGCGTAGTAGTAGTCCTGCACCTTGCGGCCGCCACCGGCGCGCGACAGCACCTGGTTGTGGCGCTTGCCGAGATGTTTGACGTAGGCGACCACCTCGCTGGCCAGCGGATCGATCTTCTGGCCCGCCTTCGGCGCCGTGGCCGTCAGCGTGCCGATGTCGCCCTCGTAGGCCACCACCGGCTGTTCGCGCATCTGCACGATGTAGAGTTTGTTGGCCGCGTGGCCCTTGGTGGCGGCTTCGCCGTTGCGTCCGCCGGCGGAGACGTCCGCCGCGCTCGCGCACAGCAGGGCCGCCAGCGTCAGTGACGCCAGTTTCCCGGGTGCTATTGGAGTACTCATGGGGAGGGTCCTTGTTGTTCGTGTTGGAGTAACCGCCTGTGCCGGTGGCACAGAGTGGACCGTTTCTAGCATCGCCTCCGAGGCAGCGGCAATCACCCGAAAGAGGTACATCGGCGGCCGCTGCCGCCGTACCGGGGCCTTCGGCTAGACTCGGCGCCTGAGCACCCCACGAGGAAGCCGCCGATGCCGCCCCGCCTGCGCACCGCGATCACCCTGCCCGGAGTGAGCAACACCGTCGCCGACACGCTGGCGCTCGGGCTGCGCCTCGAAAGCGCCGGCTACGACGACATCTGGCTCGCCGACGCCGGGGGCATGGACGCGCTGACGCTCGCCGCGCTGCTGGCGCAGAACACCTCGCGCGTGCGTATCGGCATCGCGGTGGTGCCTGCCTACACGCGCACGCCGGCGGTGCTGGCGAGCACGGCGGCGACGATCGCGCAGCTCGCTCCCGGGCGTTTCGTGCTGGGATTGGGCACCTCGAGCCACGCGATCATCGAGGGCTGGCACGGGCTGCGGTTGGAGCAACCGCTGGCGCGCATGCGCGAGACGGTGCAGCTGCTGCGTTCGATGCTGGCCGGCGAGAAGACGCGCTTCGACGGCGAGACGCTGCGCAGCCACGGGTATCGCCAGCAGCCGCTCGGCACGCCGGTGCCGATCTACCTGGCGGCGCTGCGCCCGCGCATGCTCGAGCTGGCCGCCGCGGTGGCCGACGGCGTGATCCTCAACCTGTTCCCGCGCAGCGCGCTGCCGCGCATCGTCGAGCACGTCGCGCGCGGCGCGCTCGCCGCGGGCAGGGATCCGGCCGAGGTCGAGGTCGTGTGCCGGCACCAGGTCGCGGTCACCGATGATCCGTGCGCCGCACGCCGCCTGTTCCGGCTGCTGTTCGCCTCGTATTACGCCACGCCGGTCTACAACCAGTACCTCGCGTGGGCAGGCCACGAGCGCGCCGCGCGCGAGATCCGCGAAGGCTGGGCCGCCGGCGACCGCGAGCGCACCGCACATGCGATCGACGACGAACTGATCGACGAGATCGCGATCATCGGCACCCGCGAGCAGTGCCAGCAGCGCGTGCTCGAACTGGCCGCGGGAGGCATCCACACGCACGTGGTCTCGTGCCTGGGTTTCGAGGAAGCCCTGCTGGAGGCGACGTACCGCGCTTTCGACGCACGGCACTTCGCGTTCGCGCGCCGCTGAGCACGGGGCGCGCCGCGCAGCTCAGTCGTCGACGCTGCGACTCTGCGCGAGCGCGTGCTCCAGCCGCCGGGCGCGCGCGCCGGGCAGCGCCGCGCGGGCCGTGAGCCAGTGGTAGGCGAGCGGCACCACCAGCAGGCTCAGCACGGTGGAGACGATCACCCCCGCGATCACCACCACGCCGATCACGTAGCGCGTCTCGCTGCCGGCGCCGGCCGACACCACCAGCGGTACCGCGCCCATCACGGTGGTGATCGAGGTCATCACGATCGGGCGCAGCCGCAGCGCCGCGGCGTCGAGCAAGGCGTCCTCGCGCGCGCGCCCCTCGGCGCGCAACTGGTTCGCGAACTCGACGACCAGGATGCCGTTCTTCGCCGCGAGCCCCACCAGCATGATGATCGCGATCTGGCTGTAGATGTTAAGCGTCTGTCCGCTCAGCCACAGCCCGAGCAGCGCGCCGGCCACCGCCAGCGGCACGGTCAGCATCACGATCAGCGGGTCGAGGAAACTCTCGAACTGCGCCGCGAGCACCAGGTAGACGACCAGCAGGGACAGCAGGAAGATGCCGTAGATCGAGCGCCCCGCGGTGCGCAGGTCGCGCGATTCGCCCTTCAGGTCGGTGGTCGCGACGGAGGGCAGGAGTTCGCGCGCGCTGGCTTCGAGCCAGTCGATCGCCTCGCCGAGCGCGTAGCCGTCGGCGAGGTTCGCCTCGATGGTGATCGCGCGCGTGCGGTTGAACCGGTTGAGGCTGCCGGCGTCGGCGAATTCCTCGAGCCGGATCAGGTTCGCGAGCGGGACCAGAGCGCCGCTGGTCGCCGAGCGCACGCGGATGCGCTCGAGGTCGGCGGCGGTGCGCCGGGTGTCCTCGAGCGCCTCGAGGATCACGTCGTACTCCTCGCCGTTCATGGACAGCTTGGTCACGCGGCGCGAGCCCAGCAGCGTCTCCAGCGTGCGTCCGATCTCCAGCACGCTGACGCCGAGGTCGCCGGCACGCTCGCGGTCGACCACGACCCTCAGCTGCGGCTTGGTTTCCTTGTAATCGTGATCGACCGCGACCAGGCCGGGGTTGGTCGCGATGCGCTCGAGCAGCAGGTCGCGCCAGTGCGCCAGCTCCTCGAAGGTGCCGCCGCCGATGACGAACTGCACCGGCTTTTCGAAGCGTCCACCCAGGCCCTGCGGCATGGTGGGGAACGCCTGCACGCCCGGGACGTCGGCGATGCGCCGCCGGATCTCCTCGATCGTGTCCCACGCCGGGCGCCGCCCGGTGTCCCAGTGCGGCAGGTTGAAGATCCCGATCGCCTGGCTGTAGCTCTCGGTGCGCGAGAAGCCGCCCGGCGCGCGCAGCAGCATCCGTTCGATCTCGCCGCGTTCGACCAGCGGCATCAGGCGCTGCTCGATCAGGTCGACCTGGCGCTGCGTGTAATCGTAGGAGGAACCTTCCGGCGCGTTGATGAACAGGAAGAACGAGCCGCGGTCCTCGCGCGGCGCGAACTCGCCGGGCACGGCGCGGAACAGCAACGCGCTGGCGAGCAACACCAGCACGATCGTGGCGAGCGCGAGCCACGGATGGTGCAGCACGCGCGCCAGCAGGTCACGGTAGCCAGCGCGGGCGCGAGCGAAGGCGCCGGTGTCGTGCGCCGCACCGGCGTGCGGGCGCAGGATCAGCGAGCACATCGCCGGTGACAGCGTCAGCGCGACCAGGCAGGAAAACAGCACTGCGGCGGCCATCGCGACCGCGAACTCGCCGAACAGCCGCCCGATGTCGTCCCGCAGGAACGTGATCGGCACGAACACCGCGACCAGCACCGCCGTGGTCGCGATCACCGCGAAGCCGACCTGCCGCGTGCCGCGCCAGGCAGCCACCAGCGCGCCTTCCCCGGCGCGCATGCGCCGGTGCACGTTCTCGAGCACCACGATCGCGTCGTCGACGACCAGCCCGATCGCCAGCACCAGCGCGAGCAGCGTCAGCAGGTTGATCGAGTAGTCGAAGACCCACAGCACGATGAACGTGGCGACCAGCGAGACCGGCAACGTCGCCGCCGGGATCAGCATCGCGCGCGTGTCGCCCAGGAACAGCCAGATCACCAGCACGACCAGCAGCGCGGCGATTCCCAGCGTCTTGTACACCTCGTGGATCGCGCTCTCGATGAACACCGAGGAGTCGTAGCTCGGCAGCAGCCGCATGCCCTCGGGCAGCGATTTCTGCACCCGCTCGCGTTCGGCCTTGACCGCGCGCGCCACCGCCAGCGTGTTCGCGGTGCTCTGCTTGATCACGCCGAGACCGACCATCGGCACGCCGTTGGCGCGGAACTGCTTGCGGTTCTCGGCCGCACCGAGCTCGACCACCGCGACCTCGCCGAGGCGCACCAGGTGCCCGTCGGCGCCCTTGCCGACCACCAGCGCGCGGAAATCCTCCGCCGTGCGGTAGCCGCGCTCGAGACGTACCACGAAGTCGCGCTCGGCCGAGCGCACCGTGCCGGCAGGCAGCTCGAGGTTCTCGCGTTCGAGCGCCGCCTCGACGTCGGTGACCGCGAGCCCGCGCGCAGCGAGCGCATCGTAGTCGAGCCACACGCGCATCGCGTAGTCGAGCCCGCCGCTCACGTAGATCTGCGCCACGCCATCGATCACCGAGAAGCGGTCGGCCAGGAAACGGTTGGCGTAGTCGGTGAGCTCGAGCCGGCTCATGCGGTCCGAGACCAGCGTCATCCACAGCATCACGCGCCCGGAGGAGTCCTGCTTGCGGATGTCCGGCGCATCGGCCTCGATCGGCAACTGGTCGAGCGCGCCCGAGACGCGGTCGCGCACGTCGTTGGCGGCGTCGTCGATGTCGCGCTCCAGCGAGAATTCGAGCTGGATCGTCGAGACGCCGTCCTCGCTGCCGGAGGTGATCGTCTCCAGGCCGGCGATGCCGGCGATGCGGTCCTCGATCGGCTGCGTGATGCGCGTTTCGACCACCGCTGCGGAGGCGCCGCGATAGGTGGTCTGGATCGTGACCACGGGAGCGTCGATGTCCGGGTACTCGCGCAGCGGCAGCAGGTCGAAGGCGACCGCGCCGAAGGCGATCAGCAGCAGGCTCAGCACGGTGGCGAGCACCGGCCGGCGTACCGACACGTCGGAGAGGATCATGCCGCGGGATCCGTGCCGACGACTCCGAGCAACTCGGCCTGCTGGCCCGGGCGGGCGGTGTTGAGACCTTCGACCACCACCAGTTCACCCTCGGCGAGCCCGGAGACGATTTCCACCCGACCGGGAGCGCGTGCGCCCACGCCGACCTCGCGGCGCAGCAGGCGGTTGCCGTCCGCGCGGTCGACCAGCAACACGTAGTGCGAGCGCTGGTAGTGCACGATCGCCTCCTCGGGAACGACCAGCGCCTCGCGCGGGCTGCTCTCGATCACCACCTGCAGCAGCATGCCGGGCTTGAGCGCGCCGCCGCTGTTGTCGACCCGTGCGCGCGCGGTGAGCGAGCGTTCGACCGGGTTCAGGCGCGGCTCGAGCGCGACCACGGTGCCACTGAACTCGCGGTCACCGAGCGCCGGGCTGCGGGCAAGCAGTGTCGAGCCGGTGGCGAGCGCACCTATCTGCGGCGCTGCTACCGTGAAGTCGAGTTGCAGCGTGGCGACGTCGTCGAGCGTGGTGATCACGGTGTCGGGACCGACCAGCGCGCCGGGGCTCACCCGGCGCAGACCCAGCACGCCGTCGAACGGCGCGCGCAGCGTGCGGTCCGCGAGCGCGGCCCCG
>JAJVIG010000001.1 GCA_022072145.1 Pseudomonadales bacterium
CCGCCGCGCCGAGGCGCCCGACCACGATGCCGGCGGCCACGTTCGCCAGCGCCACCGCATCGGCCAGCGTGCTGCCGGCCGCGAGCGCGGCGGCCAGGGTGGCGATCACGGTGTCGCCGGCGCCGGTGACGTCGAAGACCTCGATGGCGCGCGCGGGCAGGTGCAGCGCCTCGCCGGCGGCGCGCACCAGTGTCATGCCGCGCTCGCCGCGGGTGATCAGCAGTGCCTGCAACCCGAGCTCGCACACCAGCGCGCCCGCCCTGGCTTCCAGGTCGGCCTCCGATGAGTGAGCGCCCGCTACCAGCTCGAACTCGTGCAGGTTGGGCGTGAGCAGCGTGGCGCCGCGGTAGCGGCGGAAGTCGCGCCCCTTCGGGTCGACCAGCACCGGCACCTCCCCGGCGCGCGCGGCGTCGATCCACGCCGCCGGGTCCGCCAGCGTGCCCTTGGCGTAGTCCGACAGCACCAGCGCGCCGGCGCCGGGCAGTTCGGCGGCCAGCAGCGCCAGCAGTCCGGCGCCCTGCGCGGCCGAGAACCCGGCCTCGAAGTCCAGCCGGATCAGTTGCTGGTGGCGGCTCAGCACGCGCAGCTTGGTGATCGTGCGCGCGCCGTCGAGCTCGAGGAACCGGCACTGCGCCCCGGCGGCCGCGAGTTGCGCGCGCAGTTCGGCGGCCTCGGCGTCGGCGCCGGTCAGCCCGAGCAGCGTGCCGTGCGCACCCAGCGCCGCGACGTTGCGCGCCACGTTGGCCGCGCCTCCCGGACGGTCCTCGGCGGCGCGCACGCGCACCACCGGCACCGGCGCCTCGGGCGAGATGCGCTCGGTGTCGCCGCTCCAGTAGCGGTCGAGCATCACGTCGCCGGCCACCAGCACGCGGGCGTCGGCAAAAGGTGGAATGATCGGTGTCATGGCGCTCCCCGCATCGGCTGCGGCGCAAGGATACGCGATCGCACGCGGGCGTCGCAGCGGCGATTTGCCACCCGGCGCGGGCGCGGGTTAAGGTGCGCGCCGCCCCTGTGCCGCCAGCGGATCCCTGCCATGCGTATCGACCTGCCGCTCGACATCGACAGCGTGAAGGGCTTCCTGAACCCGATCGAAGGCGAGGCCCTGCACCACGCGGCGCTGGAGTGCGCGCGCCGCGGTCCCTGCCTCGAGATCGGCAGTTACTGCGGCAAGTCCACGGTCTACCTCGGCACCGCCTGCCAGCGCGCCGGCGCGGTGCTGTTCGCGGTCGACCACCACCGCGGCTCCGAGGAGCACCAGCCGGGCGAGGAATACCACGACCCGCAGCTCTACGACCCCGCGGCCGGGCTGATGGACAGCTTCCGGGCGTTTCGCGCCACGCTGCGCCGCGCCGGGCTGGAAGACACGGTGGTGCCGGTGGTGGCGCCCACCCGGGTGGCCGCGCGCCAGTGGGCGACGCCGCTGTCGCTGGTGTTCATCGACGGGGGGCACAGCCTGGAGGCGGCGCTGGTCGACTACCGCGCGTGGAGCACTCACGTGGTCCCGGGCGGGATCCTCGCGATCCACGACATCTTTCCCGACCCCGCCGACGGCGGCCAGGCGCCGTACACGATCTACCGCCTGGCGCTCGCCTCAGGGCTGTACGAAGAACTGCCGCGCGTCGAGACGCTTGGCCTCCTGCGGCGTATCCAGTAGCCGCACCTCGGTGAGCAGGCGGCTGGCCGGGGTGTGCTCGGTGAGCGCGTCGGCGGCGAGCAGGATCGCGCCGGCGGTCCAGGTCGGTTTCTCCTCCGGCCACAGCAGGTCCTCGACCCACTGGTAGCCGGTCCAGTAGGCGCCGTCGCGGTCGCGCCACTGGTGCAGCCAGCTGAACAGCCGCGCCGCACGTGCGTGGTCACCGGCGCCGAGCAGCGCCATGGTGAGCTCGGCCGACTCGGCCACCGTCACCCACGGCTCGTCACTCACGCAGCGGCAGCCCATGCCGTCCTTCACGAACACCGGCCAGCGCTCGGCCAGGCGCGCGCGCGCCTGCGGACGCGCGAGCACGCCGCCGAGCACCGGGTAGAACCAGTCCATCGAGAAGCGCGCCTTGCTCTCCCAGGTGCGGTCGAAGCGGTGCGGGCGGTGGCGCAGCGCCTCGCCGAGGCGCCAGCGCGCCTCGACCCAGCGCGGGCGCGCGCGGCGCAGGGTGTGCGCGACGTTGATCGCGCACTCGAGGCTCTTGTGGATCGAGCTGCAGCCGGTGACCAGCGCGTCGTCCATGGTGTTGCCGCCGGCGTCCACCGCCCAGCAGACGTCACCGTGCACGGTCTGCTGCGCGAGCACGAACTCGATGGCGCGCTCCACCGTTTCCCACAGCTCCTCGAGCAGCTCGAGGTCGCCGCTCACGAGGTAGTGGTGCCACACGCCGGTGGCGATGTAGGCGACGAAATTCGTCTCGCGCCGCTCCATCGCGAGCGGCTCGCCGTCGCGGTAGCTGGCCCACCACGAGCCGTCGGGCAGCTGGGCGCGCGCCAGCCAGCGGTAGGCGCGTGCCGCGGCGGCGTATTCGCCGGCGATGCTCAGCCCCATCGCCGCCTCCACGTGGTCCCACGGATCGGCGTGGCCGCCCGGGAACCACGGAATGCAGCCGTCGGCCTGCTGCGTGGCGAGGATGAAATCGACGCTGGGGCGCAGGAACTGCTCGGGGTACAGTCCCTTGCTCAGATAGAGTTCGCTCATCCGCTGCGTGCCTTCTCGAAATACATGACCACGCTCTTGCCCATCACCGGGTTCAGCAAGCGTTCCAGCCAGCGCGTGGGCCACGGACGCTCCATCAGGTCCCACACCAGCAGCCGGTGGTACCACGCGATCGCCCGCGACTGCTCCTGGCGCTCCCACAGCAGGCACTTCAGCCACCAGAACGGCACGTGCAGCGCGTGCGCGAAGTGGCGGTGGTAGCGCCGGAAGCCGAGCGTCTCGATGTCGCGCTTGAGTTCGCACGCACGGAAGATGCGGATGTGCCCGCCCTCGTTGGCGTGGTAGGCGTCGCTGAGCGCCCAGCACACACGCTCGGGCCAGTAGCGCGGCACGCTGGCGACCAGCAGCCCGCCGGGCTTCAGCACGCGGCGGATCTCGGCCAGCACCGCGCGGTACGGCCCGATGTGCTCGAGCACCTCGGAGCAGATCACGACGTCGAAACAGTGGTCGGCGAAGGGCAGCGCGAGCGCGTCGGCGCAGCCGAACCCCACGCTGCGATCCGGGTCCGCGGGCAGCGTGGAGCGGAACCCGTCGGCCTTCGCGGCCGCGGCGCCCACATCGCGCAGGCTGAGGTCCACACCCACGCAGTGCGCGCGCGTCTTCAGCCAGGCAGCGATCGCGTGCCGGCCTTCGCCGCAGCCCAGATCGAGCACGCGTTCGCCGCGCCCGATCGGCACGAAATCAAGATCTACCGTTTCCATCGCGCGCCAGCACCTGCTCGTAGTACTGCGTCATCTGCCGCGCCGCGCGGCGCCAGCAGAAGCGCTCGAGGATGCGCTCGCGCGCGCGCCGGCCCAGCGCGGCGCGGCGTTCGGGGTCGCGCAGCAGCGCGTCGATCGCCCCGCCGAGCGCCGCCACGTCGCCGGCCGGCACCAGCACGCCGCCGTCGCCCACCACCTCGGCCAGCGCGCCGCCGTCGGAAGACACCACCGGCGCGGCGCAGGCCATCGCCTCGGCCGCCGGCAAGCCGAAGCCCTCGTACAGCGAGGGCACCACGACGACGGTCGCTTCGCGGTAATGACGCACCAGTTCCGCGGTGGCGATGCCGCTCACGAAATCCAGGTGCGGCGCCAGCCCCAGCGCAGCGATCAGCTTCTCGGCCTCGCCGCCCGGACGCGGCTTGCCGATCACCAGCAGTCGCAGCCCCGGATGCGCCGGCAACAGTGCGGCGAAGGCGCGCAACAGCACCGCGAGCCCTTTCAAGGGCTGGTCCGCCGAGGCGGTGGCCAGCAGGTGCAGCGGTTTGCGTCCGACCTCGTCACACGGCGCGAACACCTCGGTATCGACGCCGTTGGGGACCACGACCAGGCTGTCGGCGGCAACGCCGAAGTCGCGCGCGATGTCGCGCCGCGAGCATTCGGACACGGTCACGATGTGCCGCAGCCGGCGCGCCACCCGTTTCTGCATGCCGAGGAACGAGTGCCAGCGCCGCGTCAGCAAGCGTGGCCACCACCACGCGCACGCCGCCAGCGCGAGACGCAGGTCGTTGGTGATCGGGTGGTGGATGGTGGTGACCAGCGGCACGCCCATGCGCTGCAGTTCGAGCATCCCGTAGCTTAGGCTCTGGTTGTCGTGGACGATGTCGTACTCGTGGCGGTGCGCGCGCAGGTAGTTCACCACCCGGCGCCCGAAGGCCTGCGGTTCGGCGAAGCCCCCGCTCAGCTTGCTGAGCCATTCGATCACGTTGCTCAGCGAGCGCAGGTGGCGCGGGCGCAGCGAGCGCAGGCCGGTCTCGTAGAGGTTCATGCCGGGCATGGGGATCAGGCGCACGCCGGGGTCCAGGTGCGGATACGGCTGGCCGGAGATCACGTGCACCTCGTGCCCGAGCTCGTGCAGCGCCTTGCTGAGGTAACGCAGGTACACGCCCTGCCCGCCGCCGTACGGATGGCTGCGGTAACCGAGCAGGCAGATGCGCAGCGTGCGCACCGGCTGCAGTTCCTGCAGCGTGAGCGGCTCCGGGTGGCGGGCCAGGGGCAACCGCGCCGGGTCAAGGGCTTCCATGACAGACCTCGCGAGAACAGCGGGCGCGAACGCCCGGTACCGTGCCCGTTAGCGCAGAAAGGCGCGGATTCTACTGAGGCGACCCGTCAAAATCCATTGCGCGGCCGATTGCTGGAGGAATCGTAACGCGCGGCCCCGTATAATCCCCGCAACTCCAGCAACAGGCCACGGACGACATGCAAGACACCCCGTACCGCGGAATCGTGCTCGCCGGCGGCAGCGGCACGCGGCTGCACCCGCTCACCAGCTCGGTCAGCAAGCAGCTGATGCCGGTCTACGACAAGCCGATGATCTACTACCCGCTGGCCACGCTGATGCTGGCCGGCATCCGCGAGGTGCTGGTGATCACCACGCCGCACGACGGCGAGGCGTTCCGCACGCTGCTGGGCAACGGCTCGCAGTGGGGCATCTCGATCGAGTACGCGGTGCAGCCCAACCCCGGCGGACTTGCGCAGGCGTTCCTGATCGGCGAGGCCTTCGTCGCCGATCGTCCGGTGTGCCTGGTGCTGGGAGACAACATCTTTTACGGCGGCGGGCTGAGCCGCAAGCTGCAGGCCGCCGCGCAGGAGACCTCCGGCGCGACGGTGTTCGCCTATTACGTGCAGGACCCGGAGCGTTACGGCGTGGTCTCCTTCGACGCCGACAACCGCGCGATCGACATCGAGGAGAAGCCGTCGCACCCGAAGTCGCACTACGCGGTGACCGGCCTGTATTTCTACGACAACGACGTGGTCGAGGTCGCGAAGTCGATCCAGCCCTCGGCGCGCGGCGAGCTCGAGATCACCGACGTCAACCGCATCTACCTGCAGCGCGGCCTGTTGCGCGTGGAGACGCTGACGCGCGGCGCCGCGTGGCTGGACACCGGCACCCACAACTCGCTGCTCGATGCGTCGAACTTCATCCGCGTGGTCGAGGAACGCCAGGGGCTGAAGATCAGCTGCCCGGAGGAGATCGCCTACCGCATGGGCTTCATCGACCGCGAACAGCTGCTCGAACTGGCGAATCCCCTGCGCAAGAGCGGCTACGGCCTGTACCTCGAACGCATAGCGCGCGAAGGGAGTCCCGCCTGATGCAGATCCTGCCCACCGAGCTGCCGGACGTGCTGCTGCTCGAACCGCGCGTGTTCGGCGACCAGCGCGGTTTCTTCTTCGAGAGCTGGAACCGGCGCGAGTTCGAGCGCCTGGGGCTGCCGGTCGAATTCGTGCAGGACAACCACAGCCTCTCGGCGCGCGGCATCCTGCGCGGCCTGCACTACCAGACCGAGCACGTGCAGGGAAAGCTGGTGCGCGTGGTGGCCGGCGAGGTGTTCGACGTCGCTGTGGACATGCGCCGCGATTCGCCGCGCTTCGGCCGCTGGACCGGTGCGCGCCTTTCCGCCGCGAACCACCGCATGCTGTGGATACCGCCCGGTTTCGCGCACGGCTTCTACGTCACCTCGGAGGCGGCGGAATTCGTCTACAAGTGCAGCGACTACTACGACCCGGCGCACGAGGTGTCGCTGCGCTGGGACGATCCGCAGATCGGCATCGCGTGGCCGTTGCTTGACGGCGCGCCCCCCACGCTGTCGGCCAAGGACGCCGCCGGCCTGTCGCTGGCCGACGCCCCGCGGCTCTGACCCCCCCTCCGGCCCGTGGCCCCGTAGGTTCGGCCTGCGGCCGAACAATCAATGTCCGGGCACAGCCCGGACCTACAACCGAACGTGTCCGCGCGCAACAGAACATCCCGCGCGCAACCGGACATGGCCGCATGAAACCGGACATGGCCGCATGACACCGGACATGTGCCGCGTGACACCGGACATGTGCCGTGGGTATCAGTTGCGGTAGCTGCCGTCGAGGATGGCGCGCCACCACGGTTCGTTGGCGAGGTACCACGCCAGCGTCTTGCGGATGCCGGTCTCGAAACTCTCGACCGGCGCATAGCCGAGCTCGCGCGTGACCTTGCCGGCGTCGATCGCGTAGCGGCGGTCGTGCCCCGGGCGGTCACGCACGAAGGCGATCAGCGAGCGGCTGGCGGCGCCGCGCGCCGGGGCGGCCGACGGGAAGCGCGCCGCGAGCGCGGTGTCGGCGGCGAAGAACTCGTCGACCAGGTCGCACAGCAGGTTGACGATGTCGATGTTCGCCCACTCGTTGTTGCCGCCGATGTTGTAGGTCTCGCCCACCACGCCGCGCTCGAGCACGCGCTCGATGCCGCGGCAGTGATCCTCCACGTAGAGCCAGTCGCGCACGTTGCGCCCGTCACCGTAGACCGGCAGTTCGCGGCCCTGCAGCAGGTTCACGATGCACAACGGGATCAGCTTCTCGGGGAAATGCCACGGACCGTAGTTGTTCGAGCAGTTGCTGGTCGTGACCTGCAGCCCGTAGGTGTGCAGGTACGCGCGCACCAGGTGGTCCGAGGCCGCCTTGCTGGCCGAGTAGGGCGAATTGGGCGCGTAGGCCAGCGTCTCGGTGAATGCCGGGTCGGCGGGGCCGAGGGAACCGAAGACCTCGTCGGTCGAGACGTGATGGAAGCGGTGCGGTACCGGCTCGCTGCCGCCCATCCACACCTCGCGCGCGGCCTTCAGCAGGCTGTGCGTGCCCACCACGTTGGTGGCGATGAACGCGTCCGGGCCGTCGATCGAGCGGTCGACGTGGCTCTCGGCGGCGAAGTGCACGATGGTGTCGATCGCCTCCTCGCGCAGCAGCGCGGCCACCCGCGCGGTGTCGGCGATGTCGGCGTGCACGAAGCGGAACCGCGGCGACTCATCGAGCGCGCCGAGGTTCGCGCGGTTGCCGGCGTAGGTCAGCGCATCGTAGGCGACGATGCGGTCCGCGGGATGCGTGGCGTGCCAGTAGTGGCAGAAGTTCGCGCCGATGAATCCGGCCGCGCCGGTGACCAGCAGTCTGCGTGTCATGGTGTTTCCGTCGTCGATTGGGAGGCGAGGTCGTCGAGCATCGCGCGCAGCGCGGCGCGCCAGTGCATGCGCGGGGCGCCGAGTGCCGCGAGCGTCGCGGTCTTGTCGAGCACGCTGTAGGCGGGGCGCTTCGCCGGCGTGGGGTAGTCCTCGGTGCGGATCGGTTCCACCGCGACCGGCCGCGCGAGCAGGCCGCGCGCGAGCGCTTCTTCATGGATCGCCACCGCGAAGTCGTACCAGCTGGCGACGCCGAGATCGGTCCAGTGCAGGATGCCGCCCACGGAGCGGTTCAACGCGACTTCCCACAAGGCGCCGGCGAGCAGTCCGGCCCAGGTCGGTGTACCGACCTGGTCGGCGACCACCCCGATGCGTTCGCGCTCGCGCATCAGGCGCAGCATCGTCTTCACGAAGTTGTTGCCGTGTGCCGAGTGGACCCAGGCGGTGCGCACGATCACCGCCTCGCCCGCGCTTTCCTCATGCACTCGCCGCTCGCCGGCGAGCTTGCTGGCGCCGTAGGCGCCGGTCGGAGCGGGGGCGGCGTCCGGAGGGTAGGGGCGCGCCGCATTGCCGTCGAACACGAAGTCGGTGGACACGTGCACCAGCCGCGCGCCGAGCTCGCGGGCCGCACGCGCGACGGCGCCGGCGGCATCACCGTTGACGCGCTGCGCCAGCGCGGTCTCGCTCTCGGCGCGATCGACCGCCGTGTACGCGGCTGCGTGGATGATTGCATCGGGACGTCGGGCGAGCACGCGCGCGGTTGCGTCGTCGGCGGCGAGGTCGAGCACGCTGCGGTCGATTGCGTCGAGCTCGACGCCGGGCGGTACGCGACGCGCGAGCTCCCAGCCCACCTGCCCGTTCGCTCCGGTCACCAGCACCCGCATCGCACGCCCACCCCTCCGTTCAGGGCCGGCGATGTTAGCACAGCGCCCCGCAGGCTCCCCTATAATCGCCGCTCACCGCCGAAGGACCCGCATGCGCACGCGCCGTTACCCGCACCCGCTGCACCCGCGCTACTGGCCGACCTGGCTCGCGCTGGCGCCGTTGTGGCTGCTCGCGCATGCCCCGCGCGCGCTGCAGCGTGGCGCCGGCGCGCTGCTCGGTGCGCTGCTGCACGGCTTTGCGCGCTCGCGGCGTGCGATCGTCGCGACCAATCTCGCGCTGTGCTTCCCGCACCTCGGCGAGCGCGAACGCGCCGCGCTGCTGCGGCGCAACTTCCTCGCCGCGGGGGCCGGCATCGTCGACTCGGCGATCGCGTGGTGGGCGGGCAGCGAGCGCGTGCGCCGGCGGGTGGAGGTGCGCGGCATGGAGCGGCTGCAGCGCGCGCGCGCCGGCGGTCGCGGGGTGCTGCTGCTGGGCGCGCACATGACGACGCTCGAAATGGCTGGCCGGGCACTCGCCATGGAGGCCGAATCCGACGCCGTGTACCGGCGCCAGAAGAACCCGGCCTGGGAACGCATCATCCGCCGCAGCCGCGCGCGCTGGATCCGTCACGTGATCGAGCGCTCCGATGTGCGCGCCATGCGCGCCAGCCTGCTCGCGGGCCGCGTGCTGTGGTACCTGCCGGACCAGGACAACGGGGCGCGGCATTCGGTGTTCGCGCCGTTCTTCGGCATCGCGGCGGCGACCCTCACGGCCACCGCGCGGCTGGCGCGCGTGGGCCGCGCGGCGGTGGTCCCGGTGGCGCACTGGCGCGCGAGCGACGGGCGCTGCGTGGTCGAGATCGGCGAGCCGCTGGCGGACTTCCCGGGCCGCGACCCGGTGGCCGACGCCACGCGCATCAATGCGCTGATCGAGGACCTGGTGCGCGCCCACCCCGAGCAATACCTGTGGGCGCACCGGCGCTTCAAGACCCGCCCGAGCGGTGCAGCGCCGCTCTACGCGCGCCGTCACTGACGCGCCCCGGGGCATGCGGCATACTACGGCGCCGCCGCCCAACCAACCGCCAGAGCCACCCGATGCAGCCGACGTCGATCGCCGACCGCCGCCACTTCAACGTGCTGCTCGTGCTCGCGAGCGTCGCCTTGTCCGTCGTCGCGATCCTGCGCGACCCGATCATCAACGACGACGGCGTGTTCTACCTGATGCTGGCACGCGAGGCCGCGACCAATGGCATCGCGGCCAGCTTCGCGCTGTTCGACCGTCCGCTGTACCCGATCCTGATCGCCCTGCTGCACCAGGCGAGCGGCCTGCCGCTGCTCGCCGGTGCGCGCCTGCTCGACGCGGCGCTGCTCGCCCTGCTGGTGGTGAACTTCACGCGCTTCGCCGTGCTGCTGTGCGGCGAGCGCTCGCTGGCACCGTGGATCGCGCTGCTGGTGCTCCTGTTCCCGCAGTTGAACGAGTACCGCAGCTTCCTGGTGCGCGACTTCGGCTTCTGGGCACTGCTGTTCGGCGCACTGGTGCCGCTGCTGCGCTACCAGGCGACCCAGCGCTGGCAGCACGGGCTCGCGTGGGCAGCGCTCGGCGCCGGCGCCGCGGCGTTTCGCCCCGAGGCGCTGCTCTACCTGCTGCTGCTCCCGCTCGCCTGCCTGCGCGGCGAGACGAAGGCGCTGCGCGCGATGTCGGCCGCCCGGCTCTACGCGTGCATCGGGGTACTGGTCCTGCCGCCGGTGCTGGTGCTGGCGCGCTTCGACCTGCTGCAGGCACCGGTGGATGCGATCGCCGGCACGCTGCACGCATCGCTGCGCGAGCTGCGCGAGGGATTCGCCGCCGCCAGTTCCAGCTATGCCGCGAACGTGCTCGACGCGCGCGCGCAAGACTTCGCGCCGGTGTCACTGGCGGCGGGGCTGCTCGCGGTGCTCGCGCTGAAGTCGCTCGCGGTGCTCGGCCCGCTGTACTGCATCGTGCTCGGCTGGGGGATCGTTTCCGGGCGCGCCGCGTTGCCGGCGGTGGCGCGCGGTACGTGGCGGGCGCTGCTGGCGATCGCGTTGCTGATCGTCGGTTGCTTCGTGCTCGGGCGGCAGTTCGTGACCGGACGCTATGTGATGATGCCGTGCCTGCTCGCGCTGGTCCCGGCCGCGCTGGCGCTGCGCTCGTTGTCCGTGGCCGCGCGCCAGACCGGGCGCGAACGCACGTTCCTGCTGGTGGCGGGAATCGCGATCGTGCTGCTGCTGGTCGACGGTTTCGTGAGCTTCGGCCCGCAACGCGACGCGCGCCCGCAGGCGATCGCTTGGATGCGTGCGAACCTGCCCGCCGGCGCGCGCGTGTTCGGCAACGACCGCGTGCTCGATCACTACAGCGGCGGCGAATTCGTGTGGGACGACATGATGCTCGCCGAGGAACTGATCCTGGGCGGGCGCGCGCCGCTCGCGGGCGTCGACTACTGGATCCTGCGCCGCGATGCGCACGATCGTGCACTCGATGCCGCGCTGGCCGGCTACGCGCCGCGGCTGACGCCGCTCGGCAGTTTCGGCGACGCGCACCGCCGCATCGAGATCTACCGCGTCGCCCCGTCCAATCCCTGACCGGACATCGTTCGCGTACCTCCGGGCATGTGCCCGGACATGCGCACCAAACCTGTTCGGCCACAGGCCGAACCTACGATTTGGTGACCAGCAGGTCCTCGAGGGCCAGGTACTGCAGGTCGCTGCCGAAGAACATCGCGAGCGCGTCCCCGGGCGAGCACACCATCGCCTCGCCGCGGCGGTTCAGCGAGGTGTTCAGCACCACGCCGTTGCCGGTCAGGCGCTCGAGTTCCTCGAGCAGCGCGTAGTAGCGCGGATGGTGGCGGCGCTCGACGACCTGTGCGCGTGCGGTGCCGTCCTGGTGCACCACCTCGGGCACGCGCGACTTCCACTCCTCGCACACCGGGAAGGTGATCGTCATGAACGGCGCCGGGTGCTCGCTGCCGAGCATCTGCGGTGCCACACGGTCGAGCATGCTCGGACAGAACGGCCGCCAGCGCTCGCGGTACTTGATCTGCGCGTTGATGCGCTCCGCGATGCCGGGCACGCTCGGGCAGCCGAGGATGCTGCGCGCCCCGAGCGCGCGCGGCCCGAATTCCATGCGGCCCTGGAACCACGCGACCGGATGGCCGTCCGCCAGCAGCCGCGCGACGCGCAGCTCGATGTCCGCCACCTGCTCCGCGTGCAGCCGCTCGCCCCAGTGGGCGCAGGCGCGCCGGCACGCGTCGGTGTCGTAGGCCGGGCCGAGGTAGACGTGCTCCATCGGTTCCGGCCGCACGCCGCGCGCGGCGAGCGCGAAGGAGGCGGCACCCACCGCGGTGCCGGCGTCCCCCGAGGCGGGCTGCACGAACAGCTCGCGTACCTCGGGGCGCGCGATGATGCGCTGGTTCAGCTTCACGTTCAGCGCGCCGCCGCCGGCGAACACGATGCGACCGCTCTCGCGGATGATGTCGCCCAGATAATGGTCCATCAGCGCGAGCACGGCGTCCTCGAACAGCTGCTGCACCGCGGCGGCGTAGTGCACGTACGGCTCGTCGGCACTGTCGCCGTGGCGCGGCGGCCCCAGCCAGTCGACCAGCGGCGGGCCGTAGTAGCAGCCGCGCCCGCGGTCGCGATAGCGGCGCAACCCCACGGTGTTCACGTAGCGGGTGTTCACGCGCAGCCGTCCGGCGCGGAAATCGAGCAGCCGCGACAGATCGTAACGGCGCGGATCGCCGTACGGCGCCATGCCCATCACCTTGTACTCGCCGTCGAGCATCTCGAAACCGAGGTATTCGGTGAGCGCGCCGTAGAAGCCCCCCAGCGAGTCCGGGTCGTGGAACTCGCGCACGCGGTGGATGCGGCCGTTCTCGCCGTAGCCGAAGAAGGTGGTCGTGTACTCGCCCTTGCCGTCCACGCCCATGATCGCGACGCGGCCGTCGAAACCGCTCAGGTGGTAGGCGCTGCTCGCGTGCGCGAGGTGATGCTCGACCGGGTGGAACTCGACGCGTGCGGGATCGATCCCGAGTTCGCGCAGCAGCGCGAGGATGCGCTCGCGGTAGCGGCGGTAGCGGCGGTTGCCGTTGAACAGTGCGTCCAGCGCGCGGTCGGGCGCATACCAGTGGCGCGCCGCGTAATGCCAGCGCGCGGCGCGGGTGAGCGGGATCGGCGCGAACGGCACCGCCACCACGCGCACGTCGCGCGGCTCCACGCCGGCGAAGCGCAGGCAGAAGCGCGCCGACTCGAGCGGCATGCGACCCCTGGCGTGCTTGTCGCGCACGAAACGCTCTTCCTCGGCCGCCGCGACCAGCCGCGGCCCGATGTAGAGCGCGGCCGACGGGTCGTGCCCCAGCGCGCCCGACAGACCGAGCACGACGGTCTGGTCGCCCGCGACAGCGTGGCCTGGTGCGTGCGTGTTCATGCTGTCTCCGGATCCAGAAGCGAGGAAAGACGCCGCGCGGTGGCGGCGTCGAAGTTGCGCAGCAGTCGCGCGCGGTCACGCGCCAGTGCGCGCCCGAGGCGCGCGGCCGTGCAGCGCCGGCGCATGCCGTCGAGGTCGAGCGTCCACAGGCGTTCCCCGTCGTGCAGGAAATTGCTGGCCTTGCAGTCGCCGTGGCTGCAGCGCAGCAGCGCCAGCGCCTCGAACAGCAGCCGCAGCTCGCGCGCGGCACGCTCCGGCACGCCCGCCGCGGCGGCGGCCGTCGCCAGCGGCACGCCGTCGACGGCCTCGGTGAGCAGGTACGCGCCGCCACGCAGCGG
>JAJVIG010000031.1 GCA_022072145.1 Pseudomonadales bacterium
GTCCGCGGCGCCCGCCACGGCGCCGGCGCTGTTCTACGACGCGGCCAGCGCCTGAGCGGGTAGCGCGGTGGCGCGTCCGTTCGCGGATCTCGGCGAGCGGCTGGCCGCGCGCGAGGCGGCGGGGCTGTATCGCCGGCGGCGGGTGGTCGACGGCGTCGCGGCGCCGCTGGTGCGTGTCGACGGCCGCGAGCTGCTCGCGTTCTGCAGCAACGACTACCTCGGCCTGGCCAGCGATCCGCGCGTCGTGGCGGCACTCGCCGATGGCGCGTGTCGCTACGGCGCCGGCAGCGGCGCCTCGCACCTCGTCTGCGGGCACGGTCCCGCGCATCACGCGCTCGAGGAAGAGCTGGCGCGTTTCACCGGCCGCGAACGCGCGCTGCTGTTCGGCAGCGGCTACGCCGCGAACCTCGGCATCGCCGCCGCGCTGCTCGCACGCGGCGACATCGCGTTGCAGGACCGCCTGAACCACGCCTCGCTGCTCGACGGCGCGCTGCTCGCCGGCGCGCGCCTGCAGCGCTTCCGG
Source organism: Pseudomonadales bacterium (assembly GCA_022072145.1). Classification (GTDB taxonomy): domain Bacteria; phylum Pseudomonadota; class Gammaproteobacteria; order Pseudomonadales; family UBA5518; genus UBA5518. The sequence continues at coordinate 524 of JAJVIG010000031.1, forward strand.
CACAACGATGCCGACGACCTCGAACGGCGCCTCGCGCGCGCGACGCCCGGTCGTCGCGTGCTGGTGGCGGTCGACGGCGTGTTCAGCATGGACGGCGACGAAGCGCCGCTGGCGCGGATCGCGGCGGCGTGCACCGCGCACGGCGCGTTGCTGCAGGTCGACGACGCGCATGGCTTCGGTGTACTCGGCGAGCATGGCGGTGGCACACTGCAAAAGCACGGCATCGGCGTGGCCGGGGTGCCCGTACTCATGGCGACGCTGGGCAAGGCGCTCGGCGTGGCGGGTGCGTTCGTCGCCGGCAGCGCCGAGTTGGTCGAGACGCTGATCCAGTCCGCGCGCACCTACATCTACACCACGGCCATGCCGCCGGCGCTGGCGTGCGCGGCATCCGCGAGCCTGCGCATCGTCGCCGACGAGCCGTGGCGGCGCGTGCAACTGCAGGTGCTGATCGAGCGTTTTCGCGCCGGCGCCGCGGCGCTCGGCCTGCCGCTGCCAGCCTCGGCGAGCGCGATCCAGCCGTTGCTGGTCGGTGCCGCGGACGAGGCCGTGCGTATCGCGGCGCGACTGCAGGAGCTCGGCCTGCTGGTGCCGGCGATGCGGCCGCCCACGGTGCCGGCGGGGCAGTCGCGGCTGCGCGTGACGCTGAGTGCGGCACACAGCGAAGCGCAGGTCGATCGCCTGCTCGAAGCGCTGGCCCGGGCGTGGCCCCGATGAGCGGCCTCGCCGAGGCGCGCCCGCGGCTGGTGCTGCTGCACGGCTGGGGCAGCAGCGCCGCGGTATTCGCCGCGCTCGCAGGCGCGCTCGCGGAGTTCGCCGATGTCGGGACACTCGAACTCCCCGCGCACGGTGAGCGGCGCGCCGAGCCGTTCCCGCGCGATTCGCAGCGGTTGCTCGACTGGCTGTACGCGCGCGTTCCGGCGGGCGTGGTGCTGGTGGGCTGGTCGCTGGGCGGGCAGCTTGCGCTGCGGCTCGCGCTGCGCCACCCGCGGCACCTCGCCGCGCTGGTCACCATCGCCACCAGCCCGTGCTTCCTGCGCAAGCCCGACTGGCCGTTCGGCATGGCGCCATCCGCGTGGGATGCGTTCCGCACCGGGCTGGCGCACGATCCGGCCGCGCAACTCGCCCGCTTCGCGGCCCTGCAGGCGCACGGCGACCGGCATGCGCGCGAACTCGTGCGCGAACTGCGTGCCGCGGCCGGCGCGGGGCCGGAGTCCGCCGGCGAACTGCTGGCGGCACTCGATGAGCTAGGCGCCTCCGATCTGCGCGAACAGCTGGCTGGACTGCGGACGGCGTCGCTGCACGTGCTCGGCGAGCGCGATGCGATCGTCGATGCGCGCGTCGCGGACGAGTTGCTGCGGTTGCAGCCGCAGGCGAGCGTGTGGGTGGTGCCGGGGGCGGCGCACGCGCCGTTGCTCGGTGCGCCGCGCGCGCTGGCCGCGCGGATCGCCGATTTCATCGCGCTGAGGGGTCGCCCCACGCCCTTGGCCGCGCCGCGCAAGCACGCGATCGCGGCCTCGTTCGGGCGCGCGGCGCCGGGCTACGAGGCCGCGGCCACGCTGCAGCGACTGACCGGCAACGAACTGCTGGCTACCCTGGAGCCGCTCGCGCCGCGCCGGGTGCTCGATCTCGGCAGCGGCACCGGGCATTTCGCCGCCGTGCTGGCCGGGCGCTTCACGCAGGCGGCGATCGTCGGCATCGACCTCGCCGAGGGCATGGTGCACCACGCGCGCTCGCGAGAGCGCGGGCACCGCCTTGGCTGGGTGTGCGGGGACGCCGAGCGCTTGCCGCTCGCGGCGGCCAGCGTGGAGCTGGTGTTCTCGAATCTCGCGCTGCAGTGGTGCGCGAGTCCGCTGCCCGCGTTCCTCGAGATCGCCCGTGTGCTCGCGCCGGGCGGCCGGGCGGCGATCGCCACGCTCGCCGAGGACACGCTGTGGGAACTGCGTGCCGCGTGGCGCGCGGTGGACGACCGGGTGCACGTGAATCGCTTCGACACCGTGGCCGGGCTGACCGAGGCGGCATGGGCGGCCGGCTTGCGCGTGCGCACGCTGACGCAGCGCTGCCACCGCCCGGCCTATGCCGACGTGGGGGCGCTGGCGCGCGAACTGCGCGCGCTGGGAGCGCACAACCTGAACCCGGGGCGCGCGTCGGGACTGGCGGGGCGCGCGAGCTGGCGACGCCTGCAGGAGGCCTACGCGGTGCTCGCGAACCCCGACGGTTCGCTGCCGGCGAGCTGGCGCGTGGTGTATCTGGTGCTGGAGAAACGCGATGACTGAAGCGGTGTTCGTCACCGGCACCGACACCGGCGTCGGCAAGTCGCTGGTGGCGGCGGCGCTGCTGGTGGCCGCCGGCGCGCGCGGTGCGCGCACGGTCGGGGTCAAGCCGCTCGCCGCCGGCGCGGTGCGCGCTGCGCACGGCCTGCGCAACGAGGACGCCGAACTGCTGCGGCGTGCGATGAACACCCGGCTGCCGTACCACGAGGTCAATCCGGTCGTGCTCGAGCCGCCGATCGCCCCGCACCTCGCGCTGGCGGCGGCCGGCCTGCACCTGACGGCGGAGGAGCTGCGCACGCGCTGCGCGCCGGTGTTGCGGCGCGCGTGCGACTTCGTGGTGGTCGAGGGCGCCGGCGGCTGGCGGGTCCCGCTCGGCGGCGCCGAGACGATGGCGGATTTCGCGCGCCTGCTCGGTTTTCCGGTGGTGCTGGTCGTCGGCATGCGGCTGGGTTGCCTGAACCACGCGCTGCTCAGCGCCGCGGCGATCCGCGCCGACGGACTGCGGCTCGCCGGCTGGGTCGCGAACGTGATCGACCCCGACATGGCCTGTCTGGAGCAGAACGTCGCGACGCTGGAGACGCTGCTCGCGGCTCCTCGCCTCGGCACGCTTCCCTGGCGACCGGGCATCGTTCCCGAATTCGCCGCCACGCTGCTCGACCTGCGCCCGCTGCTGGCGGCAGTGCCGTGACGTCGACCGGGTCACGGCAGCGATGCGCGCTTGTGTATAGACTGAAATCGCCGCCGCGCGCTGGCACCGGCCCACGGTGAGAGGGTTTGCGGCAGTCTCTGAATCCCGACCTGCGGTGCATGCGTGTGCCGATGGGCGGCACGTCGGCATTCATGCCGACGGGTAGTGTTCCGTCGAACTCTGGTACGCTCGCAGCGTCCGGCGCCGGAGAGCGGCGCACCACGGTGGTCGAATCGTCGCAACACAAGGGGAGCTGCCGGCATGAGTACTGTATCGGTGGGCCAGGCCGGGTTGAACGGGATCCGTGACGGGATGGCGCGTGCGCAGGATGCCGCCACGCGCATCGCGTCGGGGGCGGCTGCGCGCGAACCCGCCGAACTGGTGGAGGCGGTGGTGGAGCTCGAAGCCGCCGAACGGCAGGTGCAGGCCTCGGCGCGCGTCGTCGAGGCGGGCAACCGCACGCTCGGCGTGCTGCTCGACGTGCTCGCCTGAGCACGCCCGCGTGGCGGGACCTGCCGGCATCGGGCCGCCGCCACCGGTGGTCCAGTACGATCCGCTCGGGCGAGCGATGACCGAGGAGCAGAAGCAGCGACTGCGCGAGCAGCCGGCGCCGCCGCTGCAGGAAACCCTCGCCAGGCAGCGCCTGCGCGAACGCCGCCGCGAGGATCAGGGGCCGGTCGACGCGCCGGCTGGCGGTGACGACACTGCGCCCGGCAGCCTCGTCGACCGCTACGTTTGAGCGTACCCGCCGTTTACCTGTTATGTAATGGTGCCTCGCGGACCGCGACGACTAGCATCGGCGCCGTCTTTCCCGTGAACCGGAGCTACCCATGCATTCCTACAAGGCACCGCTGCGCGACATGCGTTTCATCTGGGACGAACTGCTCGGCTGTCCGCAGACCTTCACCCGCCTGCCCGGCTGCGAGGAATGCACCGCCGACATCATCGATGCCATCCTGTCCGAAGCGGCGCGTTTCTGCGAGGAACAGCTCGCACCGTTGTACCGCAGCGGGGACGAGGAAGGCTGCACGCTGACGCCGCGGGGCGTGCGTACGCCGAAGGGTTTCGCCGACGCGTATGCGCGCTACGTCGAAGGCGGCTGGGCCGCGTTGAGCTCGCCCCCCGAGTACGGTGGCCAGGGCCTGCCGCCGTCGATCAGCCTGTTCGTCGAGGACCTGCTGGGCAGTGCGAACTGGGCGTGGGCCATGTACCCGGGGCTGTCGCACGGCGCGACGCGCACGATGAAGGCGCACGGCACGCCGGAGCAGAAGGAGATCTATCTGCGCAAGCTGGTCAGCGGCGAGTGGACCGGCACGATGTGCCTGACCGAGGCGCACGCGGGCAGCGATCTGTCGATGCTGCGCACGCGTGCGGAGCCGCGCGCCGACGGCAGCTACGCGATCACCGGTACCAAGATCTTCATCTCGGCCGGCGACCACGACATGGCAGACAACATCGTCCACATCGTGCTCGCGCGCCTGCCGGAGGCGCCGGCGGGAACCAAGGGCATTTCGCTGTTCGTGGTGCCGAAGAAACTGCCGCAGCCCGATGGCAGCCTGCAGCCGAACGCCGTCTCCTGCGGCGCGCTCGAGCACAAGATGGGCATCAACGCATCGGCCACCTGCGTGATGAACTTCGACGGCGCCACCGGATTCCTGATCGGCGAGGCCAATCGCGGTCTTTCCTACATGTTCACGTTCATGAACACGGCGCGCGTCGGCACCGCGCTGCAGGGAATCGCCGCTGCCGAGTTGTCGTACCAGGGAGCGTCGGCGTACGCGCTCGAACGCCTGCAGGGCCGCTCGCTGGCCGGCCCGAAGAACGCCGCCGATGCCGCCGACCCGCTGATCGTGCACCCGAACATCCGCCGCATGCTGCTCACGCAGAAAGCCTTCGCCGAGGGCGGACGCGCGTTCCTGTACTGGCTGTGCCACCTAGTCGATATCGCCGAGCGCGCGGCCGATCCCGCCGAGCGCAAGCAGGCCGAGGACCTGATGGCGCTGCTGACGCCGATCGGCAAGGCCTTCGTGACCGAGATCGGCTACGAGGCGGCCAACCTCGGCGTGCAGGTATTCGGCGGACACGGCTACATCCGCGAGCACGGGATGGAACAGATCGTGCGTGATACGCGGATCGCGCTGATCTACGAGGGTACCAATGCGATCCAGGCGCTCGACCTGATCGGGCGCAAGATCATGGGCAGCGGCGGCGAGCTGCTGCGCGTGTTCGCGAGGCAGGTGGAGGAGTTCTGCGCGGCGAACGCCGGGCGCGAGGACATGGCGGCCTTCGTCGGCGCGCTGCGTGCGCACGGCAAGCGCCTCGAGGCGCTCACGATGCACGTGGCCGGCGCCGCGATGAAGAATCCCGAGGAAGCCGACGCGGCCGCGTTCGAGTACCTGATGGCCATGGGGTATTTCGTGCTCGGCTTCATGTGGGCCAGAATGGCGCGGGTGGCGCAGGACGCGCTGGCGGCGGGGAGCACCGAACGGGACTTCTACGAAGCCAAGGTCGCGACTGCGCGGTTCTATTTCCAGCGCGTGCTGCCGCGCTTCGAGAGCCTCGCCCTGTGCATCGAGGCCGGCGGCGAGACGCTGATGGACATGCCCGCCGAGCGCTTCGCGCGCTAGTGGGCCCAGGGCACGGGGGGTTGCGGATCATGCGCCGACGCGGGGACATGAGGGCCGAGGACCAGGAGCGGGTGGACCGTTTCACGAGCAGCGGCATCCACGCGGTGCCGCGCCGGCCGTTCCGCCCGCTGCTGCTGCTCGGCGTGATCCTCGGTGTGACCACTGCGCTGACGGTGCTCAGCATCGTGATCGAACGGATGTATATCCCCTGAGGGAAGTTTCCATTACAATGCCGCCCGCGCGTACAGGCACGCGGCGTGGAAAGACGCATCGGAGTGTAGCTCAGCCTGGTAGAGCACTGCCTTCGGGAGGCAGGGGTCGAAGGTTCGAATCCTTTCACTCCGACCAGTTAGCAAAAAAGGCCGGCGAGACGATCGCCGGCCTTTTTTTGTGCGGCCCGCAGCCGGCCGCCGGACACGCGAGGCGCGGATCGCAGGCGAGCCACAGCCGCGTGGCGAGTTCGGCCAGCGACTCGTCGCGGTCGACCACCCAGGCGGCGATCGCCGCGGCGACGTCCGGCCAGTGCCGGCGTGGCGCCGGCCCGTCGGTGGCGAGGAACGCAGTGAGCGTGGCGTGATCGAGCCGGTGAGCGACGCGTCCCAGCCCGAGTTGTTCCAGCGCCAGCGCGTTCGAATGCTGTTCCATCTGCCCGTGCAGCGGGCGCGCGAGCACATGCCGCCCCAGGTGCAGCGCTTCGCTGACCAGTTCGAATCCGCTGTTGCAGATCACGTGGCTCGCGCGCGCCAGCACGGCGACGAACGGCGCGCGCGCCACCGGGTGTCGCGCCACGTTGTCGAGCGTCTCCTCGCGCAGGCCGGGCGCGAACATCGTGAAGTGCCAGTCGGGAATTTCGTGCAGCAGCGCGGTGACCGCGTCGGCATCCTCGAACGGCAGATACACCAGCGCCTCGCGGGGCGACGGTGCGGCGCGAGCAGCGCGTGCGTCGTGATCGACGATCGGCGGCAGGATCGGCAGGCCGAAGTGGTGCCAGTGCAGCCCGACCCCGGTACCGACCGGTGCGAACGACGCCAGCACCGCGCTGCCGACCAGGTGCCGGTGCGAACGCGGCACGCCCGGCTGCAGCGCGTACTGGTGGCCGATGCCGATGCACGGACAGCCGCGCAGACGCGCGGCCCACGCCGTCACCGGCTCGAAATCGGAGATGACGACATCGTAGTCGCGTGGATCCAGCGTGTGCACGTCGCGCAGGAAGCCGCGCAGCGGCAACTGCGCCACGGTCGCCAGCGGCCGGATCCGCCCGGCTGCCGTGACGAAGGTCAGGCCGCGGCGCCACTGCCAGTCGCCGAAACACTCCATGTCGAAGAAGTCCGCACGCTCGCGCCCCGAGAACAGCCAGTCGATCTGCACGTCGGGGTGCGCGGTGAAGGCGCGCGCCATCGCGCGCGCCCGCGACAGATGCCCGTTGCCGGTGCCCTGCACGCCGTAGAGGATCCTCATGCGCCCGTCCACGCGGCAGCCAGGCCGAGCAGCGTGCTGCCGAGCACGGCGCCGGCCGCGGTGTCGCTCGGGAAGTGCACGCCCAGGAACACCCGCGAGGCGCCGACGCACATGGCCCACGGATACAGCAGCAGCGCGGCCCATGCGCCGAAATGCAGCGTGCACACTCCGGCGAACACGAAGGCCGCCGAGGTGTGGCCGGACGGGAAGCTGAAACGGTCCGAGGCAGTGACCAGGCTGCGGAAGCCGGGCAGGATCTCCGGCGGCCGGCGCCGGCGGCAGGTGTTCTTCAGCACGAGGTACAGCGCGCGTTCCACCGTGAACACGATGGCGGCCAGTTCGACGAAGCCGGTGGCGCCGGTCGCGCCGGTGACCAGGCACAGCAACGGCAGCAGCAGGTAGAGCCAGCCGTCGGCGCTGCGCGAGACGTGGCGTGCGGCGCTGAACACCAGCGCTTCGGCGCGCCGCCGGTGGCACCAGTCGAAGGCGAGCAGATCGAACCGGTGGATGACCTGCAACACGGTCGTGACCTCGCTGCGTGTTTCCATGTGCAGAGGATGCGCCGCTCGTGTTGAGAGACCGTTACGGAACGATGACGTTACGGTGACGGCGACCGGATCGGCGCGCTGCGCGGCAGTCCCGGGTGCTGCCACCGCTTGCGTTTGCGGTGGCGGGAGCGCAGCAGCTCAGCGCGGTGCACGGAAGCGGCGCGCGGGAGCGTCCTGCCGGCGGGCAGCGAGTTCGGCGCGCGCGGCTGCGGCCAATGCCGAGACGCGGGCGCTACGGCAGCGCTCCGTTTCCGTGCCGCCGAGGATCTCCCACAGGCGGCGGCTGGACAGATTGCGGACGTCGATCGCGTGGTGGTCGTGCATGGCCATGCTCCTCTGGTCGGCGCGGCCATGATGGCGCGCGTGTATGACGGCGCGGTTAAGGCGGCGATGCGCCGTGCTAGAGTCGCGGCTGCGTGCCGCGAGCGCTTCGCGCGGCGCGCGCAGGAGGACCAGGTATGCCCGCCGGAGTGCTCGCGCTGATCGTCGTGCTGGCGGCCTTGCTGCTGCTGCCGCTGCTGCTGGCCGACGCGATGGTCGGCGCCCTGCTCGCGCTCGGACTGTCATCGCGGGTGGCGCTGCTGCTGGTGATTGCGATCTTCCTCGGCAGCCTGTTCAACGTTCCGGTGTGGCGGCGCAGCGGTGCCAGCGTGATCGAGTACCGTCCGCAGTCGCTGTTCGGCCTCGAGCGCCTCGCGCCGCGCCTGGTGCGCGCCGGCGACGAGCAGATCGTCGCGCTGAACATCGGCGGCTGCATCGTGCCGACGCTGATCGTCGTCTACGAGTTGCTGCGCCTCGCCGCCGGCGGTGGCGCGGCGGTCGTGCCGGCGCTCGCCGTGATCGCATTGAACGTGGTGGTGTGTCACCGGCTGGCGCGCCCGGTGGCCGGGCTCGGCATCCTGCTGCCGGCACTGGTGCCGGGGTGCCTGGCGGCGCTGGCGGCGCAGCTGTTCGCGGGCGGGAACGCGCCGGCGGTCGCGTTCTGCGCCGGCGTGCTGGGGCCGCTGATCGGCGCCGATGTGTTGCACCTGCGCGACCTGGGCCGGCGCGGTATCGGCGTGCTCAGCATCGGTGGCGCGGGAACCTTCGACGGCATCGTGATCTCGGGTTTCCTGGCCTTGCTGCTGAGCGCCTGAGTGCCATGATCTCTGCTAACCTGCGCCGGCCCCGAATGCCTGCGCCGGAGCGCCCGTCATGGATCTCGAAGACTTCCGCCGCGAGTATCTCGCCCCCGGACTTCACCGCAAGGATCTCGATCCGTCGCCGTTCGTCCAGTTCGAGTCGTGGCTGCGCCACGCGATCGACGCCGGGCTGCGTGACCCGACCGCGATGGCAGTGGCCACCGTCGACGAGCGCGGCTGGCCGTCGCAGCGTCTGGTGCTGCTGAAGCACTGCGACGAGTCGGGCTTCGTGTTCTACACCAACCTCGGGAGCCGCAAGGCGCGCGAGATCGTCGCCAACCCACGCGTGGCGCTGCTGTTCCCGTGGGCAGACATGGAGCGCCAGGTGCGCATCGAGGGGTGCGCCGAACGCATGGGCACGGCCGAGGCGCTGAAATACTTCCTGATGCGCCCGCGCGAGAGCCAGCTGGCGGCGTGGGCCTCGGCGCAGAGCCGCCCGCTGTCCTCGCGCGCGCTGCTCGAGGACGAATTCGCGCGTCTGAAGCAGAAGTTCGGCCAGGGCCGGATTCCGCTGCCCTCGTTCTGGGGCGGGTTCCGCGTGGTGCCGGAGTCCTTCGAATTCTGGCAGGGACGCCCGAACCGCCTGCACGATCGCTTCAGCTATCGGCGCGCCGAGGACGGCCAGTGGTGGATCGAACGCCTGGCGCCCTGAGACCCTGGTCGCCACCGGCTCTCAGGCGGGGCTGCGCTCCAGCGCGTAACCGGCGTGGCGGTCGCGCCCCAGTAGCGTGACGAGGCGCGGCAGCGCGTCGGCCAGGGCGGCCTCCAGCGTCCACGGCGGGTTGATCACGAATACCCCGCTGCCGTACATGCCGTGCTCGCCGGCGCCGGCGACCACCAGTTCTGCTCGCAGCCAGTTCGCGGCTCCGAGTGCCTGCAGCCGTGCCGGCAGTTCGCGCGCCTCGCGGCGCGGGAGCAGCGGATACCAGACCTCGTAGACACCGGTCGCGAAGCGCCGCAGTGCCTGCTGCAGCGCAGTGTGCAGCCGCGTGTAGTCTTCGCGCAGTTCGTAGGACGGGTCGATCAGCACCAGCGCACGCCGTGGCTCCGGCGGCAGCAAGGCCTTCAGTGCGGCGAAGCCGTCTTCGTTGGCGACATGACAGCCGGCGCCGCCGAAATCCCGCGCGAGCTGCGCGTGGTCGGCCGGGTGCAGTTCGTGCAGCCACAACTGGTCGCGTTCGCGCAGGCGCGAGCGCGCTATCCATGGTGAGCCGGGGTAGTGCAGCAGCCGGCCGTGCGGGTTGAGCGTGCGCAGCAGCTCGACGTAGCGTCCCAGCGCCTCGGGCAGCACTCCGGCGTTCCACAGGCGCGCCACGCCGTCGACGTACTCGCCGTTCACTGCGGCATGACCCTGCGTGAGCGTGTAGCGTCCGGCGCCCGCGTGGGTGTCGATGTACCAGAACGGCTTGTTCTTGGCCGCCAGGTGATCGAGCAGTTGCAGCAGCACCACGTGCTTCAGCACGTCGGCGTGGTTGCCGGCGTGGAAGGCGTGACGGTAGCCCAGCATCGCGGTCCTCCGTTCGGGATCGACGCCGCGCTCAGCCGGGCTGGCCGAGCGCGCGGGTGATCTCGGCGGCCTCGTCCGGGGTGCGCACCACGTACGGAATCACCAGCACCATCAGCTCGGTGCGGTCCCCGGTGGTACCGTCGGTGCGGAACAGTCGCCCGACACCCGGTAGTTTGCCGAGCACCGGCAGTCCACGCTCGGTGGTTCCGCCGCGCGCGGAAACCAGTCCCCCGAGCAGGATCGAGCCGCCGTCCTTCAGACTCACCGTGGTCGTGATGCTGCGGTTGAAGATGGTCGGCGAATCGATGCCGCTGGTGGTGGTCTGCTGCGCCTGGCTGAGCTCCTGGTTCACCTCGACGTCTACATAGCCCGAGGAGTGCACGGTCGGGCGGATCTCGAGCTTCACACCGGTCTTGCGATACTCGACGTTGTTCACGATCGGTGCGTCCGGGTTGTCGATCGAGCGCGAGGAGGAACTCACCACCGGTATCTCGTCGCCGACGTCGATGCGCGCGCTCTGACCGCTCATCACCATCAGCCGCGGGCGCGAGCGGATCTCGGCGCGCTTGTTCTCGTAGAACAGGTTCAGTATCGCGCGCGTCTCGCCCGCGTTGTCCAGCGTCAGGTTGAAGCCGTTGCTGCCGATGCCGAGTCCGCCGAGCGTGCCGTAGCCCACGTCGTACCGGCTGCCGTTGAGGTTCACCGAGCCGCGGGCGAGGAACTCGAGCCCGGTCTCCTCCTGGTCGTTCAGCGTCACCTCCGCGATCAGCACTTCCACCAGCACCGCCGGCGCCGGCCGGTCCATCGCTCGGATCGTCGGCAGCAATTCCATCCACTGCTGGCCGCTGCCGCGGAACACCACTGCGTTGCGGTTCGCATCGACGACGAAGCGCCCGCCGCTCCCCGCCACCGCGCCCGCGGCGGCCGGACGTTCGACGATCGCGGCCTCGTCGCCGGTGTCGTCGACGATGTCGCTGGGACGCACGCGCAGGGGCTGCGCAACGCGCTGGCCGATCCCGCCGCTGCCGTCGAGCGCGTTCAGCACCTCGACGATGCCGGCGGCGCTGGTCGTGGTGACCTGGTAGGTGAACACGCCGTCGTCGATTCCGGCCTGCCGCCGCTGGTCGATCGCGTCGATCCACTCGCGTACGTGGTCGAGGATGCGCTGGTTCGGGGCGAACACGATCAGCGTGTTGCTGGCCGACAACGGCAGCACGATCACGCTGCCCAGCGGCGGCCGCTGGGTCGCGTCGTAGCCCTCGGACTGCAGGATCTTCTCGAGGTCGTTCGCCAGCTCCTTCACCGGCACGTAGGCCGGCTGCACGCTCATCGAGTACTTGCCGCGCATCAGTGGCTGGTCCAGCGACTTGATGATCCCGAGCGCCTGCTCGACCTCCTGCGCCTTGCCGACCAGCACCACGGCGTTGCGCACCGGGTCTTCCTGCACCGTGAGGTCCACGCCGGTCATCACGTCGGCGAGCCAGCTCTTGACCTTGGTGTTGGAGACCACCTCGAGCGGAACGAACATGAAGATCGGCCGCTGGCTGTCGGGAACGTCGGGCAGGGTGCGGCCGCTGACCAGCAACGGCGGCTGGCCGCCCTTGCTGTTGCGGTCGATCAGGAACACCAGCACGCCTTCCTCGCGGTTGATCACGACACCGTAGGCAGCGAGCGTGCTGCGCGCGATGCGGAACAGTTCGGCCGGCGTCACCGGCTCGGTGATGCGCAGCGTCACCAGGTCCTGCTGTTTGCGGATATCGGGCTGCAGCGTGAACGACAGGCCCAGCTGTTCGCCGAACACCTCGTTGATGAAGTTCGGCAGCGGGATGTTGTGGTAATTGACGCTGATCGGCGCCCCGCGCAACCCCGCGGCGAGGTCCTCGCCGCCGCCGCTGCTCAGCTGCTCGGCGACCTGCACGCGCGGCGTGGTGCCGAAACTGGTCGGCGGCGGCTGTCCGGCGCCGGTCTCCGGTTCCGCCGGCGGCGGTGTGACGGGAGCGCGCAGCGGCTCGTAGAACGCGGGCTCGGCGGCGGCGTTGCGCTCGAAGGCCGGCCCCTTGCTCGCCGGCCCGGCCCCCTCGCGCCCGAGTTCCGCGCAGCCGGCCGCCGCGAGTGCGAGCGCCAGTGCCGGCAGCACGCGGGTGCGACGCGCCGGCACGGGCGTGGATGATCGCTGGTATGTGCTCACGGTGAATTCCCGTACAGGTGCAGGGTTAGCGTTGTGTCGCCGGCGCGCAACCGCACCGATGCGTTCCCGACGGCCTCGACGCGCACTCCGTCGATCAGCGCGTCGCCGGCGCGCAGCCGGATCATCGCGTCGCCGGCGGCAGCCGCGTCG
>JAJVIG010000059.1 GCA_022072145.1 Pseudomonadales bacterium
GGTCCGCCCAGTCGACCAGCGCCAGTGCCTGCCCGAGGTGGCTGTGGCCGTCGACGAAGCCCGGCAGCAGCGCGCGGCCGCGCAGGTCGAGCTCGCGGGTGGCGGGGCCCGCGTGCGCGGCGCGCAATTGCCGTGCCTCGCCCACCGCGAGCACGCGCCCCGCGCGCACCGCGATCGCCTCGGCGCGCGGGTGCGCGGGATCCAGCGTGAGCACGACGCCGCCGTGGTACAGCGTGTCGGCGGGGGTGTCGGTCGGTGTCGGGTCGGCGGCGGCCGACGTGCTGCCCACCAGGCAGGCCAGCAGCAGGCCGGCGCAGGCCGCGGGTGCGCGCCGGGTCCGGGGGGTGTGGTTCATTGTTCGGGCCTCAGCGACAGGGGGTCGGCGGGCACCATAGCACGCTGAGGAACCCGTGCCTGCCGCGCTGGTCCTGCGTTGCAAAGCGGTGCCAAAGCCGTCATGCTTCCGCGCACCTGCAACGTAGCGCATCGTGACCGCCCGCCATCGTCCTGTTGCCTGACGAGTGGGGGCGGGCGGTGTGCGGGCACCGTTTCATCCATCCGGAGACCAGTGAATGTCGACACACAACCGCGACAGCATGCCCAAACCCGATTTCCTGACCGACGCCGAGTGGGTACTGATCAAGGAGCAGACGGCCTCGCTGGACCGGATCCGTGGCGACGCGAAGGCCGACGTGGAGTCCTACCTCGCGAACCCCGACGGTCGTTCCAAGGGCATTCCGCCGTGGGGGGTGCCGACGCTGCTGCTGACCCATTACGGGCGCAAGTCGGGCAAGGAGTTCCTGGTCCCGCTGGTGTTCCTGCAGGATGGCGAGGAGATGGTCGTGGTCGGCTCGCTGGCCGGCTACGACGAGGACCCGGCGTGGGTGCAGAACCTGCGCGCCCGGCCCGCGTGCATGGTGCAGCTCGATCGCGACAAGAGTGCGGCGATCGCGCGCGAGATCACCGACCCGGCCGAGCGCGAGGCCCTGTGGCCGAAGCTGCGTGCGGTGTTCCCGTCCTGGTACTACTTCCAGCAGACCACGTCGCGCCAGTTCGGGATGTTCGGGCTGAAGCGCAGCGGGCCGATGCTGTGAGATGGACGCCGCGGCGTTCGCCGATCGCCGCGGCACTGTCCTGATAAGAGATGGAACAGGCCCGATCCGATACATCGTGAGTCGTACCGCGGGCCGGGTCCGGGGCTAAGTTCGGGCGCGTCCGGCGCTGCGTCATGGGCGGCGCCGGTGCGGGGATCATCGAGGATAAGGAACGCATGAGCAGCAACGTCAACTTCGAACACCTTTTCACGCCCCTGCAGGTCGGCCCGATGCGCGTGCCGAACCGCATCTGCGAGACCACCAACACCATCAACTCGTCGATGACGCCGGGCATCCTCGACGAGCATTTCGTTGCGCACCACCTCGCCAAGGCCAGGGGCGGCACCGGCTGGATCGGCAGCGAGACCTGGCTGCTGCACGTACCGTTCCCGCCGCAGGCACCCGACGAGATCGGGCTGTCGATCGGCTGCGCGCCGCACGGCTCCGCGTACCAGAGCCCCGCGTTCGTCGAGAGCATGGCGCGCTTCTGCGAGGAAGTGCACAAGTGCGGTTCGGTCGCGGTGGTGCAGCTCACGCACCTGAACTCGGTGTGGGCACCCTCGCCGGTGCCGGTGCTCGGCGTGCAGGACTACACGCCGCACGTGATGGGCGAGGCCGAGATCGAGTTCTGCCTGAACACCTATGCCGAAGCCGCCGAGGCGGCGAAGACCGCCGGCGCCGACGGCATCGAGATCCACTGCGCGCACGAGACGCTCGGCTACAGCTTCCTGTCGCCGGTCACCAACCGGCGCACCGACCACTGGGGCGGCGGGCCCACCGAGCGCGTGCGCTTCGTCGTCGAGGCGCTGAAGCGCGTGCGTGAGCGCATCGGTGATTCGATGGCGCTCGGCATCCGCATCGCGGGTGCCGAGTTCCGCGACGGCGGCTACGACAACCTGGAAATGCGCGAGATGGTCTACTGCATCGCGGAGACGGGTCTGCTCGACTTCGTCGACATCGATGCCGGCCATTGTTACGGTGCGCCCTCGTACGTGCCGTCCTCCTACCACCCGCACGCGGAGTTCCGCGAGTTCGGCAAGGCCGCGCGCGCCGACCTCGACCCGAAGATCAAGGTGCTGTTCACCGGCCGCATCAATGACCCGGTGCTGGCCGAGGAACTGCTGAAGGGCGGTTACTGCGACCTGGTCGGCATGGTGCGCGCCGGCATCGCCGATCCCGAGTTCGCGAACAAGGCGCGCGAGGGGCGGCTCGGCGAGATCCGCCGCTGCATCGCCTGCACGCGCTGCATCGACGAGGCATCGGAACCCAAGACCGTGCCCTACACCCCGGTGTGCTCGATCAACCCGGTGATCGGCAACGAGCTGCGCTGGGAGAAGGAGTACCGGCCGGCGCAGAAGGTCAAGCACGTCGTGGTCGTCGGCGGCGGCATCGCCGGTTGCGAGGCCGCGCGGATCGCCGCGATGCGCGGCCACAAGGTCACGCTGCTCGAGAAGGGCAAGCGCGTCGGCGGCCAGCTGCTGATCGCCGCGCGGGCACCCGGACGCGACTCGTTCGAGGACCAGGCGTATTTCGAGGAGAACGCGCTCGAGCGGCTGAAGGTCGACGTGCGGCTGAACACCGAGGCCGACCTGGCCGCGATCAAGGCGCTCGCGCCCGATGCGGTAGTGATCGCCACCGGTGCGGAACCGCGCTGGCCCGATAACGTCGAGGGCGTCGATCTGCCGCACGTGGCCCAGGGCTGGGACGTGATGCTCGGCAAGGCGACGACCGGCAACCGCGTCGCCGTGGTCTCGCAGGAGGACTACTACCAGACGCCGAACGTTGCCGAATACCTGAGCTCGCGCGGCAAGCAGGTCGAGGTGTTCCACAAGTCCGTGCACCTCGCGACCGACGTCGCGCGCTACTCGATCGGCATGGTGCTGAAGCGGATGGAGGAGTGCGGCGTCACGGTGCATCCGAACCTGATCCTGAAGAAAATCGAGTCGGGCGCCATCGAGCTGGTGTCGTCGTGGGGCGGCAAGAACTACCGCTTCGAGGGTTTCGACAGCGTTGTGCTGGTCTATGGCGCGGTGCCCGTGCACGCGCTCTACGACGAACTGCAGGCCGACGGCAGCATCGGCGAGGTGTATCTGGCCGGTGCCGCGTGGTTGCCGCGGCGCATCGCCGAGGCCTCGCGCCACGGTGCGAACATCGGTCTGGTGATCTGATCGCGGACGTGGCCCGCGGCCATCGCAGGCCGCGGGTCGCGCAGCGAGGGACGGGGCGCGCCGCCGATCGCGCCGCAGCGTGCCTGCAGGCACGCGCCACCGGGAGGAACGCGCATGGACCATCCGCCGAGCACGCCGGTTCCCGCTTCGCACCAGGACATCCTCGTCGACCGTCCCACCGGGCATCTGGCGACGATACGTCCGGACGGGCGGCTGTCGGTCAACCCCGTCAGCCTGCTGTGGGACGGCGAACACGTACGTTTCAGCACCGTGAAATCGCGCCAGAAGTACCGCAACCTGGTCGCGGACCCGCGTTGCGCCATCTCGGTGCCGCACCGCAACAACCCGAACCGCTACGTCGAACTGCGCGGCGTCGCCGAGCTGCAGGACGACACCGACCGTCGTTTCATCGACGCGATCGCGCGGCATTACATGGGTGTCGACGTCTACCCCTTCGATCCGCCGGGAGCGCAGCGGGTGACGGTCACGATTCACGCGGAACAGGTGTCGGCGCCGGAGATCCCGCTCGCCGACGACTCGCCCGGAGCGCCGGACTGACCCTCCACGGACAGTGCAGCGCGCCGGGCCACAGCAACCGGGAGGATGCGCAAAGATGGCGAAACCCGCCAGAGTGTATACGCAGG
Source organism: Pseudomonadales bacterium (assembly GCA_022072145.1). Taxonomy (GTDB): domain Bacteria; phylum Pseudomonadota; class Gammaproteobacteria; order Pseudomonadales; family UBA5518; genus UBA5518. Next base: position 3,907 of record JAJVIG010000059.1, read on the forward strand.
GCAATGCGGTGCCGTCGGCCGCGGAACAGCAGCGGCAGATCGCCGAGCAGACGGCCGCCTTCCTGGCCGGCGGAGGACGCATCCAGCAGATCCCGCGTGGCGTCAGCGGACAGCCCCGGCTGGGCGGTCCGCCGGTGCCGGGCGGAGCCGTCGCCGACTGATTCCTGCCCCGTGAGCGGGCCGACGCCGCAGGCACGCGTCTTCGGGCAGTCGCTGCTGACGCACGTGGAGTCGCCCGCTCCGTGACGATGCCGCTGCCGTCCCTGCTGTTGTTCTGCCGTCCGGGCTTCGAGGCCGATTGCGGCGCCGAGGTCGTCGAGCGCCTGGCGGCGCACGGCAGCGCGGCGTGGTGCCGTGCGGTGCCGGCGAGCGCGCTGGTCGAGGTGCGACTGGCCGACGGCGGCGATGCGCGCCAGGCGATGCGCTGCCTGCGTCTCGACGACCTGGTGTTCGCGCGCGACTGGTTCGCGGGCCTGCCGCTCACGGACCTGCCCGCCACGGATCGCATCACGCCGGTGGTGGCTGCGGCGCGGACGCTGGGGCCGTTCGCCGGTTGCCTGCTGCAGCATCCGGACACCGGGGAGGGCCGCTCGGTCGGCCGGCTGTGCCGGCTGCTGCAGGCGCGCATCGATCTCGCGCTGCTCGACGCGAAGCTGCTTCGCAGCGGTGCGGGTGAGCGGCTGCATGTGCTGTTCCTCGAGGGGACGCGCGCCTTCGTCGGCGTCTCGCCGTGCGCCAACGGGGCGCGCTGGTCGATGGGCATTCCGCGGCTGCGGTTGCCCGGCGCGCCCAGCCGCTCGGCGGCCAAGCTCGAGGAGGCGCTGCTGCATTTCCTGGGCGAGAGACTCGGGACGCTGCTGCGTCCGGGCATGAGCGCCATCGACCTCGGCGCGGCACCGGGCGGCTGGACGTGGATCCTGGCGCGGCGCGGACTCGCGGTCACCGCGGTCGACCGCGGCGCGCTGGCGCCGGCGGCGCTCGACGCCGGGGCGGTACGCCACCTGCGCGAGGATGCATTCACGTTTCGTCCGGGGCGCGCGGTCGACTGGCTGGTCTGCGACGTGGTCGACAAGCCGGCGCGCGTGGCGGCGCTGATCGAGCGCTGGTTCCTCGATGGCTGGTGCCGGCAGGCGATCTTCAACCTGAAGCTGCCGATGAAGAACCGTTACCGGGACGCGGCGACGCTGCTGGCGCGGCTGCGGGCGGTGATCGAAGCCGGTGGCGCGCGCGTGCACTGCAGCGCGCGCCAGCTCTACCACGACCGCGAGGAAATCACCGTCTGGCTGCGCGTGGAGTGAGGCGCGCCGGCGAGCGACCAGTCCGTGCGCAGCCGTTCGAGGTTGCGCACGTGCGAGATCACGACCACCTCGTCACCGTCGCGCAGCACCGTGTCGTCGTCCGGGATGCGGAACTCGCCGTCGCGGTAGAAACACACCACGCGCGTCATGTCGGGCAGGTCGAGCGCGCCGATCCGCTCGCCGTCGTGGCCGTGCAGCACGAAGGAGTACACGCGCGCGACGTCGCGGATGATCGTGGTCGTCTCCAGCGTGTCGCGCCCCTCCGCGAGATCCGCGAGCACGCCGCCGATCGCGCGCGCCGGCACTATCGTCTCGTGCAGCCCGAGCTCCAGGCATACGTGTTCGAATTCCGGATCCTCGATGCGCGTCACCACCCGCGCGAAGCCGAGCGAGCGCCCGACGAGGCTGGCGAGGATGTTCGTCTGGTCGTTGCCGGTCAGGCACATCAGCACCCCGGTCGCCGCCGGATCGAGTTCGCGCAGCAGCGCGGGACGGCTGCCGTCGCCGTGGACCAGCCCGCAGTCGCTCTCGGCGGCCACCGCGTCGAGCCGTTCGCGATTGCGATCGACGACGATCACGTCGTGACGGCGTGCGAGCAGTAGCTGTGCGGTGCGCCGGCCGAAATTGCCGGCGCCGATGATGGCGATGCGCATCGTCGCGCTTATCTCCGCGCGTGCCAGGTGCGTGGGTAGACTAGCACCAGCAGCGCGAAGAGCTCCACCCGCCCGAGCAGCATCAGTAGTGCGAGCAGCGCCGCCGCGCCGTCGGGCATCGCCGCCGAGGTGATGCCCACCGACAGCCCGGTCGTGGCGAGCGCGCTCGCGGCCTCGAACAGCGCGTCGAGCGCGGGATAGCCGCAGGCGAGCAGCCCCATCCAGCCCGCGCCCAGCGTGGCGCTGAACAACGCGCCGAGCAGCAACACCTGGCGCACGTCGTCCTGCTCCAGAGTCATCGTGCCGAGCCGGTCGGCCAGCAGCGCGTCGTCGGGCAGCGCGGTGTGCTGCAACCAGCCCTGCAGAACGCGCCCGACGATCAGCACCCGCAGCACCTTGAAGCCGCCGGCGGTGGATCCGAGGCAGCCGCCGACCAGCATCGCGAAGCACAGCAACAGTTTCGCCGCATCGTCCAGCCGCGCCGGCGGCAGCGTCGCGAAGCCGGTGGTGGTCTGCGCCGAAATGCCGAGCAGCAGGCCTTCGCGCGCGGCCACGTCCCACGCGAGCCCCTGCTGCGCGCCGATCCGCCATGCGAGCAGCCCGCCCACCACGGCCACCAGCAGCGCAAAGGTGCGGATCTCCACGTCACGGCCGCCGTTGCGCAGCCCGACCGCGATCACCACCGCGACCGGCAGTGCGCCGGCCAGCATGCCGAGCATGATCGCGTAGCGTTCGGCCCAGCCCGGCAATGCCGCCAGACTGTTCGCGTGCGGCGAGAAGCCGCCAGTCGATACCGCTGCCAAGGTGTGCAGCAGGGCCTCGAACGGTGCGCCGCCCGCTGCCACCACGAGCAGCCAGCAGGCGATGGTGAGCGTGCCGTAGCACACCACGATCGTGCGCGCATGACGGCGCGTGGTGTGGCGCGGCAGTTCGCCGTCGACCGGTGCGTACAGGCGGCGGCCGACCACGCCCGGGTTGTCGACGATGGCGAGCGCGAACACGATCACGCCGAGGCCGCCGTACCATTGCGACCACGCGCGCGTGAACAGCAGCCCGTCGGACCACGCGTGCGGGTCGACCAGCGTGCTCAGCCCGGTCGTGGTCACTCCCGAGACTGCCTCGAACAGCGCGTCGCGCCACGCCATGCCGGTTGCTGCGTACCCGAGGGCCGTGTGCAGCGACATCACCACGAAGGCCAGCGCCACCAATACCAGTGCCTCGTTGCGCCGCAGCTCACGCTCGTGCGCCAGCCGTCGGCCGCCGAGGCCCGCCAGCGCCAGCGCCACGGACCCGGCGCCGAGTCCGAGCGCCAACGGCCAGTCGCCCGCCAGCAGTGCCACCGGCACCGGCAGCGCGCCCACCGCGGACCCGATCAGTGCCAGCGGTGCACCGTGGCTCGCGAGCGCCCGCGGGCGCACCGGCCGCGCGAGCAGCGCGCTGCCTGTGCTCATGCGTTCGGGCGTCCCAGCAAGCGCGCGTATTCGTGCGCGCGGAATCCGGCTTCGAGTTCATCGCGGCGCTCGTCGTCCAGCCCCAGTTCACCGAGCGCCGCGAGCGCGAGCTGCAGGCTGTACTCGGTGGTCTCCGGCACCGCGCGCAGCACCCCGTGCGCGCGCAGCAGCTGCGCCTGCGCGTCGTCGCTGGCGCGGGCGATCACGCGCACCCCGGGCGCGATCTGGCGCAGCGCCAGCAGCGTGCGCTCGGCGGCCGTCGCATCGTCGAGCGTGACCAGCACCAGTGCCGCCTGCTCGGCGTCGAGCGCGCGCAGGATCTCGCTCCGTCCGCAGTCGCCGTAGAACACCGGCAGTCGCGCGGTGCGCGCCTGTTCGATGGTCGCGCTCGCGAGATCGATCGCCAGCCACGGCGTTCGGTTCGCCTCGAGCACGCGCGCGGCCTGTTGCCCGACGCGGCCGAAGCCACAGATCACCACGTGTCCGTCGTGCGTGCCTTCCTGTTCCGGTGCGCCGGCGTCGGCGACGGGTTGTGGCGCGGGAAACAGCCGCGCGAGGCGCGTGCCGGCGAAATCGAGCAGCGGCGTCAGCAGCATGCTGCTCACCGCGACCTGGTAGAGCAGCTGCTTCGCCTCGGCATCGATCAACGACTGCCCGGCGGCGAGTGCGAACAGGATCAGCGCGAATTCGCCGGCTTGCGACAGCAGCGCACCGCCCTGCACGGCATCGCGGACACCCAGGCCGAACGCGCGCAGCAGCACTGCCGTCAGCAGGGTTTTCAGCGCCATCAGCCCGAGCGTCAGTCCCAGCAGCAGCGGACCGTTGGCGAGCACGCCGTCGCGGTCGATCGACATCCCGACGGTCATGAAGAACAGGCCGAGCAGGATGCCGCGAAACGGCTGGATGTCGGCCACCACCTGGTGGCGGAACGGCGAATCGGCGAGCAGCACGCCGGCCAGGAAGGCACCGAGCGCCAGCGATGCGCCGGCGTGTTCCATGGTCCACGCCGCACCGAGCACGAGCAGCAGCGCGACCGCGACCAGCATGTCGGCGTTGCGCAACGCCGCCAGCGTGGGCAGCAGGTGGCGCCAGGCGAAGCGTCCGAGCACCAGCACCGCCAGCAGCGCGCCGACCGCCTTGAGCCCCGCCGGCAGCGCCTCGCCGCCGGCGCCGTGCGCACCCAGCAGGTAGACCAGCGTGATCAGCGGCGCGACCGCCACGTCCTGCAGCAGCAGGATCGCGAACGAGGCGCGTCCGCGATGCGATGCCAGCTCGCGTCGCTCGGCGAGCAACTGCACGACGATCGCGGTCGAGGACAGCGCCAGCGCGAGACCGCAGACGGACGCCGCGGCCGGTGTGAAGCCGGCCAGGTAGAGTGTGCCCGCGATCGCGGCGCCGCACAGCAGCAGCTGGGCGCTGCCGAGGCCGAACACCAGGCGGCGCATCAGCCACAGGCGCGCCGGGCGCAGCTCGATGCCGATCGAGAACAGCAGGAACACGACGCCGAATTCGGCGATCGAGCCGATCAGTTGGTACTCGGTGACCCAGCCGAGCATTGGCGGGCCGACCAGCAGTCCGGCGACCAGGTAACCGGCCACCGAGCCGGCGCCGACCTTCTGGAGCAGCGGCACCACGAGCACGATTGCACCGAGCAGGATCAGCGCCTGCAGCAGGAAGTCACTGCTCATGCGATTGCTTTCACGCCGGTGCGGGTGCGGATGCAGGCCGTGCGCCGCGGCGCCGGCGCCGCGGGCCGATCAGCAGCGTGGCGCGCATCGACGACTGCCCGAAGCGTGCCATGCGGGTGAACGCGGCGCGGTCGATGGGGACGAAGGTCTTGTCGGTTTCGGTCTCGCCGCGCTCGGGCTTGATATCGGGATCGTGGATGTACACGAAGTCGCGATCGATCGCCGCGACCACCACCCAGTGTGGCGCCTTCTCGCGGGTGAGCCGGTACGAGCTGATCAGCACCACCGGGACCACGTGGCGGGCCAGACCCTGCTGCATCTGCTCGACGCCCAGCGGCTGGAAGACGATCGGGATCCCGGCCGCGAGCGCCTGTTCGTGGTAGTCCTCGTGGACCACCGTCAGCACCTGGCGCTTGGCGTCGTCGCGCAGCCCGTCGATGAACAGCACGCGGTCGTCGTTCAGGTGGATCGTGACGTCGAAACCGCGTCGGTGCGCGGCCAGCGCGAGTCCGCGCGGGCCGCAGCCCCCGTGGCCGGAGGTCATGAAGATCGTGGTCGCCTCGCGCCACAACCGAAGTTCCTCGCGCTGCTCGAGCGGGGAGACGGGGTCGAGCGCGTGCATCGCCATCAGCAGGCAGGCCGGACCGCAGGTGAACGGCGTGGTCTGGTTGTAGTACGGCACGAACAGGTCGGAGCGCGCCCCGCTGTAGTAGCGGATGCGTTTCTCGAAGCGCAGTGCCTCCTGGTCATCCTCATAATAGTTGGGGATGGTGCCGAACAGCCGGTAGCCGAGCTTGCGGTAAAGCGCGATCGCCGGCTCGTTGTCGCGGCGCACCTCGAGCCGCAGGTGCGCGCAGCCGGCGCTACGCACCGCGTCCTCGCCGGCAGCCATCAGCGCCTCGGCGATGCCCTGGCCGCGCGCCGCGCGGTCGACGCAGATCGAATAGAGCCGCGCGAGCCGCGTGCCGCGGTGCGTCAGCAGCAGGATGTAGCCGAGCAGACGGGACGGCCCCGCGGCGACCAGCAGGTCGTCGGTGTCGTTCTGCAGGAAGCGGCGGAAGCTGCGCCGGCTGAGGCGGTCGCTGTCGAAGGACTCGTCCTCGAGACGCACCAGTTCGTCGAGGTCATCGAGCGTGCCCTCGCGTACTACGGCAGGCGCCGGAGCAGTATCCGCTGCGGTCGCCGTGTGCGACGCATCGCCTTGCATGCCGTCGTATCTCCGCCACTGCGCTACCCCCGCAGTCTAGCCGCGGCGGGCGGCACAGGCAAAAGTGCGCAAATTCGCCGCGGCTGCTGTAGCCGGGCAGGCGCTCTGCTAGGATCGCGTGCAGGTCCATCCACCAACCGATCAACGCGCGCCGTGCTCAAGATAGTCGTCGACGACCTCTCCGACTGGGGTCCGTTCTACCCCAGCGAATACGTGATTTCCTTCGCGGACTTCCTCGCGATGGGCGAGGAGACGCTGAAGCAACCGCTGCGTGTGATCAACCTCTGCCGCAGCGAGCGTTACCTCTCGCGGGGCTATTACTGCTCGCTGCTGGCCGAGGCGCGCGGCCACCGCGTGCTGCCCGGCGTGGCCACGTTGAACATCCTGCGTAACCGCAAGCTGTTCATCCTCGAGTTCGACGACATCGGCGAGCGCGTCGACCAGCTGGTCGCAGAGCATTCGCCCGCGAGCCTCGAGTCGTTCACGGTGCGCAGCTATTTCGGCACCGTGCAGGAAGAGATCCTGGCGCCGCTGGCCCGCGACCTGTTCGAACGCTTCGCGTGTCCCATCCTCGAGATCGAGTTCCGCAAGCGTGCGCGCTGGGAGATCGCCGCACTGACGCCGCTCGGTCCGAGCGAGCTCGACGACGAGCAGCAGACGGTGTTCGCCAACGCGCTGGAACGCTACAGCCGCGCCGTGTGGCGGCGTCCGCGCGAGCGCACGCGCTATCGTTACGACATGGCGATCCTGGTCGACCCGCAGGAGCCGCAGCCGCCCAGCGACGCCAAGGCGATCAAGCATTTCCTGAAGGCCGCCAAGCGGCTCGGCATCGCCGCCGAACTGGTCAAGCGCAGCGACTACGGCCGCCTGCAGGAGTACGACGCGCTGTTCATCCGCGCCACCACCGCGATCGACCACTTCACGTACCGCTTCGCGCAGAAGGCCGAGTCGGAAGGGCTGGTCGTGATCGACGACCCGACCTCGATCCTGCGCTGCGCGAACAAGGTGTACCTCGCGGACCTGCTGCGCATGCGCCGCATCCCGGCTCCCGACACGCGCATCCTGATCCGCCAGACCCAGCCGCGCACGATGGCCGCGCTCGCGGGGCTGAATTTCCCGATGGTGCTGAAGATCCCCGACGGTTCGTTCTCGAAGGGCGTGGTCAAGGTCGCCAACGAAGACGAACTGCAGGAGACGCTGCGCGACCTGTTCCGCAAGTCCGCGCTGCTGCTCGCGCAGGAATACCTGTACACCGATTACGACTGGCGCATCGGCGTGCTGAACAACCGCGCGATCTACGCCTGCAAGTACTTCATGGTGCGCGACCACTGGCAGATCTACCGCTACGGCGCCAGCGGCGACGTCGACAGCGGGCGCTTCCAGACGATGCCCACGCACGAGGTGCCGCGCGCGGTGATCGAGACCGCGCTGCGCGCCACGCGCCCGATCGGCAACGGGCTCTACGGGGTCGACATCAAGCAGTCGGGCGAGCGCATCGCGGTGATCGAGGTCAACGACAACCCCAGCATCGAGTCCGGCGTCGAGGACCAGTACCTCGGGCTCGAGCTCTATCACCTGATCATGGAAGACTTCCTGCGCCGCCTCGACGAACAACGCGTCAACCGTCCGCGTTGACGCTGCCCGGCATGCGGGGGATGATCGGCGCGCGGGCAGCAGGTGTCCGTCCGGGATCGTCGACGACAAGGAGTAGTGGCATGCATCAGTGGCGTTTCTTCAAGGCCGGTGGTTTCGACCAGGTCAGCCTCGAGCGTGGCGAGGACTTCGTGCATCTCGCCGGGCTCGACCAGAAGCTGTGGGCGGCGCTGGCGTGTCCGGTGGCCGGGCTCGAATGCGACCCGTCCACGCTCGCGCTGATCGACAGCGACGGGGACGGCCGCGTGCGCGCCCCGGAACTGCTGGCGGCGCTGCGATGGACGCTGGGCGCGCTGTCGTCGCCGGACGAACTGCTGAAGGGCAGTGACGAGCTGCCGCTGGCCGCGATCGACGAGCAGGGTGGCGTCGGCGCGGCGATCGCGGTCGCAGCGCGCACGGTGCTGCGCGATGCGGGCAGAGCCGACGCCGGCGCAATCGATATGGGCACCGCGGCCGCGGCCACCGAGCGCCTGACCGCGCGCGGGCTGAACGGCGACGGGGTCGTGAACCCCGGAAGCACCACCGATGCCGCGCTCGCGGCGGATATCCAGCAACTCGTCGACACCGGCTTCGCGGCCAGCGGGCGTGACGGCAAGCCGGGCGTCGATCGGGACGGTGTCGCGGCGGCACAGGCGGCCGCGGCCGCATGCCTCGCGTGGCAGCGCGAGGGGGCGGGGGATCCCGCGACGCTGTTGCCGGCCGCTGAGGGCACGGCGGCAGCCTGCGCGGCGCTGCAGGCCGTGGCCTCGAAGGTGGAGGACTTCTTCGCGCGCTGTCGCATGGCGGCGTTCGACGCGCGCGCCGAGGCGGCGCTGAACCGCGAGGAGAGCGCGTGGCTGGCGCTCGCGGCGCAGGACCTCAGCGTCAGCAACGACGAGATCCGCAACTTCCCGCTGGCACGCATCACGACGGTGGCGAAGCTGCCGCTCGCCGGGCCGGTCAACCCGGCGTGGGCGGCTCAGCTGGCCACGCTGCGCGAGGTGGCGGTGAAGCCCCTGCTCGGGGACCGTGACACGCTCGATGCGGCGGACTGGTC
>JAJVIG010000045.1 GCA_022072145.1 Pseudomonadales bacterium
GCAGCGCGGCGTCGGTGGAGATCGAGTACCTGGGCAACCCGGAAGCCTCGAAGAAGAAGATCCGCGACGGCTGGAACCGCAGCGGCGACGTCGGTCACCGCGACGCCGACGGCTGGCTGTATTTCGACTACCGCAAGGGCGGCGGCATCCGCCACAACGGTGATTTCGTCAATCCCGGCTTCGTCGAGAAGGTGGTCGCCGAACATCCCTCGGTCGACGACGTCTACGTCTACGGCGTGCCGGCCAGCTCGGGCGCCCCCGGCGAGAAGGACGTGGTCGCGGCGATCGTGGCACGCGATCGTGCGCGCTTCGACGCGCGGGCCGTGTTCGCGCACTGCCGCGCCGGACTCGAGCCGAACTTCGTGCCGGGCTACCTGCAACTGCTCGACGAGATCCCGAAAACGGCCTCGGAAAAGCCGCAGGAGCGTTTCCTGCTCGAGCTGTTCCGCCCCGACGCCGACGGCGTGTTCGCCGCCGGCTGATCCCGCGCGATGGCATTCGTGCGCCTCGGCGGGCACCGTGCGCCGCTGCAGGCGCCGCTTGCACCCGATGCGATCGAGGCCGTGTGCCGCGCGGCACTGGGCAGCGCGGCACGCCTCACGACGTGCGAGCACGTGCCCCACGGGCAGTTCAACACCACCTACCGCCTCGGCTTCGCCGTGCACGCACCGTTGATCCTGCGCGTCGCGCCGCCCTCGAACGCGCCGCTGTTCCGGCACGAGCGCGGCCTGCTCGCGCGCGAGTTCGCGGTACACCGACGCCTCGCCGCCGCGAGCGATGCCATCCCCCGCATCGTGCACCACGATTTCTCGTGCGCCACGATCGCGCGGCCGTTGCTGCTGCTCGAATGCCGCCCCGGCGCGGTGTGGGACCACATCGCAACGGAGATCGCCGAGGAAGACACACACGCGCTGTGGCGGGAGTTCGGTGCGCAGGTGCGGGCCATCCACGCCGTGGAAGGCGAACTGTTCGGTTTTCCGTGCGCGGGTGAAGGCCGGCGCAGCCACGCGGACTGGCTGCTCGGACTGTTCGCCGACCTCGCGGCCGATCTCGACGAGCGCAAGCTGCTGGTGCCCGGACTCACCGGATTCCGCCAGCGGCTGCGCGCCGGGCACGCGGCACTGGAGGCACCCGCCCCGCCGCGGCTGGTGCACGGCGACCTGTGGCTGCAGAACGTGCTGGTCGAGCGTCGCGCGGGCCGCTGGCGGCTCAGCGCGATCCTCGATGCCGAACGCGCGTTCTGGAGCGAACCTGCCGCGGAATGGATCTTCTCCCACCTGAGGTTGCCGCCCGCGTTCTGGCAGGCCTACGGCGCGCACCCGATCGCGGGTGCCGGCGATCGCAGCGCCCGGCTCCGCGTGCTCGCCTATCGCGCGCGCGCCGCGCTGCAACTGATCCTCGAGGGCTGGCGCCGCGGTACCGACACCGCATTCGCCGAACGCAATTTCGCGGCCTGCGTCGGCATGCATGCCGACCTGCACGAACCGTGGACGTGCCCCCCGTAGGTTCGGCCTGTGGCCGAACGGGCGTGGCAGAACACAATGTCCGGGCACAGCCCGGACCTACGACAAACGTCCGGGCACAGCCCGGACCTACGACAAACGTCCGGGCACAGCCCGGACCTACGCGAACACGCCATGGCGCACGACGCCCGTAGGTTCGGCCTGTGGCCGAACGGGGGCGGCACGAACGTCCCGGCACAGCCCGGATCTACGGACCGACGGCTAGCGTCGACATTTTTGACAACGGGTCTTGAGCAGCGGGCACGAAGGCCACCGACGGTGACCGCGCTGTTTTCCAGAGAGTTCACGAAAAACAACGCGTTGCAGAGACCGCTCGCACCCGCCCCGCATGGCTGGCACGTAACCTGCTTGACACACCGCAGCCAATGAAAAAACCTTCGTCCACAAGGAGAACAGCCTCATGAAGACATCCAGCACACTCGCCCTGCTCGGCGCCGCCGCCCTGTCGCTGGTCAGCGTCACGGCATCGGCCGCACCGGTCCTCGGTGCCCAATTGTATTACGCCGGTGGCACCGTGACGGTGACCTCGTTGCCGGTGACCTCCGGCTACACGAGCGAACTCGGCTTGTACGACTCGAGCTTCACGCGGCTCGGCTATATCATGAACGATGAGCCGGCTGGCGTGACGGTGGACATCACATCGCTGATCAGCGGAAGCGGCATCAGCGCCGGCGACGAGCTGATATTCGGTATTCGCATCCTGGGACCTGGATACGAGTATTTCATGGGTGGCGCCGGTCGCAATCCCGACCAACTCATGCACGCGACCGTCGATGTCACGTCCACCAGCCCGGTGTACACCGCGATCGTCGGCTTCGAGGATCTGTACGGCGGTGGCGACCTCGACTACGACGACAACAAGTTCCGGTTCGAAGGCGGCATCCGCAGCGACGTGCCGGTGCCGGGAACGCTGGGCCTGCTGGGCCTCGGCCTGGCCGGACTGGGACTGACGCGCCGTCGCAAGGAGTCCTGAGCGGGGCAACGACCTGGCAACGCGAAGGATCGCACCTGCCCGAACCCGCCGCACGGCGGGTTCGCTTTTTTGGGACGCTGGCGCTGCTTCGCCTCGCAGACCGCGGACCCGACGGAGCCTATCTGTCGATGAACTGGCGTCCGGGGGTGGCCCGGCAATCGACCTCGCCGTAGAATCGCGCCGGCTTCGCTCCCGGTGACCAGCAATCACACGACGATCCACATCATGAACCTGCTGCGCGACACCCTGCCGCCCGCGAACATCCGGACCGACGTCGAGGTCCGGGCTCGCAAGCCCCTGTTCGAGATGGCGGCAACGCTGTTCGCCGAGTCGATGCGCGGAATCGACGCCAGCGCAATCGTGGAGAACCTGCTGGCCAGGGAAAGGCTGGGTTCGACCGGACTGGGGCAGGGCGTGGCCGTACCCCACGCCCGTATCAGCGGACTGTCCGAACCGCTGGGTGCATTCCTGCGCCTGACGACACCGCTGCCGTTCGACGCCCCGGACGGGGTGCCTGTCTCGCTGGTGTTCGTGCTGCTGGTTCCCGAGCAGGCCACCGAGCGGCATCTGCAGATCCTGGCGCAGATCGCCGAGATGCTCTCCGACACTCAGGTTCGCGAACAGCTGCACGCGGCCGCCGACGCGCTCGCCGTGCGGCGACTGTTCACGAGCTGGGAGCCACACCTGCGCTAGCCGCCCCGCAACGCCCCGCGCACGGCGGCACGACCACCGCTGCTGTCCGTCCGGTGGACTCCGTTCAGCCCGAGTTCCTCGCTGCGGCAAAACGCTCGACCTTGTCGGTCGCGCCCGAAACGATCAGCAGGTCTCCCGCCAGCACCGCACTCCCGGGGGTCGCGTGCTGGAAGTCTTCCTGGTGGCGTTTGATCCCGACCACCGTGACGCCGTAGCGTTCGCGCACCTGCGATTCGGCCAGGGTGCGGCCGTGACAGAACGCGGGCGCATGGATCTTGGCGATCGCGAAGCCGTCGTCGAACTCGATGTAGTCGATCATCCGGCCGCTGATCAGGTGGGCAACGCGCTCGCCCATATCGGCTTCCGGAAACACCACGTGATGAGCACCGATGCGCTGGGCGATCTTGCCGTGCTCCGTGCTCATCGCCTTGACCCAGATGTCGGGAACGCCGAGTTCGTTCAGTGCCATCACCGTCATCAGGCTCGCCGCGAGATCGCTGCCGATGCCCACGATCGCGTGCGCGAAGTCGGCCACGCCGAGCTGGCGCATGGTCATCGTGTTCGTCGCGTCCGCCTGCACCGCATGGGTCAGCAGGTCCGCCCACTCGTGAACCGGGTCTTCGTCGTGGTCGATTCCCATCACGTCGTGACCGAGGCGCATCAACGAGCGCGCGACCGAACCGCCGAAACGGCCGAGTCCGATGACGACGACGCTGTCGCCGCGGGAGAATGCGAACTGTTCGGTGAATAACCTAGCCAACAATGGGGTGTTCCTCTGGATAACGGTAGGGCATCCGGTGCGCGCCCAGCGCCAGCGACGTCGCCAGCGTGATGGTGCCTACCCGTCCCACGTACATCAAGGCCACGAGTATCGCTTGCGCCGAAGGCGGCAGGTCCGCGGTGATTCCGGTCGACAGTCCGACGGTTCCGAACGCCGAGATCACCTCGAAGATGACCCGGTCGGTCGCGATATCGGTGCTGCGCAGGATGCCGAGCGTGCCGAGCACCACGACCAGGCTGCCCAGCATCAACACGGTGATCGCCTGGCGCTGGGCGTCGGTGCTGATGCGCCTGCCGAATGCCTCGCTGTCGCCGCGTCCACGCACCTCGGCGACGACCAGCAGCAGCAGGATCATCGCCGAGCCGATCTTGACCCCGCCGGCGGTACCCGCACTTCCCCCGCCTATGAACATCAGGAAGTAGTGCAGCGCCAGGCTCTCGTGGCTCAGGGCTCCGATATCGATCGAATTGAAGCCTGCCGTGCGCGCCGACACCGACGCGAAGGCGCCCGACAACAGTTTGTCACCCACCGCCATCGGCCCGAGCGTCGCCGGGTTGGACCATTCGAACAGCAACAGCGCGCCTGCGCCCCCGACGAGCAGGCCCAGCGTTCCCGCCAGCGTCAGCTTGGTGTGCAGGGACCAGTGCCGCGGGTCGCGCAATCGGGAGCGCAATTCGTGCAGTACCGGAAAGCCGATGCCACCTACCACGATCGCAACCATCACCGGCAGCAGGATCAGACCGTCGGTCGCATAGCGCACCAGGCTGTCGGCGTGAATCGAGAACCCGGCGTTGTTGAATGCCGACACCGCGTGGAAAACCCCGCTCCACGCGGCCTCGTCCCACGGCAGGCCGTAGCCGAAACGCAACCGGGCGGTCAATGCGAATGCAATCGCCGTCTCCACGAGCAGGGTCACCACCAGCACCACGGCGGCAACGCCTGTGACATCACCTATGCCAAGCGAATGCGTTTCGGCCTGCGTGACGAGCCTGGTGCGCAACCGCAACGAGCGGTTCACCATCAGGCCGAGGAGCGTGGCCGCGGTCATCATGCCGAAGCCCCCGATCTGGAACAGCAGCAGGATCACGCCCTGCCCGAACGCCGACCAGTAGCTGCCGGTATCCACCGTGACCAGCCCGGTGACGCACACCGCCGACACCGACGTGAACAGGGCCACGAACACCGGCGCACCACCCGGCTCGGCGCGCGCCACCGGCAAGGAGAGCAAGCAGGTGCCGACGACGATCGTGAGCAGGAACGCCAGCGGAACCACCCGTGCGGGATGTCTCACCTCGCTGATTCTCACGCCCACTCCTTCTCCACGCCTGCCTTCCAGTGCATCCCGGTCACCTCAGCACCCACCCGGAGGTCACGGTATCGACTCTACCGTGTAGCGCTCGACGCGCACGCTGTCGGACCAGTGGTCGCGCGGCAGCCCGGCTTTTTCCTTGAGGCGGCCGAGGAACTCACGCGGCTCGGCCAGCATCTCCCACACCGACGGCAGGAAGGTCGCGCGGCGCAGGCGGTCGCAGAACACCACGCCGTCGATACCGGGACGCAGCTGGCGCAGCAGGTCTTCCTCGCTCGCGAACGCGAGCGGCTCCGGCGTGCCGAGCACCGCCACGTGCAGTTCGGTGGCGTCGAACTCGGGGGCGTCGAGGCGCGGGAAACGCGGATCACGGAACGCCGCGGCGTACGCCATCTCCGCCACGTCCTCCGCGAGCGTGCGTCGCGCCTCGAGCGTGCCCATACAGCCGCGCAGCCGACCGTGCAGGTACAGCGTCACGAAACTGGCGCGGCGCACCGTCAGCGCGGGCGCCAGCGACTCGCGCTCGACGTCGAGGCGTTCGCCGGCGATGCCGGCGGCGATCGCCGCCCGCGCCAGCGCCAGCAATTGCGCGCGCTCGGCGTCGTCGTAGATGCGCTCAATCGAAATACCATGCCCCATAGCCGACCACCCGTTCCCGGTCCCCGGCGGCGGTATCGCCGGAATTGCACAATTCCACCCTATGCGCGCGCAGCCCGCGCGCCGCCGCGAACTGCAGCAATCCCGCCAGCGCCACGGCACCGCAGGCGCGTTGTGGCGTGAGCGCGCGCCAGTCGAGCGCCTCGATCGCCGCGCAGGTCGCGCGATCGAGGGCGCACGCCGTGGCGTAGTCGTGATAGTGGCTGAGGTCGGTGCTGACGACCAGCAGCGTGCCCGGCTCGTCCGCGACCTCCGCGATCACGTGCGCGACCTCGTCCGCGCTGGCCTCGCCGACCACCAGCGGCACCAGCAGGAACTCGCCCAGCACCTCCTGCAGGAACGGCAGCTGCACCTCGAGGCTGTGCTCGCGTGCGTGCGCGGCGTCGCTGCGGCTCACCGGTCCCGGCGCATCGAGCCGCGCACACATTTCCCCGTCGATGGCCACCGGCCCCAGCGGCGTGGCGAAGACCTCGCACCGCGGCAGCGCCAGTCCGCGCAGCGCGACGCGGTGCGCCGGCCCGAGCAGCACCACCCGCCGCAGCGCCGCCGCGTGCGGGCGCAACAGCGCGTAGGCCGACGCCGCCACGCCGCCCGAATACACGTACCCCGCGTGCGGCACCACCAGCGCGCGCGGCCGTGCCGTGCGCGCCGGAGCGGCCGCGAGCAGCGCCCGCACCCCGGCAGCCAGCCGCAGCGGATCGGCCGGATAGAAAAGCCCCGCCACCGCGGGTTCGCGTATCGCCGGCATAGCCTGGATCCTGCGATCGACCGGGGTCACGATGCACCGGGCGCGGCGCGGTTGGCAAGAACGGCCAGTGACGCCGCGGATGCTCTTCAGGCCTTCAGCAACTCGCGCACGGCCGCCACGACCGCGTCCTTGCGCGGATACAGCGGCACCTCCATTGCGGGTGCGAAGGGAATCTGCGTGTCCTCGGCGTTCAGCCGCCGCGGTGCCGCGCGCAGGCTGTCGAACGCGAGTTCGACGACGCGCGTACAGATCTCGGCGCTGGCGCCGCAGCTCCGGTGGGCAGGATCGACGACCACCAGGTAGCCGGTGCGCACCACGGACTGCACGATCGTCTCGATGTCCAGCGGCGCCAGCGTGCGCGGGTCCACCACTTCGGCCTCGATGCCCTGCGTGGCGAGTTCCGCGGCCGCTTCCAGCGCCGCGCGCACCCCGCCGGCGATGCCCACCACGGTGACGTCGCTGCCGCGGCGCTTGATGTCCGCCACACCCAGCGGCACCACGTAGTCCTCGAGCGGCACGTGGCCGCTGCACAGCCACAGGTTCGCGTCCTCGAAACACAGCACCGGGTTGTCGTCGCGTATCGCCGCCTTCAGCAATCCCTTGGCATCGAAGGCCGAGGCCGGCGCGATGATCTTCAGGCCCGGTACGTTCATGAAGGCCGGATAGGGACGGTCGGAATGGTGCGCGCCGATCGCCATCCCGTACATCATGGAAACGCGGAACGTCACCGGCAGGCGCGCTTGGCCGCCGGACATGTAGCGCGTCTTCGCCGCCTGGTTCACGAACTGGTCCATCGCCGCGTACACGAAGTTCGCGATCGTCATGTCGACCACCGGCCGCAAACCCGTCATCGCCGCGCCCAGGCTCGCGCCGACGAAACCGGTTTCGGACAGCGGCGTATCGAAGACCCGGTTCTTCGGAAAATGCTGCGCGAACGCGGTGCCCCCCCACAGGTTGCAGCGCACGTCCTCGCCGAAGACCACCACCGCCGGATCGCGTTCGAGCTCTTCGCGCTGCGCCTCGTTGATGGCCGCCAGGTAGATGATGTCGCGCCGCTGCGCGGGCTCGGGGCGGTCGACCGTGTGGGTGGCGACCACGTTGCCGGCGGGAACACCGGGGCAAAACAGGTCTTCCCAGGCATCGGCCGGCACCGGATGCGGACTGCGGCGTGCGAATTCGATCGCCGCCGCCACCTCGGCGTTCGTCTGCGCGATCACCCGCTCCAGCTCCGCGGAGCCGATCAGTTCCCGCTGCAGCAGCATGGCCGGAAAGTTGCGCACCGGATCGCGCAGCTCCATCCACTCCCGCACCTCGTCCTCGCTGCGGTACGGCGCCGCGCCGACCAGGTTCTCCGCGTGGTCGCGGAAGCGGTAGGTCTTGGCCTCGACGAAGGTCGGGCCCTCGCCGTTGCGCGCGCGGGCGCAGGCGACCTCGACCGCGTCGAACACCGCCAGCGGATCCTGTCCGTCGACGATGACACCGGGAATGCCGTAGCCCGCCGCGCGCTGGGCCATGTGCTGCAGGTTGCAGACCTCGGCGGTGGGCGTGGTCACGCCGTAGAGGTTGTTCTCGCAGACGAAGACCACCGGCAGCCGCCACGCCGCCGCCATGTTGACGGCCTCGTGGAACGCGCCGGCACCGGTGGCGGCATCGCCGAGGAAGGCCAGCACGACGCGCTCGCGCTCACCGCGCAGGCTGGCGCCGAGCGCGGCACCGGTGGCGATCGGCAGACTGCCCGCGACGATGCCGGACTCGCCCAGGCTGCCGACGGAGAAATCCGCGAGATGCAGCGATCCGCCCTTGCCCTTGCACACGCCGGTAGTGCGCGCCATCAGTTCGGCCATCAGCGGACCCAGCGCGGCGCCCTTGCCGATGGGGTGCCCGTGCGAACGGTGGTAGCCCGTCATCCAGGCGTTGTCGCCGGCCGCCAGGCAGGCCCCGACGATCGTCGCCTCCTGGCCGATGCACAGATGCACGCCACCGGGTATCTCGCCGCGCTGCTGCAGGCGGATCACTGCCTCCTCGAAATAGCGGATCCGCAGTACCCGCCGCAGCATGTCGATCAGCAAGGCCTTGTCGTGCCGCATGAGCATCTCCCGGATCGGCGAAGCAGCGCGCGCGGATGCGGGCCCTTCGAGCGTCGAATATAGGGTGGCGCCGCAAGCGGGTACACCGGCAGCGGATTGCGATGTGTTCATCTGCCAACAGGTTCCGCGCGAGGAACTCGCGACCATCCGGGCGTTCCAAAGCGGCATCATGGACCACACCGCGTTCCCATCCGCCGTTGCGACCCGCCACTGGCACGCGCTCGCCGACGGCCGCGTGCAGTGCGACGCCTGCCCGCGCTTCTGCCGCCTGCGTCCCGGTCAGCGCGGGCTGTGCTACGTGCGCGCCAACCAGGACGACGCACTGGTGCTGACCACCTGGGGCCGTTCCAGCGGCTTCTGCATCGATCCGATCGAGAAGAAGCCGCTGTACCACTTCCTGCCCGGCACGCCGGTGCTGTCCTTCGGCACCGCGGGTTGCAACCTGGCGTGCAGGTTCTGCCAGAACTGGGACATCAGCAAGTCCCGCGATCAGCACACGGCCGGCGACGAAGCCACGCCGGAGGCGATCGCGGCGGCGGCGCGCGCGCTGGGAGCGCGCAGCGTCGCTTACACCTACAACGATCCGGCCGTGTTCTTCGAGTACGCGGTCGACGTCGCCGCTGCCTGCCGCGCGCAGGGCATCGCGTCGGTGGCGGTCTCGGCCGGCTACATGACGCCGGCGGCGCGCGCGGACTTCTTTCCGGCGATGGATGCCGCGAACGTGGACCTCAAGGCGTTCAGCGACGATTTCTATCGCAGCGTCTGCGGGGCGCGCCTCGCGCCGGTGCTCGATACGCTGTGCTGGCTGCGCCACGAAACGTCGGTGTGGCTGGAGATCACGACGCTGCTGATCCCGGGGCGCAACGACGCCGACGCCGAACTGGAGGCGATGGCGCGCTGGGTGGTCGACAACCTCGGACCCGGGGTGCCCTGGCATTTCAGCGCATTCCACCCGGACTGGAAGATGCGCGACCTCCCCCCCACGCCGCGCGCCACGCTGGAGCGCGCCCACGCGATCGCACGCGCACACGGGGTGCGCCACGCCTACGTGGGCAATGTGCGCGATCCCCGGCGCAGCACCACGTATTGCCACGCCTGCGAGGCGCCGCTGATCGCTCGCGACGGCTACCGCATCGGCGCCTGGCAGCTCACGGCCGACGGCCGCTGTCCGCGCTGCGGCAGCGCCTGCGCGGGACGCTTCGAAGCGCAACCCGGCGACTGGGGGCCGCGGCGCCAGCCGCTTCGTCCGGGGGATTTCCAGCCCTGATCCTTTGGTTACACTTGCCGGCCAGAGCACGCGCGCGGGCAAGGAGAACCAGCGGTGAACCGCAGCGACGATCGCACACCGATACTGGTCGGCGTTGGGCAGTGCGTGGAGCGCGCAACGAGCGCCGAGCCGCCGGTGACGTTCGCGGCGCGCGCCGCGGCGCTGGCGATCGCCGACGCCGGCGCCGGGGACATCGCCCGCGCCATCGACACCATCGCCGTGGTCCGCTTCTTCAGCGACTCGCTGCCGATCTGGGCCTGCCCCTTCGGCCGCAGCGACAACCCGCCACAGTCGGTCGCGCAGCGCATCGGCGCCACCCCCCGGCAGCGCATCTACACCGCCGTCGGCGGCAACGAGCCGCAGTCGCGACTGATCGAGTTCGCGCGCGACATCGCGCGCGGCGAGCGCGAACTGGTGCTGCTGGCCGGCGCCGAGGCGATCCGCAACGAACGCCACGCGCGCCGCAACGGAATCGGGCTGGACTGGAACGAAAGCAATGACGCCCCGCTCGAGGACCGCGCTGCGGGGCACGATTTGCTCGCGCCGTACGAGATCGCCAACGGCCTGATGCTGCCGGTGGACTGCTACAGCCTGATCGAGCAGACGCGCGCCAGCCGCGCCGGGCGCAGCGTGGTGGCGCACCGCGAGCACATGGCGCGGCTGTGGGCCGCGTTCAGCGCGATCGCCGCGGGCAACCCCATGGCCCAGTTCGCGGGCTCGCTGAGTGCCGGGGAGATCCTCGCCGCCCCGCCGATGACGCATCTGTACACACGGCGCATGGTCGCACAGGACGGCGTGAACCAGGGCGCGGCGCTGCTGCTGAGCAGCGCGGGACGCGCACGCGCGCTGGGAATCGCACGCGAGCGCTGGGTGTTCCTGCACGGACTGGCCGAGGGACGCGAACCGCTGCTCAGCGAGCGGCCCGATCCGGGCGCCTCGCCGGTCGCCGGTGCGGTGCTGGCGCGCGCCTTCGCGCTGGCCGGCCTCGGCATCGACGCCATCGGCCCGATCGACGTCTACAGCTGTTTCCCGTGCGCGGTCGGCGTGATCGCCGACCATCTGGGCCTGCCCGACGACGGCAGCCGCGCGCTGACGCTGACCGGCGGGCTGCCGTTCTTCGGCGGCCCCGGCAACAACTACACGATGCACGGGATCGCGGAAATGGTGCAGCGTCTGCGCCGCGAGCCGCAGGCCTTCGGACTGGTCACGGCCAACGGCGGCATGCTGTCGAAGCACGCGGCAGGAATCTATTCCTG
>JAJVIG010000063.1 GCA_022072145.1 Pseudomonadales bacterium
GGGCGCCTCGGCGCGGCGGCGGTGAGCGCCGCCGAACTCGCCCAGGCGCTGGGCCGCCAGCCCGACGTGGAGCGCGGCGTGCTCGACGAGGAACAGCTGCTGCACGCGGTGGCGGCGGCCCGCCGGCGCGGCGAGCGCATCGTGATGACCAACGGCTGCTTCGACCTGCTGCACGCCGGGCACGTCGCGTACCTCGCGGCGGCGCGCGCGCTCGGCGACCGGCTGGTGGTGGCGGTCAACGGCGACGCCTCGGTGACGCGGCTCAAGGGCCCGGGCCGCCCGGTCAACGCGCTGGAGCGGCGCATGGCGGTGCTGGCCGGGCTGCAGAGCGTGGACTGGGTGGTCGGTTTCGGCGAGGACACGCCCGAGCGGCTGCTCGCGCGGCTGCGCCCGGAGGTGCTGGTCAAGGGCGGGGACTACACGCGCGAACAGGTGGTGGGCCGCGAGCTCGTCGAGTCCTGGGGCGGGCGCGTCGAGGTGCTCGCCTTCGTCGACGACTGCTCGACCACCGCGATCCTGTCGCGGCTGGCACAGGGGCCGCGGGACTGAGCGGCGGTGCCGGGCCGCGCGGTCTTCAGGCTTCGGACGGCACGCCGAAATACGCCTGGTAATCCGCCACGCGGGCGCGCTCGCCCACCACGTCCAGCCCGGTGTCCGCGAAGCGGTGCCGGTGGCCGCCGTGCTTGCTGGCGGGGTTCTCCGCCAGGTAACGGACCGCCGCCTGCTCGACGTGCGCGCCGAACGGGAGGTCGAAGTGCGCGTACAGCCGCCGGAGCTCCGCGACCGGGTCGCGCATGAATTCGGCGAAAGCGATGTCGCAGACCCGACCGGGACGTATCGCGCCGGCCCGACGCGAGGCCACCGAGGCGTCGAGCGCGCTGGCGCAGTGCAGTGACCACTCGCGCGCCACCGCCTGCGGGTCGATGCCGCGCGCATAGGCACTGCGCATGGTGGGGATCATGCTCGCCAGCGAGGACACGATGCGCAACGGGTCACGGTGCGTCTGCACCAGCCGCGCGTCCGGATACACCCCGAGCAGCGCCTCCAGCGACCACAGGTGCGCGGGGGACTTCAGCACCCAGCGCGCGCCGCGGTGGCGCCACTGCAGGTACTGCAGGAAGCGGCGGTGATAACGGTAGCTGCGCGCGTGATCGGCGCCGTGCTCCAGCCAGGCGGCGTAGGTCGGCACGTGGAAGATCGTGCTGTACTGCATGCTCACGAACACGTGCGCCGTGATGGCCACGCATTCCTGCGGCAGCGTGGTGCCCATGCGGTGCAGGTTCTGCACCCCGGGCATCAGGTATTCGCCGAAGCGGAGCTGCCGCGCGTGGCGCGCGATGCGCGGGTCGCTGGTGCAGGTGGCCGCAGCGGGCGGCGGGAACGGGTGCGCCACTTCCCAGGTCGCGGGGCAGCGGTTGGCGGGATCCAGCGCGAGCAGTTCGTGCAGGATCGAGGTGCCGGTGCGCGGCATGCCGACGATCACCACCGGCGCCTCGATCGGCGCCTCGAGGATGGCAGGCTCGCGCTGCAGCCAGTCCTGCAGGCGCAACTGGCAGGCGAGCGCCTCCAGCAGCATCTGCCGCGCGAGCTGGCGCCCCAGCGGCGTCAGCGCGGCTTCCCCGTCCAGCGCGCGGCACAGCACCGCGAGCGCTTCCTCGTACGGCCCTTCCGGACCGAAGTCCGTCAGCCCGGTGCGCCGCCGCGCGCGTGCGATCAGTTCCTGCGGGTCCAGCCTCGCGCGCGGCAGCATGGACGCCACCGCGGCCAGCACGCGTGTTCCGGGGCGAGGCGCAGGAACGATGATCATTGCGGCCCCTCGATTATCCGCAGGTCAGACATAGACTGCAGGTTCATCCAGCTCTGCGCATCGCCGCCGAAATGGCGCGCCAGGCGCAGTGCCGTGTCCGCCGTGATGGCGCGCCGCTCCTTCACGATCTCGTGCAGCCGGGTTGCCGGAACCCGTAGCGCGCTCGCCAGCGCATTGACGCTCAGCCCGAGCGGCTCCAGATAGTCCTCGCGCAGAATTTCACCCGGATGCACGGGGCGCATGCCGTTGTTCACCATGTCCGCTCGTCCTCAGTGGTAGTCCACTATCTCCAGGTCGAATACCTCACCGTCCCGCCAGACGAAACACACCCGCCTCTGGTCGTTGATGCGGACGCCGAGATTGTCAAAGGATGCATGATGATGTGCGGTGCGTGATACGGCAAACGGAAGCCTTCGCGTGGCGTGTCGTGCTGTCTGCCATCTCGGTCAATCTGGCGCGACGGCGGGAGCTCCGGCCCGGCGGCCCCGATTTCGGTCCGAGCGCGCCACACTGAACCGTCCTGGCGGTTTTCGGGAAAACCTCAGCCCGCTAGACTGCCGGGCAAAGGGGGCGACCATGGAAAAGCTGATCTACGTGCTGTGGAAGGACAGGAGCGAAGTGCTGCCTGCCTTCAACAGTCGCCTGCTGGGTCCGGTGCGCGCGGCGCTGCAGGAACTCGGCGTCGAGAAGCTGCAGTTCAACATCGTCGACGACGTGGTGGCGCCGGGTGCGCATATGCGCGCCGAGCCGGTGAAGCCCGCGCCCGACGCGCTCGTCTCGTTCTGGCTGAATTCGGCGAACATCCGCACCAGGGCCGAAGCGGTGCTCGACGAGTCGGTCACGCGCATCGCCGGCTACGCGGTTGCGGAATCCACGCCGCGCGCCAACGCCGACGCCCCCGGCGAGGACGATCGCGTGCCCGGCTTCTCGCAGATCGCCTTCCTGTTCAAGCGCCCGGACATCACGCGCGAAGGCTTCATGGACATGTGGATGCGCGACCAGACCGTGGTCGGCATGGAGACGCAGGACAGCTTCTACTATTGCCAGAACATCGTGACGCGCGTGCTGACCACCGGCGCGCCGATGTGGGACGGCATCGTGGAGGAGTGCTACGTGCTCGCAGCCATGACCGACCCGCTGGTGTTCTGGAACGCCGGCGGCAAGGAAGAAGTCCTCAAGGCCAATCTCGCGCGCGAGATGAACAACGTCGCGCGCTTCCTCGATCTCGCTCGCGGCTCGGTGATCCTCACCTCCGCCTATCGCTGCGGCGGCTGGGCGGATCCCGCGGAAGGAGGCAAACGATGAGCAAACCGTTCGCGGGCAAGGTTGCCTTCATCACTGGCGTTTCGAGCGGCATCGGCGCAGCGGCGGCGGAGCTGTTCGCTGCGCGCGGCGCGAGGATCGCCGCGGTGGCGCGCAACGTAGCGCGCGGTCAGGCGACGGTGGAGCGCGTGCGCCAGGCCGGTGGCGTCGCGGAATTCATCCAGGCCGACGTATCCGATCCCGAGCAGATCATCGCGGCCGTGCGCCGCTCGCAGGAAGTGTTCGGGCGCATGGACATGGCGTTCAACAATGCCGGCCAAACCGGCGTCGTCGGCGCCTTCCACGAACAGACCCTGGAGGCGTGGAACGACACCATCGCCACCAACCTCACCTCGGTCTTCGTCTGCATGCAGGAAGAGATCAAGATCATGCTGGGACAAGGCGGCGGCGCCATCGTCAACAATTGCTCCGGCGCGGGCGTGATGGGCGCACCGGGCCTGCCGCATTACACGGCGGCGAAGCACGGCATCCTCGGCATCTCCAAAGTCGCCGCGAAGGAATACGGTCCGCACAACATTCGCATCAATTCGATCTGCCCCGGCTTCATCGACACGGTGCAGATGAACGAGTTTCTGGGCTCCGACGACGCCAGGGCCCGCGTGTCCGCCGGTATCCCGATGGGCAAGATGGGCAGCCCCGAAACGATAGCGAAAGCCGCGGCGTTCCTGTGCTCGGACGAAGCGGACTACATTTCCGGCGACACGATGTTCGTGGATGGGGCCTTTCTCTGCCGGTAGGCGTAGACGCCACACATAAGCTGCAAGGTCCGATGCGAGGAATGGCGATGAAAGTTGGCATGACATTGCCGATCATGGAGCCCGGCCTGAACGCCGATATGCTCGCAACATGGTCGCGCACGGTGGACGAGGGCCCCTGGTCCTCGCTGGCTTTCGGCGAGCGCATGGCGTTCGACAATCCCGACACGATCGCACTGCTCGGCGCCACGGCGGCGTGGACCAGACGCGTGCGCCTCGTCACCACCGTGATCGTCGCGCAGCTGCACGACCCGGTGATGCTGGCGAAAGCCCTGGCGACCGCCGACATGCTGAGCAAGGGCCGCCTTTCGGTGGGCCTGGGCCTCGGCGGCCGCGAGGAAGACTACCGCGCGGCGGGCGCCGATCTGTCGCTCAAGACCAATGCGGAAGTTGCGCACCGCGCCAGGATCATGAAGCGCGTCTGGGCCGGCGAAAAGGTCGTCGAGACCATCGAGCCGGTCGGCCCGCCGCCGGTGCAGCAAGGCGGCCCGGAATTGCTGGCCGGTGCGCAAGGGCCGAAATCCATCCGCCTCGCGGCGAGCTGGGCCGACGGCGTCTCCGGCTTCAGCTTCGACCTGAACGTGCGCGCGCAAAAGGAAGTCTTCGATCTGGCGCGCGAGGCATGGAAACAGGAAGGCCGGCCCGCGCCGCGCCTCACCACCGCGTTCTGGTTCGCCATCGGTGACAACGCGCGCCCGCAGGTGCAGAAACATCTGCGCCGCTACATGAACTGGATCGACAAGGCGGCATTGGAAGCGATGCTGCCGACGGTCGGCTTCGCGGGCACCGCCGCCGAGCTGAAAGAGGGGCTGAAGCGCATCGCCGATCTGGGCACGGATGAAACCCTGCTGATCCCGACCAGCGACGACATCGATCAGGTGAGGCGTGCTGCGGATGTCATGGGGTGAGGGGTGCAAAGGGGGCAAGGGAGTTGGCTGTGTATGTGGGATTGCCGGAGATAGGGGGTGGGATCTTGGTTTGCGCCCACGATCTATACCACTGGATAACAAGCATCCCCCCACAGCGTCTCCGGGTGATCGAGCATGATCGTGATCACCGCAGGCACCCCTCCCGCTCGCAGCAGAAACTCAACCGCCGCCTGTCGCGCTCCTCGAGCACGGCGTGCGCCACACCGCGGGGCTTGCGCGGATAGTCGGCACGGTGCAGGACGCCGCCGCACGCACGACAGCCCGCAGCATGGGCCCGCGCCGCCGTGTCCTGATCGATACGATGCAGAAATTGCCAGAAGCTGGCATCACGGAGCAGGGCGTGGCACATTGGATCCGTCTCATGTTCTTGGTCGAATACGAGACAACCCCCTCGGGGCGCTTCTTGCAAGCTCTTCGAGGGGGCCTTATTCCCTTCCCTCACCAACCGTGACCAAAAACAGCGACAAATCCTTCAGATAGCCTGGCCAGGCTCAATTCGCGCACACGCACTGATCTGCTTCCTCGTCCTCGTCCTCGTGCTCCATCGCGTTATGCGCATGCGCTTGAAGGCGAACGCCAATACCAACAGCCCCAAGACCGCGCTTGAAATCCTGCGCCGACCGCAAACCCATCGCGCGCAGATCGCCCGCCAGCACCTCAGCGGCATCGGCAGGATCCCCCCCCAACACCTGGATCTGTTCAGCGCCCTCGGCATCAAGAAGCCCGCCTGAACTCCCTGATGTGTCGTTTCTGGCTGTTGTTAGGCAACAAAATCAGAGGCTTACGCCATTAACTGCGGAACTTGGGGGCTGACCGGTGTGATCTTGATCGGGAATAAATAATGTCATATTGTCCGCAAAAATTCCCAGCGCCAGGAGCATCCCATGAACGCCAAATTTGCCTTGATCGGCGATCAGGATATGGCTTTGACCTACCTCGCCGAGGCCCGTAAACATCACACTCAAGCAGTCATAGCCACGCACCTGGGCGTTAGCGTCCGCAGCATCAGCCGTTGGGAAGCGCGGCAGACCACTCCCCCGGTTTATGTGGCCCACGCATTACAGCAACTCCTGCCGTTCCCGGAGCCGGAAAGTCCGGATGGCAGTTTCGACTTCATTGACCTGTTTGCGGGGATTGGCGGCATTCGCAAGGCATTCGACGGCATAGGCGGGCGCTGTGTGTTCACCAGCGAGTGGGATGGTTACGCACAAAAGACCTATGCTGAGAATTTCCGTGATGGTCACTCCATCGCAGGTGACATCACACAGGTAGCGGCGGAATGCATTCCCGATCACGATGTGTTGCTGGCGGGGTTCCCCTGCCAGCCGTTTTCGATTGCTGGAGTATCCAAGAAAAATGCGCTGGGCAAAGCGCATGGCTTCGCATGCGAAACGCAAGGTACCCTGTTCTTCGATGTGGCGCGCATCATTGATACGAAGCGCCCGCGAGCATTTCTGCTGGAGAACGTAAAGAACCTCATGTCACACGATAAGGGGCGCACCTTCGATGTCATCCGCCGTACGCTAACGGAAGAACTTGGCTATCACATTCATTATCGCGTGATAGATGGTGCGCATTTCACGCCTCAACACCGCGAGCGCATCATCATCGTCGGCTTCCGTGAGCCTGTCGCCTTCGATTTCGACGCACTGCCCTTGCGCTCCAAAGGCAAGATCAAGCTTGAAAGCGTTTTGCATCGAACCGACGGAACCGAGCCAGTGCTCGAATGGGATGAAGGAAGGTTTTTCGACCACAAGAAGACGCGGGTGCAGGAGAAATACACCCTAACCGATCACCTCTGGAACTACCTGCAACGCTACGCCGAAAAACACCGTGCCAAGGGTAACGGCTTCGGCTTCGGATTGGTCACACCGGACAATATCGCGCGCACTCTTTCCGCACGCTACTACAAGGACGGCTCGGAAATCCTGATTTGTCAAGGCAAGCGCAAAAATCCACGCCGACTGACGCCAAGGGAGTGCGCGCGCCTGATGGGCTTCCCCGATACATTCAGGATTCCGGTGTCGGATACGCGCGCGTACAAGCAATTCGGAAATTCTGTTGTTGTTGATGTCATCGCTCATGTCGCAAAATTAATGCAACCAATGCTGGAAGCTGAGACCCTGGAACCTGAGTTACCTCTTCGTTACGCAACTGCATAGGGAGACTGCCGTGAATCAAGCATCACGCATCCCTCAATGGTCTGATCATGGTTTCGACGGAATGTTGCTGTGGTTTTCCGAAATGTCCGCTCGCGGTCTATTATTCCATCCAGACGATGACCCGGCAGACATCATTCACGTGACGAGTGGTGAGCGCCTTTTCTCCGACAATGAAGCACACGAGTTGCGCGATACCCTCTCTGTAATGTTCAAACAGGAAGGCGATATGGTTTATGAAGCCGGCCTGCCAATATTCCGGGCAGCACTTGGTCAGTTTGATGCCTGATGGTCGATGTTGTTGACCGGACAACGCGCAGCCGGATGATGTCCGGCATCCGGTCAAAGGACACGCGCCCAGAATTATTTGTCCGGAAAGGGTTGCATGCCCTTGGTTTCCGATACCGCCTTCACGCAGAGGATATTCCGGGGAAACCGGATATGGTTTTCCAAAAATTCAGTGCATTAATTGATGTGCATGGGTGCTTCTGGCATGGGCATGGGTGCCGCTACTGCAAGTTGCCAGCATCAAACACCGGATTCTGGCAAAAAAAAATAATTGAAAACCAGATCAGGGACAGAAAAAATCTGGGCAAACAGCTTGAAGCGGGGTGGCGTTGTCTGGTTATCTGGGAATGCGCAGTTCGAATGTCCCAACGTACGGCAGATACACTTGATGTTGTGTCGCTCTCGGCTGCGTGGCTAACATCTGGCAACCAACTGGCGATCATTGACGAATTGGGGCTGTGCAATTTGCCTGCTTAGTTCAAAGGGGAACCATGTTTTCGGACGTTGCTGGTTTGATGAAGCGATTCGCGGAACTCGGCGCAGTTCGCGCTTTCTGCAAGCCTCTTGCCGAAAACGACAACAGCAAGCAACAAATTTATTTGGGATCAAATCTTGAGGTCGTGCAGATGTTTCCCTTTCAGGGAATTGAGGCCACTGAAAAAGGCAGAGACAGTACATACAAGGCCACACTCGATTTCTACTGGATTGGTAAGGATTTTGCCGAGCGAGCAACTGGCGCCCAGTTGATCTTGTATCCTCAATATCCGGAAGTACGCCTCTCCGGGTTTTTACGAGGCTGCACACAAGCCCCCAATGAGTATTTGCGTCCGATTCCAAAGGAATTGCGGCGTTTCAATAATGGGCCTGATGGACGAATTTTGTTTTTCGGAATAACAAAGAAGGGAGAAACACTGGCTTACCTCGCCGATGCCAGCAGCACACTGGCAAAAGAGTTTAGGTATAGACTTGGTCAGGGCCAGTATTCCCGGGAGAATGTATTTTTCAATTTACCTCTGCTAGGCCGTGATTCCAAAATCATCCTTCTTGAAAGGCTGACTGAAATTCGGAAAGGTGGGTGGCAACCTTCAATCAAATTGAGCAAGACTGGTGAGGTGAAGGCATACAAAGCGAGAAATGGGGGCGGTTACACTTTGGAGGCTTTGCTTGGCATCATCCCCAACGGTCGCTCCGAACCGGACTTCATGGGTTGGGAGATGAAAGCTTACAGCGGGAGCCGGATTACCCTGATGACGCCTGAGCCAGACGGTGGGATGTACGGAGAATCCGGAGTGAAGGCATTCGTCAGGAAATTCGGTTCACAAAGCGGAAGCGACACTCTGTATTTTACCGGTACGCATCGCGTAAATGACCGAAACAACAAGACCGGCCTGACGTTGACTGTGCGTGGTTTCAATCCGGTACGCAAAATGATCGAAGATGTGGGTGGCGCAGTGGAGTTATTGACGGACGCAGGGCGTTGCGCGGCAGCTTGGTCATTCGGTGACTTGATGATCGGATGGAACAAGAAGCATGCGCAGGCGGCTTATGTGCCCTATGAAAGTGAAAAGATTAAAAAGTCTGCCTATCGGTATTTCAGTCCTGCATTGATGGGAGAAGGGACCGATTTCAATCGCTATCTGGCTGCACTATGTGCTGGGAAGGTAATCTTTGATCCCGGTTCGAAAGTGATGAACGCCAACACCGAAAAACCCACGGTCAAGGCGCGCAGCCAATTTCGCATGTCGGTTCAACATCTGGCTGATTTGTATCAGCGATTCACTGCCGAGAATTTCTAGGGCTTCAAGGGGCATCACGTTACTAAATTGAAAGGCTTGCGAAGTTGACGAGCTTCATCGCCAAAGCACCGGGTGTACGACCGATCACGGCTGCCAATTCGATGATCTCCGGGTTTCCCGAATGGAGCCTTCCGAATGGCAGTTGGCAATACAGGTGAAACGCCAGCTTCAATTGCTCGCGCGACCATTTCGCCGTGCTCTTCTTCGAGACAGACATCGGGTTCATCGCTGCTCTATCGGTTGAAGATCGTACTTTTCGCCAAACGCCTCGATCGCTTCTTCCGCCGTATTGCCCTGGTCATGCCACCGTCGATAGAAGTCGACCTCCGTTTCGCCGACATCTTCCAGCGACAGTCCATAACGCTTGTTCAAGTAAGCAGACGCGCGCTCTATCCATAACATTTGCTCCCCCATCACCCCCTCCGCCACCCCCACATTCTCCCGCAGGTGCGACGGATCCAGCGTCCCGATCACCACCGAGGCGATTCCCGGCGCGGCGTAGATGGTGGCGAGGTTCTGGCGCAGGCCCTCGGGTGTGGCGCACAGGTGCCCGCTGCCGAAGGCTTTCTTGACCAGCACCGCGCAACCGTTCGCGGCGCAGGCCGCGAGCGCGGGCGCCATCGAGGTGTCTTCGCTGTTGTAGGCGAGCATCGCCACGTCGCAGCAGCGCGCCGCGGCGAGCGCGCCGGGCAGCGTCTTGGCCGAGATGCCGCAGGCGCGCACCAGGCCGTCGCGGCGCAGTTCGATCAGCGTTTCCAGTGCGCCGGAGGATTCGAGGATCGCGAGGTCGTCGCCGTCGCTGTGCAGCAGCACGATGTCGAGGTAGTCGGTGCCCAGCCGGCGCAGGCTGCGCTCGACGCTGGCGCGCGTGTGCGCCGGCGAGAAGTCGAAGCGCGAGCGCTCGCCGTCGAACTCCTCGCCGCACTTGGTGCACAGCACCCAGTCCTGGCGTCGTCCGCGCAGCCAGCGACCGAGCCGTTCCTCGCTGCTGCCGTAGGCCGGTGCGGTGTCGAGCAGGTTGATGCCCAGCTCGCGCGCGGTGCCGAGCAGCCGGTCCACCGCCGCGTCGTCGGGCAGCGCGAAGGGGCGCGGGTAGCGCACCGCGGTGTTGCGGCCGATCTTGACCGTGCCCAGCGCCACCGCGGACACCAGGCAATCCGAGCGGCCGAGGCGGCGCAGCATCATGCGTCGAAGTCCTCCCACGGTGCGCGCGCGCGTGCCGGGCGTCCGCAGACCGCGGCAATCGCGGCCTCGTCGCCGGCAGCGAGTGCGCGCGCTGCCGGCGGCAGCGGTGCGAGCAGTTCCAGCACGCGCGTGGCGAGCCGCGGCGCGAGGCTGAGCTTGGTGGGCCAGGCGACGATCACGTCCGGCGCGCCCTGCGCGGCACCGGCCCACGCGTCGTCTGGGCGCAGCCAGCCGCTCTGGCGCGGCTCGGCGCGGTCGATGGTCAACGTGCGCCACGCGGCGCCGTCGAGCGCGAGCCACGGAAACAGCGCCTGCAGTTCCTCGCGGGCGCGGCGTATCTGCTGCGCGGGTTCGAGCGCGGTGCCGGACTCCGCGAGTTCGCCGCCCAGGTACCACACGCGTTCGCCGTCGCCGGCGCGGTGCGAGGAAATGCTGAGCCGCGGCTTGGTGCCGCTGCCGAGGCAGTGGCCGAACAGCGGCGGCAGCGCGGGGTGCTTCACCAGCACCTGGTGCAGCGGGCGGCGTTGCATCGCGGGCTCGCGCACCGCGAGCGTGGCGAGGAGTGCCTCGTTGCCGGCGCCGGCGCACAGCACGGTGCGCGCGGCGTGCAGCGCGAGCGTGTCCTGCGCGATGCCGCGCACCGCGCCGTCGGGGGCGCGCAGGAAGCGCGCGCGCTGCCAGTCCACGCCGAAGATCGCCGCGGCGTGGCGATCAGCGAGTACGCCGGCCACCGATGCCGCGTCCACCACCAGGTCGCGCAGCCGGTACACGCTGCCGCCGAAGCGCGGGTCGTCGAGCGGCGCCGGGCGCGCGGGCGCGGGCAGCGTCTCGATGTGGCCGCGCAGT
>JAJVIG010000047.1:0-3722 GCA_022072145.1 Pseudomonadales bacterium
TACTCGTGCGCATGCCGGCCTTTGGGCTGGACGGCCCGTGGCGTGAGCGCACCGGCTTCGCGATGACGATCGAACAGGTCTCCGGCCTCGCCTGGCGCACCGGTTACTCCGATCGGTCCCCGGAAGTACCGCGCGGATGTGTGGATCCGCTGGGTGGCATGAGCGCGGTGTTCGCCACGCTGTGCGCGCTGCGGCTGCGCGAACGCGAGGGCGCTCAGCTGGTCGAGGTGCCACTGGTCGAGGCAGGCCTGAACATCGTCGCCGAACAGGTCATCGAGTTCAGCGCCTGCGGGACGCTGCTGCAGCGTCACGGCAATCGTGGTCCGGATGCCGTGCCGCAGGGCGTCTTTGGCTGCCGCGGTGGCGAGTGGGTGGCGATCTCGATCGTGAGCGACCGGCACTGGGGCGCCCTCACGGAGCTGCTGCCGGGCGCGCCGCTTGGCCGCGATGCCGGTGCCCCGGAACGCCGGCAGTGCGAAGACGTTCTGGAGCAGTGGCTGGCAGGGCAGTGTGTGCTGCACGATGCGGATGCCTTGACCGCACGCCTGGTTGCCGCCGGCATTCCTGCGGCGCCGCTGCGCAACGTGCGCGAACTGCAGCACCATCCGCAGTTGCGGGCGCGTGGTTTTTTCACGCGCCTCAGGCACGCCGTGGTGGGCGAACTGGATTACCCCAACCTGCCGTTTCGCGTCGATGGCCAGTACCTGCCCATCGAGCGGCCGGCCCCGATGCTGGGCGAGCACAACGCAGAGGTGCTGGGCAGGCTGCCGGGGATGGATCGGGCCACGCTCGACGCACTGGAGCGCGAAGGCATCATCGGCACCACGCCGCGTTTCGGCGGTGCATGAGCCACGGGCAGGCACTTGGCAAGCTTTCACCCGCGCGCTTATGCTCCCGGGCTGGTGGTGCCGCGGTGTTTTGCGGCACCTCGTTCACTCCCGGAGCCCTCGATGTCGAAGCCCTCACGATTCGCCCTTCGTTCGCCCGTGATCGAAGGTCTGGAACAGGAACTCGCCGCCGCCGATACCTACGCGCAGTGGCGCAAGCTGGCGGAGCGCCACGACAAGCTGACCGGGGCCGACGACTGGCGCCGCGAGGACGCCTCGCGGCTCTACGACCACGAGAACATCCGCCTGCGCCTGCAGCAGCTGCGCCGGCTGCGCCGCAAGCGCGACGACCACGGCCTGCTGTTCGTGCTGAACGAGGGCATCCACGGCAACATGGAGGGCATGGGCAAGGCGCAGCTCTACCAGCGCGCCCGCTGCGGCACCAAGAAGCTGATCGAGGAGTACGTCGCCGAGATCAGCGATGCGCTCGACTACCTCGCACCGCGGGATTTTCCGTCGATTCCGTGGGCCGAGCGGGTCGAGTTCTTCCAGCGCGCCAGTCACTGCTACGGCCGGTCGGCGCTGATGCTGAGCGGCGGCGGCACGCTCGGTTACTTCCACCTCGGGGTGCTGAAGGCGCTGATCGAGCAGGGGTTGTGTCCGGCGGTGATTTCCGGCGCCAGTGCCGGTGCCTTCGTCGCCGCGATGGTCGGCACGCGCACCGACGAGGAATTCCTCGCGATGTTCGAGGACAACTGGATCGCGCGCGCGCTGACCGAGAACCCGTCGAACATCAAGATCGGCCTCGGCAAGCGCAACACCATCGACATGCAGGTGATCCGCCGCGAGATGGAGCGCCTGGTGCCGGACATGACCTTCCTCGAGGCGTACCGCAAGACCGGCCGCAGCATCAACATCACCATCTCGCCGGCCAGTCCGCGCCAGACCTCGCGGCTGCTGAACCACATCGCCTCGCCGAACGTCACGGTGCTCTCCGCGGTGCTCGCGAGCTCGGCGCTGCCGGGCGTGTTCGCGCCGGTGCAGCTCGAGGCGCGCAACGCCAACGGCGAGATCAGGCCGTACCTGCCGTCGCGACGCTGGATCGACGGGTCGTTCTCGCAGGACCTGCCGGCCAAGCGGCTGGGGCGCATGTACGGCGTCAACCATTTCATCGTCAGCCAGGTGATGCCGGGGCTGGGCAGGGAACCGAACCGGCGCCCCGGCATCCGCCAGATCACCTCCGATGCGATGGTCGCCGCGACCAAGGCGGTGGTGCGCGGCGGGCTCGACTGGATCCAGCGCCGCACCAAAGTCAGTCCGCGCGTCGGCACCGCGCTGAATACGGTGAACGCGCTGATCGACCAGCAGTTCGTCGGCGACATCAACATCTTTCCCGGCTACGGGCTGTCGAACCTGAACATGATCCTGCGCCTGCTGGACGAAGACGAGCTGGTGCACCTGATCAAGGCCGGCGAGCGCGCGACCTGGTCACGCGTGCCGGCGATCGCGAACACCACGCGCATCGGCCGCACGCTGGATTCGATACTGCATGCCTTCGAACTCGACGAAACGCACTGGCTGCGTGCGTCACGGCGCCCGCGCCACGGCGCCACGCCACCCGCGGACGCCGAACGCGAGCCGAAGGCGTCGCAGCGCGCTCCGCGACGCAGCAAGGCGGCGGGGGCGGTGGTGGCGGCGCTCGAGGCCGATACCGGTACCGATGCGCTACGTCATTGAGGGAGGGACTGAGCGATGGCCGAAGACCACACGATCCCGCGGCGCGACCTGCTGGCGGGAATGGCCGGGCTGGGAATCGCGCTCGGCAGCGCCGGGGCGCTGGCCGCCGACGAACACGCCGCGCACGCGGCGCATGCCGGCCACGCGGCGAAGGATGCGGCGGCGGACCGGCCCGTGTCGCCACGGTTGCAGGAGCTGATCCGCACGGCCTCCGATTGCCTGCAGAAGGGCCGCTACTGCCTGTCGCGCTGCACCGACCACCTCGCCGCCGGCACCGGTCTGATGGCCGAGTGTCAGCGGGGCGTGATGAACATGCTGCCGGTGGTGGGCGCGATGGCCGACGTGGCGGGTTATGCCAGCGCCAGCCACGAGGACATGGCCGCGCTGGCCACCGTCTGCGCGCGCTTCTGCCGGGCGTGTGCGAAGGCCTGCGAGCCGCACTCGCCGCATCACGAGGAGTGCCAGGCCTGCGAGGACGCCTGCGCAGCGTGCGCCGAGGCCTGTGACGCGCTGGTCGCCGCCTGAGGGGCGGGGTTCAGAGCAGCAGCCAGACCAGGGCGGTGGCGGCGAGCCCTTTCCAGAAGGCGCTGAGCAGCGTGGCGCGGTCGGTACGGTAGAGTTCGCTGCGCGGATCCCCGCCGGCGCGCACGCGTCGTATCACCGGCCATTCGATCGCCGCCGCGAGCACCACCGCTCCGGCGGCGCCGGCCACCAGCATGCAGCGTCCGGCGCTGTCCAGCGGAATCGCCAGCCACAGCAGCACGAGGCCGAGCACGCCGCCCAGCTGGCCGCCGCAACTCATCCACAGGAACTGTTGCGGCGTGTTCTGCGTGAAGTCGAAGTCGAACACGAACAGGCCGGGTCGCGCGGGGATCGTGTAGCGGGCCCCCGCGACGCGCGCGGCCGCGAAGTGGCCCCACTCGTGGGTCAGCGTGGCCAGCACCGCACCGGCCGGCAGCGCGACCAGCACCGACAACGCTGCCGCGGCGCGCAGGCCGGTGACCTGCTGCCAGGCGTCGGCGGCGGCCCACAAGGCCGCGACCGTCAGCGCGACCAGCACGTGGGTGCCGACCAGCATCAGGCGGCGGTCGCCGTCGCGCAAGGTGCCGGGGGTGCGCGCGGTTTCGTCGGTGCCCGTGTCGCGGGGTTCGTCGGTGC
>JAJVIG010000047.1:3822-10655 GCA_022072145.1 Pseudomonadales bacterium
TGTCCGGGCACAGCCCGGACCTACGCGAACATGTCCGGGCACAGCCCGGACCTACAGGCGGAGCGAGAGGTCGAGTCCGTAGGTGCGCTCGGGCGCGTAGCTCGCCATCTGGTTGATCACGGTCGCGCCGTAGATGATCACCTCGTCCTCGTTCAGCAGGTTCTTCGCCCACGCCGAGACGCTGACCGCGGTCTTGCCGAGCGGGATCTCGGCCACGCCGGCGCGTGCATCGACGATCCAGTGCGACTCGCTGTACGCCACCTTGTCGATCGCCGGATCGAAGGTAGGCATCACACCGATCTCGGCACGCGAACGATAGCGCCCGTCGAGGCGCACGAAGGCGTTGCCGCCTATTGCGAAGGCCGGGAAATCGTACTGCGCCGACAGCCGCGCATTGCGCTTCGGGGTCCACGCCTGATGGCCGTAGTCGGCGATGTCGCCGTAGGGCGGCAGCAGGTATTCCTTGAATTCGTGATCGGTCCAGCCGAAGGTGCCGCCCAGCGTCAGCCCGTCCACCGGCACCGCATCGACCTCGATCTCGAGGCCCTTGATCTCGGCTTCGCCCGCGTTGTCGAAACGCTGCGAGCCGTTGACGAAGGTCTGGACCTGCAGGTCGGTGAAATCCATGAAGAAGGCGACCGCGTTGACGCGCAGGCGGTTGTCTAGGAATTGCGACTTGATCCCCGTTTCCCAGCTCTCCAGTTCCTCGGGCTTGTAGGGGATGCCGCTCATGATCCCGCCCGAGACGAAGCCGGTCGAGAACTTCAGGTACGCCATCACGTCCTCGGTGACCCAGTAGTCGGCGATCAGCGCGTAGCTCGACTTGCTGAAATCGTCGCCGTAGGTGCCGGGCTGAAGCTGGCTGCCGGTGGCGGCAGCGATCTGGATCAGTTCCGTTTCGCGCTCGTCCTCGGTGTACCGGATGCCCGCGGTGAGGTCGAGTTTTTCCGTCGTGTGCCAGGTCGCCTGCGCGTAGATCGCGCGCGACTCGTTGCGTGCCTCCGACTCGGTGGTGCCGCTGCCGAAGACGCCGTCGTACCAGGCGGGTACGACCACGCCGTTGGTGACCGGCTGCATGATGCCGAGCGCATCGACCACCGGCGATTCCTCGTCGAAATAGAACAGGCCGGCGACCAGGTCGTAGCGTTCGCGCGTGACGGTGAGCTGCAGCTCCTGCGTGAACTGCTCCTGCTCCATCGAGCGCGCGGTCAGCAGGTTGAAGAAGAAGTCGTTCGGACCCGGTGCGTTCGCGGGATCGAAGATCGCGCCGTAGTCGCCGCTCAGCATGCCGGCGAGCTGCGCGGCACCGAGCTTCCAGCCGCCGGTCCCGGCGAGGTCGAAGATGTTCGGTTCCTGGTCGACCTCGCGATACGCGGTGATGCTCTTCAGGTTGATGCCTTCGGCGAGATCCCAGCTCAGCGTGAGGTTGTGTCCCTCGACGGTCAGCGGCTGCACGCTGGTGGCGGCGGCGACGCGATCCAGGCGTTTCGGCGACAGGTTCGTGATGCCGCCGTAGCCCGGTTGCAGCGAGTACACGAACTCCAGCAGCGGCTCGAGCGGCGTGCCGTCGATGATGCCGAGTTGCTGCGTGGGGTAGGCGACGGTCTCGCTGTCGGTGTAATCGAAGCGGTAGTCGATCATGAGCTCGTCGCTGGCCTGCAAGCGTGCGGCGGCCATGAACGCGTCGACGTCGCGGCTGCCGAGCTCGTCCTCGTACTCCAGCACGCCGAGGCGCGGGTCGCGCTGGCGCAGGTCGATGCTGTGCCCGCCGATCAGGTTGTCGACCATGCCGCCGCGGTCGTCGTGCAGGTAGGTGAACTTGAGCGCCAGATTGCCCCAGGCGGGCAGGTCCAGCGTGGTGCGCGTGCGCCACGCATCGAAATTGCCCACCGACAGATCCTGGCGCAGACCGAACTCGCCGCGCGGTGCCGCGGTGATGAGGCTGATCGCACCGCCGGTGGCGTTGCGCCCGAACAGCGTGCCCTGCGGTCCGCGCAGCACCTCGACGCGCTCGATGTCGGCGATGTCGAAGATCGCGCCCACGCTGCGCCCGATGTAGACGCCGTCGAGGTAGAGACCGACCTTGGGATCCACCGCGCTGTCGGAGACGCCGGAGCTGATGCCGCGGATGGTGATGATCGGGATCGCCTGGATGCCCTGCGTGATGATCTGGAAGTTCGGCGCGAGTCCGGCGATGTCGGCGATGGCCGTGACGCGGAACTTCTCGAGCATGTCGTTGGAGAGCGCCGTCACCGCCACCGGCACGTTCTGCAGGTTCTGTTCGCGCTTCTGCGCGGTGACGATGATCTCCTCGAGCGCGCTGCTCTGGCCTGCACCGGAGTTCTGTGCGTTCACCGTTTGCACGGACGTCGCACAGGCGAGCGCGCAGCCGATGTACAGGACGCGCGCGCGGTGGGTGGTGGTCGTCGTCATGCCTGGAGTCTCCTGTGATTGTGATGATGCGGAAACCGGTTCAGGGTGCGGCGCACGCGCGCCGGCGCCGTGTCGCTCCTTCAGCCGCTGCCGCGGCCGAACACGTTCCAGAACAGCACCTCGTCCACCGGGCGGCGCCAGGCAGGGCTGAAGCCGGTGCCCAGCGTGTACGCGACCGGGAACAGGCCGGCCTGGGTGTAGTGGGCGGGAATGCCGAGCAGTTCGGCCATCTCGCGCTCGCGGTGCAGATGCACCGTCGTCCAGCAGCTGCCGAGCCCGCGCGGGCGCAGCGCCAGCATGAAGCTCCACACCGACTGCACGATCGAACCCCACAGGCTCGCCTGCATGAACAGGCTCGCGCCTTCGGTGCGCCCGGCGAACACGGGCACCACCAGCACCGGCACCTCGGCCATGTGCTCGCGCAGGTACTGCACCGACTCGCCGATCTGTTGTGCACCGGGGATCGAGGCGCCGGCGTAGTTCTCGCCCGTTGCGTGGCCGAGCGAGCGGATCTGGTCCTCCATCGCCGCGTCGTAGATCGCGGCCATGCGCGCCACCGTCGCGCGGTCATCGACCGCGACGAAGCGCCAGGCGTTCATGTTCGAGCCGTTCGGCGCCTGCATCGCGAGCGCGATGCACTCGGCGACGATTTCGCGCGGTACCGGACGCTGCAGGTCGAGGCGCTTGCGCACGGCGCGGGTGGTGGACAACACCTCGTCGGGGCTGAGGGGAAGCAGCTCGCTCAAACGATCCTCCGGCGGCAGGGGCGACACGAGGGTTCTGCAGCGGGGACTATACGGCGTATGCTGTGCACCAGACAGTCGCCGATGATTGCAATTCGTTCATTCAGGTACGGAGTGAGCCATGATGCGTGCGAAGAACGAGAACAGGGCATGGTGGTGGGGCGTGGCGCTGGCGTGCGCTGCGTCGGCGGTTGCAGCGGCGGAGCAGCCCAGCTACTCGCCGTGGGCGGGCAAGGATCTGCCGCAGCGCGTGTACTGGGGTGATACGCATCTGCACACCTCGCTGTCGCTCGATGCGAACCTGTTCGGTGCCGCGGCGCTGACGCCGGCCGACGCCTACCGTTTCGCGCGCGGCGAGACGATCACGGCGAGCCATGGCATGGCGGCGCGCATCGGTCGTCCGCTGGATTTCCTGGTCGTCGCCGACCATGCCGAATACCTGGGCGTGATGCGCCTGGTGCGCGCCGGGGATCCGGCGATCCTGCGCAACGAAACCGCGCGTGGCTGGCGCGAGGCGCTGCTCGGCGGGCAGCGCGACAGCATGGGGCGCATGATGATCCAGATCGGCGAGTCGTACGCGACCGGCAAACCGCTGGTCGACATCCCCGAGGGGCATCCCTCGCCGTGGCGCGAGAGCGCGCAGGTCGCCGATGCGGCGAACCGCCCCGGCGAGTTCACGGCGCTGATCGGCTACGAGTGGAGTTCCGCCCCGGACGGCAACAACCTGCATCGCGTGGTGGTATTCCGCGACGGTGCCGAGCGCACCTCGCAGGTGGCGCCGTACTCCTCGTTCGACAGCGAGAATCCCGAGGAGCTGTGGCGCTACCTCGCGCGCTACGAACAGGCTACCGGTGGTCGCGCGCTCGCGATCCCGCACAACAGCAACCTGAGCGGCGGCTTGATGTTTTCCGACAAGGACTTCGGCGGCAAGCCGATCGACGCGGCGTACGCACGCGAGCGTGCGCGCTGGGAGCCGGTGATCGAGGTCACGCAGATCAAGGGCGACAGCGAGACGCACCCGCTGCAGTCGCCCGGCGATGCCTTCGCCGACTACGGGCGCTGGGACCAGTTCAACATCCTGATGAACACCCCGCAGCAGCCGTGGATGCAGCAGCACCAGTACGCGCGGCCCGCGTTGCGGCTGGGGCTCGCGATCGAGGAACGCACCGGCGAGAACCCGTACCGCTTCGGACTGATCGGCAGCACCGATTCGCACACCGCGCTGGCGGCGGTCGAGGAAGAGAACTTCTGGGGCAAGGCCGCGCACGACGAGCCGGGCCCGCTGCGTACCAAACGCCCGTGGGGAATTCCCGAGGCCGGGATGCCGAACACGATCCAGCTCGCCTCGGGCTACGCGGCGGTGTGGGCCACGCAGAACACGCGCGAGGCGATCTTCGACGCGCTGGCGCGCCGCGAGGTCTATGCGAGCACGGGGCCGCGCATCACGGTGCGTTTCTTCGGCGGCTGGAACTACGGCGCGCGTGACCTGGCCGGGCCCAATCCGGCGCTGAACGGCTACGCGCGCGGGGTCCCCATGGGCGCCGACCTGCCCGCGCGGCCGCAGGATGCGCGCGCGCCGTCGTTCCTGGTGTGGGCGTTGAAGGAAACCGACGGCGCGAACCTGGACCGCGTGCAGGTGGTGAAGGGCTGGGTGGACGGCCAGGGCGAGACGCACGAAAAGGTATTCGACGTCGCGTGGTCCGGTGCGCGCGAGCCCGATGCCGATGGCGTGCTGCCGCCGGTCGGCACTACGGTGGATGTCGCAACCGCGACCTGGAGCAACGACATCGGTGCCGCCGAGCTCGCGACGGTGTGGAGCGATCCGGAATTCGATCCGGCGGCGCGCGCGTTCTACTACGTGCGCGTGCTCGAGATCCCGACGCCGCGCTGGGTGCTGTACGACCGGCTGCGACTCGGCGTCGAGCTGCCCGCCGGCACCGAGCTGGTGCACCAGGAGCGTGCCTACACCTCGCCGATCTGGTACGAACCGCGGCCGCGCGGCTAGGCGCGGCCAGGCGCGGCTACGCGGCGCCGGCGCGACGCGCGCTCGAGCCGCGCGATCTCGGCGGCGAAGGTGTCGGTGATCAGTGCCACGTCGGGCATCATGCGCCGGCACGCCAGCGCGCCCACGCACAGGCGTCCCATCGCGCTGATCACCGTGATGTTGATCCCGGAGCCGAGCTGCAGCGGGCCGAACGGGTAGATGCGCTGCACGCGCGCCCCGGCGCAGTAGAGCGGCTTCTGTGGCCCGGGCACGTTCGAGATCACGAGGTTCCACGGTGGCGCGATGCGGTCGGCCAGCTCGCTGCTCGCATAGACCGTCATGATCCGCGACAGCGTGGTGGGCAGGAACATGTTCAGCAGCAGGTCCGCGGTCTGCCGGAACACATCGCCCTTGCCGCTCGAGTGGCGCTTCTTGGCGCCCGCGGTCTGGGCGTTGATCGCGCGCAGCCGCTGCACCGGGTCTTTTTCCCCGATCGGCAGCGCCACCAGGATCATCGAGATGCGGTTGCCGCGTTCGGGGGCGTTCTCGTCCGCGGGCTGCGCGACCGGCACGCTGGCGAGCAGCGGCTCCTCCGGCAATGCGTCGTGCGCGAGCAGCCATTCGCGCAGCGCCGCGCAGCTCGCGGCGAGCACCACGTCGTTCACCGTGGTGCCGAAGACGTCCTTGATCGTCTTGACGGTATCCAGCGACACGTCGTTCATGCCGAGCGCGCGCAGCGTCGACAGCCGGCCGTTGAACGGGGTGGGCGGCGCCGTGAAGACGCGCGGGCGGGGTGGTCCGCCGGCATCGTCATGGTCGGCTGCGTCCGAGGAATCCTCGCGGCGCAGCAGGGTGGCGCCGATCTCGGTCACGCTGCGCAGCAGGTGGTACGGGCGCCTGAGCAGCGAGCGCGAGGTGTCGAGCGCCTTCCAGCCGAGCGTGGGTTCCTGCTCCGGTTCCCAGTCGCCCTGCGGCGGCGGCACGCGGCGCACGCGCGGCGACGGGTCGAGCAGCGCGCCCATCAGCGCGACCAGCCGCGAACCGTCCATCACGGCGTGATGCACCTTCACGATCAGCGCGATCGACCCGCCGCGCAGGCCTTCGACCACGTGCATCTCCCACAGCGGCCGCGAGCGGTCGAGCAGCCGGCCGGCCAGCAGGCCGGCGAAGGCCTGCAGTTCGCGCTTGCCGCCGGGGGCCGGGATCGCCGCGCGCAGCAGGTGGTTCGAGAGCCGGAAGTCGGGGTCCTCGATCCAGTGCGGGTCGCCGATCTGCATCGGACCGGCCACGAGGCGGCGCCGGAACGGCGGGATCAGGTGCAGGCGCGCGTTCAGCGTACGCTCCAGCCGCTCGCAGAACGCGTGTGCGGGTTTCTCGAGCAGCAGGATGCCCATGGTGTGCATCGGCATTTCCGGCGTCTCGCCGTGCAGCAGCGCCGCATCGAGATTGGACAGGCGCAACATCGTCGTTCCCCTTGCGCGGCCAGGGCCGCTGCGAATCAGTGATCGTCGTCCAGCGTGAAGTGCAGCGTATCACCGGCGGCCGCCAGCGTGCGCACGCGCGCGCCGCTGCGATCGGCGCCGAGCAGCGCTGCGACGGTGGCGCGGTCGCCGGGCGCGGTGCGCGCGACGAAGCGCCGCTGGTGTTCGTCGTCGGCGACGATCACGCCGTGC
>JAJVIG010000064.1 GCA_022072145.1 Pseudomonadales bacterium
CACGCCCACCGACGAGGCGTTCCTCTGCATCCGAGCGGGTAGCCGCGCGCGCAGACGGGGTGCCTCAGCCTCCCCCCACTGCACAGGAGAACCGATCGTTGACCATATCCCGGGAACTCGAAGCCCAGATCCTGCGCCTCGCGGCGTCTCGCGTTAGGATGCGCCATGCTCGACGTGATCCTGTACCAGCCCGAGATCCCACCGAACACCGGCAACGTGATCCGCCTGTGCGCGAACACCGGCTGCCGGCTGCATCTGATCGAACCGCTGGGCTTCACGCTGGACGACGCACGGCTGCGGCGCGCCGGACTGGACTACCACGAGTGGGTGACGTTGCGTACCTGGCCGGACCTGGCGGCATGGCGCGCCGCGCACCCGGGGCAGCGCCTGTTCGCGTTCAGCACGCAGGGCGCCACGCGCTTCGACCGTGCGCCGCTCGCCGCCGGCGATGCGCTGCTGTTCGGTCCGGAGACGCGCGGCCTGCCGGCGGAGGTGCTCGCCGCGCTGGATCCGCAGCGGGTGTTGCGGCTGCCGATGCGACCCGGCAACCGCAGCCTGAACCTCTCGAACAGCGTGGCGGTGGCGGTGTTCGAGGTGTGGCGCCGCAGCGGATTCGCGGGCAGCGAATGAACGCCGCGGCGCCGCCTTTCCCCGCGCTCAGTTGACCGCGGGGGCGGCCGCCTGCTCCTGCTGTTGCTTGAGCGCCTGCTGGTACAGCGCATCGAAATTCACCGGCGCCAGCATGAGGGGAGGGAAGCTGCCGCGCACCACGAGGTTGTCGACCGCCTCGCGCGCGTAGGGGAACAGGATGTTCGGGCACACCGTCGCCAGCACCTGGCGCAGCTGCGGCTCGGGCAGCCCGCTGACGAAGAAGATGCCGGCCTGCTGCACCTCGGCGAGGAAGGCGGTCTTTTCCTCGAGCGAGGCGGTGACCGACAGCGTCAGCACGACCTCGAAGTTGTTGTCGTCGATGCGTGTCTGCTTGGTGTTCATCTCGAGGTTCACCCGCGGCTTCCACTGCTGGCGGAACACCTCGTGCCCCTGCGGCGTCTCGAACGACACGTCCTTGATGTAGATGCGCTGCAGCGCGAACTGCTGCTGGGCCTGCTCGGTCATCGACTCGTCCTCTAGGTGGTGTTGTGCGTTGTCGCTGTCATTCGCCGCCGCGCTCGCCGGCGGCGAGCAGCGGTTCGAGCCGCCCCTGGCGGTGCAGCTCGTCCATGTCGTCGAAACCGCCGATGTGGCGGCTGCCGACCCAGATCTGCGGGACGGTGCGCCGGCCCGAAAGCCGCTCCATCTCCGCGCGCAGCGCCGGATCGGCGCCGACGTCGATGTCCTCGTAATCCGCGCCGAGGCGCCCGAGCAGCTCGCGCGCGGCGATGCAGTACGGGCACCAGCGTGTGGTGTACATCCTCACCCGCGCCATTGCTTCAGGTCCTGACCAGCGGCAACTGCTGGTTCTGCCACTCGGTGATGCCGCCGCCGAGCTTGAACACCCTGGTGAAGCCGTTCTGCCGGAGCGTTTTCGCCGCGTCCACCGCCGTGTGCCCGTACTTGCACACCAGCACGACCGGCTTGTCGCGGTGGGGCTCGAGTTCGGCAATGCGCTCGGCGAGCTTCACCGACGGCAGGCTGATGCTGTCGATGATGTGCCCCTGGCGGAAGTCCGCCGTCTCGCGCAGGTCGACCACGACGCCCTCGTGCTGGTTGACCAGCATGGTCAGTTGCGCCGGCGAGATGCTCGGCCCGCCGCGGCGGCGTTCGTGATTCATGAGCAGGAACATCAGCACGATCACGATGGCGA
The DNA here is from genome assembly GCA_022072145.1 of Pseudomonadales bacterium. Taxonomy (GTDB): domain Bacteria; phylum Pseudomonadota; class Gammaproteobacteria; order Pseudomonadales; family UBA5518; genus UBA5518. Next base: position 1,805 of record JAJVIG010000064.1, read on the forward strand.
ACAGATACCAGCGTGCGCCGATGAATTCGATGAACAGATCCATGCCAACCCCGGTCGAGTTGCGCTGCGCCTGGCGGAGCGCCCCCTGAACAAAGCGCTGGAGTATACACGCGGCCCCGCGCGCCCACCAAACGCGGCGGCCGGCCGCAGACCGCGGCGGCTCCTATGGTGCCCCGCGCGCGCTTCATGCAAACTGCCGCGACCACGCAGCCACCGCGCCGTTCGCGGCACCGCAGAGTCCATGAAGTACACCGCACCCACCCACCGGCTCCGGAGCGTCGCGTTCCTGTTCGGTCTCGCACTGACGCTAGGCGCCGGCGCCGGTCACGCCCAGCAGGATCCCGCCGCCGACACCGCCGATGCGCCGCAGGCCGGCGAGCTGCCGCTCACGGAACTGCGCGTGTTCGTCGACGTGTTCGACCAGATCCGCAACGCCTACGTCGAGGAGGTGGACGACCGCACGCTGCTGGAGAACGCCATCAAGGGGATGCTGAACGGGCTCGACCCGCACTCGGCGTACCTCGACGAGGAGGCGTTCGCGGACCTGCGCGAAGCGACCACCGGCGAGTTCGGTGGCGTCGGGCTCGAGGTCGCCGGCGACGAGAGCGGTTTCGTGCGCGTGATCGCGCCCATCGACGACACCCCGGCGCAGGCCGCCGGCATCGAGAGCGGCGACCTGATCGTCGAGATCGACGGCAAGAGCGTCAAGGGCCTCGGCATCAACGAGGCGGTCGCGAAAATGCGCGGCGCGAAGGGATCGAAGATCGAGCTGACGCTGATGCGCGAGGGACACGCGGCACCGCTCGAGGTCACGCTGACGCGCGATCTGATCCGCGTCCAGAGCGTGCGCGGGCGCCTGCTCGAGCCCGGCTTCGCGTACCTGCGCGTCGCGCAGTTCCAGAACGAGACCGGCGAGGACCTGCGCGCCACGATCATGCGCCTGAAGAAGGACGGCGGGCTGCGCGGCGCCGTGCTCGACCTGCGCAACAACCCCGGCGGCGTGCTGCAGGCCTCGGTCGAGGTGGCCGATTCCTTCCTCGAGGACGGGCTGATCGTCTACACCGAGGGCCGGGTCGACAACGCGCGCTCGCGCTTCAGCGCCGGTGCCGGTGACGACCTGGACGGCGCCCCGCTGGTGGTGCTGATCAACGGCGGCTCCGCCTCGGCGTCGGAGATCGTCGCCGGGGCGCTGCAGGACCACCAGCGAGCGCTCGTCGTCGGCACCGACAGCTTCGGCAAGGGTTCGGTGCAGACCGTGCTGCCACTCGGCGAGAAACGCGCCATCAAACTGACCACCGCGCGCTACTTCACGCCCTCGGGGCGCTCGATCCAGGCACAGGGAATCGCGCCCGACATCGTCGTCGAACGCGCCGAGATCACCGCCGTCGGCGGAGCGCCCAGGCTCAGCGAGGCCGATCTCGCGGGCCACCTCGAGAACGGCAACGGCACCACCGAAAAGGGCAGGCGCGAGCGGCGCGCCACGCCGGCCGCGGCCGGTTTGCGCACACAGGACAACCAGCTCTACGAGGCGCTCAACCTGCTGAAAGGTATCGCGCTGTCGCGAGGTGCACGCCCTGCGGCCGGCCGGCCGCAGGCGGGCGCTCCCGCGGCTCACGCTCCGGATGGATCACGGATTTCATCCGGATGATTGACTTGTATCGTGATTTCGTGCGAAGTTTTTCGTGGATTCGTTGGCTCGTCGTACAGTGCCGCCGAAAGTGAACCATAACGATAGCCAATGAATCGATCGCGGACGGGCGCCATGGACAAGACACGCAGTGGCGAGCAGGGTGCGGTGCCGATGCGCACCGACCGCTTCTTCGCGGTAAACAGCGCGTGGTACTTCGCAACACGCGAAGGGGCCTCGATCGGTCCGTTCGAGAACAAGGCCGAAGCCCAGCAGGGCCTGCAGGATTTCCTCGACTTCATCCAGCTCGCCGAACCGCGCGTGCTGTCGACCTTTTACGCCTCGCTGCACGCCGCCACGCACTGAGCCGCGGCGGGGCCGCCCGCGCGCTTTCAGAGCCTGACCTCGACGCCGTGGGCGGCCATGTACGCCTTGGCCTCACCGATCGTGAACTCCCCGAAGTGGAAGATGCTCGCGGCCAGCACCGCATCGGCGTGCCCCTCGACGACGCCGTCGACCAGGTGCTGCAGCGTGCCCACCCCCCCGGAGGCGATCACCGGCACCGACACCGCCTCGCTGATCGCGCGCGTCAGTACCAGGTCGAAGCCGTCGCGCGTGCCGTCGCGGTCCATGCTGGTGAGCAGGATCTCGCCGGCGCCGAGCGCGACCATGCGCCGCGCCCACTCGATGGCGTCGAGCCCGGTCGCACGCCGCCCGCCGTGCGTGAAGATCTCCCAGCGCAAGGGCTCTCCGTGAGCGCTCACTTTCTTCGCATCGATAGCGACCACGATGCACTGCGAACCGAAACGCTCCGCCGCCTCGTACACGAACTCCGGGCGCTGGATCGCCGCGGTATTGATCCCGACCTTGTCCGCGCCGGCGTTCAGCAGCTTGCGGATGTCGCCCAGCTCGCGGATGCCGCCGCCGACCGTGAGCGGGATGAACACCTCGCTGGCCATGCGCTCGACCACCGCCAGCGTGGTGTCGCGCCCCTCGTGGCTGGCCGTGATGTCGAGGAAGGTGATCTCGTCGGCGCCTTGCTCGTCGTAGCGGCGCGCGATCTCGACCGGGTCACCGGCGTCACGGATGTCGACGAAGCGCACGCCCTTGACCACGCGGCCGCGGTCGACGTCGAGGCAGGGAATGATCCGCCTGGCCAGGCCCATTTCAGGAGCCTCCGTCCTGCGCGTCGCACCAGGCCTGCGCGCTCGCCAGATCGAGCGTTCCCTCGTACAGCGCGCGCCCGCTGATCGCACCGACGATGCCGCGGGCGGCCTCGCGCGCCAGCAGGCGGATGTCCTCGATCGTGGTCACGCCGCCGGAAGCGATCACCGGGATGCCACCCGCCTCGGCCAGGTGGCGGGTGGCGGCGACGTTGGCGCCCTGCAGCATGCCGTCGCGGTCGATGTCGGTGTAGACGATCGCCGCCACCCCGTCGGCGGCGAACCGGCGCGCCAGCTCGACCGCGGAGACGCGCGACACCTCGGCCCAGCCATCGGTGGCGACCAGCCCCGCGCGGGCATCGATGCCGACGATCACCCGCCCCGGGAACTCGCGGCACAGCACGGCCACGAAGTCCGGATCCTTCACCGCCAGCGTGCCGACGATCACCCAGCGCACGCCGGCCTCGAGGTAGCTCGCGGCGATCTCGCGCGAGCGGATGCCGCCGCCGATCTGCACCGGCAGCTGCGGGAACGCGCGCGTGATCGCGCGCACCGCCTCGCCGTTGACCGGCTCGCCGGCGAAGGCGCCGTTGAGGTCCACCAGGTGCAGCCGCCGTGCACCTTCGCGCACCCAGCGTGCCGCCATCGCGACCGGGTCGTCGCCGAACACGGTGGAATCGTCCATGCGCCCCTGGCGCAGGCGCACGCACTTGCCGTCCTTCAGGTCGATGGCAGGGATGATCAGCATGTGCGCTCCCGATCGCGTCCGTCCCAGGCAACGAAGTTCGCGAGCAGTTGCAGGCCCGCGGTGTGACTCTTCTCGGGGTGGAACTGCACCGCGAACAGCGTGCCGCGCGCCAGCGCCGCAGCGAAATCCACGCCGTACTCGCACGAGCCCGCTACCAGTTCGCGCTGCGCCGGCTCCACGTAATAGCTGTGTACGAAATAGAAACGCGCGTCCTGCCCGATGCCGCGCCACAATGGATGCGGCTCCTGGCGCACCACGTTCCAGCCCATGTGCGGCACCTTCAGCGTGTTGCCCTGCTCGTCCTGCAGCTCCGGACCGAAGTGGCGCACGCTCCCGGGCAGGATGCCGAGGCAGCGCGTGCCGCCGTTTTCCTCGCTGGAATCCATCAGCGCCTGCATGCCGATGCAGATCGCGAGCAGCGGCTTCTCGGCGGCCGCGCGGCGCAACGGCGCGACCAGACCGCGGCGACCGAGTTCGGCCATGCAGTCGCGGATCGCACCGACGCCGGGAAACACCACGCGGTCGGCGCCGTCGATCAGCGCCGCCTCGCCGCTGACGACGACCTCGACCTCCGGCGCCACGCGCCCCAGCGCCTTCGCCACCGAATGCAGGTTGCCCATGCCGTAGTCGACCACCACCACGCGTTGCATCGCGATGCCCTACAACGTGCCCTTGGTCGAGGGCATGGCGCCGCCGGCGCGCGCATCGGCGGCCACCGCCATGCGCAGCGCCCGGCCGAAGGCCTTGAACACCGTCTCCGCCTGGTGGTGCGCGTTCAGGCCACGCAGGTTGTCGATGTGCAGCGTCACCGCGGCGTGGTTCACGAAGCCCTGGAAGAACTCGTGGCACAGGTCGACGTCGAACTCGCCGATGCGCGCGCGCGCGAACGGCACGTGGAACTCGAGCCCGGGCCGGCCGGACAGGTCGACCACCACGCGCGACAGCGCCTCGTCGAGCGGCACGTAGGCGTGCCCGTAACGCACCAGCCCGGCCTTGTTGCCGAGCGCCTTCGCCACCGCCTGCCCCAGCGTGATGCCCACGTCCTCGACCGTGTGGTGGTCGTCGATGTGCAGATCGCCCTCGGCCTGCACCACGAGGTCGAACAGACCGTGGCGCGCGACCTGGTCGAGCATGTGGTCGAGGAACGGGATGCCGGTGGCGAGCTCGGCCCGCCCGCTCCCGTCGAGGTTCACACGCGCGACGATCTTCGTCTCGAGGGTGTCGCGGCGGACTTCCGCGGTGCGCTCGGTCATGGTGTGTGCCCCCGGGCCAGCGGCCGGCGAATCGAGACAGCGATTATAGGAAAGCGCGCACGGCTTTTCAGCGGGACGATTCCGCTACAATCGGGCCACGGCTGCCCCCCCGCCATCCTGCCGGGAGCATCGACGACATGAAAACACTGCTGAAATGGATCGCCGCGAGCGCCGCCGCGCTGCTCGTCCTCGCGGTGGCCACCACGTTCGCGCTGCGCGCGCTGGTCGACGAGGAGCGCCTGCGCAGCACCTTGCTCGAGCTGGTCAACGCCCGCATCGACGGCGAGCTGCACATCGAAGGCCCGCTCGCGGTCTCGCTGTGGCCGGCGCTGTCGCTGAACGTCGCCGACGTGCACCTCACGACACCACACGGCGCGCCGCAGGATTTCGCGAGCGCCCGCGAGCTGCGCCTCGGGGTGGCGCTGCTGTCGCTGTTGAGCGAGCAACTGCAGGTGCACGAGCTGCACATCGTCGGCTTGCGCCTCGCCGCCGCCTGCGACCGCAGCGGCCAGTGCAACTGGGCCTCGCTGGGCGGCTCGTCCGCCGACGCGCCTCCGGCGGCCGCCGCGCAGGCGGCCGGTGGGGCGGCGGCCGCTCCGCTCGCGCTCGACATCGAGCGCGTGCGGATCGAGGACGCCGAGCTCGGCTTCAGCGACGAACGCGACGGCACGCGCCTCGAGGTGAAGGCACTGGCGCTGAGCGGTGACGGCATCAATTCGCGCGGCGAGCCGTTTCGCGTGCAGGCCGAGGCGCGGGTCCTGGGCGGCAGCCCGGCGCGCGAGACCGGCGTGGCGCTGCAGGCGACCTTCAACGCCGACGCCAACACCCGCACGCTGGCGATCACCGATGCGCTGCTGCGCCTGGAGCCCACCGGCGCGCCGGCGCTCGAGGCCACGTTGCCGGCAGCCATGCTCGATCTGGCCGCCAGCACGCTGCAGGCCGCGCAACTGGGGCTCAGCGGCACCGGCGTCGCGGCCGAGGCCTCGCTGAACGCCGACTGGAGCCGCCCGCAGGCAGCGGTCGCGAACGGCAGGCTCGCGCTGAAGCAACTCGATCTGCCCGCCCTGCTCGGCGCGCTCGGCAGCAGCCTGCCGCCGGCGCTGAACGCCGAGGCGCTCGGCCGCATCACGCTGGTCGCGGACTACGACTACGACCCCGAGCGGCTACGCCTCGAACAGCTCGCCGTCACGGCGGGCGATTTCGACGCAAGCGGCCGCGTGCAGCTCGGGCTGGGCGGCAAGCGGCGCATCGACGCCAGGCTCACGAGCCCGGAGCTCGACATCGACTACTTCCTGCCGCCGCCCGAGATCCCGCCCGGCAACGCCGAGGAACCGCCGCCGGACGCCGGGGGTCCTGGCGCGCTCGGCGCGCTGCTTGCGGTCGATGGTGCGATCGAGGCGAACGTCGGGCGCCTGAAGCGCGGCACGCTCGAACTTGGCGAGGTCGCGGCACGGCTTGCGCTCGCGCCCGGCAATGCCCGGCTCGAACGCCTGCAGGCGACCCTCTACGGCGGCACGCTGAAGGCGAGCGGCGCACTCGGCGCGCGTGACGGCGGCGCGCGAGCGACCGTCGACGCGGCGCTGGCCGGCGTCGATCTCGCGCAGTTGTTGGCCGTGACGGCCGACACCCGGCGCGTCGGCGGACGCGTCGACGGCTCGCTGCAGCTCACCGCGAACGGCACCGACACCGCCGCGCTGCTCGACTCGCTGGCCGGACCGGTGGAACTGACGATCGCCGACCCCGTGATCGAGGACTTCAGCGCCGAGGAAGCGATCTGCAAGGCCGCCGCGACGATCAACCGCGAAAGCCTCACGGCCAGCTTCGAACCGGTTACGCGGTTGCAGAGCATGCGCACCGCGCTCGACTTCCGCGACGGCGTGGGCCGTTTCCGGGAACTGGGGCTGGTGCTGCCGAACATGCGCATGGACGGCGACGGCAGCGTGGACCTGCCACGTCGCCGGCTCGACGTGCGGCTGGACGTGCGGGTCACCAATGACCTGGCCGAACGCGACCCGGCGTGCCGCATGAGCCGCCGGATGCTCGCGATCGACTGGCCGCTGCGCTGCGCGGGATCCTTCGACGAGGAGCCGAAGAAATGGTGCGGCATCGACAAGGACGGGCTGGCGAAGATCGCCGGTCAGCTCGCGACCGACAAGGTACAGGACAAGCTGCGCGACAAGCTGAAGGACAAGCTGGGCGGCTTCCTGAACCGTGACTGAACCACTGCACGACCCGCAGGCGGCGGCGCGCTTCGCCGCGCGCCTGCTCGCGTGGCACGCCACGCACGGGCGTCACGACCTGCCCTGGCAGCGCGACCCCGACGCGTACCGCGTATGGGTGTCCGAGATCATGCTGCAGCAGACGCAGGTGGCCACCGTGATCCCGTATTTCGAGCGCTTCATGCGCCGTTTCCCAACCCTGCGTGCGCTGGCCGATGCACCCGAGGACGAGGTGCTGCACCACTGGACGGGGCTGGGCTACTACGCGCGTGCCCGCAACCTGCAGCGTGCCGCGCGCATGGTGCGCGACGGCGCCGGCGCCGAACTGCCGCGTGACCCCGCGGCGCTCGCCGCGCTGCCCGGCATCGGCCGCTCCACGGCCGGCGCGATCTGCGCGATCGCCTGGGGCATGCGCACCCCGATCCTCGACGGCAACGTGAAGCGCGTGCTCGCGCGCCAGTTCGCCATCGACGGCGACCCGGCGCAGGCCGCCACCGAGCGCCGGCTGTGGGAACTGGCCGAACGGCTCACGCCGCAGGAGGACTGCGGCGCCTACACGCAGGCGATCATGGACCTCGGCGCCACGCTGTGCACGCGCACCCGCCCCGCGTGCGCGCTGTGCCCGCTGGCCGAGAGCTGCCGCGCCCGCGCACTCGGTGACCCGGCGCGCTTCCCGGCACGCCGGCGCCGCCGCGTCCTGCCCGAGCGCCAGTGCCAGCTGCTGGTGATCCGCGACGCCGACGGTGCGGTGCTGCTCGAAAAGCGGCCGCCGAGCGGCATCTGGGGCGGACTGTGGAGCTTCCCCGAAATCCCCGCGCACGAGGACGCGGCGCTCGCCTGCGACCGCATCGTGCGCGTGGCACCACTCGGCGCGCGGCGCGGCAACGCGTTCCGCCACACCTTCAGCCACTTCCACCTCGAGGCGACACCGGTGTTCCTCGAGGTCCCCGCGGTGCCCGCGCACGTGCTGGCGGACGACCGTCTCATCTGGTACAAACCGGGCGGCGGAAACCTCGGCTTCGCCGCACCGGTCAAGCGCCTGCTCGACGCGCTGCACGAAGCCCCCGATGTGATTGCCTGGAGCGACCGATGAGCCGTAGCGTGTTCTGCCGCAAGTACCAGCGCGAGATGGAAGGCCTGGCGCAGCCCCCGTTCCCGGGGCCGCGCGGCCAGCAGGTGTTCGAGACGGTGTCGCGCCAGGCCTGGCAGGAGTGGCTGGCGCACCAGACGATGCTGGTCAACGAGCGGCGCCTCAACCTGATGGACCGCGGCACCCGTGCCTTCCTCGAGGAGGAGATGCAGAAGTTCTTCGACAACCGGGACGTCGCGCGCGCCGAGGGCTACGTGCCACCCGCGCCGCCCCCGCAAGGCTGATATGCACGAACGCGTTTCTTGACGCCCGCCGCGGCCAGCGGGTTAAATACGCGCCTCTTCCGCTGCCCAGATAGCTCAGTTGGTAGAGCAGAGGATTGAAAATCCTCGTGTCGCTGGTTCGATTCCGGCTCTGGGCACCACCATCCCGCACCTCAGAACCCCAACCGCCATGCCCCGCGATCGCGGTGGGCGACCATGCGTTTTTGATAGGGGTAGGAAGGACCGATTGAGTTCGGTCCCCCCTCCCTCCGAACCGTACGTGCGGGTTTCCCGCATACGGCTCTCCAGTCGGTAGTCTTACCTCATCGAGGATCGACGGTCAGCGTTCCGGG